>NZ_JAFNME010000020.1 GCF_017368815.1 Comamonas denitrificans | reverse complement strand
GCAGAGAGATTTGCATTACAGGCTCCTGGTTGATGGCAGGGACTCTATCAACTCCCGCAGCACGGATCGCGCCATAAACAGCGGATAGCGATTTTTATCTATGCAATCGTCCGGGATGCGACAGCTACTCAGTGTTTGGGCAGGCAAAATTTGTTAATCAACTAAACTCTACAGACGTTACGGCTGAGTTGAGTAAGACCGATTCCTTCCCTGAGCCGATTGGTTGTTATGTGATTTTCACAACGGCAAATCGCCATACCAGCATAAATCATCATCAGTTCCATGGCACTCAACACAAAAGGCTGGATGGATCGATTTTTCCGGTTCACGTGGTCTATTGGGGTGAAATTTCTGATATTAGTTTTATCCCACAAGATGTCTGTAAGAGAATTTTCCCATCAGCATTTCAAGTTGCCAGGAGCGCATTAACGCCTCAGCAGATGGCGGATTCCATAGCCACACTTCAAAATATTGTTCCTTCATATTTCAGGTCTGACTTTCTCGACTGGCTCGAAACATGGGACTTTTCATGTGGTTACATTCCATCTGTGCATTATGACGCCGTGGACAATCTTTACATTGAGTTGGATCGGGTAGGATGGGGAATGAAGGGTGTCAATGATTTTTTATATGCCCAAGGTCGCATTGACTTATCTCGTGCGCTTCCGGCTGGCGATGCCTTCTTTTATGCTCTCACTGAATTTCGAGATTCAATATATAACTACATAGCTTTTGTACGCGGACAGGATGGGCAGGGCTACGTTACATTGCAAGGAATGGATGGGCGCGGCGCAACAGATTTCCCAAAGATTACAGAGCAGTGGAGCATGAGGGCGCGCCATTTGGCCAATATGTATCGCGAGAAAATCCTTGGTCAGCAAATTCAATAAATAAGAAATACTGAATGAGTTGCCTAATGATCTGGTTTCTCTGTCATCACAAGTATTTTTTGAAGCTGCCCGCAGTCAGGCTCACGGCCAGTCCCAGCAAGGCTGCGCTGGGCAGCAGGATCAGCAGTGGATGCACAGAGATCGGCAAGGCCAGGTACGTGACCCACGGCAGCACGGCCAGCGGCATCAGGCTCGCCTTCGCGCGGTGGTAGATGAAGCCGGATTCCCGGCCTGCGCCGAACCGGCGCACGTCCCGCCGCACAAGACCGTCGATCAGGCCGACGAACGCCGCGGTGCAGATCAGCGGCAACGTGAGCACCAGAACCAGCAGGCGCACCAGAAACGTGAGGGTGGTGAAGGCCGCGGCAATCAGGTAGTTCTCGGTCCAGACATAGACCTGGCTGATGTAGTAGCGAAAGTTGCGCCCCCCGTCCTGGATCCTCCCGTGGCTCGGCGCGCGGGCGCGCTCGGCGGTCTGGCTCATGCGCTCCAGCAGCCCGGAGCGAACGAATACCCATTCGTAGCCGGTATCCACCAGTTCGTGCGCGGTGCGCCCCGGCTCCTGCACGACGACGCTGCGCGTGAAGTGGCTGGACAGGTGCCCCAGTTCGTACTGCAACATCTGCTGCGAGTGCCGCCAGCCCTGGTCCTTCCAGAACAGGTGCATGCCGACGCACTCCACGACGATCGAGAACAGCAGCGAGCCGATCAGCACCCCGAGCAGCCGGAACGGCAAGGTGATGGTGCCGACGATCAGGCCCTGGCGCTGGTTCTGCTCCCGTTGTGCAGTCGAGGCGGCGTCCTTCATGGCGAGGCCTTGTTGCCGGTGTCCTCGTCGGTGGCAATGGCCACCGCGGGAGGTTCGGCCGCAGCGGCGTCATCCAGCAGGTCGTCGGGCAGGCCCGTGTCCTGCAAGGCGGGGGAACTGGTGAACTCCCACCACTGCGTCGCTTCGCTGTAGCTCTGGCGCATGTACCCGGCCAGTTGCTGCAAGTCTGCCGGCATCACTTCGTCCGGGTCCGGCGCCGGCAGCGGCATGCGCACTTTCCAAAGCTGGCCGCCCTGCAGCAACGCGAAGCACTGGCCTTTCGGCAGGCCGACGACGTGCGACGGCTCGATCATCGGCACGCTGGACATGCTGATGCGGTCCTGAGTGTTCGACGTGAAATCCGTCGCCCCGCGAATGTCCGAGCTGTCGGTCGCGCCGCTGACGATGGTGGTCGTATAGACCTCGACCTTCGGCAATTGCCGGGTCAGCAGTTCGGCGGTCGCGGTCTCGCGCACGCGCAGCATGAACAGGTTGTTGAAATTCCCGATCACCTGGCCTGCCTTCGCGCGGTTGCCGATGCGGGCCTCGATGTCCGACAGGGTCTGCGTGTACGCAGTGACTTGCAGGCCGGCACCGCCGCCCTTGTTGATCAGCGGGATGAACTCGTCGCCCATCAATTCGTTGAACTCGTCGGCATGGACGTTGATCGGCACGCGCGCACCGGCCGATGCGCCCGGCAGGCCATCGTCGATCCCATGCTTGTAGATATGCCCGGCGACCGACACGAGATCGCTGAACATCGAGTTGCCGACCGCGGTGGCGACCTCGGCGTCGGAGAGCGCATCCAGGCCCACATAGACGATGGCCCTCTTACGGATGATCTGCATCCAGTCGAAGATCGGGCGCGGGTCGGCCAGGTCGGAGTAGTTCGGGGCCAGGAGCTGCGCGATCTTGCCGCTAGTGAGCTTCTCCAGCAGCGGCAGCAGCGATGCGACGATCTTGTCGAAGTACGTCTTGTCGTAGCGAACCGCCGAGCGCAGGCCATCCAGCACCGGGTCGTAGTTGCGCGCCTGCGAGAGGTACTGCTCCAGCGCCACCACGCGCTTCTCGCGCCCGATCATGTTGCGCGGGATGTTCTTCTCGTTGAGCTTGGCCTCGATCTGGACGATCACCTCCCAGGCCCTGGGCTCGGTCTTGGCGAAGTAATGCTGGGCGTACTCGATGAACAGCGCGTCGATGTTGATGACGTGCCGTTGGATCAGCATGTAGTCGGGCCGCTGTCCCAGCTCCACCAGGGCGCGGGCAATGATGTTGACGAACCGCCACGCAAACTCTCGGAAGGCGGCCGAGTTGCCTTCACCGGAAAGCTGCCCCGCAACGCGGGTGGCGACTTCCGATATACGCCCGAATCGCCCCACGGCGTTGTAGCGCGCGGAGATGTCCGGCCATCCCAGGTGGAAGACGTAGAACTCGCCTTCGCGGCCGGCGCGCTTAGCCTCGACGTACATCCGCTTCAGGAGATCGGCATCGCCCTTGGGGTCAATGACGATCACCACCTCGTGCTCGCCCGCGGCGTTCACGCGCCGGATGTCCTGGGTCACGAATAGTTCGGCCAGCCGGGTCTTGCCGACGCGCGTCGTGCCCAGCACCAGCGAGTGGCCGACGCGCTCGCCCAGCGGCAGGCTGACGTCCATCTCCTCGGGTTCGATGCCGTGCAGGCGCGGCAGGCCGCCCACAGGCGGCAACGGCCGCACCGGGTTGAAAGGTACGTCCCAGCCGGTGAGTTTCGACAGCCGGGACAGCGGGAACGGCGCGTACTCCAGCCGTTCTTCCAGCCGTCGCGCCAGCCGGTAGGCTGGTGTGGGCTCGACGTAGCGGCGGAACTCCGGCCGGTACGTTTGCATGAGCCTATGGGTGTGCTTCTGCTCCCACAGGAACCCGCGCCCCACGAACAGCCGCTGCTGGCTGACCGGCACGTCCTTGCTGGTCATCACGTAGCGCGGCAGGCGGCGGATGTTGCGCCGGTAGCGCAGGATGACGCGGGCATCGCGGTAGCGGATGGCACCGTAGGCGCCGAACGCCAGCGCGCTGCCGACGCCCATGGACGGGCTCAGCGCGAGCGACCATGGGGCCACCAGGGACAGAAACGCGGCGCCCGCGCATGCGGCAACGGTGTATAGCTCCACCGCTGGGCGAAGCAGTACCTCGACCGGCTGTTTCCCCGACATGGCTTCATTGCTCGATGCCGGTGGCTGTGATCAGCACCGGGTAGTGCCGCAGGCCCAGGCGCTCGGCCAGGTCGTCGCCGGACATGGGCGCGAGGGGTACGCCGGGCACCAGGGTGCGCAGCCGCGCCAGGCCCTGCACGGTCTCGACGTTGACCACCAGACCGACCGCGCCGCGCTCGCGCAGCGCGGCTGCCTGGCTGCGCAGCCAGGCCCGAGATGCCTCGTCGTCGCCGACGACAACGAAAGGCCGCAGACCCGGAGCCTCGATGACACGCCGCGGGACGGTGCCGGGGGTGAGCTTGGCGCTGCGCACCGGCAGCATCGCGGCCTCGTCCGCCGGCGTGGCGGGAACCTGGGGCGTCGGGATCGGCGGCCGGGCCGGTGCGTTGGTGCGCGGCTGGAGGTTCAGGGCTTCGTAGTACGGCAGCGCCGACGCGCCGCCGCGGTCTTCGACCACGATCAGCGGCTCGCCGGCAAGCGAGGCCAGCGGCAGACCCGCCAGCAGTACGAGCAGGCCACGCAAGGCCAGATGGGATGTCGTCATGGGGATGTCTCCTTGCGTGCGGCGAGAACCGCGGCGGTTGGGCGTGCGCCCTGCACCCGGGCGAGGTGGCGCGACACGCTGCGCCGGTAGCGGGCGGCGGGCTCGCCACCCGCGGGGCGGTGGTAGCGGCCCATCGCCAGCAACCAGTCCTCGCCGGGGGCGTGTTGCTCGCGCAGGATCTCGGCAGCGATGGCGAGATTCCGGTACGGGTCGAGCAGGTCGCAGGCGCTGGCGTAGCGCTGCTGGTGGTAGCCGAGGTTGATCTGGCCCAGGCCCGCGTCGATGCGCGTGTGCGGCGTGGAGCGCATCGCCTGCTGCAAACCCGCGCAGGCATCGGCGCGGGTCGCATAGCGGCGTGATTGGCCGGCGACGTTGAGGGACCACGGCCACGGGACGATGCGTCCGTTACGGCGGATGCCACTCTCCTGCAAGGCCACGGCGTAGAGCACCGTCGAGGGGATGCCTGCGCGCTGCGCGGCGAGCTGGTAGGCCGGTGGCGGAACCTCCTGGGCTTGGGCGACGCAGGCGCATAGGCCAGCGGCGAGCACCAGTGTGCGCAGGGGGGCGGCTATGGCTGGCGCTGCCATTGGCCGTTCACCTCGCGCACGACCGCCGGCAGGTCGCCGGGTACCCCCAAGGTCAACCAGCGGCCGCCGTCGTGGTTGAGCGTGATGCTGCCGCTGCGCACGCGCGCCGGATCGACGTTCGCGCGCTTGGCCCAATCGCGGATGCGCGCGTCGTCCTGGCGGCTGCCGACCATGTACAGGTCGAATTCGGCGCCCGAGGATTGCAGGCGCTGCACGAGCTGGCCGCAGGCCACGCAGTTATCTTTCACGAACACTGCCGTGCGGCCGGAGCCGCGCGTGGCCCCGGCGACCGGCTTGTCGTCCGGCAGGTTCACCCGCTGCATCCCGGGGTTCAGGCGCTGCCAGGCCTCGTCATAGGCCCGCTGATAAGCGAGCAGTTTCTCCACGCGGCGCGCTTCGACCTGCACCTGCAGCTCGGCGTAGCGTCGCCGTTCCTCTTCGGTACGCGCCTCGATGCCCAGGGCCGACAGCGGGTCCAGGTTGGGCGAATAGATGCCCAGTGGACCGTCCATCAGTTCGCGATAGCGCGCCCACTCCTGAGGTTGAAGGCCCCAGTCGCTCGCCACCCGGTCGTCCAGAATGCGGGCGACCAGCGGGCGTTCCTGACTCTGCGCATTGCGGGCGGGAGCCGTGGCGGATTGCTGCGCCCACGCGGGCAACTGGGTGGACGCCAGCAGAAGCGCGGAAAGGATGATCGACGGCTTCATGTGGTGTGCTCCGTTCAGGGGATCGCCACGTGGCGGGTCTGGTCGCCGGCCTGGAACACCGCAGTGCTGCCCTCGACGGCCTGCAAGCGCCACGGGCCGACCGCATCGCCGGGTAGCAGCACCTGAAGCTGGTCGGGCGTGAAGTCGCCATTGCTCGGCGCGACGGACACGCTGCGCTCGCCGGCACGCAGTTCGGCACCGACGATGCGGAACGGGAGCGGCGTCGGTTCGGGCTTGGCGGTGGGCTTGTTCCTGGTGCGCGGCTGGGCGGGTGCAGCGGCGCGCGCAGCGGTCTGCCGCGCCTTGATTTGCTCGACTTCGGCGCGCAGTGCCTGAAGGTCGTCGGCGGAGGCATAGGCGCTCAGCGATTTCTCGACCTGGGCCGCGCGTGCTTCCAGGATTTGGCGGGTGTCTTTGAGGTCTGCCGCCGTGGCGACGGCTGGACGCTGCTGGATGGCCTCGACGGTCTCGGCCAGGCCTGTTGCCTGCGCTTCGAGGCGTTGCAGGCGGGAATCGAGGCGCTCCTGGTCGGCCTGGTCGTTCATCGTCTGGTAGCCGAGGGCAACGAGGACACTGAGGCCGATCAGCCAGAGCCACATCAGGCTCTGCACCACCACGGCGGCCGTTGAACGATGGGCGGGCTGCGGGGCGTTCATGGCTGGCCTCCCGATGCCGCGGGCGCCAGCGGGAACGTCTGCACCGCCTCGGTGGCAGGCGGCGCGGGTACGTTGTCGGCGGTCATGCTGTCGCCGGGCCGCTCGAAGCAGATTTGCCGCGCGCGGTCATCCGCGTGCAGTTCCCAGGCCGAACCAGCCAGGGTGAGCAGCGCATCCCGCAGGGTCATGGGGCCGAGGTGCAGGTGGGCCGCCGGCAGCGGCAGTGCGTACAGCTCGATCACCGCGTGCGTCGTCTGGCACAAGCCGTAACCGCTGCGCTTGAGCACATGCCGTAGCCCGTCGCCGACCGTAGCGCGTGCATCCTCGGGCATCGACACGTCGATGGTCTGCAACAGCAGGTCGCGCTGCGCTGCTGTCGGTGCCAGTTCCACGAGGGTGTAGCGGCCGTAGCGCACAACGGGGATGTATTCGGGCGCCTCGGGTACGGGTGCGGCCGAGACTTCCTCGATGGTGTCGGGCGCGACCGGCGCGCTCGTCGTCGCGCAGCCGCCAGCCAGCACCGACCAAAGCAGGCCGAGAAAACCCGCCAGCAGACGGCGTTCGGGATGGTGAAACCAAGGTGGAGAGGGGCACATGGCGCGTCGTCCTGAAACATCGAGCCCTCACCATCGCCGCTCGGGCCACGAGCGGCAGCAAACAATGCGAACCAGGCAGCGCCCGATTTCCCGGCAGCCTCCCTCCAAAGGAAAAGGCCCCCGAAGGGGCCTGTGAAAACGCATCGGGCTTCGCCCGATCAATCCCGAGCCAGCTTCAGGCCGGGATCGACCCGTGCCAGTTGGGTGTGCGACCAGCAGCGCACGAACTGCCCGTTCTCGCCGAGCGGCCGGTTCGCCACCGCCGCCGAATACTCGTCAGTGTCGCTGGTGTCGTAGCAGATGACCTTGATCTCGCCGCTGTCGCAGCGGATGGAGTGGATCTGGCCGTCGGTCATATCGACCACGACGACCTGCGGAACGAGGCCAAGTTCGCGGGCGGCCGACAGGATGGGGCCATATTCGGCGGCGTCGAAGCAGATGAACGGCCCTTCGTACCGGGCCTCTTCGGCCAGGTCCCTGGCCTTGTCGTAGTGGATACCCAGGTCGTATTCCTCCTGGGTGATCCTGACCTTGAAGACCGGCACGTTGGGGCTACCGGAGGCACCGATGCAGACGACCGCGACTTGCATCTCGATCTCACCGCCGTCGGCAGGTTCGGTCGAGGGGATGACGGCTCGGCCCGTGGGGGCGTCGTCTTCCATGCCCATGCGCTCGCGCATTTCGTCGATGAAATCCTCGGGGGCCATCAGGCCATAGCTCGCCAGGCGCAAGGGAATGTCCTCTGCACAGAGGTTGCCGTCCCCGATGCGTTGCTGCATGAAGGCGGCGATCTCGGCTTCGAGCGCATCGCTGTTAGTCGCCGAGGGCAACTCGGTCACCTCGATCGACCAAACATCCACCTTCGCGGCGGTCTCATCGATTAGCAACCTCTCGCCGATGGCGCGGACCCACATGCGTTGCAGCCGTGCCAGTATTTCCGACGCGGCCTCGCCGTTGAGCAAACAGGTCACGTCCAGCGTCAGGCGGGCCTTCACGTTTTCGGGCGTGGATTGGGTATGGGTGTTCATGGAAATCTCCTTGGAATGAAAAATGCGCAGCCACGTCCACGGAGACCGTGGGCGTGGCTGCAAGGTGGGAACAATGGAAAGCCGGCGGCGCGAGGCCGGCGTTGGCGTGGGGATCAGGCGGCGACCAGTTGCCGGGCCAGCGCGACCTCGACGGAATCACCGTCCTGGTTGAGCACATCCAGGCCCGATTCGGGCACGTCGCCCGAGGTGGACTGCGAGACCATGATCTTCTTGGCCATCAGCTCCAGGCAGGTCATCTGCGAGGAACCGGCGTAGCCGAGGTAGATCACGCGCACCGGCTGTTTCTGTCCGATGCGCCAGGAGCGGCGTGCCGCCTGCTGGAGCGAGTACACGTTGTAGCCCGACTGCATGAAAACGATCGTCGGGAAGTCCAACAGGTCCAAGCCCGTCTTGACCAGCTCGGGGTTGGTGATGAGCACGTCGATGCCACGGTCCAGTTGCTCGGCGATCCAGTCCTCGCGGCGGCTGGCGTCCACGCTTGCGCGCAGCACCGCCACCCGAAAACCTTCCTGCTCCAGCAGCACCTTCAAGCGCGACGTGGTGTCGCGCGTGCCGGTATAGACCGTGTAGGCCAGGACCTTGCGGCCCTGCGCCTTCTCTTCTTTGCAGATGTCGATCAGCTCGCGCTCTTTCGGCGTCACCTCAAACTCGTTGAACTGAGCCGGGACGAACGCCAAGGTGTTGCGCGTGCGCGGATGCACCACGGTTTCCGACCGGAAGCAGCAGTCCGGCCAGGCCAGCAGCACGTTGAGCACCACACCCAGCAGCGTCGTATCGCGTCGCGCCAGAGCCTGTTTCAGCTCCGCGGTCAGCCGACCCGCCAGGTCGCGGTAGGCCGCGGCTTGCGCCGTGTCCATTGCGACTTCACGGAACTCCTCGTCATACGGCGGCAGGACGTTGCCGCCGATGTCCTTGAGCTTGAGGAAGATCGTGAACGGCAGGATGCACCGCAAGACCCCTTTCGGCCCGAAGCCGGGAGCCTTGACCGTGCGCACCGATACCTTGGTGCCCCTGGCCGTCTTGTGCGCCGTGCCGGTGCTTTCGGAGTAGATGTCCTTGAGGACCCCGTGGTCCCTCATGAACGCCATGGCCGCCGAGGTCATGCTGCCGCTCGTGGTCGGGCGGTAGCCGTCTTCGATCATCCGCCCAGGCAGGGCTCGGAACAGCAGGTAGAACAGGTCGTCCCCGTAGCCGCCCATCAGCGTGCCTGTCAGCAGCAAGGTCTTGCGAGCCTTCGCCGCCAGCACGCCCATGGCCTGGCCCTGGGCACTGCCACCGTTCTTGTACTCGTGGGCCTCGTCCGCGATGCACAGGTCGAACGTGCCTTGAGGCAGGTAGCGCTTGATGAACTCGGACGGCTGGTAGCCGCCTTCGCCGAAGCCGAACTCCATGTTCGCCATCGCTCTTTCCATGCGATGCGCCTGGCGGTCAGAGAAGACCAGTTCGCCGTTGCCGTCCATGAGGTTGATGAACTCATGGATGTTGTCGCCCAGCATCGACGCGAGGAAGCCTTCGCCGAACTTCTGCATCAGCTTCTGCGCGGTGACTTCCCCGATCGTCGGGATGCGCTTGAGGGCTTTCAGCACGGCCGAGGACTGGTCGCTGCCGGACAGGCTGCGCGGGCGGATCAGCGTCCACAGGGGGGCGGCGCAATGGCTGCACTTCCTGCGGTATTCCTCGGCTTGGAGCGCGACCGGATTGACCGGCTCGCCGTCGAGGTCGGTGATGACCGTGCCGCAGTCCGGGCACGCCGCCACGTTGCCGTGACGGGTGCGCCGCTGGGTGAAGACGGGCTTCCAGTGGAACCCCATCCGCATCCTGACCCGGCCCAAGACGAAGAACTCCTGGCCCGTGGGCTGGACATTCAACTGCTCGCGCAGCTTGATGAGCTTGATGAGCGTGTCCGGCCCGTTGAGCACCCACACCTTGGCGCCTGCCACCGTCTCCTGGATCTCGCGCCGCCACTTGTAAACAAGGTGCGGCGGCGAAAGAACCAGGGTGCGGCGATAGCCTTCGGCGTTGAGCACGGCGGCCGTGGCGATGCCGACGGTCGTCTTGCCGCAGCCCATTTCGCCATTGACGATCGCGGCGCGTTCGCCACGGTCGATCAGCAGCTCGGCGGCGGCGTGGACGACTTCGGCCTGGGCCGGAAACAGCTTGCGCTTGAGGCTGGCGACGACGAGTTGCCGGTGCGCCTGCGGCTGGCCGTTATAGACCGGCGGGTTCGCGCTGTTGAGGGCGTCGAGCAGTTCGTCGCCGAACTCGCCGACGAAATCCTGAAGGCTCAGGGTCAGAGGGGAAGATTCCGCATCGAGCAGTTCGCCCTGTACGGGCGCGGCTTCAGCGGCAGTGGTTTCGAGATCGAGGGACATGGTGATGCTCCAAAGAAAATGGGGCATGCACCACCCCCGCGGGGCGATGGCATGCCCCGTGGTGGGATGAAGAGACGGCAGGCGGCCGTCGTCTGGGAGAGATCAGTACTCGCTGGGCAGTAGCAGCGTGGTCACGCTGCGATCCCATTCGGTGATAATCCAAAGCTGCAGGCCGGGTGCGACCTGGTAGGAAGAGAAAAGGCGGTCCTCGCCGGACTCCAGCGCGGCATCGTTCTGCCGCTTGTCGTAGTCGTCGAGGTCGCCCCAGTCGCCATTGAGGTGGCGGTGCAGATACGGCACCGGGTTGAGCCGGCCCTGCTGGACCAGGGCGTCAACGCCACAGGTCACGACGGTCTCGCCAGGGAAGAAGCGCCGGCTCGATGCTTGGCCGATGGGAAGTGCTTGGGCTGCCATGGAAAGGCTCCTTGAAGATGAAGGGGCCACGGCGCCCCCTCGGGGCGACTGGACCCCGGTGGGTGGAGGAAGCCGACGGTGACCGTCAGCGGTAGAGAAGCGATCAGCGGATGGTCAACACCTCGCCCCGCGTGGCGGAGCCGGGCGTCATGTCCCACGCGCGGATGACGGGCACGAACTTGTCGGTGAGGATGCGGGTCTCGGCGATGGAGCCGTCTTCGCGTTCGGTGAATTCCCGCTGGAGCGTCTTGTCCTTGTGGGTGTCACCTTTGACGACGAGCACGCGCCCGGTCTTGGAGCGCACAACCCCCGAGATCGCGCCCGCGGCCAGAGCCAGGGCGAGATGCCAGTGGGACAAGGCACGCGCCGGTGGACGCAGCGACTGCTGCGCGGCCCCCAGGTGCGTGTCCTGCGACGGCCAGAGGCCTTGCAGCCGGCCGACTTCATCGGCGAACTGCTCTGGCTCCATCGTCACGCGGAAGAAATGCTCCGGCTCGGCCGGACTGGCGGGGACGATGTACGGCAGGAACGGCCATTCGCTCGGCAGTTCCTCGGCTTCGACTTCACCAAGCCCGATCTGCAGCAGCAGATTGCGCACGGCCTTGAGACCATCGGGTGCCAGCTCGCGCTGGCGCACCCTGCGGCCGAAGATCACCACCTGCTTGAACTGCGTTTCCACCGCTCGGTAGATGCGTAGGTCCGTGTAGTGGCGTGTCAGCCAGCCGACCAGCTCGGCGTCGAGCACGTAGCCAGGGACGATGAAGACCAGCACGCCGCCATACTGCAATAGCGAGAGGCTGCGCTGATAGAAGAGCTTCTCGAAGCGGGCACGGCCCTGGCCCTGATAGCCGATGTTGCCGTTGACGTCCTTGGACAGATCGCCATACGGTGGGTTGAGCCAGAGCAGCCCGAACGACTGCTTTGAGATCATCGTGTCCATCAGGTCCGCGTGCAGGCAATGATCGACCAGGCCGCGGGCATGGCGTGCCCGCTCCGCGTCGAACTCGACGGCGAACGCCTTGGCTTGCTCGCGCCCGAGAGCATGAGCGGCTTCGGCGATCGCCACGCCTTCGCCGGCGCAGGGATCGAGGATGCACATCGGGCCATCGCTGGGCATCAGTGCGTTGAGGGCTCTTTCGAGCGTGGGTTCGTCGGTCGGGTAGTACCCGTTCTTGGAGAAATTGCGGGCGAGCCGCGGGAACATGAGGGCCATGGAAGTCTCCTGGTTGGCGGGGATGAAGTGCGAAAGCACGCCTTGGCGTGCTCTCGCGGGCGGGTCAAGCCGCTACCGCTTCCGGCGTCCAAATCTTGGCCGGATACGGATAGGCGGTGAGCACGTCACTGCGGATCAGGGAGCCCAGCGCCAGGGTCAGCGCCGGCACGTCGATGGCGAGCCGATGGCCTTCCAGCGACCCGAGGGCGAACGGAAGACGGGCCAGCATCTCGCGGGTCTGTAGCAGCTCCAGCACGGTTTCGCGCCAGTGGTCGAGCAGCGGCAGTGGGCAGGTGTCCCGCACCAGCATCCACAGGCGGTCAAGCCGGTGGGCGCTGCCCTTGGGCAGCAATGCCAGTGCGCTGGCGTTGGCCTTGTCGGGCTTGACGCAGCGGCGGTCGAACAGCCACACGTTGGACAGCGAACCGAACAGCGTTCGCCGGTAGGCGCGGGTCATGCGCTTTTCCAGACGATCGACGTTGCTGACGAACACCGGGACGCTGCCGCCCTGGTCGGTGATGACGTGGAACTGGTCCAGGCCCTGTTCGTCGCGCCCGAGGGTCAGACGAGCGAGGAACTGCTGGACGGCGGTGTCGCGCGCCCAGATCGACAGGAAGATCAGATTGCCCTGGTCATCGCCGACGCAAGCATCGGCCATCACGTCGGAGCATTCGTCGATGCGATACAGCGTGGTGGAAGAAGTGTTTTCGGGCATGGTGGTGTCCTCGGATGAACGGGAACAGCACCGCCCGCTGGGGCAAGTACTGCCCCAGGGGGTGGAAGAAAGCCGCTCAGTCCGGCTCGAACTGCCGGGTGTGCGGGTTGAAGTGAAGCGCCTCATCTACCGAAGTGATTGGCGTGAAGCCCTCCAGGTAGATGTTGTTGAGGTACTGGTCGCGGTGGGTCAGTGCCTGCCGTGCCTGTGCCTCGGTGAGGCCGTTGCTGATGAAGTACTCCAGCATTTCCTCGTCGGAAGAAACTTCGTCGTTGGACAAACTCCCTTCAACGAGCTTCAACAGCGAGGGCGGAAGCGCAGCCAGGATCGGGTCCATGTCGGTTCCTCCTGGCTCAGGCCATCAGCGCTGCGGTGGGTGCCGCAGGTGCCGTGGGTGTGCGCCGCCGCGCGTGGTAGGCGCGAACGCCTGCACGCCAGTCGGCGGACTGCTCTGGTGCGAGGTCCAGATAGGACAGCGGGCACGTGTAGTAGTACGGGTGCATGGACTCGTCCAGTGGCTTGTAGCCCCACTGGTCGCCGCTGCGTTCGAGAAGATCGCAGCGGATGTAGCGCAGGGATTGGCCTGGCGCCAGATGACGATGCACGCCTTCGACCTTGGCCGTCACTTCCGTGACGGACCACAGGACGTTGCCGCGCAGCGCGTGGGCGATGACCTTGACGCTGGCGCGCTCGGTCTCTTGCGGTGCGATCAGTTCCGCGATCAGTTCAGACCGCGATTGGGGGGAGAAATACCAGCCCATGAAAGGCCTCCTGAAGAATCGAGCCGGAGGCCTCCCCGTGGGGGAGAGCCCCCAGCGGGTGATGGAATGCCGCGCGTGCGGCGATGGAGTCCGGTGCGGACTAGGAGCCGCAACCGGCTGGGCAGTAGCCCAGTTCGATGCCATGGGAGCAGTAGCCGTTCGCAGCGTTCCACTCCTGCGTTTCCTGCCGTTCGGCAGGGGTTGCGTAGTCCCATTCCTGGGTCGCGATTTCCAGGGCCTGAGCCCGCTGGGTTTCCGGCAACCGACTGGCTTGCGCGTCGATCTCCGAACTGAAAAGCGTGACCCAGTGATCCCAGGACAGGCCGCAACCACGCTGGGCGTGCTCGGCGGCCGTCTTGCAGACAGCGCGCCACGCGGGTTCGTCCAGCGTGCAATGAGGTGCATCGCAAGCGATGGTGGACATGATGGAGACCTCCAGAAGAAAGTCGGAGCCTCCCCCGCATGGGGAAGGAACCCCGGCGGATGGATCAAGAACACCGCGGATGCGGCGTCTGCGATCACGCAGGTTGCAGTTCGGCCTGGCGGCTCCACTCCTGCGTCTTGAAGTCCAGCGCGTAGCCCAGTTCACCCAGGCGGGCGATCTGCGCGCGCAGGGTGCGGCGGTCGATGGTCGAATCCAGTTTCACGGACTCTCCCAGCGGCCAGAGCAGCCCGAACAGCGCGGCGTCGCCATCTTCGGTGCTGCCGGGGGCAGCAGCCGCAGCGGGCGGCGGGGCATCCACACCAAAAGGCGTGGTATCGATCAGCGGGTCCGCGGACGCCTGCACGGATGCGGGCTTGGCGGGTCTGGATGCCTTGGCGGGCTTGGCCGGCGTTGACGCAGGCTGCGCGCCCAGTTCTTCATCGAGCGGATCGACTTCCTGGGTGGTGAAGCTGCGTGCCTCGTCACGGCTCAGTTTGTCGATGCCGTTGAGCGTCATCCCGTCCAGGTTGGCACGGATCTCGAACCGCATGCCGTCGCCGACGGGATAGGACTTCGGGAAGATGTAGCGGATGACGAACTCCCCGTCGTACTTGCCTTCGGGGTACTGCTCCAGCTCCGCATCCTTCACCGCGAACTTGCCGATGGGGGTGACAAGTCGGCCGACGTTGAAAGGGCCGTTTCTTCCGCGGATCGTGCGCAGCGTGAGTTGGCCTGGGACGGTGATGGGCGAACCCGATTGGTCGGGCGCCGATGTGACTGCCATGATGGTTCTCCTTGGGGAATAGGAAAAAGGCAAGGCCCCGTGAGGGGCCATGCCGGATCAGAACGAAGCAGCCAATGCCGGCTCCTGCTCCTCGACTTCACCTGCGGGCTCGCGCACGGCGGGCTCGACAGGCTGGTCGGCAGCGGTGTCGGCGGCAACCTCGGCTTCGGGCGCGGGTGCGTCCTCGGCTTGCGGCGCCTCGGCTTGCGCCTGGCTCGTCGGATAGACCTGGGTGCCGTCGATCTTGATGAGACCGATGTGGACCAGCGTCGATTCCAGGCTCGCTCCCGGTTCCCCGGCGCGCTCGCCCTTGGTGCGGATGTACGGATCGATCTTCATGTCGTTCAGACGGAAGGCGATCAGCACCTTGCGGTCCCCTTCGATGGCCTGCACGCACCGGCGAACCAGGTGCTCGGCTTCAGGGGTGGCGACGATGGTGTCGAAGTACCGATATTCCGGTTCACCGACAGGTCCGGCCAGCGCCGCGACGCAGCACGACAGGAACGGATCGCCATCCTTGGGGGAGACGTCCTTCGGGCGGCTGAGGTAGCCGATGCCGCGGGTGATCAGCTCGTGCAGCTTGATCGAAGCCAGTTCGGCCCGGTCAAGCGGCTCGGCCTTCAGCAGTCGCGCCTTCAGAGACGCGGCGGCCTGGCCCTTGTGCTCACCCTTGTCGCGGATGTACGCATCGCCCCAGAGGTCGCCGAGGCGGAAGCGCACCAGCGGCCGCTGCTTGGGATCGTCAACGCCGATGTAGCGCTCGACCAGTTTCTTGGCCTCGGCACCCGAGACCTTGACGTCGAAGTAGCGGTAGCTGGGGTCCTTGGCGGAGCCGACCAGCGCGGCGATGGTGCATGCCAGGAAGGGCTGCGCACGGCGGCCGCCCCGGACGGGAACCTCGCGGACACGCTGGATGTAGCCGATGCCCGAGGTGTGGAGGTCGAAATACGATTTCTCGTTGGACGTGGTGCTCATGGTGAATCTCCATTGGGATGAAGCGGAGACACACCGGCCCCACGCATGCGGGGAAAGGTGCGTAACCCCGCGGTGGGTTGATAAGGCGAAAGCATCCGCCACCAGGACTGGTGGCCGCTCGCGGATGGATGCGGTGCGAGCTGGCTCGGTCACGCAGTGGAAACTGCGCGGCAACCTCGAAGACCGATGGTTGCCTGGCATGTCGCTGACAACGTCAGCAGGCATGGGGGCAGCATGGACGGGCTTCGCGCGCGCGGCAGTAATCAATCGGCATCCGGACGCTTCCCTTTGTCCATGCCGCCAGCGCCGCAAAAAAAGAAGCCCCCATGAAGGGGGCCGTGAGGGGACAGTGGTATTCGCACTACATCGATGGCACCACCTCCAGCGACAGGTGCGTCGTGGTGGCGGATAGCATCAGATCGTCCATGCCGCGCAGGATGCGGGCGAAGACGCCTTCCTTCGGATCGAAGAACTCGCCGAAGTCGTCGCCACCCAGCTCGGCACGCGCCAGTTCCCACCAGCCGTCAAACGGGTCGGTATCCGGGTTGCAGCCGACGGCATAGGCCAGCAGCTTCACGCGGCCATCGGGACGGCGCTCTCCCTGCTCGGCGAGGAAGTACACGCCCTGGTCCTTGGCGAGGACGACGCGGCATTGGTTGGCAACGGCCTCGGCCAGCACGGGGCGCAGGTCGGAACCTTTGAATCGCAGTGACATGGTTGATCTCCTGAAGAAAAAGGCCCTCCACCCGAATGGATGGAAGGCCTATGGGGGCAAGTCGCCGGTAGGCTGCGGTCAGCCGTAGCGCCGCTTGGTTGCCTTGGCGTCGATGACGCTCACGTCGATCAGACGCCAGTGCCCGTCGTCGATAAGCCGCTCCAGCACTTCACCGAGCATGTCGAAATACACCTCGTCGTGCCGATCGACCAGTTCGCCGTCGCGGCTCAGTTCCACCGCGTAGGTGTCGCCGCCGCGGTCGTAGAGGATCGTCACCTGGCCCTCGAACTTCGAGGTCGAAACCGAGAAGCTGATCGCCGGGGGTGTCTCGATGATCTTGGACGGCTTCGGATCGACCCAGGTGAAGTCGCGGGCACCCGCATCGACCAGCATGTGGGTGATGCGCCGGAACCCATCGGGAGCCGGCATTTCCTCCAACTGCTGGATGAGCTGTCCCAGTTCCATGCACTGCGGCTCGGGGATGGGCAGCTTGGCAGGCGCGGAGCCGAGGATGTGCCTGGTGATGGTGTAGGGAACACCGTCCGCGGTCTTCTCGGTGATTACTTCCGGGGTGTCCGCGCGCAGGCCGTCGAAGCGGCGGCGGGCATACGGTTGGACATGCACCTTGGCGCCTTCGCTGGGAAGGGTGGTCACCAGGTGGGGGTCGAGCACCGCGAACTCGCTGGGCTTGAGCTTGACGACGATGGCGTCGTCGCTGGCCGCGACCACCTTGCCGTCGAAGGGCTGGGGGTCGATGGCGAAGCCCAGCGTCGAGGACTGCGGCTGATCATCGAACACGCGATACTTGAACGACCGCACGTTGCGGGGCACATGGCCTGCGACAAGCGAAGGCATCATGGATTTGATGAGGGAAC
The DNA here is from genome assembly GCF_017368815.1 of Comamonas denitrificans. GTDB lineage: Bacteria > Pseudomonadota > Gammaproteobacteria > Burkholderiales > Burkholderiaceae_C > Comamonas > Comamonas denitrificans. The sequence goes on along the minus strand of NZ_JAFNME010000020.1, from coordinate 41,731 downwards.
GGTCCATGGGAATCTCCTTGAGGAAGAACAAGGGATTCCCCGCCCGCAAGGGAGAGGTCCCTTGTGGGTGGATGGACGCGGTGCGTCCGTAGGAAGAAACAACCAGCGCGGTTTCCCGTGCTTGCAGCCTCGAAGGTCTCGGCTGCCTGGGCATGTGTCGGCAACGCCGACGAACATGGGGGCAAGGATGGCCCTGGGCCGGGCTACCCGCCCGCATGAAACGGCACTGCGCCGCACCCGGTTTCCCGCGCTGGGGACAAGAAAAAGGCCCCTCGAAAGGGGCTGGTTGGATCAGGCTTGGTACACGAAGTAGTGTTCGCGCTGACGCGGGAAGAACACATGCTTCCACGTGTCGCCGCCGGTGTTGCCACCGTCGAAGACGACCATCTCGTAGTCGTCAATGTCGGTGTCCACCAAGTCGGCGCCGGCGATATGGCGCATGTGCAGCGTGCCGTGCGTGCGCTCGAATACCAGGATCTGGCCGATGGCGTCGTCCTGGCTCATGGCGTTGACGCAGGCTCCGAGCTGGTGCTCGAAGTCCGGTGCGCGCGAAATGAGGTTGGGGAACATGAGGTTGCTCCTATGAAAATGGACCAGCCCGACTCTTGGGGGAGACGGGCTGGCATGAGGGGACAAAGAGGAAGACCCGCGTGTCGCGCGGCTGCTAGCCCTCGGCCAGCGGCAGGCCCAGCAACGCGGGTGCGTCTGCATCGAGGATGAGGATGCGCACATCGGCCTGGCCAGCCAGTTCAAGGATGTTCGCCAGGTCGTCCGGCATGCCCTTGTTCCGGTGCTCCTGTCGAAGCTGCTCGGCGGTGATGCCCTCGGCGTGCTCCAGGTTCTGGTCCGTCCAGGGCGTGGAAATCAGCTTGACGCCGATCGCCGGGCTGTACGGCACACGGAAGGCGATGAACAACATGGCCTCCGGCGTGGCGATGTCCGCCAGGCCGGCGAGGTAGTGCCAGCTATCGACCGTGATGTGCTCACGGCTGATTTCCCAGCACCGGCTGTAGTAGCCGGTCTCGAAACTCAGGCGCTGCATCGCTTCCCGCGCGGCCTCGGCCGAATAGGCGTCACCGACGTGGACTGGGCGGCCGTCGAAGTCCTCGCCATGGATGGCATAGACCACGGCACCGATCACACCTTCGCCGCTGACGCCTTCACCGGCATCGCATTCGGCCAGTACCTCGGCGTTCACGGCTTCGCGGCCATCGCTGACCACGGCGAAATCGTTGGCGACGATGCAGGACGATGAAACCAGTTCCTCGTCGGAGAGGTGTTGCTGGCTCGCGTGGATGTTGCGCCAGACATGCGGGCTTCCGTCCTCGTAGCTGATGCACAGCGTGCGGACGATTTTCAGATTCCAGTAGCCACGGTGAAAGGGATTGGGTTTCTGGGACATTGGGAACTCTCCAGATTGAATAATGGAGCCAATTCCCGCCACCGGGAATTGGACCCGGTGGGTTGAAAATGGAAAATGCGTCAGGCGGCGCTGATCGTTGGCATCTGGGCCAGTCGGTCGGCGACGCGACGGCGCACATTCAGGCGGAACTGCTCGTCGTTGATGCCTGCGAGCAGGTTGGCGGCCTCCAGCGCGATCAATGCCGAGGCCTCTTCGATGTCGGCGGACAGGATCGTCTTGCGCAGTTGGTCGCCGAGTTGGAGCGCCTGCGAGGACGTTCTGAAGACCTGGACCTCGCGGCTCAGGTAGCAGCCGTTGCCGCCGAACTCGAACAGCCTCGGCCTGCTGCAATGCCAGCAGCCTTCGAACTGGATGGCGGTCAGGCGATGGCCGTCATCGAAGCAGGAAGCGATCAGAAGCAAGGCTTCCAGGTCGGCGCTGTCCTCGAACTTGTGGTGCTCGATCAGGTTCTCCAGCTCCGCGTCCTGCTCGGCACCGAAGTGCGCGGCCAGCCGTTCGAGCAGAGGTGGAATCGACAACTCTTCGTCGTCGGGCATGGGGATGCCGAGTTGTGCGGCCAGGTCTTCCAGGCCGTCCAGCACATCCGTCCAGCGCGGATCATTGGTCTCGGCGATCTGGGCGATGTAGGCCTGCCCGTTGCCGGGATGGCCTTCGTTCAGCGCGAAGGCGCCGAACAGCGCCTTGATGACGGGGGTGACACGCTCCAGCACGAGAACGCCCGTGCCTTCGTAGTAGTTGTTCGCCATGGTGGCTCCTTTCGAGAAAGCGGAGCCAGCCCATGCGGACGATGGCATCCGCAGGGTGATGGAGAAGAAATTGAGGGACATGGCCTTTTGGGCGCATGTCCCTCTCGGGGGGAACGAAAGACAGTGGTGTGCCGGAGACCGGCTCACCAACCGTTGTAGTTCACGAGCAGGTCGGCGATGACCTTGCGGCGTTGCAGGTCGAGACCGTCGAAGTCCGACAGCCCGTGGAAGTGGCAGCGCTTGAGCATGGCACCGCCCTCACGCGCGTTGTAGAAGCTGACCATGGCAGACAGGAACATGCGTTCGCCGCTGCTCAGGACGCCGAGGGCGTCGTTGAGCCGCAGCATGTTGGGACGCAGATCCCACTTGCTCTTGGCCTGGTTCAGACCTTCACGGGTGCCGTCGCCGAACCACTCGGGGCCAGCAATCTCGACGCCACGCTTCCATGCCTCGAAAAAGGCTTGAGGCGCGGCGGCGAAATGCTGTTCTTCCCGCATGATCTGATCGACGACTTCCCGCGGCAGTAGCTGGTTCATGACGTGATTCCTCCAGTTTGGATCAAGGAACGGCGAGCTGGGACCAGCCGCCTCTTTCGAGGGCACGTTGAGCCGCGGCATAGCTGCGGAAGTACTCGCGGGATTCCCGCGAAACGGGGCCTTCGGTATCGCGCGTGCCGATGTAGTGGCCGGCGGCGCTTTGCAGGACTTCGAGCGGCAGGAACTTGCCGCAGTAGGTCGAGGCCAATTGCCCGAAGGTTTGGCCGAAAGAGGCTTGCTGGGACATGGATAGGCTCCTTGGAAAAGCGGGGCCTCGTCCCTCACGGGATGGCGGCTCCCGCACGCGGTTGATAAAAGGCATCGACGTCACGAGGACGCGCGTCCGCAGACTTGATGCGATGCGGACTGGTGGGTAACGCGGGAGAGACCCGCGACAGCCTAAAACCCTGGCTGCTGGCATGTGCTGACGAATCAGCGAACATGCGGGCAGCTTCGTGCGCGGACCGCGCTGCGTCAGTTGGAAAATGGCATCCAGCCCAGACCCGATTGATGGGGACCGAAAGAAAGAAGCCCCGCATCGAGTGCGGGGCTGTCAGGAGGGTGCGGTGACGCTGGGTCAGTCGGGCTTGTCGCCCAGGACATACTGCTTCCACAAATCGAATGCCTGCTCGGGTGGAAGCTCGGCCAGGATGACGATGGGCTGGGCCTGCCGGGCGCGCAGCGAAGCGAAGTACGCCTTCCGGTCGGCGATGGCCTTGAGCTTGATGCCCTTGATAAACAGCAGTTTGCCTTCCTTGATGAACAGCACCTTGTTGCCGATGTCGCGGTTGAATGCGGCTCGCACCTTGCGTTCCGCGTGCATGGCGTCGGCCAGCTCATCGACCAGGAAGTCGAGCGTCATGTCGATGTAGTGAGGGTCTTCACTCTCGTGGCCGAGGTCAAGCGGCGCAGGCGGCAGGCCCTTGGCGAAGGCTTCGGCCTGCGCCAGTAGCCCCGCCTTGCCGTTGAGCGCGTGGAGGAACGTCGAGCCACCGTGGCCGTCGTTGCGGGCCTCGGCGATGGGAGTACCGTCGAACACGACGGTTGCGTTGAAGCACAGTGTTTCCTCGCTGGCGAAGTCGGCCACCTTGAGGTTCTTCAGCGTAATGCGGTCTTGCTTGGTGATGTTGTCCATGGGGAAGTCCTGAGATCGACCGGGTGGCGACATGCTCCTGACGGGACGTGGCGGCCATCCCGTGGGTTGGAGAAATGAGGCATCGATGCCCAGTGGGCAGCGTTCGCCGGTGAGATGCCGAGGCGAACTGGCGGGTGGCGTGGGTGAAACCCGCGGCAGCCTTGACACCCTGGCTACGGGCTGTTGCCGAACCATCGGCAATGCAAGAGGGAGAATGGAGTGGCCCGCAGGCTGCGTCGCCGATCAATCCGAAGCGGTCGAGCCCGTCTTGTGCAGGTACTGCACCAGGCGCTGGCCCAGCCACGCCATGCACGGGACGGCCATGGAGTTGCCGATCGCCTTGTAGCGCGGAGCATCTGCAGCGGGCTTGCCGCGGTACGGGATCAGCGTGTAGTCGTCGGGCATGCCTTGCAGCCGCTCGCACTCCACGGGCATCAGCCGCCGCACCCGCCAATGCGACCAGTCGCCGGGGCCAGGGTCGTTCCAGTCGTAGCGGAAATGCGCCTCGAAGTCGGGAGCCAGGACATAGGGCTTGTCCGCGCCGCCGCCGCTGGTGCGCAGTGCGCCCGCTACGCTGCCGCCCAGCTCGGCGGCAAGACCCTGCTCGCGGCCGTGCAGAGACACGCAGGCCACCATAGGTACGCCGTAGCCCGGCTTGCCGTTGGACAGCACGGTGCAAGCGACCTGGCCATGGCCCGACTCGAAGCGCACTTCACCGCGGTTGTTCTGCGCGAACGCGATGGCGGGCACGACCCCGGCGTTCGCATGGCTGTTGCAATGGCCGCCAGCGCGCAACGTCGGTGTCAGGTCGAGCGTGGCATCGGCGCCGCTGCCCTGCGCGATGAAGGCGATGATCGGAACACCCTTGCCGGTGCCGTCCTCGCTGCTGCCCTTGCCGTTGTTGGCGGTGTCGAGGGTGTGGCTGATGTTGCCTGCGACGGATTGCACCAAGTAGGTCTCGGTGCAGATGTCGTGCTTCGGGCCGCCAGCCATCAAACTGGCTGCAAGATCGGTCGGGCCACGCCCATTGCTGAACCCAAACGTCGTCGTGACCTTGCCGCAGGGCTGCTTCAGTCCTGCATATCCGTCTGCTGGGTCAACACTAGGTTCAGCAGTGCAGGCAGCTTCTTGCCACGGCGCGCTGCCCGCACAAGAATCCCCGAGCAGGCCTGCGCGCTCAAAAAGTACTTCTGCGGGATCGAGGTCATCTCCACCACTTGCCACAAGAAACACACGCTTGCGGCGTTGGGCGACACCGAAATATTGAGCATCGAGCACGCGCCAGGCGATGCGGCGGCGGGGTCCAGACACACAACCAGCGTACGCCCATTTTTCCCCTGGCGGCTGGAGCGCACGGCTTTCTCCGGCCAGTGCGCCCAGGAAATGCCCGAAGGCATTGCTGCGGTCGTTGAGTACGCCTGGGACGTTTTCCCAGACGAGCGTGGCCGCCGGGCGGCTGTCTTGTTGGCGGGTTTGGTCGATGGCATTGGCAAGCTCCACATAGGCAAGGGAAAGGGCACCGCGCGGGTCATCCAGCCCGCGACGGCTACCTGCAACGCTGAACGACTGGCACGGCGTGCCGCCGACCAGGATGTCGGGCGCTGGCACAGTGCCGGCACGCACCTGGCGGGCGATCGCGGTCATGTCGCCCAGATTGGGCACGCGGGGGTAACGGTGGGCGAGCACGGCGCTCGGGAACGGCTCGATCTCGGCGAACCATGCGGCTTCGAGGCCGAGAGGTTGCCAGGCGAGGCTCACGGCCTCAATGCCGCTGCACACGCTGCCGTACAGCAGTGGCGCGGTTTGGGGCACACCGCGTGGGGGGCGAGGTTGCGGGTTCATGTCGGGTCTCCTGTTTGTGTGGCCTTGGACTGTGTGGCCGGGCCGGGACGTTGATCGGCAGGAGAAAGGCGCCGAAGGCCCAGTGGCCTCCGGCTCGGGATGACAGAACCACCCGTGGGCTGTTGCAGGCCCGGTTGTCGCTAGAACCGGCTGCTCATCAAGCAATCGCACCCGGCGCATGTCGTGGTTGGCGCCGGCATCTTCTGGCGCACATCCGCGCACAAAAGGAGCCCAGTTTTTCGCCGTTGGGCACGGCATCGAATACCGCTGACCACGAAGGGTCTCCGGGTGGCTCGCAGGCGGGCAAGCCATCGGGGGACCCTTCGCAGAAGCGGAAAAATGCAGATCAGTAGAACGCGCCGGGAAACCCCGGACATGGTTCGTGGAGAAGCTACCTTCAGGTCCCGCGGCCGGGGACGGCCGGGCGGGACGCGCACACGGACAAGAGAAGGCGTTGCGCGCTGGGCGTCCCGCAGGGCGTGCGGGACATGGGCCACGCCGCCGATGGCGGACACGGCTCTCGGGGAACGGGGTCGGTCAAGAGCCTTTGCGGCCGCTACTGCCATAAAGGCGTAGAGATCGCGAGGCTCCGCGTTTGGACGCGCCGGATTCGACCGGCAGCGTACCTTTGCAGTCGGGGTAGCGACTGCACGACCAGAAGGGGCCGGTCTTGCCGGTGCGCTGGCGCGTGGGTGCGCCGCACTGCGGGCAAGCGGGTCCCTGGGGAACCTTGATGGACAGCGAGGTGCTGCCGTACTGCGCGATCAGTTGCGAAATCCATGCGGCCTGCTTGCCGATAAACACATCCAGGGTGAGCTGACCAGCCTCGATCATGTCGAGCGCCTGTTCCCACACTGCCGTCGTGCCGGGGTCTGCAATCGCCGCGGGTACGGCGTCGATCAGGGTGAACGCTGCATCCGATGCGCGAATGGAGCGTCCTTTCTTCACAAGGTAGCTGCGGGCGATCAACCCGCTGATGATGTTGGCCCGCGTGGCCTCTGTGCCGATGCCGACCGTATCCTTGAGCTTCTGCTTCAGGCGCGGGTCCGTCACCAGCTTGGCGACCCCCTTCATGGATTTGACCAGCTCGCCCTGCGTGTAAGGCTTGGGCGGCATCGTCTTGAGCGCCTTGATCTCGGCCTCGGTCACCTGACACGCCATGCCTTCGCGCAGCACGGGGAGTACCTGGCTGCGTGCCGTGGCTTCACCGTCCTCGTCCGCTTGCGGCTCGGCCAGCACCAGGCGCCAGCCCTTGACGATCACCTGTTTTCCGGTGGCCACCAGCTTCTGCTGGTCGCAGGACAGCTTGGCGACAGTGCGGTCGAACTCGTGGTGAGGGAGGAACTGCGCCAGGTAGTGCGCGCGGATCAGCCGGTACACCGCCAGTTCCTTCTCGCTCATGGCCGAGAGGTTCGCGGGTTCCAAGGTGGGAATGATGCCATGGTGCGCCGTCACTTTGCCGTCGTTCCAGGCGCGCGAGCGCTGGGAGCGGTCGAGCTGGCCCATGATCGGGCGCAGCGAGGGATCGGTCTTGAGCAGGCTGTCCAGAACAGTGGGCACCTCGGCAAACATGCTTTCGGGCAGGTAGCCTGAATCGGAACGCGGGTACGTAGTGGCCTTGTGGGTCTCGTACAGGGACTGGGCGATCTCCAGGGTTTCTTGAACATCCAGCCCAAGCTGTTTGGAACAGACCTCCTGCAAGGTGCCCAGGTCGAACAGCAGCGGCGGGCCTTCACGCATGTGTTCGGTCTCGACAAACACCACCTGAGCGCTACCCGCAGCGCGGATCTGTTGCGCGGCTTGCTGGGCAACCGGCTGTTGCAGGCAGCGGCCAGCGTCGTCGGTGCAGCCATCGGGCGGAACCCACTGCGCGCTGAAAGCCTGTCCACCCGCAGACAGGGACACGTCGATGGCCCAGAACGGCACCGACTTGAAGGCCGCGATCTCGCGGTCGCGGTCCACGACGAGCTTCAGGGTCGGCGTCTGCACGCGCCCGACGGACAGCACGCCGTCGTAGCCGGCCTGACGCCCGAGCACCGTGAACAACCGGCTGAGGTTCATGCCCACGAGCCAGTCGGCGCGTGAGCGCGCAAGCGCCGAGTAGTACATCGGCAGCGTGTCGGATGAGGGCCGCAACTTGCCGAGCGCGGTGCGGATCGACGCATCGTTGAGCGCCGACAACCACAGCCGTTCGATGGGGCCGCGGTAACCGCACAGGTCGATGATCTCGCGGGCGATCAGCTCTCCCTCGCGGTCGGCATCGGTGGCGATGACCAAATGGGTCGCCTTCGCCAGAAGCGCTTTGACGACCTTGAATTGCGTGGCGGTCTTCGGTTTGACCTCGACCCGCCACTGCTGGGGAACGATGGGCAACTGCTCCAGCGACCAGCGCTTGAGCGCCGCGTCATAGACCTCGGGAGCTGCTGCTTCTACGAGATGGCCAATGCACCAGGTGACGGTGACGCCGGAGCCGCTGAGACAGCCTTCACCGCGCTGCGTCGCGCCGAGAATCCGGCCAATGTCTTTGCCCTGGGAGGGCTTCTCGCACAAGAACAGCCGCATGTCAGTCCATCCGATTTCCATGGTTCATTGAGTTGCGGGAATCGAGGATGCCGAACACCACCAAGGGCAGCAGCAAACAAGCCGCATGCGGTGGCGACCACTTTTACGGGATGGGATGGCGGGGACGGGAGTGGCGTTCGGCCGGGGATGTGCGGGCCGGGAGCCGCGATTTTTTGGAGCGCACGGACGCCGGTGGACGTTGATGGAGCTATCCCCTGGGGATAGCTCGCGAGGGCATGGGGGCGACGGACGACTGCCACCGCCCCATGCCGGATCACTTCCTGCGCTTCGGCTCCTTCGGCGCGGTCGGTTCCTGGGCGGCCGGGGGTTTCGGCTGCGCATCCTGCGCGGCCTCTTGCTGCCTGGGGCTGAGGGCTACGGACTCGATGCGGAACGGCAGGATGCCGACGCTGCGCGCGTTGATCTGCCAGGTCTCGCGCGGCTGATCCTCGTTGTCCGTCCAAGGTTCGCGCTCCATCCGGCCGACGACCAGCACGCGCATGCCCTTCTGGTAGAGGTCCTTCCAGTGCGCGGCGTCGCGGTGCCAGATTTCCACCGGCGCCCAGAAGCCGCCGCGATCCTCGAAGGTGCCATCCTTCTTGGGAATGGGGTTGTCGAAATAGACGTTCAGGCGCAGAAGGCGGCTGGGCTCGTCGTTGCCGTTGGGGAACTCCCGGTACTCGGGGGGCGAGCCGATGTTGCCCTCGCCAGAAAAATGCGTACTCATGTTGCAATCTCCGTGGTGGTTGAAATACCCGCACCTGGTCGGTGACGAGCGCGTGCTGGGTTGCCCGGCGCGATCACTGATCGCGCAGTGCGGGTGGGATGGACTTGAGCCGACGCAGGTAAGCGTCTTCCGCCTCGGTGGCCTTGCTGGCACACTCCTGGGCCAGCCTGCCCAAGGTGTGCAACAGGCTGATCTGCATGTTCAGCGTGATGCGCTGCAGCTCGATGGCGTGCAAGTCGGCCAGCAGGTTGACCGGCGTGCTGGTACTCGCCATCAGCTCCTGCCACAGTGCCACGCCCATGGCCGAGCGGTCGTGCTTGCGCCAGCGAAGAAACGCCGTGCCTGCGCCAGTTGTCTGCTGGGCCAGTTCGATGGGGAGCAGGTGGAAGGGATGCCCGAGGGCTTGTTGCAGCACCTGTCGCTGCGCCAAGCCAATCAACTCGTCGCGCATGGCGAAGCACTGGCTGGCCCAGGCCTCCAAGTCCCCTTTACCCTTAAAGGGCTTTAAAAGGCCTTTTTGAGAGGCTGCGTGTTCCAACTGCATGAAGGCTGTCTGTTGCAGAGGGCGGAAGTAGCGGGTGTCGCGGTTTGGGTCGCTCATGCCTGCGCGTCCTCGCCGGCCGTCGCTTCGGGGGCGGCGGCCTCGTCGCTGGGCGATGCGGCTGCGGCAGGACCGTCACCGCGCTGCTGCAGGCCACGGCGCATGATGGGCGGCGCGAACTTCGAGCGGCGCGTGCCCTCCAGCACGTCCGGCGGCATCTCGCCGAACTTTTCCAACGCCGCCCGCGCTGCGGCATTCTTGGCGGCGAAGTCGTCGCGGGTGCAGCCCGAGTAGCGGTACTGCTGGGCCAGCGAGAACAGGCTGCGCAGTGCATGCGCGCCTTCGTTGAGCCAGCGTTCGAGCGTCGAGCGATCGATCAGCGCGGTGTGGTGCGCGAGGATCAGCTTGCGGGCGATATCGTCGTAGTCGGCGAGCAGGTACACGGCGGCAAAGCCGAGCTGCGCATTGACGAACAGCGGCAGCTTGACCGGCTGGACGTTGAGGTTTTCGCCCAGGGTGAGTGCCGGCGGCACGCTCGCCAGGGCCTGGTCCACCTGTTCGCGCAGCGATTGCAGCGTGGCCTTGGTCTGGTCGAGCTTGTCCTCGATGCGGAGCATCCAGAAGTCGCTGTACGGGTCGTCCTGCTCCGAGCCGCGCCGCATCTTGTTCATCTGGGCGATGTAGCCGTTCAGGCCGACGATGCCCGGTCGCCCTTCGGCGGCGGCGCGGCCGTGCCAGATGCGCGAGGCGTGGTGCGTGTGCAGCGTCAGCGACATCGCGCTGCGCAAGGAGCCGAGATTCAGTTGCAGGGGTTCGTTGGTGGTTGCCATGGTGTCCGCTCGTTGTTGGAAAAGAGCGGACAGCTTCGGCAGGTAGCGGAAGGCAGTCAGTCAACAAACCGAAACCCGCCCGTCCCCGGTTCACGGCGCGGTGGGTGCATGCGTCGCGATCTATCCCCTGGGGATAGCGCCATGGAGCGCCAAGGAACGCTGCACACCCGGATCAGCGCGAACAAGGCCGATCCCGCTGCAGGCGATCGAGGCCTGGCGTGCAGCGGTTCGACGTGTAGCCGTCAGTGGAACTATCCCCAGGGGATAGCTCTACTGGAAGCCACCGGCATCCACTTCACCACCTTGCAGGCCCGCTCACTTGCTGGCGAGCAGGTTGCGCAGCCGCTCGATGTGCTGCCTGGCGACTTCTGGCGGCACAGGCTTGCCCTGCGGCTGGGATGGTGGCGGTGCTGGTGGTGGCGGCCGCTCGTTCGGCGCAACGGGCGCCGATGGCGCGTCCTTCTTGGCCCAGGCGTTGAACTCGCCATGGATGGCCCGCTGGATGATGCCGAACAGATACCCTGCAGGATTGCGGATGCCATGGTTGCTGCATCGTGCAGCCCATTCGTCCAGCACGGCCTGCCTCAGCGCAGCATCGACCTGCTGTAGTGCCACCCTCGCACCTGTCTGCTGCTCTGCCTTCAGTTCCGCGAAGCGTTTGGGCCATTGCAGGTCGCCCAGCGCGCGCGCATGCGCTTGTGCCTGCGCGGTAGTACGTACTTCATTAATACGACTACTACGTACTGTACGGGCCTGCTTCGGATTCCGAAGAGAGGCGTCTGGCGCGGGTTTCGACCCTGCTTCGGATTCCGAAGTGGGATCGTCAGGATTCCGAAGAAGGCTCGTCGCCCCTTCTTCGGATTCGTGCGTGGCGTCCTCCTGTGGATAACTTTCGTGCGCCCCGACGCCCTGGCTGGCGAGGCGTTCGGCCAGGACTTGCAGCCTCGATGGCAGGGTGCGCCCGGCCAGCATCGGGTCTTCGCCGATTTCCTTGAGGGTGTGCAGGCCTACGATCTGCACGGCTTTGGCCGAATGGCCGAGCGCTTGGCTGACGAGTTGCAGGTAGTCCGGGTCGAGCTGCATCGCTTCAAAGGGGGTCAGCGGCTCGTCGTGCAGGACATAGAGGTTGCCGAGGATGCGGCCGGTCTTGGCGTCGCGCCGTCGCCGCACCAGGCTCAGCCATCGAGTCAGCCGCAGCAGCGTCAGTGCTCGCGCCACGGTTTCGTGCGAGGCTTGCCCGGCGCAGGGCATCGACGCCAGCCAGGGCCGAAGCTGTTCATACGTCGGGAACGCCGTCACGCCATCGTCGTTGAGCATCAGCCGGAAGACCTGCCAGGCATTGCGCTCCAGCGGCGTCAGGCGGCGGTCGAGGAACAGCCGTCGCGGTACGGTCTCGTGCCGGTTGCCGCTGAACAGGAAGGCATCGCCAGACGCCGGACCAGTGGGCATCGCGACAGGTGTAGGTGTGGGCGGGGGCGCGTCGGCGTTGGGCTTGGGCACAAGGTCTTTCAGCGCAGCGTCGAACAGGTCTGCGAGTGCGATGGGGCCACGACGTGGTGCGGTGTCGTCCACGGCCATGGTTAACCCAATCCTTGATCGACCCAGCTCTTGATCGAAGCCCAGACCACCGACAGAGGCAGCGACATGCCTTCGGCGAGGTCCATGGCGGCATCGAGGATGGAGGTTTCGTCTTCGAGATCGACGTTCCTGCTGCTGGTCACGGCCTTCCATTGCCGCCACAGCTCCGTGTCCTGCTTCTCGTCCAGCACGGGATGGCGACCCTTGCGCTTGGGCAGGCCGAGGATTTCGCGGCGAAGCGCCACTTCCTGGTGGGTCAGGCCGTAGAAGCGGCTGACCATTTCGGTGCTCGCGCCGAGGCGCAGCATGCGATCGACCGTGGCGATCTCCTTCTCCACATCCTGCGCCTGCCTGAGCAGACGCCGGAGCACTTCGCGGTTGACCGTCACCGAGCACCACGAGACGTTGGCGTTGGCCAGCACGCTGATCAGCGCGGGATGCTTGAGGGCGTCCAGCTCTTCCTCGCCAAACCCCATCAGCTTGCAGCGGCGCAGTTGCCCATTGCGCAGGTCATAGAGGGCCTGGGCGATGACGGCCTGGTTGAGTGGGTGTGGTGCGGACATGCTGGTCTCCCTCGGTCACGTTCCAGGGTCCGCAGCGCCGGCGTCCAGGTCGAGCAGACGGCGGGCCAGCCGCAGCAGCCGGAACAGCTTGACCAGTGCGGTGTCGCTCAGTCGCCGGGTTGCGTCGCCTTGTCCGTGCAGCAACGCCGACAGGTCGATGACGAATTGCCTGTTATCCAAGCCGACGTCGGCGGGCTGCTGACCGGCCATGCATGCCAGCAGCGCCAGGACGGCACGGCCCAGCGGCTCCAGGTCTTGGGCGTGGGCACGGCAGGCGAAACCGATGCCGTCTGGACGGTCATCGATGCACTCGTCCAGGCGAGCCTCGCCCGCGATCTCGCGGGCGAACTGCGCGACGTGGATGCGCAGGCGCTCGGGCGTGTCCAGGCTCGCGTCGATGTGCCAGACGTCGGAAATCGGGTAGAGACCGCCTGCTTGGACGGGAATGGACTGCAAGACGTTGGCCGAGAAATCGGGCAGCGCATCCCCCAGCTCGTCGGCGACCATCCGCTGAATGGATTGCAGCCGCTCCGTCGTCGGTGCAGGCGAAACGATGTGCCCCTGCAGCCGATCACCAGGAGCAGCCATGGGGCTTCCTGCGGGTGAGCCGTCCGACCCTGAGCCGCCCTCGCGCTCGCGCGACCCAGGTGTGGTTGCCGGCGTCGGGGCCGATGGGGCCGGCGCCGCGGGCGGGCGTGCCATGGTGTCAGGCTCAGGCAGCGTGGGGGGTGCCGTTGGTGGGGTCGGATCGCTGACCAGGGCGCGATGGCGGCTTTCGGATTCGGTGAGGTCGAGCGCCAGTACGTCGTAGTCGATGCCGAGCAGTTCGGACATTTGGCCGATCAGCTCGTCCTGCACGCGCTGGGGGGCGAACTCGTCGGCCTGCGTGTCGAACTGCGACAGCACCTCCTGAAAGAAGTCATCGAAGTCCTGTACCAGTAGTGTGCGGCCTTTGGCGTAGCGCTCCCACGCGAGCATGCAGGCCTTGCGCATGACCGACAGGCGTTCGACCTGGTGGCGGCCGAGCCCGCCATAGAGCACGGTCGGGATCGCCGGCAGGAGGTAGCGCACCGCGTCGTTCATCCGGCTGATGTGCGACTGCTGGACCGGGAAACCATCGGCGGCGAGGCGGCGTGCCAGTTCGGACTGGCTCAGGGCGGCGCCGCTTTCCTGCTCGTAGAACTCGCGCGCCTTCTCGACGCCGAGGGCGCGCTCGATGAACGTCAGGCCTCCACGCAATTCGTTCTCGGCCAGGTGGCCGGTCAGCATGACGACTTCGCCGCGGCTGGGCCACGGCCGGAACAGGCACGATATGCGAAAGAACCGCTCGTCCTTGGTCTCCGACCACAGTTCGCGCAGGATCGCCAGGCGCGTGTTGCCGCCGTTGCGAATGATGTAGTGGTCCTCGCCCGGGCGCCGGGTGATCGCCGGGGCTGCGTCCAGGCCGCGCTCGCGGATGGACGCCTTGATGTCCTCGTAGGCCGGGTTGCGCTTCTTCCTGGGATCGTGGTCGTAGGGGCGCAACTGGTCCAGGGTCACGACCATGGGCGTGTCGGCGATCGGGTCGCTCAAGGCCGAGGTGGACGGGCCGCTGCGCTCGAACCCGGCCGCGAGCAGCTTGCCGGCCATCTGCTGGGAGGTCATTTCAGCCATGGCGGCCTCCCTGCACTGGGGACCGGGCCTCGCGCTCGGCGCGGCGGATCTGCGCGCGGGCGTTGAGGGCGGCCCGGTGGTCACTGGCCGTCGAACTGGTGTAGATCGCGGCGCAGCCGGCCTTGGTGAATTTGAGGTGGCCGCCCGGCGTGCGCTTGACGTGCCAGCCCTCGCCGACGGCGAATTCGATCAGGGCGCGCAGCCGCTTATGGCCTCGGGCCAGTTCATGTGCGCTCGCCATGGGGCCTCCCGGTATCCAGAGGAAATGGCGGGCGGCCGGACACCGTGGCAAATCGGTGCTGCCATTGCGGGAACAGTTCGCCGGCGAGGCCGCGGATGGTGTCGAGCGCGGCGGGGGCGACTCTGCCCGGTGGCTGGCGGTATTCGACCCGATGCACTGGCAGGCCGCGCGTCGCGGCGCGCGGATAGGCTTCGATGGCCGGCACGTCGGTGGTCAGCACGCGGATGCCGGCGTGGTCCTGGAACAGGTCGCGCAAGGCCTGTTGGATCAGCCGGGCGTTCGCCGACACCGGGTGGACCCTGTTGATGAGCAGATGCAGCGGCGGCGGCTCAATGCCCAGGTGCCGGTACGGAGCGATGTCCTCCAGCAACTGCATGGTGCCGCGCCGCAGTTCGCGGGCGGCGAGGATTTCCGGGGTCACGGGTGACAGCGCGAGATCGGAAGCGAGCACCGCCATCTCCAGCGTCACCGAACGCGCGCCCTGGGTGTCGATCAGCACCAGGTCGTAGAGAGGAGCCAGCATGGGCAGCAGGTGCCGCAGCCGCAGGCGCCCATCCGGCGCGTGCAGCAACAAGGTGCTCAGCTCGCCCCGGTGGTCGTTGGACAGCACCAGGTCCAGACCCGTAATGATCGTGCGGGACACGAGCTGGCCGAGGTCGCGCTCGTTGAAGGCCAGCAGCTCATAGATGCCACCAGGCGCACGGTGTCCCAGTTCGTAGTAGGACGACAAGGTGGGCTGCACGTCGAGATCGAGCAGCAGCACGCGCAGCCCCGCGTCGGCGACGAGCCCGCCCAGGTTCGCGGCAGTGGTGGTCTTGCCGACGCCACCTTTCGTTGAAATGATGGATACAACCTGCATGGCGTTCTCCGTGTGAGGATGGAAGGTCCGCGGGAGAATGGGTCAGGCCCGGTTGTTGACGCGCTCGGCGATCCACTGATCGATTTCGATGGAATCCCAGCCGACGGCGCGCACACCCAGGCGCAGCGCCTTGGGGAACTTGCCCGCGCGCATCAGGTTGTAGAGGTGGGCGCGCTTGAAGCCGGACTTCGATTCGACTTCTTCCAAGCGCAGGATGCGGCGCTCGTTGGGCGGCAGAACAGGTGTTTGCGACATGGTGGTCACTCCTGAACGCTCAGTGGCGTTTGTTGGCGTGACCTCTATTCAATAGACATGGCTACGGAAAGACATTGCAAATGCAATCTCCGCGACTGCACATACAAGCTGGCAATCCTCAGAGGGTGGCGCTATGCAGCCGGCGTCTGGCCGTGGCGAACTTGCCGTTCAACGTCCGCTCGGCGATCCCCATGACGCCGTGGTGATGGGCGACCAATGCGCTTACGACAGCCTCTTGCGTTTTGAAGCTGGAGTACGGTGTGCCCGAGGGCGATTGGCCGAGCATCAGCTCCAATATGCCGCCGATGATGTTCAGGTAGGTGGCTTCGGCCCGATCACTGATTGGGTACTGCGCGCAGGCCGGGATGATTTTGGACTGTTTGAGCAGTGCGTCGTGCTTGTCTTGCAGCTCGCGGAGTTGGCGCTTGGACTGCTCCAGGGCAGATTTGAGGGCCAAGCGCTCGACCAGCATGGCCTGCCCGGTTTCCAGAGAGATGGAGGGATGGGCGATGCGCTCGCTGCGCGAGAAGAGAAAGCCGGGGCGCTGTTCGGGGTAGTGCTGGCGCATCCAACGCTTCAGATCGACGTGACGGACAGTGAGATCAGGGGAGTCGATCAGCGCGGTGTCGTGCGTCGTGATGCCGTTCCTCCCGAAAGGAAGTTCCGCATTGAGGATGCCATCGTAGATGCGTTCGGTATACAGCCTCAGCTCACCCCAACGTGGGCAATCCAACGACTGTGGCAGGTTCCTTGACGACGAGACCGAAGTGAGGATGACATGCTCAAACCGCAGAAGCCCAGCCCACCGGAGGGAGGCTTCGATCGGACGATAGAACACCTTCGATGCTGGTGCATTGTGGTTCATGCTCCCATCTCCTTCCAGGAGAACTACATGGCCGACTCCTTTGGCGCCAACCTCATGGCCGGGCAGTTGTCTGTGGATGAAGCGAGTCCCGAGTCTCGCTTCTTCATGAGCCCTGAGCACTTTTCAGTAGCTCAAGTCAGTGGTAGCCGCCATGTGCTCAATGTGTAAGAATCCGTGAGTGGTAGGTTGATCGGTCCTGTCGCTGATCAACACGAAGAATGGCGCTCACACTGGCAGCGTCATGCGTTACCGCAATCTCATCAAGAGCAATTTGTCATGGTGTGATACCCCTGCGGTTTCACAGGGCGCAATAGGCGCGCAGTGGCTTCTAGATGCCAAGGCAGGCGTACTGATCCCGAGCCTGTCATGCGTTCCCAGGTATCCTGATATACCGATAAAGAATCGCGCATCCAGTCCCAGTGACAAGCGTATGGGTTCTTCCCGCGCAACTTGCGCAGACGGGTATGGGTGGTCGCTTCTGCAGCGAGCCGGTGTGCCGAACAGCTCAGGCACGGCGAGAGCCATGCAGTCCAACCTTGGTCGCCGGGAGGCGCTAACGACGACAGGCGTCTGCCGCCAGACAACAACCGCGTCGAGAGGCAAATTCGTCCAGTGGCACTTCAAAGGGCGAACCAGTTGTTCGTCGGTAGCTTGCGTGCCGGTCAGCGCGCTGTTTCGGTGATGAGCCTGGTGCGCTCGGCTCGGCCCAACGGGCATGACCTCTATGCGGACTTGCGTGACGTGCTCGAATGCCTTTCGACGCAGCTAGCCAAGCATATGGAAAGGTGATCATTGGTGAGTTCGAGACCACCGTAGCCGGCGATGAACGAGGTGTGGGGACGATGCGCTGAGGAGGTGTCCTTGGACCTTACTGGAAGTTTCTGGACGAACTTGTTGCCGAGGGTGAAAAATGAGGCTACAATTAAGGTCTTCGCTAGTCAAGCCAGCGAAGAAAGTGATTGGGAAACAACGGCTTACGGTCTTAGTAAACGTCTCGTTTCCCGCTCCAAATTTTTCTATGGACATTGCACAACGTTCATAGATAGCTAAAAAAGCCAAAAACTTTGTTTTTTGGCTTTTTTTGTTTTTGGCCTGCGTCTGCTTGCGCGTCGTATTTGGATGCTGCGGCATAAAAAATAACGGCCTGTAGTCACGCCCCATGCAAGTTGATCTCAAAATTCTCGATGCGCGTCTGCGCGACACCCCTCCCACTTATGCCACCCCTGGCAGCGCCGGCTTAGACCTGCGGGCCTGTATTCAAGCGCCCGTACTGCTGCAGCCGGGCCAGTGGCAATTGATTCCGACGGGTATGGCGGTGCATCTGCGTGATCCCGGCTATGCCGCCCTGATCCTGCCGCGCTCAGGCTTGGGGCATAAGCATGGCATCGTGCTCGGTAATCTGGTGGGGCTGATTGATTCGGATTACCAGGGCGAGCTCATGGTCAGCGCCTGGAACCGCTCTAGCACCGCTTTTACCTTGCAACCCATGGAGCGTTTGGCGCAGTTGGTGATCGTTCCCGTGGTGCAAGCCCAGTTCAACGAGGTGCAAGACTTTGCCCAGGTGAGCGAGCGCGGCACGGGGGGGTATGGCTCAACGGGCAAGGTTTAATTTTTCTGTCAAACCCGAGCGCTCCAGCAAAGATTGCACTTGGGGTTGCATACCTTCGAGGGCCAAGTGGGCCCCGCGCTGCTCCAATGCTTTGAGCAGCTGCTCCAGGCTATCGACCCCCGTGGTGTCCAGTGCAAACAAGGCGGCCATGTCCAAGGTCATGGTGCTGCCGACCGGTACGGTTTGAGCCGCTTCAAGCAGCACATCAAGCTTGTCTGTGGCACCAAAAAAGAGCGCCCCGTGTAAACGCCAAGCTAGGCCATCGGCGCTGGTGGCATGCACCTTGAACAAGGTGGCCATGCGCCGCACGAACAGCACGCAGGCCAGTACCAAGCCCACTTCCATGGCAACCATCAGGTCAAACACCACCGTTAAAAAGAAGGTACCCAGCAGCAAAAGGCGGTAATGGTTGCTGAATTGGCGCAGGCGGACAAACTCGCGCCACTCGCCCATATTCCAAGCCACAAACAACAAAACCCCTGCCAGTACGGCCAGGGGGACATGCACGGCCAGAGGGGCTGCTAGCAGCACAATCAGCATCAGTACCAGGGAATGCACCAAGCCGGAGATGGGCGAAGTTGCCCCCGAGCGCAAATTGGTGACGGTGCGGGCAATCGTGCCGGTCACAGGCATACCGCCCAAGAAGGGAACGACAAAATTGGCTGCTCCTTGGGCTAAAAGCTCCTGGTTGGGGTCGTGTTTGCGATGGCTGGGGCTGGTGGCCAATTGGTCGGCCACGCGGGCGCATAGCAGCGATTCAATCGCGCCCAGCGCGGCGATGGTGATGGTTGGCATCAGCAAACGCCGCGCGCTGTCCCAGGACAATTCGGGCCACACCAAGGCTGGCAGTTCTTGGGGAATGCTGCCAAAGCGGCTGCCAATGGTTTCTACTGGTAGGTGCAGAAAGTAGGCCAAGGCCGTGAAGGTCAGCAACGCCACCACCGGGGCGGGCAGGCGGGCAAAAGTACGCACGGTAACCCCATCAAAACGTTGGATTGGGGATTTTTGGTGCAGCAAATACGGCCAGATAAACAGCAGGGCCAAACAACCGACCGCCAAGCCCAGGGCGGTGGGATTCCATTGGTTTAAATGGCTGCCAATGGCTTGCATTTGGCCAAAAAAATCACCTGGCATTTTGGCAATGGGCAGGCCCAGCGCATCTTTGAGTTGCGAGAGGGCAATCAACACCGCAATGCCGTTGGTAAAGCCAATGATGATGCTCACGGGGACAAAGCGCACCAAGTTGCCCAAGCGGAAGATTCCCATCAGCATTAGCAGCACCCCCGCGCCGCAGGTGGCAATCAAAAGTCCACCCACTCCGTGACGCTGGACGATGCCATAGACAATGACGATGAATGCCCCCGCAGGCCCGGCAATTTGCACGTTCGAGCCGCCCAGGAGCGCGACCAACGCGCCGCCAATGATGGCGGTCCACAATCCTGCTTGAGGGGGCAAGCCGCTGGCAATGGCAAAAGCCATGGCCAGCGGTAACGCTACGACACCCACGGTGGCCCCAGCACCCAGATCACCGACCAGGCGCTGGCGGTTGTAGTTGTGCCGAATATCAAGAATCCGAGGGCGAAACTGCATGGAAATCCTTAAAGTTTGATGGGTATCAAAACTAAATACTGACAAAAAACTTACAAGCAATAGGCTGTGGGCGCGACATATTGCTGGGTGGCCAATAAGGTTGAGTAAATATTATCGAGTGCATCGCTGTTTATCGTTGGGCTCAGTTCGGAAGAAAGGGGTGGTATGAATAACACCATTGTTGGATCGAGTGGGCATAAGTTGCCCGGATGCCACATGCCAGCGCCGCCACCCCCAGTGCGCAGACACTGCGAGGCGTTTACGCCGGTGCAGCAAACTTTGATTATTCCGCTGGTCGCGCGGGCTTTGGGTGGGGGGCTTTACCCGGGGCATGCCTGTGGGGATGAGCAGGCCAGCCGCCTTTTGCGCACCCTGGAGATTGATGGCCAAGCCTATCTGGCCGATCGCCCTACCGTGCTGAATGTGCTGTGGCGCACGCGCTTGATTCGGGAGTGCGCCCAAGCCTTTTTTGTTGAACACCCCAAAGCCTGGGGCATCAACTTGGGCTGCGGGCTGACAGATTATTTTCAGTGGCTGAACAATGGCCAAAACACGTGGCTGGATGCGGATCTCGCTGAAGTGATGGCCTTGCGCAAAACGCTCTTGCCTGCCCAAATGCCCCGGCTGCGGGCTGGTACGGCAGATTTACAACAACCTGGCTGGTGGCAGCGTTTGCGCCTGCCTAAACGGGCCACAGCGCAGCCGGTTTTTCTGTTGATTGAAGGGGTGCTGCTGTATTTCCAGCCCGATGAAGTGCGAACGGTGCTGCAAGAGTTTGCCGAGGCAGCGCCTGCGGGCTCCGTGTTGGTGCTCGATACCATGGCCCGCTGCGCCGTCGGTCAAGCCCAATGGCACGCCAGTGTGGGGCGCACCCAGGCCCAGTTTCGGTGGGGCATTGGCCAAATGCAGGAATTGACTGCCTGCCATCCTCGCCTGCAACTGCGCCAATCGCACAGCGTGGCCCCCAGCCATGGCTGGATGGGGGTGGCTATGGAAGCCATGTGGAATCCCTGGGGGCACAGTGCGCCGCTGTACGGGCTGGCAGAGTTGGTGCTTGAATGACTGAACCGGTCCCGCTGGGCCACTCAGCCCCGTGCAGCGTGCGGCCTCAGCACTTCATTCGTTTTACTGCTGCCAAGGCAGCCCTCGATAGCGCCAGCCATTGAGCTTGCCGCGTTGGCCGTTGGCATCCAAATCGCCCTCAAAACCTTCCAGAATGCTGTAGGCCTGCAGCCCAAGCTCGGTTGCCCGCTGCGCAGCAGCTACCGATCGCACTCCACTGCGGCACAGCAGCAGCACCTTGCTGCCTGATGGCACCACAGCTTGCAGCTGGGTATCAAAATCGGGATTCATCAGCATTTGCGGCCATTGTTTCCAAGCTACCACTTTGGCCCCTGGCACCTGGCCCACCCAGGCACGTTCGGCATCCGTGCGCACATCCACCAGCACCGCATTCCCCGCTTGTACCCATTGCCATGCCAAGGCGGGGGGAATGTCGCCGGCATAGCCATGGGCGGGAATCACCGCACCGAAATCCTTTGTTTCGCTCATTGCAAACTCACTTTATGGCCAATAACGCGGCATTATCGGCCCCATGCTTTGGACTGAATTTACTGCGTTGCTGCTCTTGGCCACTGCCATGAGCTTTACCCCGGGCCCCAATACCGCTTTGGCCACCGCCATGGCCGCCAATGCTGGCTTGCGCCACAGCCTGCGCTTTGTGTTGGCTGTGCCAGTGGGCTGGTGTTTGCTCCTGTTGCTGTGCAGCGTCGGGGTAGGGGCATTGGTGGCACAAGTTCCTGCTCTGCGCTGGGGGATTCAGCTGGGGGGCTGCAGCTATTTGTTGTGGCTGGCGTGGCGGCTGGCGGGCACTCGGCAACTGGCCCAGGCGCGGGCGGATCGGCTGCAGGTGGGTTTTGGTCAAGGCGTTTTGCTGCAGTTTGTGAACATCAAGGCATGGTTCTTGGCGCTGACGATCATCGCAGGCTGGGTCGCAGGACAGCCCAATATGGGCTTGCGCTTGGGCATTGTGGTGCCGGTAATGGTGTTTTTTGCTTTTAGCAGCAATCTTACGTACGCCTGCCTCGGGGCCGTATTGCGCCACTGGTTAGCCCAAGGGCAGCGCCTGCTATGGTTCAATCGCGGTATGGCGTTGTTGCTGGCGGTGACGGCGTTGTGGATGCTGCAAGGGCAAACCCCTGGGTTTGTGCCCTAGGCACCACAGATGAACTTGCTGACAATGGCCGCTCTTCGGAGCAGGCCAGCCTTGCCACCAGCGGCTGCCACCTGTTGAAAATTTTTGCCTGGGTGATCCCCGGCTTTTCTCTTGAGAGACCCAACATGACCCAATGGACCCTGGCCAGCCGTGCCGCCAAGATGAACTCGTCAGCCATTCGCGAGATTCTCAAACTCACCGACCGCCCCGGCATCATCAGCATGGCAGGCGGCCTGCCTTCCCCGCAAACCTTCCCGATCAGCGCCTTCCAGGCCGCGTGCAATACCGTACTGGAGCGTGATGGCGCGGCAGCCCTGCAATATTCCACCACCGAAGGACTGCCCGCACTGCGCCAGGCGGTGGCCGATTTTTTGCCCTGGGATGTCGATCCGGAGCAGGTGCTGATCGTCAGCGGCTCGCAACAGGCCCTGGATTTGATCGGCAAGATCTTTTTGGACAAAGACAGCCGCTTGCTCGTTGAGCGCCCTACCTACCTAGGCGCTTTACAAGCCTTTGCCCCGATGGAGCCGATCGCTGTCGGTGTGGCCAGCGACGATCAAGGCATGTTGGTTGATGATTTCGCTGCCCAAGCGGGCAGCGGTGCTGACAAAGCCCGCTTTGCCTATGTGCTGCCCAACTTTCAAAACCCCACGGGGCGCACCATGAGCGAGGAGCGCCGCCAGGCCCTGGTGGACAAAGCCCGCGAGCTGGACATTCCTTTGGTTGAAGACAACCCCTATGGCGATCTGCGCTTTGAAGGTGAGGCCCCCTTGCCACTGGCAGCCCGCAACCCCGAGGGCGTGCTCTACATGGGCTCGTTCTCCAAAGTGCTGGCCCCGGGCTTGCGCTTGGGCTTTGTGGTGGCCCCTAAATCGGTCTACGGCAAACTGGTGCAAGCCAAACAAGCGGCCGATTTGCACACCCCCAGCTTTAACCAGCGCGTGGTGGCCGAGGTGATGAAAGATGGCTTCTTAGCGCGCCACATCCCCACCATTCGCACCCTGTACAAAAACCAACGCGATGCCATGCTGGCCGCCCTGGACCAAGAGATGGTGGGCTTGGGTGTGAGCTGGACGCGCCCCGTTGGTGGCATGTTCCTGTGGGTGCAACTGCCCGAAGGCATGGATGCGCAAAAACTGCTGCCCCTGGCGGTGGAGCGTGGCATGGCCTTTGTGCCTGGCGCCCCCTTCTTCCCGGGCAATCCGCAGCACAACTGCCTGCGCCTGTCGTATGTGACGGTGCCGCCGGCACAAATTGCCCAGGGCATCGCTGCCTTGGCGGCTGCGATCAAAGCCTATGCGCAGTAAGCCTTGCCGGGCTTGACCGCCCGTATTTTTGGTTTGTTGCGGTCGCGCAACAAAAAACACCATTTTTGGCCCCGCAAGGGGCTGTTTTGTTTACCCCGCTGGGCATCTCTGGTGCAATAGCCCCAGCTTCCCGAAAAGGAGGTTGGCGCGGCTCGAAAGGCCGCCTTTTTTGGTGGCAAACACTGCGCCCTCTGTCAAACCTTGGAGTAATTGCAATGAAAAAATCCCTGATCGCCCTGGCTGTGCTGGCTGCTTCCGGCGCTGCTATGGCCCAATCTTCCGTGACCCTGTACGGTGTTCTGGATACCGGCCTGACCTACAGCAAAGGTGACGAATCCGTTTACGGCATGACCCACGTCGGTGGTAACGTGAACAGCCGTCTGGGCTTCCGCGGCGTGGAAGACCTGGGCAACGGCCTGAAAGCCACCTTCAACCTGGAAGCAGGCATGGGTGTGGATGATGGTACCGACTACTTCACCGGCAATGGCATGGCTTTCCGCCGTACCTCGACCGTGGGCCTGGAAGGTGGCTTCGGCTCCGTGCGCCTGGGTCGCATGCTGACCTCTTCCTACCTGGCTGTGAACCGCTACGATGCTTTCGGTGACACCGGTATCGGCGCTTCGCTGGCTTGGAACATCCCTCAAACAGGCTATGCCCCTCGTACTGAGAACGCTATCTCCTACACCAGCCCCAACTTCAGCGGTTTCAAAATTGGTGCTGAATACGGTTTTGGCGAACAGCAAAAAGCCAGCGACAAGCGCTACATCGGCATCGGTGCTACGTACGACAACGGCCCTCTGAGCCTGGGCTTGGGCTTCGATCGCCTGAACGGAGATACACGTAACAATACCGTTGGAACCGAAAATCTGACGACTTGGCATCTGGGTGCCGCTTACAACTTTGGCGTTGCTAAGTTGATGGGCTTCTACAAGCAAAGCAAAGATAAAGATGCTGGCGTAGGTGCAGCTGGCGATAGCGTGAAATTCAAGACCTTTGGCTTGGGTGTAACTGCTCCTGTGGGGGCTGCTGGTGAAGTGCGTGCTTCGTACAACCACTACCGTCTGTCGGCAGACGTCACTGGTTTTTCCGTGCCGACTTTCAAAGCTAACCAGTTGAGCCTGGGCTATGTGCACAACCTGTCCAAGCGCACAGCTCTGTACGGTACTTACGCTTACCTGAAAAACAAAAACGACAGCGGTGTCAATATGGGCCTGCAGCTGAACGGCGCTATGAGTGGCGCTGGTCTGTCCGACAGCGGTGCCCAGCACGGCCTGCAAGTTGGCGTTCGCCACGCTTTCTAATCTAAAGCTGGGGTCACCCAGCTTTGGTTAAGAAACTAAAAACCAGCCTCTTTACCGAGGCTGGTTTTTTTATGCCTGCGCTGTTTGCGCTGTTGCCAGGGCAGACACGCAGGTCTGCCCCTGCGGGTTTGGCCACGCATGTCCCCCGCAGGGGCGAACCTGGGTGTTCGCCCTGCCTCTATGCCTATTGTTCGTGGTGCTAGAACGGGTTCACCGTCTCAGCGCCGCTCAACCACGCAAAAGCTGGCGGCGTAGTCGGTTTCGTCGGTCAGGCTGATCCAGGCGTGCAGCTGGCGCTCTTGCATCCAGGTGTGCATGGCACCGTGTAGCAGGATGGTGGGCTGGCCGCTGGGCAGGTTGCCAATTTCGCAGTGGCGCCAGGTCATGGGCATGACCATGCCCAGGCCAACGGCTTTGCTAAAGGCTTCTTTGGCGGAAAAGCGCGTGGCCAGGTAGCGCAGGCCGCGCTCGGGCCAGCGTTGGCTGCGGGTGCGCCAGGTGGCCAGTTCGTTGGCGGTCAGAATTTTTTCGGCGAAGCGTTCGCCATGGCGCTCAAAGCTGGCGCGGATGCGGCGGATGTCGCAGATGTCGGTGCCAATGCCGTAGATCATGGGGTGGGTGCTTTAATAAAAGTAGCTGTTCCCGTAGATGGGT
Source organism: Comamonas denitrificans (assembly GCF_017368815.1). Lineage (GTDB taxonomy): Bacteria > Pseudomonadota > Gammaproteobacteria > Burkholderiales > Burkholderiaceae_C > Comamonas > Comamonas denitrificans. Next base: position 16,699 of record NZ_JAFNME010000020.1, on the reverse strand, counting down.
ATTGAATTTCAAATGAGTTTCTTAATAAAAACCAATGAAACTGAGCGGAGCAAGCCCACTTTTTTATGTTGTAGGCGCACCGGGCATCAAGGGTGCAGCAGCTTGCGCTCTTGCATGCCCTGGTCGATGCAGCGCTGGTAGGCGCGCACGGTGTCGGTGTAGCCCAGCTCCAGTGCTTCGGCGATGAAGGCGTGGCCGATGGACACTTCCAGCAGCCCGGGCACGGCGGCAACAAAGGCCGAGAGGTTGTCGCGGTTCAGGTCGTGGCCGGCGTTGATGCCCAAGCCAGCGGCCAGGGCCGCCTGGGCGGCGGCGGTGTAGCGCTGCAGTTGTGCGGTCTGCTCGGGCGTGCCCCAGGCGGCGGCGTAGGGCTCGGTGTAGAGCTCGATGCGGTCGGCACCAACCGCTTTGGCGGCGGCCATCTGTTCGGGCAGGGGGTCCATGAAGAGGCTGACGCGCACGCCCAGGCTGCGGCATTCGGCAATCAGGGGGCGCAGGCGCTGGGCATCCTGCGGGAAGCTCCAGCCGTGGTCGCTGGTGAACTGGTCTTCGCTGTCGGGCACGAAGGTGGCCTGCTGCGGGCGCACCTGGCGGATGAAGTCCATCAGGTTCTGGGTGGGGTTGCCTTCGATGTTGAACTCGGCTTCGGGCCAGGATTGCAGCAGTTCGGCCAGCTCGTACACGTCGCTGCTGCGGATGTGGCGGCCATCGGGGCGGGGGTGTACCGTGATGCCCTGGGCACCGGCTTCTAGGCATTGAAAGGCCGCGCGGGCCACCGAGGGGATGCCCAGGTGGCGGGTGTTGCGCACCAGGGCGACTTTGTTCACGTTCACCGACAAGGCGGTGCGGATGGCGGGCGTAGAGGGATGGGTGGGGGCGGCAGGTGGGGTCATAAGGCTTGTAAATCCATCATCAACTGGCGTGTGCGCAGCATAGGACTTCCGCAATGAAATTGCAGCATGGTGCGCAATTGCGGCTTGAGGGCCGGGGCCAGGTGGGCGCAGGCTTGCAGGATGGGGGCAAAGCTGTGCGGCTCTTGGCGCAGGGCGGTTTCCAGGGTGTTCCATTGCTGGCCGGTCAGCACGGCCCGTTCCCCCGGTTCGGCCGGGCGCAGGCCCACTTCGGGGGCCAGGGCGTAGGGGGCCTGGGGTGCCAGGGGCTGCAGGGTTTGGGTTTGCGCGTGCAGGCTGGGCAGCAGGCCCAGTTCGCGCAGCAAGATCAGTTCAAAGGCGCGCAGGGCCGGCTCTTGCACCACATCGTGCTGGGTGGCCAGCAGTTTGATGAGGGCGGCGTACACGTCAAAGACATAGGCGTAGGGGTCGTCGCGGGCCAGCAGGCGCAGCAGCAATTCGTTGATGTACAGGCCCGAGAGCAGGCGCGCGCCCATGGGCATGATGTGGCCACCGGCCCATTCCGCGCCGCGCAGGGTGTGGATGTCGGCGCTGCTGCTGCCCGCCAGGGTGTAGGACAGGCGCAGCGGCTGCAGGCCCAGCAGCACGGGGCGAAAGTTGGAGGTGTGTTTTTTTGCGCCCTTGGCCACCAAGGCCACGCGGCCGCGGTGGCGGGTGAAGACTTCGAGGATCAGGCTCGATTCGCTCCAGTCGTAGCGGTGCAGGATGAAGGCGGGCTCATCGCTGACCCGCTGGGCGCTGGCCATGGTGGCAGGGGCTTATTCGTAGCCGAAGGATTTGACGCGGGCGGCATCGTCGGCCCAGCCGGAGCGCACTTTGACCCACACCTCTAAGAAGACTTTGGCGTTCAGCAGCTTTTCCAGCTCTTGGCGCGCTTCGGTGCTGATCATTTTCAGGCGCTCGCCGCCAGCGCCAATGACCATGGCTTTGTGCCCGTCGCGCTCGACGACGATGGTGGCAGCAATGCGCATGAAGCGGCCAAACTTGGGGCTGGGCTCTTCGTCGAACTTGTCGATGACGACGGTGGAGGTGTAGGGCAGCTCATCGCCGGTGAAGCGAAAGAGCTTTTCGCGCACGGTTTCGGAGGCGAGGAATTTTTCGCTGCGGTCGGTCAGCTCGTCGGCCCCGTAGAACCAGGGCTGCTGCGGCAGGTAGGGGGCGCAGATGCCCAGCAGGCGCTGGATGTCGTCGCGCTTTTTGGCCGACATGGGCACAAATTCGGTAAACGGGTGGCGCTCTTGCATGTCGCGCAGCCAGGGGGCGATGTCGCCCCGGCGGTGGACGCGGTCGAGTTTGTTGGCAATCAGCAGCGTGGGGATGCCGGGCTTGAACAGCGAGAGCACCTTGGCATCGCCCAGGGTGAAGCTGCCGGCCTCGACCACGAACAGGATCAAGTCCACATCGCCAATGGCGCCCATGACGGTTTTGTTCAGCGATTTGTTCAGCGCGGTGCTGTGCTTGGTTTGAAAACCGGGGGTATCGACAAAGACAAACTGCGTCTCTTCCCGCGTGCGGATGCCGGTGATGCGGTGGCGCGTGGTTTGCGCCTTGCGGCTGGTAATCGAGATTTTTTGCCCCACCAGCGCGTTCATCAGCGTGGATTTGCCCACGTTGGGTTTGCCGACGATGGCGATCAGGCCGCAGCGCTGCTCTTCGGGGGCATAGATGCGGGCGGGGGCTTGGGGGTCGCTTTCGCCGTCGCCTTGGCTTGCCTCGGTTTCTGCCACGGCAGCGTCGGGCAGGCGGGCTGCGCCGCCGGATTTGGCGGCCAGGAGCATGGCGTTGAGTTCAGCCATGCTTTGGCCGGCCGGGGTGATGGCTGGAAACTCTTTTAAATCAGGAGCTGTTTGCGCTGATGCTGTCTTGTTTTTTGGTTGTTTTTTCTCTAAACCCTTGGATTGATCAGCGGGAGTAGCTTGTTTTTTTGAATTCATGAGGGATGCTTTTCCTGCAAGAGTTTTAACATGGCCGCAGCGGCCGCTTGTTCGCCGGTGCGGCGGCTGTGGCCCTGGCCCTTGGCGCCTAAGCGCAGGGCCGGGATCATGCAGGCCACGGTGAAGGTTTGTTTGTGCGCCGCGCCGCTGATTTTTTCTACATCGTATTGCGGCAGCGCCATGCGCCGGCCTTGCAGCCATTCTTGCAAGGCGGTTTTGGGGTCTTTGCCAACGGCCTGCATTTGCGGGGTGATGTCCACCTTGGCAAACAGTTGGTGTACGACCTGCTCGGCCACGGGAAAACCGGCCTCCAGGTACACCGCGCCCAAAATCGCCTCAACCGCATCGGCCAAGATGGAGGGACGGCGCTTGCCGCCAGAGCGCGCTTCGCCCTCGCCCAGGCGCAGCAGCTCGGGCAGGCCCAGGCCCAGGGCCAGTTGGTAGAGGCTGCCTTCTTTCACCAGGTTGGCACGGGCGCGCGAGAGGTCGCCCTCGGGCGAGTCGGCCAGCTTGTGGTACAGCCAGCTGGAGATGGCCAAGCCCAGCACCGAATCGCCCAAAAACTCCAGGCGCTCGTTGTGGTCGCTGCTGAAGCTGCGGTGCGTCAGCGCCCGCTGCAGCAGGCGGGTGTCTTGAAAGCGGTAGCCCAGGCGCTGCTGGAGTGCGGCTAAATCATCGTGCATGCGTTACTTTGTGCTGCCGTTGAAGCGGTACACCAGATACGCTGGGCCGGCCAGGCCGATTTCGCGCTCGTATTCATAGTGGACGGTAAAACGGTCACCGTTTTTGCTCACTTCCAAGTCTTTGCCGTTGATGCTGCGGATGTCGTCAATGCTGGCCGAGCGGTCAAAGGCGGCGCGCAGCTCGGTGACGCTGGTGGCTTCGTCGGCGGCTTTTTGGGCCGCTTTTTGCACGGCCATGTATTCGGTAAAGATGGGCACCGACTGGCCGCCAATGGCAAAGGCGGCGACCAAGATAAAACCGATCAAGACGACCGAAACAAAAGACAGGCCGCGCTGGCGGCGAAGGCTGTGCTGCATAGGGTTTCCTTTCAAAATGGACGGCTTGGTCGCTAGTGGAAGCTGCCAATGCGCTTGAGGTTACCGAAATTCATCCAAACGAAAAAGGCCCGGCCCACCAGGTTCTCGTCCGGCACAAACCCCCAGTAGCGCGAATCCAGGGAGTTGTCGCGGTTGTCGCCCATCACAAAATACTGCCCCGGCGGCACGGTGCAGGTCACGCCCTCGACGCTGTAGGTGCATTGGTCGCGCCCGGCAAAGTCGCTGGCCCCTTGGATGTAGCCCGCAATGCCGGGGGTGTTGAGCAGGCGGTGCGGCTGGGGCCCCAGGCGTTCTTCGAACTGCTGGAAATAGCGCATGGCGTCGGTATCGAAAAAGTCGGGCAGGGCCTCGGTGGGGACCTCTTGGCCATTGATGCGCAGGCGCTTGTTCAAATACTCCACCTTGTCGCCGGGCAGGCCGACCACGCGCTTGATGTAGTCCAGGCTGGGCTGGGGCGGGTAGCGAAAGACGATGACATCGCCGCGTGCGACTGCCTGGCCTTCGGTGATTTTTTTGTTGATCACCGGCAGGCGCACGCCGTAGGTGAATTTGTTCACCAAAATCAAGTCGCCCACCAAGAGGGTGGGGATCATGGAGCCCGAGGGAATTTTGAACGGCTCAAACAAAAACGAGCGCAGCACAAACACCACGAACAGCACCGGGAACAGCCCCGCTGTCCAGTCCAGCCACCAGGGCTGGCGCAGGAGGTGCTCTTTGCTTGCATCCACATTCACATCGTGCTGGGCAATGCCTTGGCGCTGCAATTGCGCAGTACGGGCCTGCGCTTGCTGCTCTAGTTTTTGTGCTGCGCGTTGGCGCTGGGGCAGAAACAGGAGCTTCTCGGCCACCCAGTACACCCCCGTGACAAAAGTGGCCAGCAGCATCACCAGGGCAAAGTTGCCCTCGATCGCCCCGGTGTACCACGCGCCGATGTAGCCGACAAAAGCGGCCAACACCACGGCGGTCAGGGCCGGCATGGCCGACATGAGCTTGGTCATGGGCTTACTCCTCCACTTGCAAGATGGCCAGGAAGGCCTCTTGCGGCACTTCGACCGAGCCGATTTGCTTCATGCGCTTTTTGCCGGCTTTTTGCTTTTCCAGCAGCTTGCGCTTGCGCGACACGTCGCCGCCGTAGCACTTGGCCAGCACGTTTTTGCGCAGCGCTTTGACGGTTTCGCGGGCGATGACGTTGGCACCGATGGCCGCCTGGATGGCCACGTCAAACATCTGGCGGCTGATGATTTCGCGCATCTTGGCCACCACGGCGCGGCCACGGTAGGTGGCCTGGCTGCGGTGCACGATGATGGACAGGGCATCGACTTTCTCGCCGTTGAGCAAGATATCGACCTTCACCACGTCGGAGGTGCGGTACTCCAAAAACTCGTAATCCATCGAGGCATAGCCGCGCGAGACGGATTTGAGCTTGTCGAAAAAGTCCAGCACGATCTCGCCCAGCGGCAGCTCATAGATCAGCACCACTTGGCGGCCGTGGTATTGCATGTTCACCTGGATGCCGCGCTTTTGGTTGCACAGCGTCATGACCGGGCCGACATAATCTTGCGGCATCATCAGGCTGACCTTGACGATGGGCTCTTGCACCTCTTGCAGGCGGCCCTGGTCGGGCATTTTGGCCGGGTTTTCCACGTCGATGATTTCGCCATCGCCCTTGACCACCTTGTAAACCACGCTGGGGGCGGTGGTGATGAGGTCTTGGTCAAACTCGCGCTCCAGGCGCTCTTGCACGATTTCCATGTGCAGCAGGCCCAAAAAGCCGCAGCGAAAGCCAAAGCCCAGCGCTTGCGAGACTTCGGGCTCGAAGTGCAGCGAAGCATCGTTGAGCTGCAGTTTTTCCAGCGCATCGCGCAGCTGGTCGTACTCGCTGGCTTCGGTGGGGTACAGGCCGGCGAACACCTGGGGCTTGACTTCTTTAAAGCCGGGCAGGGGTTTTGCGGCCGGGCCCATGTTGTTGGGCAGCTTTTTCTCTAGCGTGATGGTGTCGCCCACCTTGGCGGCTTTCAATTCTTTGATGCCGCAGATCACGTAACCCACTTCGCCCGCCTTGAGCACCTCGCGCGGCTGGTTGGCCGGGGTGAACACGCCCAGCTGGTTTACCTCGTAGGCGGCGTTGGTGGCCATCATTTTGATGCGCTCGCCTTTTTTGATCTGGCCATCGACCATGCGCACCAGCATCACCACGCCCACATAGCTGTCAAACCAGCTGTCGATGATCATGGCCCGTGGCGGCCCATCGGCATCGCCCACCGGGGGCGGCACTTTGGCGACGATGGCTTCCAAAATGTCGTCAATGCCCATGCCGGTTTTGGCCGAGCAGGGGATGGCATCGCTGGCATCAATGCCGATCACGTCCTCGATCTCCGCCTTGGCGTTGTCCGGGTCGGCCTGGGGCAGGTCCATCTTGTTGAGCACGGCGGTCACTTCCACCCCCAAATCCAGGGCGGTGTAGCAGTTGGCCACGGTTTGCGCCTCGACGCCCTGGCTGGCATCGACCACCAGCAAAGCGCCTTCGCAGGCCGACAGCGAGCGGCTGACTTCGTAAGAAAAGTCCACGTGGCCGGGGGTGTCGATCAGGTTCAGGTTATAGACCTGACCATCTTTGGCGTGGTATTGCAAGGAGGCCGTTTGCGCCTTGATGGTGATACCGCGCTCTTTCTCGATGTCCATCGAGTCGAGCACACGGGCCTCCATCTCGCGTGCGGCCAGGCCTTCGCAGCGCTTGATCAGTTGGTCCGCCAGGGACGATTTGCCGTGGTCAATGTGCGCAATGATGGAGAAATTACGGATGTGTTTCATCAACAATAAAAAGCTAGGCCTGGATAAAAAAAAGTGCGCCCGCAGCGCACCTTGCTTGTCAATCCGGGCTGGGAGGTGGAAGACCGCTGGGCCAGCGGCCGCACAGTCAGGGGCAGGCATGGGCGGGTAAGCCTGCAAAAAAACAGCGCATTTTACCCAAGCCCACCCCTTTGCTGGTGCTGCTTTATTTTTGCGGGCGAATCAGCAGGTACTGTGCCCATTCATCGCGGCGCACCAGGACGTTGACCGGCTTGCTTTGGTCGGCCTTGGCCAAGGCGGCTTCAAAGTCTTTCACGCTGGCCACCTCGGTGTTGGCAATGGCCAGCACCACATCGCCGGGGCGCATACCGGCCCGCGCGGCCGGGCCGCTGGCTTCGGCCACTTGCACCCCGCCGCGCACGCCCAAGGCTTTTTTCTGCGCTGCCGTCAGGTCGGTGACGCGCAGGCCCAAAGTTTTGGCGTTGGCCGTGGCACCGCTGGCCTCAGGGGCTTGGGCGACTTGGCTTTCATCGGCCGGAACATCGGCCACGGTGATGGCCAGCTGCTGCTGCTTGCCCCGGCGGAAAATGGTCAGGCTGACCTTGCTGCCCGGCTTGGTGTTGCCCACCAGGCGCGGCAGGTCGGAGACTTTGTCGATCTTGGTGCCGTTGAACTGCACGATCACATCGCCCGCTTGTAAACCGGCTTTGGCCGCGGGCGAGTCGGGTTCGACCGCCGACACCAAGGCCCCGGTGGCGCTGCCCAGGCCGATGGATTCGGCCACCTCTTTATCAACCGGGCCAATTTGTACGCCAATGCGCCCGCGCGAGACTTTGCCGGTGGCGCGCAGTTGGTCGCTGACACGAATGGCTTCATCCATGGGGATGGCAAAGCTGATGCCCATAAAGCCGCCCGAGCGCGAATAGATTTGGCTGTTGATGCCGACCACTTCGCCGCGCATATTGATCAGCGGCCCGCCCGAGTTGCCGGGGTTGATGGCCACGTCGGTTTGGATAAAGGGCAGGTAATCGCCCGTGTCGCGCTGCTTGGCGCTGACGATGCCGGCGGTGACGGTGTTCTCCAGCCCAAAGGGCGAGCCAATGGCCATGACCCATTCACCCACTTTCAGGCGATTGACATCGCCAATTTTGATGGCGGGCAGGCCCTTGGCATCGATTTTGACCACGGCCACGTCGGTGCGTTTGTCGGCCCCGACGATTTTGGCCTTGAATTCGCGCTTGTCGGCCAGGGTGACCATGACCTCGCTGGCACCCTCGACCACGTGGGCGTTGGTCATGATGTAGCCATCGCTGCTCAGGATAAAGCCCGAGCCGACGCCGCTGGGCTGGCTCTCACCGTCATCGCCGCCCTCATTGCCCTGGGGGCCGGGGCGTTGCTGGGGCGGCATATTCGGCACGGGCAGGCCAAAGCGGCGGAAGAATTCGAGCATGTCCGGGTCCATGCCCGGAAAGCCCTGGAACTCCACCCCTTGGCGGGTGACTTTTTCCATGGTGCGGATATTCACCACCGAGGGGCCGACGGCATCGACCAGGGGGCTGAAATCGGGCAGGCCTTGCACCAACAGCGGATTGGCCGCCGGGGCCTGGGCCTGGGCGGCCGCCAGCGGAGGCGAGAAATGTTCCCAACCTGCTACGCCAGCGGCTCCACCCAGAAAAGCAACGGACAGCAAGGCGGCGTGCAGGGGTTTGAATCGGGGCATGGGGGGTATCCTTTCTTTGGGCATTTTTTCATCAGCAAGAGGCTTGTTCAGAAGCTGCTGAGCGCTGGTTTGTTCCCCAGCGGGCGAAATTCTTCCGCGTAGCGCAGGGGGGTGGAACGGGGTTGAAATGGGGTTGATCTTAGAACGTGTTCATGATCTCGAATGAAGGTGTGGGGGATGCGGTTCGGGATGGGTTGCGAGGCGCAAACCACAGCAATAGCTTGGCTATTGCGAGGATTTGCAACGACGCAGACCGCCCGAAGCCGCGCCCGCACACCCATGAGGAGATCGTGAACACGTTCTTAGGGGCAAGCGGGTAGCCCCCGCAGCGCCGCGCGGGCGTTGGCGGTGGTGGCCTGTGCCAAGGCGGCCAGCGGCAGGCCGCGCAAGTCGGCCAGCACCTGGGCAATGCGCGGCAGTTCGGCGCTGGTGTTGCGCCCTTGGGGCTGGCCAGCGGCACGCTCGGCGGCGGTGCGGTAGAGCCACTGCGGGGGCATGTCGGGGGCATCGGTCTCCAGCACCAGGCTGTCCAGCGGCAGGCGCTGGGCCAGATCGCGCAGCTTGAGCGCCCGGGCATGGGTCATGGCCCCACCCAAGCCTAGTTTAAAGTTAAGAGCTGTAAACGCTTGGGCTTGCTGCAAACTTCCATTAAAAGCATGTGCAATGCCGCTAATAACAGGCATGGCCCGCAATACTTTCAAGAGCGCATCGCTGCTTTGGCGCACATGCACGATCACCGGCAGCGCCAGCTCCCGCGCCAAATGCACCTGCTGCGCATAAAACCATTCCTGCCGGGCGCGGGCCGCAGGCGTGGTCAGCGCGGGGACGAAAAAATCCAGCCCAATCTCGCCCACCGCCACCAGCTGCGGGTCACCCTGCCACTGTTCCAGCTGGGCCCGCAGCGCGGCGATGTCGCCCTCCTGCGCCTGCGGGGTAAACAGCGGGTGAATGCCCAGCGCGTAGCTGTCCCCCGTGGCGTGCGCCAGATCGCGTACCGCCTGCCAGTTGCTGCGCTCTACCGCCACCAGCACGCAATGCGCTACCCCGGCAGCCCGCGCTGCGGCCCGCACGGCCAGGCGGTCGGCGGCGAACGCGGGCGCGTCCAGGTGGCAGTGGGTGTCGATCCAGGAAAGGGGCATGGCGCTCTTCAATCCTCCAGCGCTGCCAGCCGCGCCAGCACCGCTGCCACCTCCTGCTGCACCTGGGCCACGCCAAAGGCGCGGGCGTATTCCAGCGCACTGTGCCCGTTCACGTACAGGCGCAGCACCGGCAGGGTGAACACGCCGTATTGGGCGCAGGCGGCAGGGGTGGCCTGGCAGTCCACGTAGAGCAGAGGCAGCTGTGGGAAATGTTCTGCGGCCATGGCGGCCAAGCGCGGCGCAATGGCTTGGCACACCCCGCAGTGCGTACCGCCCCACAGCACCAGCGCTGTGGGCGCTGACGGCAGCCGGGTTTGCAAGTCGGCGCAATCGGTGATGGGCTGCCAAAGGGTGGTGCCGGGGCGCGTGCCCATGCTCATTGCAGCTGCCCTTGCACCAGGCGCAGTTGCCGGTCGCAGCGTGCGGCCAGGGTTTCGTCGTGGGTGACCAGTACAAAGGCCGTGCCGCGTGCGCGGGCCAGTTCCAGCATCAGGGCAAAAACGTTGTCGGCCGTGCTGCGGTCGAGGTTGCCGGTGGGTTCATCGGCCAGCACGCAGGCCGGTTGCGTGACCAGGGCGCGGGCAATCGCCACGCGTTGGCGCTCGCCACCCGAGAGCTGGGCCGGTTTGTGCGCCGTGCGCTGGCCCAGGCCGACGGCGGCCAAGATGGCATCGGCCTGGCTGAGTGCCTGCGCCCGCTCCATGCGGCGGATCAAGAGCGGCATGGCGACGTTTTCCTGGGCGGTAAATTCAGGCAGCAGGTGGTGGAACTGGTACACAAAGCCCAGGTGCTGGTTGCGCCACTGGCCTTGTTCGCGCGGGTTCATGCTGTGCAGATTGCGCCCCAGTTGCACCACTTGGCCGGCACTGGGCGCGTCCAAGCCGCCCAGCAGGTGCAGCAGCGTGCTTTTGCCCGAGCCGCTGGCACCGATGATGGCCAGCGTCTCGCCCGCATGCACCTGGATGTCCACACCCTGCAGCACCTGCACTTGCACCGCGCCGTCGTCAAAGCGTTTGGACAGGCCCTGGGCGGCCAAAACGACGGTGTTTGCTTTGTTATTCATAGCGCAAGGCCTCCGCAGGGTTCACGCGGCTGGCGCGCCAGCTGGGGTAGAGGGTGGCGACAAAGGCCAGCAGCAGGGCGATGAGCGCAATCGGCACGATGTCGCTGGCCAGCGGCTCGCTGGGCATGCGGCTGATGAGGTAAATGTCTTTGGGCAAAAAGCTCGCGCCCAGCGCTTGCTCGATGGCCGGAACGATCACGTCAATATTGCACGCCACCAGCAGCCCCAGCGCCAACCCGCCCAGCGTGCCCAGCACGCCCACCATCGCCCCTTGCACGACAAAAATGCCCATGATGGAGGCGGGCGATGCGCCCAGGGTGCGCAGGATGGCGATGTCCGAGCGCTTGTCCTGCACCGTCATCACCAGGGTGGACACCAGGTTGAACGCGGCCACCGCCACGATCAGCGTGAGGATGATGAACATCATGCGTTTTTCCACCTGCACGGCGGCAAACCAGGTTTTGTTTTGCTGCGTCCAGTCGCGCAGGTACAAAAATTCTTGCAACTGGCTGGCCAGCTCTTTGGCTACGCGCGGGGCTTGGTGCAAATCTTGTAGCTTTAAACGCACGCCTGTTGGGCCTTCAAGGCGAAAAACCTTTTGCGCATCTTGGTAGTGCAGCATGGCCAAATTGGCGTCGTACTCGTAATGGCCCGAGTCAAACACCCCGGCCACCTGCATCTGCTTCATGCGCGGCACCACCCCGGCCGGGGTGACCTGGCCGCTGGGGGCGATCAGGGTGACGGTATCGCCCGCCGCCACGCCCAGGTTTTTCGCCAGCTCCACGCCCAGCACGATGGCAAAGCTGCCCGGCTGCAAGGCTTGCAGCACCTCGGTGTTGGTGGCGGCCAAGTCGGTCACCTCGCCCTCGTGCGCGGGGTCAATGCCGCGCACCAGCACGCCCTGCATGTCCTCGCCGCGTGCCAGCAGGGCCTGGGCAGCCACAAAGGGGGCCGCGCCCACCACTTCAGGATGCTGCTTGGCCTGCGCCATGGCCCCGGCCACGTCCTGCATGGGCTGGCCATTGGGGGCAAAAATTTCGATGTGCGAAACCACGCTGAGCATGCGGTCGCGCACCTCTTTTTGGAAACCGTTCATCACGCTTAAAACGATGATCAGCGCCGCCACCCCCAGCGCAATGCCCAGCATCGACGCGCCCGAGATGAACGAGATAAAGCCATTGCGCCGCATGGCCCGCCCCGCCCGCGTGTAGCGCCAGCCCAAGGCAATTTCAAAAGGTATTTGCATAGCGGGTGGATTGTGGCACCAGTCGCCCCACAGGCTTGGCAAACCGTGCGGGCAGCCCTGCGCCAGTTTGGCGACAATCACCCCCCATGCCTGCTGCCAACCTGCCCTTGCCTTTTGCCCTGCCTGCGCCCCTTGATGGGCCCAACCGCGCCCCTGCTGCCGCCGTGCCCCACCTGATCCTGCCCTATGCGGCGGCCGAAAACGCCCCGGCCGTGGCCACGCCGCAGCTCGATGCGCTGCTGGCTTTATTGCAGGAGACCGAGCGCGACGGGCAGGAGTACGATTTTCCCATTCCCCCGCACGAACGCGCCGTGGCGCAAGCCTGGGGTTTGAACGCGGCCGCCCCCGCTTGGGCTGCGGTGGGCGCGCCAGCACGGCTGCCCCATGCCTGGCTCACGCCCTGCCACCTGCACGCCGGGGCCGACCAGGTGCGGCTGGACGACCCGGCGCAGCTGCAGTTCACCCTGGCCGAGGCGCAGGCGCTGTGCGCCATCCTGGCCCCCTGGTGGGCCGAGGACGGGCTGCAATTGCAAGTGCTCTCGCCCCTGCTGTGGCGCGTCAGCGGCGCACCGCTGGCCGGTTTAAGCACCGCATCGCTTGACCGGGTGCTGCTGCGCGATGCCAGCCGCTGGCTGCCGCAGACCCAGCCCTTTCAGCGCCTGCACAGCGAGGCGCAAATGCTGCTGTACAGCCATCCCTTCAACGACGCGCGCGAGGCGCGGGGGCTGCCGCCCGTCAATGGCTTTTGGCTGCACGGGGCCGGGGCGCTGGCGCAGGGGCCCACCCCCATCCCCACACCCATCCTCTTGGTCGATGGCTTGCGCCAAGCCGCCTTGCGCCAAGACTGGGCCGCCTGGCAGCAGGCCTGGCAGCAGGCCGAGGCCGGGCCGATTGCCCAGCTGCTGGCCCATGTGCGCGCCGGTGGCCAGGCCACGCTGACGCTGTGCGGCGAAGCCCAAGCGCTGCACTTTAAAAGAGCGCGTTCCGCTTTGATGCAGCGCTTTCAGAGCCTTTTTAAGCAAAAAACATTTAATTCTCTGCGCAACCAGCTATGAAAATCATTGAACGGGAAATTTCCCAGGCCCAGGTCGATGCGCTGGTGCAAAACGGCGTTGCGCCGCTGCTGGCGCGCTTATTTGCGGCGCGGGGCGTGCAATCGCCACAGGAGCTGGACACTGGCCTGCAGCACCTGCTGCCGCCCAGTGGCCTCAAGGGCATTGAGGCCGCCGCCCAACTGCTGGCCCAAGCCATTGCCGCGCAGCAACGCATTTGCATCGTGGCCGATTACGACTGCGACGGTGCCACCGCCTGCGCTGTGGCCGTGCGCGGTCTGCGCATGCTGGGGGCGCAGCACGTCAGCTACGAAGTGCCCGACCGGGTGCAGGACGGCTACGGCCTCTCGCCCGCCATCGCCCGGCGCGTGGCCGCCCAGGGCTACGGCCTGCTGGTCACCGTGGATAACGGCATTGGCAGCATCGCCGGGGTGCGCGAGGCGCAGCGCCTGGGTCTGCAGGTGCTGGTGACCGACCACCACCTGCCCGGTGCCGAGCTGCCCACGCCCGAGGCCATGGTCAATCCCAACCAGCCCGGCTGCAGCTTTGCCAGCAAAAGCCTGGCCGGGGTGGGCGTGATGTTTTATGTGCTGCTGCAACTGCGGGCGCTGCTGCGCGAACGCGGGGCCTACGCCGCCGCGCCCCAGCCCAAGCTCGATACCCTGCTGCCCCTGGTGGCCCTGGGGACGGTGGCCGACGTGGTGCGGCTGGACACGAACAACCGCCGCCTGGTCGATCAGGGGCTGCTGCGCATTCGCAAAGGCCACATGCCCGCCGGCATGCGGGCGCTGTACCAGGCGGCGGGCAAAACCTGGCAGCAAGCCAGCACGCAGGATTTTGGCTTTGCCCTGGGGCCGCGCATCAATGCGGCAGGGCGCTTGGCGGACATGACCATCGGCATCGAATGCCTGCTGACCGACGATTTTGGCCAGGCGCTGGAACTGGCCCAGGCGCTGGACCGCATCAACCGCCAGCGCCAGCACCTGGAGGGTGACATGCGCCAGCAAGCCTTTGCCCTGGCCGAGGGGCTGTGCCAGGACAGCGGCAGCGCCCCGGCGGCCATCAGCGTGTTCGACCCCGAATTTCACGAAGGCGTTGTCGGCATCGTCGCCTCGCGCATCAAAGACCGGCTGCACCGCCCCACCTTTGTGTTTGCCGCCAGCCAGGCCGAGGGCAAGACGCATGAGCTCAAGGGCTCGGGCCGCTCCATCCCCGGTTTTCATTTGCGCGATGCGCTGGATTTGCTCGCCAAACGCCACCCCGATGTGTTGCTGCGCTTTGGCGGCCACGCCATGGCCGCTGGTTGCACCATCCGCATGGAACATTTTGAGCGCTTTAGCAGCGCCTTTGCCCAGGTGGCGCAGGAGCTGCTCAGTGCCGACGTGCTCACCCGTTGCCTGCACACCGATGGCGCACTGCCGGCCGAGTTTCGCCACTCGGCCGTGGTCGAACAGCTCAATTTGCAAGTTTGGGGCCAGGGCTTTGAGCCGCCCACGTTCAGCGAGGACATGGAAATCGTCTCGCAGCGCCTGGTGGGCGAAAAACACCTGAAGCTGCAACTGCGCCACCAGGGCGAGGTGGTCGATGGCATCTGGTTTGGCCGCACCGAGCCGCTGGACGCTTGGGAGCACCTGGCCTTTCGCCTGGATATCAATGAGTGGAAGGGCGAACGCAAGGTGCAGTTTCTGGTCGAGGGGGCGCTGCAAAGCTAAGAACGTGAACACGTTCTAACAGGCTGGCCCATAAAAAAACCGCCTGCTAGGGCAGCAGGCGGTGGGGCGGGGTACGGGGGTGTTGTGCAGCCATTTACAGCCCGCCGGTGCGTTTGACTTTGGGCTCTTCGTAGGTGAGGGGCTGGGTGCGCACCTGCAGCATATTGCGCTCTTGCTGGTCGGTTTTTTGCGCTTGCTCGGCCGCCTCCACCGCCATGGCGCTGGCCCGCCACATGGACTGGATGAATTCGATGAGCTGCTTGGACAAAGGCTCTTTGTTTTGCTCTTCTTGAATTTCCTTGAGCGATTTTTTTGTTTCCAACTCTTCGGGCTTGGCCGTCCAGTCTAGGTCTTGGGCGCTGGCATCGGTGGGCTTTTCTGGGGTTTTGATGCTGACGGTCACCCCTTCGCCCAGTTTGTCGGTCGATTCCACGGCATTGACCGCGTGGGGGGGGCGCACGGCGGCAGGCCCCGAGGCACCGGTGGAATACAAATTGGCACCTTGCGGGTTGGCCCATTCGATGGGTTGGCGGTCTAGTGGTGAAATTTGCATGGTGTGCCTCTCGTGAAAAAATCAAACTACATCAAACATTTGGATGAAAATAATGGTGCCTCGTACGCCTTATCGGCAGGCTTCAGCCAAAGTTTAGCTTGGTTGCAATTTTTTACACCCCCCGGCCTGTGTCGCCTGTAGGGGATATCGGCCACGGCGGCGCAAAGTTCAGAGAAAACGCTCGATGCGTTTGAACGAGGGGCGGTCCAGCTGGCTTAAATCGGGGATGCGAAACTGCACGCCTTCGCGGCTGGTGATGAGCAGGTGCTGGGCACTGAGGTGGCGGATGTCTTCCTCGCCCTTGAGCACCAAGGTGGCCGGGCCCCGATCGGTGCGGACCTGCCAGTGGCTGGGGGTGGAGATGGAGTCGACGGCGTCGATGCGCTCAATCACCGGGATAAATTCGCGCTCGGCCAAGCTGGCTTCCAGCACTTGGCGGGTGGCGGGCGGCAGCTCGTTCAGGTGGGCCACCCAGAGCACTTCTTTGCCATCGGGGCCGACCAAGGAGATGCCTTCTTGGGGGGCCTGGATGGGAAAGGCCCGCACGGGCACCAGGCCACGGTGCTCGGTGCCATCGGGGGCCCGCCAGCACAGTTGGCCGTGGGGGTTGTGGTAGAGGGTGATGGACATAGGCTTGGTTAAATAAAGAGCTGTTTGCACTTGATCTACAAGGTTTTTATAAAGATAAAGCCTTTAATTGATTGATATACAAGCGCGTGCAGCTTCTGTTTTATTGATCTTGGGCCAGCACCAGGCCGGCGGCATGGGCATCTTCTTCGGCGCGGCGGGCCTGGGCTTGGTACAGCCGCCAGTACGCGCCCTGGGCGGCCATGAGTTCGTCGTGCGGGCCGACTTCGACGATTTCGCCCCGGTCCATCACCACCAGCCGGTCGGCCTTGCGCAGGGTGGAGAGGCGGTGGGCAATGGCAATCGTGGTGCGCCCTTGCACCAGGTTGTCCAGGGCTTTTTGGATTTCTTTTTCGGTTTCGGTGTCCACGGCCGAGGTGGCCTCGTCCAGGATGAGCAGGCGCGGGTTGATGAGCAGGGCGCGGGCGATGCTGATGCGCTGGCGCTCGCCGCCCGAGAGGCCCTGGCCGCGCTCGCCTACCACCGAGTCGTAGCCGTGCGGCAGGCGCAGGATGAAGTCGTGCGCGTGCGCGGCGCGGGCGGCGGCGATGATTTCCTGGCGCGTGGCCTCGGGCTTGCCGTAGGCGATGTTCTCGGCCACGGTGCCAAAAAACAAAAACGGCTCTTGCAGCACCAGGCCGATGTTGCGCCGGTAGTCGGCCACGGCCAGGCGGCGCACGTCGATGCCGTCGAGCTGGATGCTGCCTTCGGTCACGTCGTAAAAGCGGTTGATGAGGTTTACCAACGTGGATTTGCCCGAGCCGCTGTGGCCGACCAGGCCGATCATTTCGCCCGGGCGGATGTGCAGGTTGAGCTGGCGGATGACTTGGCGGCTGCCGTAGCGAAAGCCCACGTCCTGCAGCGTGATGGCCCCTTGCACGGGCTGGGGCA
>NZ_JAFNME010000002.1 GCF_017368815.1 Comamonas denitrificans | reverse complement strand
CTGCTGGGCGATGTGCTGAAACTGCTGGGTGAGGGAGCCCCACCCCATGGCCGAACAGGCCCAGCAGTGGTGGGGCTCCCTCACCCAGCAGTTTCAGCACATCGCCCAGCAGGTGCTGCAAGACCCGGCACAAAAAAACGCCATGGCCCAAGCCGCCAGCATGGCCAGCGATTTCACCAAAGTCGCCGCCCAAACCGCCAGCGACATGATGCGCCAAGCCGTCAGCCAAGCCACCACCGCCGCGCAAACCGCCGCCCAGGCCGCAGCCGCCATCACCCCCACTGCGGCACCCAAAAAAGCGCCAGCCAAAAAAGCAGCGGCCCCAGCCGCCGCCAAGACGGCAGCAGCACCAGCCAAAGCACCGGCTGCATCCGCTGCCAAAACCACTACAAAACCCGCTGCAAAATCCACCGCCCCCAAGGCCCGCAGCACCAAAAAACCCGTTTGATACAGCCGACCGGGCTTGGCATGCCCAAGGCCAGCTCCCCCGGGCGCGGCAATGGTCGGCCCGGGTGCCCTGTGGTTAGCGGCCCGGGTCTTGGTACACCCGCACGCAGTCGCGGCCAGCGGCCTTGGCCTGGTAAAGGGCGTGATCGGCAAAGCTCAGGTGCAACTCCAGCGGGTTGTGCGCGTCCCATTGGGTGATGGCCGCCATCCCAATGCTGCAGGTCACACCAATCACATTGCTGCCATCCAGAACAATCTCCAGCTGGCGCAATTGATCGCCAATGCGCTGGGCCACCCGCTGGGCCTGCGCCAATGCTGTGCGCGGCAAAATCACGACAAACTCTTCCCCGCCCATGCGGCCCAGCACATCCTCGGGGCGCAACACGGCCTGTGTGCTGCGCACAAAGGCCTGCAACACCTTGTCGCCATTGGCATGGCCGTAGAGGTCATTGACTTGTTTGAAGTAATCCAAATCAATCATCAGCAGCACCATGGGCTGGCCTTCGCCACGCATGCGCTGCAGCAATTTACCGCCCCGCTCCAACAGGGCGCGGCGGCTCAGGGCCCCGGTCAAGGCATCGTAATCCACCAACTGGCGCAACTGGCCCAGGCTTTGTTGGCGCAGGGCATAGGTGCAGGCCACGGTCAAAGGAGCCAACGAGAGCAGCGCTACCCCCAAGCGCAGCGAGGTGACATCGTTGATATCGGCCAAGCTAAAGGTGAAGCTGCCGATGGAGATCGACAGCATTTTCCACAGACTCAGCACAAAATTGAGTAGCACCGTAGGCCGCACCCCATAGGCCATGGCGTACCAAATCATGGCTGGCACGGAAAAGCCCAGCGTTCCCGGCCCCTTCATGACGAAAGCGACCGCCTCGCTCGCAATCAAAGTCACCAGCGGCAGGGCGTAGTGCCAATCCATGGGCTTGTCTGGCCACCAACTGCGCCACGACCACACCTTGGTGCGCGCAGCGACCAAAAACACCGGCACCGTCAAAATAAACGCGGCAAATTCTGACACTGCCCACATGACGTAGGCTTGCCACCAAGGGATCTCGAACCGCATCCAGGACAACGCGCCCCCCACCGCCGCGCTGGCCAGGGCCGCCACCAGACAGGCTTGCAACAATTCGAGCACCGAGCGCGATTGCTGCAACTCCCGCACCCTGCGCGGCTTGCGCATGAAAAGCCACCATCCCACGGCCACGCCCAACTCATTCGCCGCTGCCATGCCAAAGGCCCAGAATGGGGCCGTGCCCATCAGCCAGTCGGTCAGTGCATAAGCGGCATAGGCATACGCCCAGGTGCGCCAGTCGCGCCCCCAGTGGGGGTTGCGCAGCAGCAGGCCCAGCATGACGGCATTGGTGCCCCAAAAGGAGGCCAAATACTCGCTTGTGCGGGTGCCAATCCCCAGCAAAGAAAAAACCACAACGCACAGCACCACCAACAGCTGCCCTTGCCACAGGGGGCGCTTGGTGCTGGAACTCAAAAAGGACAGGCTGACCATGCAATCATTGTGGCGCAGCTTGTTCACCTACAACGGTAGAAAAGCCGCTTTATCAACCCCAGCCTACACACCCCGCGCCCGGTCGGCCTTGAACTGGGCACGGAATGCCGCGAACGTGCCCGCATCCAGTGCGTTGCGCACTTCCTGCATCAGGTTCAGGTAGTAATGCAGGTTGTGGATGGTGGTCAGCATCGGCCCCAACATCTCGCCGCAGCGGTCCAGGTGGTGCAGGTAGGCACGGCTGAAACCACCGCGCCCGCCGTCTTGCCAGCTCACCCCCTCCACCCCAGCGCAGGCATGGCAGGTGCAGGTGGGGTCCAGCGGCTGGTGGTCGGTTTTATGGCGGGCGTTGCGCAGCTTCAAATCGCCAAAGCGGGTGAACACCGTGCCATTGCGGGCATTGCGTGTGGGCATCACGCAGTCAAACATATCCACCCCGCAGGCCACGCCCTCGACCAAATCCTCGGGCGTGCCCACGCCCATCAGGTAGCGCGGCTTGTGCGCCGGCAGGCGGTGCGGCGTGTGCGCCATGATTTGCAGCATTTCGTCTTTGGGCTCGCCCACGCTCACTCCACCGACGGCGTAGCCCGGAAAGTCCATGGCCACCAGGGCCTCCAGCGACTCCTGGCGCAGATGGGGAAACATGCCGCCCTGCACGATGCCAAATAGCGCGTTGGGGTTGCCCAAGCGGTGAAATTCCTCCTGGCTGCGCTTGGCCCAGCGCAAGCTCATCTCCATGCTCTGGCGGGCCTGGGCCTCGGTGGTCAGCACGCCGTTGGTTTCATACGGCGTGCATTCGTCCAGCTGCATGACGATGTCTGAATTGAGCACAGTCTGAATCTGCATACTCACCTCGGGCGACATAAACAGCTTATCGCCATTGACCGGGCTTTGAAAATGCACGCCCTGCTCGGTGATCTTGCGCATGGCCCCCAGGCTCCAGACCTGAAAGCCACCCGAGTCGGTCAGGATGGGCTTGTGCCACTGCTCAAAACCGTGCAAGCCGCCAAAGCTTTGCATGATGTCCAGCCCCGGGCGCATCCACAGGTGAAAGGTGTTACCCAAAATAATCTGCGCCCCCATGTCGTGCAGGCTGCGCGGCAGCACGCCTTTGACGGTGCCATAGGTGCCCACGGGCATGAAAATAGGGGTTTGCACAACGCCATGGTTCAGCGTTAAACGGCCACGGCGGGCGTGGCTGGCGGGATCGGTGGTGAGCAGGTCAAATTGCAGCATAGGGGCGCTATTGTCCCAGAAGCGCAAGCGCACTCGAAACGCTGGGCACGAATAACGAAGAACGAATAGCGCGCCCCAGCGCCTGCCCACCCCAGCCCCTTGCACCCGCTGGCGTGCGGCTGGGGGCCGCGCATCCCTGGTTATAGTGGGCACCGCATTTTCATGAAAGGCCGATATGGACGAAAACACCCAAACCCTTGCCATCGCCGTCGATGGTTCTGACACCGCCCTGCAAGCCGTACGCCAAGGCATCGCCCTGGTGCAAGGCGGCCTGAACGCGCAGCTGGCCCTGCTGCATGTGCAAGAACCGGCCACCTTCCTGGAGCTGGCCACCAACGACTCTGACCTGATTGCCGGCGCGGCCCTGGAAGCGGGCAAAGATTTACTGGCCAGCGCCGAAGCCTTGGCGCAAGCCGCTGGCGTGCCCTTTACCAGCGAAATCGCCCTGGGCGAACCGGCCACCGAACTGCTGGATCTGGCCGAAAGCTTCAACGCCAGCATGCTCATCATCGGTGCCAGGGGCGTGGGCGCGCTGCAGCGCGCGCTGATGGGCTCGGTGTCGCAGGCGGTGCTCAACCGGGCCAATCTGCCGGTGTTGATTGTCAAGCCCGTAGAAAAAGAAGAAGCTCAATCCGCTGACCAATAAAGGGATTTCGGCATCTTTATTCATAAAAACAAGCTATTTCAAGCGCTAGCAGCACCTGTTTTTAAGAAGTAAGCCATAAAAAAACCCCGATGCAGGCATCGGGGTTTTTTGTTGGGGTTAGACCACTTTAGAAGTTGTGGCGCACGCCCAGGGCGAAGGAGGAGAAGTTATCGCCTGCGTTGGTGCCGGCCTTGATGCTGTCAAAGCTGGCAGCGCCGCTCGAGTAGTCCATGCCCTTGCCGCTGTTGATGCGGGTGTAGTAGGTGTAGATTTTGGTGCGCTTGCTCAGGTTGTAGTTGTAACCCAGAGTCCACTGCGTAGCAGCCGAATCGCTCACATTGCTCCACTTGTTGGCACGGCCCACGTTCACGTGGAATTCCGAAGCGTTCATCACGTACATGGCCGACAGGCGGAAGTTGTTGCGGGTGCCAGCACCGGTGCCCAGGATGGCGTTGTCGTCTTTGTTGCGCTGGTAGTAAGCACCCACGGTGAACTGACCGAAGGTGTACAGGCCGCGCAGGGCAGCTTGGTAGTTGCTGTTCCAGTAGCTGTAGCCAGCGCCCAGGGACAGGGGGCCGTTGTTGTAGTTGGCGGCCAAGTCGTAGGCGTTCTTATTCACTGCAGCAGCACCCGTCCGGGCTTTTTCGTGCAGGCTCACGCTGGCTTCGGCCCAGAAGTTGTTGAAGGTAGGCGTGCGGTAGGCCACTTTGTTGCGGGTGCCATTGCCATCAAACCAAGCCGCGTCGTAGTACAGCACATCGGACGACGAACCGGTTTCATGGTTGTGCATGCCGATGTAGTCGGACGTGGCGTAGTAGG
This sequence comes from Comamonas denitrificans, assembly GCF_017368815.1. GTDB lineage: Bacteria > Pseudomonadota > Gammaproteobacteria > Burkholderiales > Burkholderiaceae_C > Comamonas > Comamonas denitrificans. Next base: position 173,360 of record NZ_JAFNME010000002.1, on the reverse strand, counting down.
ACTCAGGGTAGAAGTTACCCAGGCGCACCATACCGAAGTTGCCCGACAGGTTCACTTCGCTTTTGCGGTCGAAGGTCAGGGGGCCAGAGCCGTCGTCAGAGTTGAAGCTAGCTTCCAGTTCGAAACCAGCTTTCAGGCCATTGCCCAGGTCTTCCACGCCTTTGAAACCGATGCGCGACCTGTTGTTAACCAGGCCAGTGGCTTTGTTGTCGCCCAATTTTTGGTGCTCAACGGTGGTATTCACGCGGCCATAAATGGTCACGCTGCTTTGGGCCATAACAGCCGAGGTACCGCAGACGGCCACAGCGGCCAGCATCAGGCGAGAGAGTTTCATCATGTCAAATCCTTGTGGGAAGAATAAAAAAGGGTTGCGCTCTGGTTTGTCTCCGTAAAGCCCAGTAGCGCGGGTGGGCGGATTTTAGGAGGCCCCCTGCGTGAAGGGCCTTTTTTGCGCAGGAAGTAGGCTTTTTGGCGCAAAAAAACAACAATTCAAACACCTGCCCACGGTGCTTTGTCGCTGGCACTACGGCAAATCGCCATTGTGCCGCCACGACCGCCCCCCTTTTTTCATGCGCTTTCACGGGGCGGTTCAGCAGCCACCCAGGCGGCGGGAGCCAGCGGTTGCAGGCACAAAAAGTCCACACCCCGTAGTAACCCTAGGCACTTGTTTTTCCATATGAAATTTCCAGTGAAAACCCTGTCAATTTTCGTCAAACCGAGTAAGCAAGCGGTCAGACCGAATTTCCAGAATACCGCTGTCGGCAAAGTCTCCAGACTTACTGAATGCTGACAATCTCGCAACATAAGGAGGCAAACAATGACTGATCCCATTGTTCAAAAAATCCAATCTCATCCTAAGTACCAGGAGCTGCGTGCCAAACGCAACCCGCTGGGTGTCACCCTAACCATCCTGATGCTGATCGTGTACTACGGGTACGTCGGTCTGATCGCATTTGACAAAGAGTTTCTGGCCGCGCCCCTGGGGCCTAACGGCGTAACCACCCTGGGGGTGCCCATTGGGTTGGGGGTGATTTTGTTCACCATCGGCATCACGGTGTACTACGTGCGGGTCGCCAATAACAAATTCGACACACTGACCGAAGAACTGCTCAAGGATGTGACCAAATGAAGCGCGTACCAAAGCATTTTGTCGGCTCCGCCCTGGCCCTGGCGGCCTTGGCCACCAGCCCGCTGGCACTGGCCGCTGGCGGTGACATTGGCAATGTCAATAAGCAGGCAACCAACTGGATTGCCATCATCATGTTTGGCGTATTCGTGGCGGCAACGCTGTGGATTACCAAATGGGCCTCGGGCCGCACCAAATCGGCCGCCGACTTCTATACCGCCGGGGGCGGGATTACCGGCTTCCAAAACGGTTTGGCGATTGCGGGCGACTACATGTCGGCCGCCTCCTTCCTGGGGATTTCCGCGATGGTGATGGCCACCGGCTACGACGGCATCATCTACTCCATCGGCTTTTTGGTGGGCTGGCCCATCATCACCTTCCTGATGGCCGACCGCCTGCGCAACCTGGGCAAATTCACCTTTGCCGACGTGGTGGGCTACCGCTTCAAGAACGGCCCCATCCGCTCGTTTGCCGCTTCGGGCACGCTGATCGTGGTGGCCTTCTACCTGATCGCCCAAATGGTCGGGGCCGGCCAGCTGATCAAACTGCTGTTCGGTCTGGACTACTGGATCGCCGTGGTGCTGGTGGGCGCGTTGATGATGATCTACGTGATGTTTGGCGGCATGGCGGCCACCACCTGGGTGCAGATCATCAAGGCGGTGATGCTGCTGTCGGGCGTGACCTTCATGGCCTTCATGGTGCTGTCTAAATATGGCTTCAGCCCCGAGGCGCTGTTTGCCGACGGCGTGCGCGTGCGCACTGAAGTGGCGGCCAACGCGGGCAAAACGCCGGAAGAAGCGGCCAAAGCCGGCCTGTCCATCATGGGCCCTGGCGGCTTCTTGAAAGACCCGATTTCGGCCATCTCCTTCGGCATGGCGCTGATGTTCGGTACCGCTGGTTTGCCCCACATCCTGATGCGCTTCTTCACGGTGCCCAACGCCAAAGAAGCCCGTAAATCGGTGGGCTGGGCCTCGGTGTGGATTGGCTACTTCTACATCCTGATCTTCATCATCGGCTTTGGTGCCATCACCTTGGTGCTGACCGATCCGACCATGGCCGACACCGCCAAGGGCGTGATCCACGGCGGCGCTGGTGCGGCCAACATGGCGGCAGTGCTGGTGGCCAAGACCGTGGGCGGCGACGTGTTCTACGGCTTTATCTCGGCCGTGGCGTTTGCCACCATCCTGGCCGTGGTGGCTGGCTTGACCTTGTCGGGCGCCTCCGCTGTGTCGCACGACTTGTACGCCACCGTGTTCAAGGGCGGCAAGGCCGATACCGCAGCCGAGCTGAAAGTCACCCGCATCACCACTTTTGCACTGGGCATCATCGCCGTGCTGCTGGGCATTTTGTTCGAGAAGATCAACGTGGCCTTCATGGTGGCCTTGGCGTTTGCCATTGCTGCATCGGCCAACTTCCCGGCGCTGATCATGTCCATCCTGTGGAAAAACTGCACCACCCGTGGCGCGGTGATCGGTGGCTTCATGGGCCTGGTCTCTTCGGTGGTGCTGACCATTGTTTCGCCCTCGATCTGGGTGGCTACCCTGGGCAATTCGCCTGAGTCGGTGCTGTTCCCCTACTCGTCGCCGGCGTTGTTCTCCATGCCGCTGGCCTTCTTTGGCGTGTGGTTCTTCTCGATCACCGACAAGAGCGCCCGTGCCGAAATCGACCGCGCTGGCTTCCCTGCCCAGCAAATCCGCTCGGAAACGGGCCTGGGCGCTTCGCAGGCTTCTAGCCACTAAGCACAGCGGCTGCGCACAACAAAAACCGGGCTTAGGCCCGGTTTTTTTTATAGCTGGATGCGCTGATTAAATAAAGATTTCAAGAAGATTCATTGCAAAATGATTGTTTTACAAGCGCTAGGCGCTATGGTTATTGACAATCTTTACCGGCAGGCTGTTTGCAGCATCCGGTCGCTGGCCAGCACCATTTCCACCGCCTGGCCTGGCTGCTTGGCGCGGTGGGCCGGGTCGGTCAGCGCCACGCGCTCGCGGCTGGTGCAGTTGAGCACCTGGTGAATTTGCAGCATGCGCTCCGAGGGGTCTTTGATGAAGCGGTAAACGATGTACTCCACAATCGTGTCGCCCTCCTGCTGGTGCCGCCGGTATTGGCCATCGACCACGTCAAACTGGTTCACCGAGGGGGCCAGGTAGCTCCAGGGGCGAAAAAAATCTGGCTCGCGGTATTCTTGAATCACCACCGAGCCCTCTGGCAGCTGGCTGCGCTTGAAATCAAACCATGCATAGTCGTAATACGCCAAATACGCAAACATACCGCCCCCTGCCGCAATCGGAATAATCCATTTTGGCAGGCGGTTTTTACTCAGCTTGCGCAGTAAATATCCAAATGCCCCGGTACACAAGCCAATAATAAAAACCCCGGCCAAATTCCAAATCATTTTTTATCTCCCTGACAAAAATGGGCTTTCCGCAGAAAGCCCATTGGTTAGCTATTTAATAAAACCTTGCACGCCAAGCTTTAAGGATAGCGTACACGGCGCACCATTTCCTGAATCTCTTCGCTGGGCTCTTCGGTGGCCAGTGAGACACCAATGGCCACGACAAAGTTGGTCACCGCACCGATCACGCCCACGGACAGGGGCGAGATGCCCATGATCCAATGCTCTGGCGTATTCGGGAAGGTGTTGGTGCCGGGAATAAAGAACCAGCCCAGGTACATAAAGATGTAGCCAATGGTCAGGGCCGCACCGGCCAGCATGCCGGCCACCGCGCCCTTGTTGTTCACGCGCTTGACAAAAATCCCCATGATCAGCGCCGGGAACAAGGTGGCAGCGGCCATGCCAAAGGCCAGCGCCACCGTTTGGGCCGCAAACCCAGGGGGATTCAAGCCCAACCACGTGGCCACAGTGATGGCCCCGGTCATGGCCAGGCGGGCGTAGAGCATTTCCGTCTTCTCGGAAATGTGCGGCATCAGCGTGTTTTTCAGCAGGTCATGGCTGACCGCCGAAGAAATCGCCAGCAACAAGCCAGACGCTGTCGAAAGCGCAGCCGCAATACCACCGGCCGCCATCAGGCCAATAAGCCAGCCAGGCATGTTCGCCACTTCAGGCAAAGCCAGCACCAGGATGTCGTTGTTCACGGTCAGCTCGTTGCCTTCCCAACCACGCTCTTTGGCCGTGCCTTCAGCAAAGGTTTTGTTGCCCTCGTTGTAGAACTGGATGCGGCCATCCTTGTTCTTGTCATCGACTTTCAACAGACCGGTTTGCTCCCAGGTTTTGAACCATTCCGGGCGCTCGTCATAGGCCAGTGCCGGTTTGTCGGTGCCTTGGGGGTACACCGTCTCCAGCACATTCAAGCGGGCCATGGCCGCCAGCGAAGGCACGGTGGTGTAGAACAGCGCAATGAACACCAGCGCCCAGCCAGCCGACCAGCGGGCATCTTGAATATTGGGCACGGTGAAGAAGCGGATGATGACGTGCGGCAACCCAGCGGTGCCCACCATCAGCGTCAGCGTAAAGAGGAACATGTTCCACTTGTTGCTCACGTCGGCGGTGTAGTCCTGGAAGCCCAGGTCGCGCACGACCAGGTTCAGCTTCTCCAGCAGCGGCAGACCCGAAGCGGTGTGCTCACCATACAGCCCCGTTTGCGGCAGGATGTGGCCGGTCATCATCAGCGACAGGTAAGCCGCCGGAATAGTAAAGGCCAAAATCAGCACGATGTACTGGGCCACCTGGGTGTAGGTTACGCCCTTCATGCCACCCAGCACGGCATAGAAAAACACCACCACCGAAGAAATCAGCAGACCGTTGGTGCTGCTCACCTCCAGGAAGCGCGAAAACGCCACGCCAGCACCAGTCATCTGGCCGATCACATAGGTCAGCGAGATGATGAGCAAGCACCCCACGGCCACCACGCGGGCAGTTTTGGTGCCGTGGCGCTTGCCCACGAAATCGGGCACGGTGTAGGCACCAAAGCGGCGCATGTACGGGGCCAGCAAGGTGGCCAGCAGCACGTAGCCACCCGTCCAGCCCATGATGAACGAGGAGTTCACGTAGCCCACCGAGATCAAACCGGCCACCGAAATGAACGAGGCCGCCGACAACCAGTCCGCCGCCGTGGCCATGCCGTTCATCACCGGATTGACCTCCCCCCCGGCAATATAGAACTCACGTGTGGATTTGGCCCGAGCCCACACCGCAATGGCGGTGTAGATGATGAAAGAGCCAATCACAAAAATAAAGTTAATCCAAAACTGGCTCATGGTTTATTCCTCCAAACCAAACTTTTTGTCCAGCTTATTCATGCTCCAAGCATAAAAAAAGATGAGTGCGAGAAACGTCAGAATGGAACCTTGCTGGGCAAACCAAAAGCCAAGATCGGCCCCGCCAATTTTGATCCCCATCAGCAGGGGGCGCAGCAACATGCCAAAGCCATAAGAAACCAGCGCCCAAATACTAAGGCACAAGGCAATGAGTTTGACGTTCGCATGCCAATAGGCATGGTCTCGCTCGGTAAGTGGTTTTAACATTTTGTCTCCTGTTTAATTTAATAATCTATTACCGTATAAATTTTTCAATAAGATTATTTATTCAATGCATTAAAAAAGTAGTACCGCGTTACTCAATGGTGAATGACCTCCATTTCCTTCGGCTTTGTCAAGTAATTGACATTGTCTCTCTGCATAAGAAGGCAAAACGGTATCCGCTCCAGATGGACACCGTTTCACACCCGCCATCATTTGCCTCAAACTTACGAAATTCTTACTTCTTGTAAGTAAAGCCTACAAAACTAGGGAAAACTCGTAAAAAATATAAAAATTTAAAATAAACAACAACTTGCGCATCTTAATACAGGATTTGAAAATATTTTAGAATAGGTATTAATACTTAAATTTCTCAAAAGAAACCCACTTGACAGATGTATGTGCCGCGTTCTATCTCTGGATAATTTTTCAGAAATACTACAAAATCCACGAAATAATCCACACCTTCTGCCCCTGAATTTATGACTGATTTTTCCGCCGCTGCCACCCCGATTACGGCCGACACTTCCGGTTTATTGGGCACCCCTTTATCGGCCCTGATTGCCCGCGCACCCTTGTGTTTGCCACCCGATGCCAGCATTCAAATGGGTGCCCAAGCGATGCGCGATGCGCGGGTGTCTTCCGTGCTGCTGATGCAGGGAGCGCAGCTGTACGGCATCGTCACCGACCGCGATCTGCGCAACCGTGTGGTGGCCCAGGGCCTGTCCCCCGCCCTGCCGCTGCGCCAGATTGCCAGCACCGCCTTGCACAGCCTGCCGCCGCAGGCCAGCGCCCTGGATGCGCTGACGCTGATGGCGCAGCACAACATCCACCACGTGCCGGTGCTGGACCAGGCCCGGGTGCTGGGCATCGTCACCCCGCGCAATGTGGACGCGCGCCAAAGTCCCAGCGTGGTGCAATTGGCCCGGGGCATTCACAAGGCACCGGACATTGCCACCCTGGCCCAACTCAGTGCCCAGGTGCCAGCCCTGCAGCAAGCCCTGGTACACGGCGGGGCTGGGGCACAGGGCATTGGCCGCATCGTCACCACGGTGACCGATGCCATCACCACCCGCTTGATTGCCCTGGCAGAGCAGCAGCTCGGGCCTGCGCCGGTGCCCTGGGTGTGGGTGGCCGCAGGGTCGCAGGCGCGGCAGGAGCAAACGGCCCGCACCGACCAGGACAACGCCTTGGTGCTGGCCGACGAGTACGACCCGGTGCAGCACGGCGCGTACTTCGCCGACTTTGCCCGCTTTGTCTGCGATGGGCTGGATGCCTGCGGCTACATCCATTGCCCCGGCGAGATGATGGCCATGAATGCGCAGTGGTGCCAACCGCTGGCGCAATGGCGGCGCTACTTTCGCAAATGGATTGACCAGCCTGAGCCCATGGCGCTGCTGCACAGCAGTGTGTTTTTTGACTTGCGGGCCGTGGCCGGGCACACGCCGCTGCTGACCCAGTTGCGCCAGGAAGAACTCTCGCGCGCCCAGCGCAGCCAATTGTTTTTAGGGCATATGGTGGGCAATGCCCTGACCCAGCGCCCGCCGCTCAATTGGCTGGGCAACATTCGCCCCCTGCGCGGGCCGGCCCATGCCGGGTGCATTGATTTAAAGCACAGCGCCATTGCCCCCATGGTCGATTTGGCCCGCATTTACGCCCTGGCCGGGGGGCTGGAGGCCGTCAATACCCAGGAGCGCCTGGCCCAGGCCGGAGCGCTGGCCGGCGGCGAGGTCAGCGCCGCAGCCGCGCAAGATTTGGGCGATGCGCTGGCCTTTATTGCCGCCGTGCGCTTGGTCCACCAAGCCCGCCAGGCCGATGCCCAGCAGCCCCCGGACAACTTTCTGCCGCTGGCCAAGCTGTCGCGCTTTGAGCGCCTGCAGCTCAAGCAGGCCTTCAAACTCATCCAGGCGCAGCAGGCGGTGCTGGCCAAGCGTTACCCCATCAGCCGCTGATGCCTGCGCCCGCCGTTCGATCGGATTCTTAATACTCTTAATACTTCAGGCGGGCAAAGTAGGTTTTCTGCGCCGCCTCGCGCGCCTGGCCCAGGGTGTGGATGCCCATGGCCTGCAGTTGCCCCAGCAGGTGCAACCAGACCTCGGCCGTGACCATGGCATCGCCCAGCGCGGTGTGCCGCCCCAGCACGGGGATGCCAAAGCGCTCGGCCAGGGCTTCCAGGCGGTGCGATTCCTGGTGGGGATGCACCACCGCCGATAGCAGCAGCGTATCGAGCACCGGCTGGCGAAACGCGATCCCGGTGCGCGGCTCCAGCAGCTGCAGAAACTTCATGTCGAACGCGGCGTTGTGCGCCACCAGCACGCTGTCTTCGGCAAAGCGCTGAAACACCGGCAGCACCGCCTCAATGCGCGGCTGGTCGGCCACCATTTCGGGGGTGATACCGTGAATGGGGATGCCCGCCTTGGGAATGCTGCGTCCGGGATGCACCAATTGGTCAAAATTCTCGTGCGCCAGCAATTTGCCATTGACGATGCGCACCGCACCAATTTGCAAAATCTGGTCGCCCCCAGACGGGTTCAGCCCCGTGGTCTCGGTATCAAACACCGTGTAGCGCAGGCTCGCCAGGGGCCGCTGCTCCCAGGCACTGTCCGATTCTTCGTGCTGAAAAAGGTCAAAGTCGTAAAACTCGGGGCGGCTTTCAATGGCGGCCGTCTCCTCTGGGGCGCTGGGCACCGGCTCCAGCGGCAAGGCAAAGCGGAAAAAAGCCGTATGGCGCACCCGCTCGCGCTCAAACCACATTTGCCCCCGGTGGCGGGCCACCACTTCACGCACCGACCAGGTGCTGTGGCCGCTGCCCACGGCCATGGGGTCCATCTCCCAGCTCATCACGGTTTCGGTGCTCATGGCGTGGCCCGTCCAGACCAAATCCAGGTGGGCGCGGGGCGCTTGTGCATCGTCGCTGGCCGGCTGCAGGCGCAGCTCCAGGCTGCGCACGGCAAATTCATCAACCAAACGCTGCCCCAGGTACTGCAAGACCTGGAGCAAGGAGTAGCTGTCCAGCCGCAGCCACAGCTCGTCAGGGGCCGGGGCAATCACCAAGGGACAGGGCAGGCGCTCGGCCAAGTGGTGCTGGGCCGCCGCCAAAAACTCTTGCCCCAGCATCTCCTGCAATGGCCAACGCGCCTGCAGCGCCTGGGCCGAGCGGGCGGCCAGGGCATCAATGCGCTCGCCCATGCGGCCCATTTCTTCTTGCACCAGGTGCAGCAGCTGCTCGGGCAAGGGGCCATCGCCCGCTTGCTGGCGCAGTTGCTGCACGGCGTTGCGCATGGCCGCCAGGCTGGCGCGGTTGCCTTCGGTCAGGCTGTGCAGCACGCTGTCGCGCTCATGCTCCTGGGCAAAGCTTTGCGTCACATCGTCCAGCAAGAGCACAAAGCCCGACAGCGCCCTGTTCTGCTCGTTTTGCTGGGTCAGGACGGGGGTCATCTGCACGCGCAGCCATTGGCCCGAGGGGGTGTAGGTGACAAATTGCGCCACGGCCCGGCCCGTGCCCCGGGCCAAGCGCTGGCCAATGGTGTGCAGCGCATGCTGCATCAAGCCCCGGTCCAGCAGCGCATACACCGAGCGGCCCATGCCGACCACCGGGCCTTGGTGGGCCGCGCCCAACTCGGTGCGGGCGCGGTGGTTGTACAGCAGGATGCGGCCATCCAGGTTGCACACCAGCACCGATTGCTGCAGCTCGGCAATCAGGGCGGCCAGGCGGTCTTTCTCTTGCTGCACCCGCACGCTGGCCTGCTGCACCTGCTGGGCCATGTCTTGGCGCAAGCGGTCACGCTGGGCGACCAGGGTTTGCACCTGCTGGGCCAAGGCCTGGGCCAGCGGGCCGCGCCCCTGCAGGGGCGGGGCAAGCTCCATGGTGCAGGCCACCCGCACTTGCTCGGTCAGGCGGGCCAGCTGGCGCTGGGGGCGCTCCACCCCGTGCCGCCAAGCCAGGCTGGCGGCGGCGGTGCCCACGGCCCACAGGCCGCCCCACAGCAGCACTTGCCCCGGCAGCGGCTGCGCCCCCAGCCAGGGCACCAGCAGGCCCAACACCAGCAACACCCCCGCCCACAGGCTGCCCGCCCCGGCGATCACCCATCCCCACTTGGCTTTTGCTTGCATGACGGCATTGTTTCCTTTATTCCCCGCGCAGGGGCTGATGATATTAAAAAAGAGAGCGCGTATCGCTTTCAAATAAAGAGTTTCAAAGTTAAAAGATAAAAATACCTTTTAAAAATCAGCGGAACAAGCTATTTTTTATAAGGCAAGCAAATGGCGCAACTTGGCAAACGCCATGGCCGCCATGACGGCATCGTTCAACGCATCGTGCGCTTCGCGCTGGGGCAAAGCCAAATCGGCCAGCAAGGTGGTAAAGCGCAAATCAATCTCGACATTGCCCTGCTGGTGGTGCGGCGGCAACTGGGCAAACTTGAAGTCGTGGTACAGGGCCGAGACTTCAATGCGCCGCTGCGGCAGGCCCAGGCCCAGGATGGGCACAATCGCGCGGTTGAGCATGGCCACGTCAAACTCCAGGTAATAGCCCACCAGCGGGCGGCTGCCAATAAAGTGCAGCAAGCGGCGCATGGCCTCGTCCAGGGGCAGGCCATCTTGCAAATCTTGCTGGCGCAGGCGGTGGACGCGCACGCTGTCGGCGCTGACTTGTTTGTCTGGGCAGATGAGCAATTCCAAGCGCTGGCTGGTCAGGATTTTGTCGCCCACAATGCGCACCGCACCGACGGAGATGATGGCATCGGTGCGCGTGTTCAGCCCGGTGGTTTCGCAGTCCAGCGCCACCCATTCGTTGGGCGGTGGCGGCTCCAGCACACAGGCAAACTCTGCGGCCCGCAAACGCCGCCGCAGCCACTGGCGGCGCAGCTGGGCCCAGCGCGTTGGCAGCCAACCGGGCAGCTGCGCACTCATACCAAATCCAGGCGCAAGCGCTGGTGCAGCACGGCCTTGAAGCGTTTGACCACGGCCAGCGTGTCTTTGAGCAAATCGCGCTCCAGGCTGCTGAGGGTGCTGGGATCGACATTGCCGCTGATGGGGCGGTGCAGCGCCCACTCGTGCAGCCCCGCCTGCAGGCGCAGACCCATCAAAAAGTACAGGCTTTCTTGCAATTCCTGGCCCAGCTTGGGGTCCAGCACCTGCTGGGCGACCAGCGCATCCAGGCGCTCGGCCGTGCTGGTGGCCCCAATTCCCTGGGCCAAGGCCAGGCTGCGCACGCCGTGCACGATGGGAAACAGCCCAGCTTTTTTCAAATTCACCTGCTCGGCCCCATCGCGCCCCAGCAAGCGCCCCCACCAGCTGGCGGGGCTGCCAAAGGCATCCACCGCTGCGGCAAAGCGGGCCACTTGCACGTCGCTGTCTAAGGTAAACGCCTGCAGGTTGTCGCGCACCTGGGTGAGCAAATGCGCATCGCCCGCCACGGCCAGGGCATCCAGAAAAATGCCCAGATTCATTAAATCGTCGGCCCCCTCGGGCACCAGCAGCCAGCGTTTGAGCCGCTGGGTAAATTCTTTCACCGTGCCGCGCCAGGCCGGGTTGTTCAGCATGATGCGGCCCGGGCATTCGGGGTAGCCAAAGCGGGCCAGCGCATCGGAAAACTGCTGGCAAATCTCGGCCAGGTTGTGCGGCGGTTGGTAGCCATCGCGCAGCAGCAGGCCATTGTCTTGGTCGGTTTTCAAAAGCTGCTCGCCCCGGCCTTCGCTGCCCATGACAAACAAACAGCTATTGGCCTGCAAATCGCTGGGCGCAATCATCCCCCAGGCGCGTTCAAACAGGCGGGTGTTGAGCTGCTGCACCAGCCGCGTCATCAGGCCAATGCGCATGCCGCCCCGGTGCAAGGCGGCGATCAGTTGCGTAATCAAGGCGGCGGCGTGCTGCAAATCTTCTAGCGTGCTCGCCTGCTCAATTTGCACGCCCACCAGGTGCGATTGGTTGGCCACAAAACTGAACAAATCCAGCGCCCGCAGCAGGCCTTGCACCTGGCCGGCTTCATCGACCACCACCACCCGATGCACCCGGGCGCGCAGCAGCACGGCCATGGCATCGCCAATGGTGTCGCTGGCCTGCACGGTGACCACCGGGTACACGGCCAAATCCCCCACGGGCAAGCGGTCCAGCGGCCGGCCATCGAGCACCGCATGCTGCAGCGAGGTGGCGGTAAAAATGCCCAGCCCTTCGGCCCCCCGGCTGGGGTCTTCGACCAGCACGCTGGTGGTGCGCTGGTCTTTGAACACCTGGGCCACTTGCACAATGCTGGCGCTGGCGGGCACCGTGTGCGCGGGGCGCAAGTAGGCCTGATCGACCCGGGCCATCAGCAGCGACTGGGTTTCATGCTCTTCGGCCCGCTGGGCCAGGGCGCTCAATTTGTTGCCCAGATCCGAGAACAGCAGCGCCCCAAAGGTGGCATTGCGGGCAATCAGCTCTTGCACCGTGGCGCGGGCCAGTTGGTACACCAGCACCTCCTCGGCCGCGACAAAGCGGCTGCTGGCGCGGCCCGCGACCAAGCTGCGGCCATCAAAGCAATCGTCCGGGCCAAAGGTGGCCTGCACCTCGTCACCCTCCATTTGCGTGACGTAGCCTTTGATGATGACGAACAGGTGGGTGGTCTCGGCCCCCACCTCCAGCACCACCGCCTGGGGCTGGAAGTAGGCAATATCGACGTTGCTGCGCACCAGCGCTTGCTCGTCGGTCGAGAGACAGTCAAACGGCGAGGCCGAGAAATTAAAGGCATTGGGCATAGTGCCAACGATTCAACCGGGCCAGGCTTGCACCACGCTTGCAAAACCTGCGGGCCAGCGGCTTACGGACTAGCGACTTACCCTAGGCGCTTGGCCAGCACCGCCCGTGCCACGCGCGAGCCGTTGGGGCGGCCCAGGGAGTCGCTGATGAACTGGCCCGCGTCGATGAGCTTGTCCAAATCAATGCCCGTTTCAATGCCCATGCCGTGCAGCATGAACACCACATCCTCGGTTGCTACGTTTCCAGTAGCGCCTTTCGCATACGGACAGCCGCCTAAGCCCGAAACAGACGATTGAAAGTTCCACACCCCAACGGAGACTGCTGCCAAAGTATTCGACAGCGCCTGCCCGTAGGTGTCGTGAAAGTGGCCGCTGATGTGCTCCAGGTCGTAGTGCTTGAGCGTGGCCTCAATCGCCCGGCGCACCGACAGCGGGTTGCCCACACCAATCGTGTCGGCCACATCCACGCGCTGCACGCCAATGCCCTTCATCAATCCGGCCAGGTAGCTGACCTGTTCCGGGGCAATCTCGCCCTCGTAGGGGCAACCCACGGTGCAGCTCATGGCGCCGCGCACGGCGATGCCGGCGGCCAGCGCGGCCTCGACCACCGGGGCAAAGCGCTCGATGCTTTCGGCAATGCTGCAGTTGATGTTTTTCTGGCTAAAGGCCTCGCTGGCCGCGCCAAACACCACGATTTCATCGGGGCGGGTGGCGATGGCCGCTTCAAAGCCTTTCAGGTTGGGGGTGAGCACCGAATAGCGCACATCCGCGCGGCGTTCAATGCCCGCCATGACCTCGGCGTTGTCGGCCATCTGCGGCACCCACTTGGGGCTGACAAAGCTGGTGACCTCAATCTCTTTCAGGCCCGCCTCTTGCAGGCGCTGCACCAGCTCGATTTTGATGGCCGCCGGGACGGGCTGCTTTTCGTTTTGCAGCCCATCGCGCGGGCCGACATCAATGAGGCGCACTTGGGTGGGATAACTCATGCAACAACTCCTTGCGTGGAAGGTTTAAGCGGTTTTCAAACTGAGCAGCTCATCGCCCTCGGTCACCTGGTCGCCGGGGGCAAAGAGCAGCTCGACCACCTCGCCATCGGCCGGGGCGGCCACGGTGTGCTCCATCTTCATGGCTTCCATCACCGCCAGGGGCTGGCCCTTGGTGACTTTGTCACCCGCCTTGACGGCAAACGACACCACCTTGCCCGGCATGGGGGCCGTCAGGCGGCCGCCCTCGCTGCCGCTTTGGCCGGCGTGGGCCAGCACATCCAGCTCGGTGATTTGGGTGGCACCACGGCGGGTGAACAGGTATTCGGTTTCGCCCAGGGCATAGTCAAACACGCGCTCGCGCAGGCTGCCAAAGCGCAAGTCCATGCTGCCATCGTCGTTGAGGGTGGCCGCCAGGGGTTGGAAGTCGCCCGTGCCCACTTGCAGTTGCAGGCCGTCGCGCGCATAGCGCAGGGTGGCCACCACCGGCTCGCCCTGGTATTGCAGGTCGATGCGGCGGCTGGCCGCGCCATGCGAGTGAAAACCGTCGGTGCGACTGAACGGGTCGGCGCTTTGCTGGGCCTGTTCGGTGAGCACGGTCTGCGCCACCGCAGCGGCCACGGCCAGCTCCAGGCCCAACTTGTCTTGGTTGAACAGCACCTCGCGCTCGCGCTCGATCAGCGCTGTGTCCAGCTTGGCCTGGGCAAAGGCATCGCTGGCCAGCACGTAGCGCAAAAATTGCACGTTGGTGGCCAGGCCGACGATGTGCGTCTGCGCCAGCGCGGCATCCAGCCGGGCCAGGGCCTGCGCCCGGTCATCGCCATGCACGATGAGCTTGGCGATCATCGAATCGTAGAAGGGGCTGATGGCATCGCCCTCGCGCACGCCGTCGTCAAAGCGAATATCGCTGCGGGCAAAGGCGCTGTGTGCGGGCTTGCGGTAGATGGCCAGGGTGCCGGTGGCGGGCAGAAACTGGTTGTCCGGGTTTTCGGCGCAGATGCGCGCCTCGATGGCGTGGCCGATGATGCGCAGCTCGTCCTGGCGCTTGGGCAGGGGCTGGCCCGCCGCCACGCGCAGCTGCCACTCCACCAGGTCTTCGCCGGTGATGGCTTCGGTCACCGGGTGCTCCACCTGCAGACGGGTGTTCATTTCCATGAAGTAAAACTTCATCTGCTCGGGGTGCTCGTAGCCGCCGGGCTGCTCGACGATGAATTCCACCGTGCCCGCGCCCACATAGCCCACGGCCTGGGCAGCGGCCACGGCGGCCTCGCCCATCTGGCGGCGCAGGGCCTCGGTCATGCCGGGGGCGGGGGCTTCTTCCAGCACTTTTTGGTGGCGGCGCTGCACAGAGCAATCGCGCTCGAACAAGTACACACAGTTGCCGTGCGTGTCGCCAAACACCTGGATTTCAATGTGGCGCGGGCGCAGCACGTATTTTTCGACCAGCACAGCATCGTTGCCAAAGCTGTTGATGGCTTCGCGCTGGCACGAGGCCAGGGCGGCGGCAAAGTCTTCGCGCTTTTCCACCAGCCGCATGCCTTTGCCGCCCCCACCGGCACTGGCCTTGATGAGCACGGGGTAGCCAATGGCATCGGCCTCGCGCTGCAGCAGCTCGGGGTCTTGGTCTTCGCCTTGGTAGCCGGGCACCAGGGGCACACCGGCTTTGTCCATCAGGCGTTTGGATTCGGCTTTCAGGCCCATGGCCTGGATGGCCGATGCGGGCGGGCCAATGAACACCAGCCCAGCGGCCGCGCAGGCGTTGGCAAAGTCTTCGTTCTCCGACAAAAAGCCGTAGCCGGGGTGAATCGCCTGCGCCCCGGTGGCCTGGGCGGCGGCAATGATGCGCTGCCACTGCAGGTAGCTGTCTTTGGGGGCGCTGCCGCCAATGTGGATGGCCTCGTCGCAGGCGGCCACATGCTTGGCATTGGCATCGGCATCCGAATACACGGCAACGGTTTGCACGCCCAGACGGCGGGCGGTGGCGGCCACACGGCAGGCGATCTCGCCACGGTTGGCAATCAGGATTTTTTTAAACATCACGGTCTCAAAACTTTCAGTGTTTTTGGCCTCTAGCCCTTATTGAGCAAGCGCTAGCAGCTATGTATTTATGAAGATCAACCCAGCCAATTGGGCTTGCGCTTGTTCAAAAAGGCTTGCACGCCCTCTTTGCCCTCGGCGCTGGCGCGGATGTCGGCAATGCATTCGACGGTGCGGGCGACCAGCGCGGCGTTGATCTCGCACCCGGCCACGTCATCGACCAGCCGCTTGCAGGCGCGCACGGCGGCCGGGCCGGCCGAGAGCAGGTGCTTGAGCAGGCCATCGACGGCGCTGTCCAAATCGTCGGCCGCCACCACTTGGTGGACAAAGCCGATGCGCAGCGCCTCGGCCGCATCAAAGCGCTCGCCGGTCAAAAAGTAGCGCTGCCCGGCACGGGTGCCCATGGCCCGCAGCACGTAGGGGGCGATGGTGGCGGGGATCAGGCCAATCTTCACTTCCGACAGGCAAAAGTGCGCCGCATCGACGGCCACGGCCATGTCGCAGGCGGCCACCAGGCCCATGCCCCCGGCGTACACATCGCCCTGCACGCGGGCGATGGTGGGGTGCGGGCAGGTGGCAATGGTGTGCAGCATGGCGGCCAGCTTGCCTGCGTCGGCCAGGTTTTCTTCGCGGGTGTAGTCGGCCATGGCCCGCATCCAGTTGAGGTTGGCCCCGGCGCAAAAGGCCGGGCCTTCGGCGGCCAGCACCACGGCGCGGACATCGTCACGCTGGCCGACTTCGGCAAACGCGGCGGTGATTTCGGCAATCACCACATCGCTGAAAGCGTTGCGGATTTCCGGCTGGCTCAGGGTGAGGGTGGCAACCCCGGCATTCACGGAAGTGATGATGGAACGGGTCATGGTTCGGCTCCTTGTTTCAACGTAGCGGTTACATGCGGAAGACACCAAACTTGGTGTCCTCAATCGGTGCATTGCGCGTGGCCGCCAAGCCCAGCGCCAGCACGCGGCGGGTGTCGGCCGGGTCGATCACACCATCGTCCCACAGGCGGGCGCTGGCGTAGTAGGGGTGGCCCTGGTCTTCGTACTGCTGGCGGATGGGGGCTTTGAAGGCTTCTTCTTCTTCAGCGCTCCACTGGCCGCCCTTGGACTCGATGCCGTCGCGCTTGACGGTGGCCAGCACGCTGGCTGCCTGCTCGCCACCCATAACGGAAATGCGCGCGTTGGGCCACATCCACAAAAAGCGTGGGCTGTAGGCGCGACCACACATGCCGTAGTTGCCCGCGCCAAAGCTGCCGCCAATGATGATGGTGAATTTGGGCACGCTGGCCGTGGCCACCGCCGTGACCAGCTTGGCGCCGTGGCGGGCGATGCCCTCGTTTTCGTACTTGCGGCCCACCATAAAGCCGGTGATGTTCTGCAAAAACACCAGCGGAATCTTGCGCTGGCAGCACAGCTCGATGAAGTGCGCCCCTTTCTGTGCCGATTCGCTGAACAAAATGCCGTTGTTGGCGATGATGCCCACCTGCATGCCCTCAACGCGGGCAAAGCCGCACACCAGGGTGCTGCCAAAGCGGGCTTTGAATTCGTCAAACGCGCTGCCATCGACCAGGCGGATGATGATTTCGCGCACATCAAACGGCTTGCGCGTGTCGGTGGGAATCACGCCATACAGCTCTTTGCTCTCAAAAAGAGGAGCTACAGGCGCTTTATCACCGGGGTTTTGCACCTTGTTTTTATTCAAATTGCTGACCGCACGCCGGGCCAGTGCCAATGCGTGCAGATCGTTCTCGGCCAAATGGTCGGCCACGCCCGACAGGCGGGTGTGGACATCGCCGCCGCCCAGGTCTTCGGCGGTGACGACTTCGCCGGTGGCCGCTTTCACCAGCGGCGGGCCGCCTAAAAAGATGGTGCCCTGGTTTTTCACGATGATGGATTCATCGCTCATGGCCGGCACATACGCGCCGCCGGCGGTGCAGCTGCCCATGACCACGGCAATCTGCGCGATGCCCTGGGCGCTCATGTTCGCCTGGTTGTAGAAGATGCGGCCAAAGTGGTCGCGGTCGGGGAACACATCGTCCTGGTTGGGCAGGTTGGCCCCGCCCGAATCGACCAGGTAAATGCACGGCAACTGGTTTTGCTGGGCGATTTCTTGCGCGCGCAAATGTTTTTTCACCGTCATGGGGTAGTAGGTGCCGCCTTTGACGGTGGCATCGTTGCACACCACCATGCAATCGACCCCGGCCACGCGGCCAATGCCGGCAATCAGGCCCGCGCCGGGCGCAGCGTTGCCGTACATGTTCATCGCCGCCAGCGGGGCAATCTCGAGGAAGGGCGTACCGGGGTCGAGCAATTGCTGCACGCGGTCGCGCGGCAGCAGCTTGCCCCGGCCCAGGTGCTTGGCGCGGGCGGCTTCGCCACCGCCTTGGGCAATTTTTTCGCACTGCGTGCGCAGGTCATCGACCAGCGCCTGCATCGCGGCGGCGTTGGCCTGAAAATCCGCCGAGCGCGGGTTGAGCTTGCTGGTCGTCATAGAGAACCTCCTTCAGAAGAAAATAATTTTTCGCACATTTGCGCTGCGCCAGCGGAAAAACCACCTTGCCCAGCGCTAACAATCACGTTATGCACACTGTCGAAACCGTCTTGTTGGTACTGATGCTGGGGGCCTTGACCGGCATTGCCGCGCGTTACGTGCGCGCCATTCCCCTGCCGCTGATTCAAATTGCCCTGGGGGCACTGATTGCCTGGCCGCAAGATGGCCTGCACATTGCCTTTGACCCCGAGCTGTTTTTGCTGCTGTTCATTCCGCCGCTGCTGTTTGCCGACGGCTGGCGCATTCCCAAACGCGAATTTTTTGCCCTGGCCAAGCCGATTTTGCTGCTGGCCTTTGGCCTGGTGTTCATCACCGTATTTGGCCTGGGCTACCTCATTCACTGGCTGATTCCCAGCATCCCGCTGACCGTGGCCTTTGCCCTGGCCGCCGTGGTCTCGCCCACCGATGCGGTGGCCGTCTCGGCCATTTCGCGCAACCTGGGCATGCCCAGCAAGACCATGCACCTGCTGGAGGGCGAGTCGCTGCTGAACGATGCCTCGGGCCTGGTGGCACTGAAGTTTGCCGTTGCCGCCACACTGACCGCCGGTTCGTTCAGCTGGGAAAACGCCGCCAAGGATTTCACCTGGATGTCGGTGGGCGGCCTGGGGCTGGGCGCTTTGATGGGCTGGGGCTTTAGCCGTGGGCGCGACATGGTCACCCGCCGCGTGGGCGATGTGGCCGCCACGCAGATGGTGCTGCTCCTGATTTTGTTGCCCTTTGCGTCTTATATCATGGGCGAATACATAGGAGTGTCTGGTATTTTGTCCGCCGTGGCTGCGGGTATAGCTACCAATTTTGCTGATCTGGACCGCAGCAACTTCATCTCGGAACGCCTGCAGACCGAAGGCACCTGGAGCATGGTCGAGGCCGCTTTTAACGGGGCCATCTTTTTGCTGCTGGGGCTGCAGCTGCCCTCGATCATTGGCGAGACGCTGCGCGGCGCAGCGCACCGCGATGTCTGGCTGCTGCTGGGCTATGTGGCCGCCATCTCGTGCGCCCTGCTGGCGCTGCGCTGGGCCTGGCTGATGCTGGGCGTGCGCAGCTCGCTGCACAAGGCGCACCGCCAAGGCCGCATGGTCGAGCGCCCCAGCGCCTTGCTCACCCTGGCCACCACCGTGGCGGGCATTCGCGGTGCGGTGACGCTGGCCGCTGCGCTGTCGATTCCCACCCATTTGGCCAATGGCCGCGTGTTCCCAGAGCGCAATCTGCTCATCTTTTTGGCCACAGGGACGATTTTGTTCACCTTGGTGCTGGGCAGCATCGTGCTGCCGCTGTTGCTGCGCCGCATTCCGCCGGTGGAAGACACCCAGGCCCAGCACGAAGAGCGCCTGGCCCGCACCGCCGCCTGCCAGGCGGCCATTGCCAGCCTGGCCCTGCCCGAGGACCAGGCCCAGCAGCACAGCGCCCAGTGGCTGGCCCAGCACCAGGAGGTGGCCGGGCGCATTACCCAGGAATACCGCAACCGCATCCAGCTGCTGGACGAAAGCGGCGTGGCCAACACCCCCGAGGCGCAAAGCGATAGCCCCGAGGTGGTGCATGAGCGGCGCTTGCGCTACCTGCGCGAGATTGAGCTGCGCCTGCACTGCATTCAGGTCGAGCGCAACACGCTGTACGCCGAGCGCCAGGCGCACCGCATCAACGACGAGATGCTGCGCTCCATGGTCAGCGAGCTGGACATGTCCGAAGTCTCGCTGCGCAAACGCCTGGCCGTGGCCCGCCGTGCGGTGGGCCTGCCACCGCTGGAAGGGCATTGAGCCAACGCTGCGCTGCGCAACAGGACGACGACGGCAGAGGGTCATGCCGTTTGTTCCGGCTGCAACTGCAGCTGTTCCATCATGGTTTCGCGGATTTTGAATTTCTGAATCTTGCCGGTCACCGTCATGGGGAAGGCATCGACAAAGCGGATGTAGCGCGGCACTTTGTAGTGGGCAATCTGGCCTTGGCAGAAGGTGCGGATGTCGTCCTCGGTCACGCTTTGGCCAGGCTTGGCGATGATCCAGGCGCACAGCTCCTCGCCGTAGCGGCTGTCGGGCACGCCCACCACCTGCACGTCCTGCACCTGGGGGTGGCGGTAGAGGAATTCTTCGATCTCGCGCGGGTAGAGGTTCTCGCCGCCGCGAATCACCATGTCCTTGATGCGCCCGACGATGTTCACATAGCCCTGTGCGTCCATCACGGCCAGATCGCCGGTGTGCATAAAGCCCTCGTCGTCGATGGCTTCACGGGTTTTTTCGGCATCGCCCCAGTAACCGTGCATGACGGAATAGCCCTTGGTACACAGCTCGCCCGTCTCGCCCGGCGCCACGATGGCCCCCGTTTCGGGGTGGATGATTTTCACCTCCAGGTGCGGCTGCACCAGGCCGACGGTGGAGACGCGCTTGTCCAGCGGCGTGTCGGTGGAGCTTTGGCAGCTCACCGGGCTGGTTTCGGTCATGCCGTAGGCAATGGTCACCTCGGTCATGTGCATATCGGCCTGCACGCGCTTCATCACTTCGATTGGGCAGGGGCTGCCGGCCATGATGCCGGTGCGCAGGCTGGACAGGTCAAACTCTTTGAAGCGCGGGTGGTCCAGCTCGGCAATGAACATGGTGGGCACGCCGTGCAGGCCGGTGCATTTTTCGGCCTGTACCGTCTCCAGCACGGTGAGCGGGTCAAAACCGTCGTTCGGGTAAACAACGGTGCTGCCGTGGGTAAAGCAGGCCAGGTTGCCCAGCACCATGCCAAAGCAGTGGTACAGCGGCACGGGAATGCACAGGCGGTCAGCCGCCGTCAGCTTCATGCACTCGCCGATGAAAAAGCCGTTGTTCAAAATGTTGCGGTGCGTCAGCGTCGCGCCCTTCGGGAACCCCGTGGTGCCGCTGGTGAACTGGATGTTGATCGGGTCGGTGTTGCTGAGCGTGGCGGCCACGGCATCGACCTGCGGATCGTCGGCCTGGCCCTTGGCCAGCCAGTCGGAAAAACGCAGCATGCCCGGCTGGTTCGCCCCTTGCCCGGCCACATCAATCCACACCACCGTGCGCAGGCTGGGCAGGCGCTTGGCCGCCAGCATGCCGGGCATGCAGCGGCCCAGCTCCGGGGCCAGCTCGCGCAGCATGCCCAGGTAGTCGCTGGTCTTGAATTGCGCCATGGTCACCAGCGCCTTGCAGCCGACCTTGTTCAGCGCGTACTCCACCTCAGCGGTGCGGTAAGCCGGGTTGATGTTCACCAAAATAATGCCCACCTGCGCCGTGGCCAGCTGCATCAGCACCCATTCGGCGTTGTTGTGCGACCAGATACCCACCCGGTCGCCCTTTTCCAGGCCCGATTGCAGCAAGGCGCTGGCCAGTTGGCGCACCGCCCGATGCAAACCGGCATAGGTGTAGCGCAGCCCCTGGTGGCGGCTGACCAGGGCCTCGCGCTCGCCCTGGCGGCGGGCCATGTCGGCAAAAAAGTCACCAATCGTGGCTTCAATTAACGGGGTGTCCGTCGCCCCAAAAGCGTGGCTGGCAGACAAGGCGGTGGCAGGGCTGGTCATGGCAAATCTCCGGAATTTTTTTGCTCTCGGCCCCCAAGGGGCAGCGCACGCGCCCAGCAAAGGGTGGCGGCTCACGGGCAGACAGGGGCGCAGAATCACTTTCAGAATACGGGTAAGCCCCGCTCAGATGGGGTCAGCAGGGTTGCAATAATTGCCACCTATGGAAGTCCCTTACCCGTCTGCTTCGCCCCCACTGCCGCCGACTGCGGCGGCCCATGTTGTCCCGGCCGGCTTGGGTGCGCCCCATCCGGCACTCACGCCAATGGCCTTTGTGCAGGCCGTGGTGCAGGCCTACCAACAGCGTGGCTTGTCCCCCGCCAGCGCCCTGGCAACGGCACAAATTGCGCCAGAGGCCGTGCAGCACCAGCACGCCCGCATTACCGCCTTGCAAATGGAGCTGCTCTGCGCCCACGCCATGCGCGAGCTGGACGATGAGGCGCTGGGCTGGTTCTCGCGCCGCCTGCCCTGGGGCAGCTACGGCATGCTGGCGCGTGCCAGCATCTCCAGCCCCAACCTGGGGCTGGCCATGGCCCGCTGGTGCCGCCACCACAACCTGCTGACCGACGACATCGCCCTGCAGCTGCACCACGATGGCCCCCAGGCCCGCATTGAGCTGCGCACCCTGCGCCCCCTGGGAGCGATGCAGGAGTTTTGCCTGCTGTCGGTGCTGCGCAACCTGCACGGGCTGGCCAGCTGGTGGGTGGACCACCCGATTCCTTTGCTGCAGGCGCGTTTTCCCTTTCCTGCCCCGGCCCATGCGCCGGTGTATGAGGTGCTGTTCCAGGCCCCGGTGGTGTTTGCTGCCCCGGTGACCAGTTTTTCCTTCGCCGCCGATTGGCTAACCATTCCCCTGGTGCGCGATGAGGCGGCGCTGACCGCCATGCTGCAACGGGCGCTGCCCATTCAGGTGCGGCCCTACCGCCCCAGCCACAACCTGGTGCAGCGCGTGCGCCAAGCGCTGGCCGCCCATGCCTATTGCGGGCATACGGCCGAAAGCCTGGCCGAGCTGCTGCACCTGGCCCCGCGCAGCCTGCACCGGCAGCTGCAGCAGGCGGGCACCTCGCTACAACAATTGAAGGACGAGGTGCGCCGGCAAAAAGCCTGCGCCCTGCTGCTGCGCACCGACATGCCGCTCAAGCGCATTGCCCAAGCCTGCGGCTTTGCCAGCGAAAAAAGCTTTGGCCGCGCTTTTGCCCACTGGCTGGGCATGCCGCCCCAGCAGTTCCGCGCGGCGCAGCGGCCATGAATTTGGTCGAATGGGCCTTATTGCATAAATCCCGTTTGAGGCAAGTCACCCCATCCGCCGGATTTTGTCGGCCCGTGGCTTAATCTTCCGCGTGCATCAGGCTCAAGCCGAGCAGCGCCCGGCGACGTAGCCAGGGGCTGGGGCGGTAGCGCGGGTCACCGTAGACGGTTTGCAGGTTGTCGAGCACCTGCAGCACGCGCTCAGCACCCCAGCACTCGCCCAGGGCCAGCGGGCCTTGCGGATAGCCCAGGCCCAAAGTGACGGCGGTTTCCAAATCCTGCGGGGTACAAATGCGCTGCTGGCAGATGTCGGCGGCAATATTGACGATGGTGGCCAGCACGCGCTGGGTGACGAAGCCGCCGCTGTCGCGCACGACGCTGACGGCCTTGCCGTCCCGGGCAAACAGGGCGTGCGCGGCAGCCCGCATGTCGGCTCGGGTGGCCGGGTTGGTAGCCAGGACGCGGCGCTGCGTGGCGCAGTCGTCGATCAGCAGGTCAATGCCCACGGTGCGCGTGGCATCCAGGCTTTCGGCCACGGCGGCGGCGCTCACATCCAGGCCCAGGGGCGCAACCACGATCAGCGCCTGAGCCGAGGGCGTGGCCTGCGTTTCCAGCTCCGCGCCCAGCGTGTGCAGCAGGGCGCACAGCGCGGCACGGCGCGTGGCCTGGGGCGAAACCCAGACCGGCGGCAGCACGGCAACGTCCGGCACGGGCGGCTCCGGCGGCACCTGGGCGCGGCCGTTGTCGTAGCGGTAAAAGCCTTGCCCGGCCTTTTTGCCGACCACACCGCCGGCCAACCGCTGCGCGGTGATGACGCTGGGGCGGTAGCGCGGCTCGTCGTAATACTGGCGGTAGATGGCTTCCATGACAGGGTGCGAGACGTCCAGCGCCGTCAGGTCCATCAGCTCGAAGGGGCCGAGGCGAAAGCCCGCCTGGTCGCGCAGGATGCGGTCGATGGTGGCGAAGTCGGCAATGCCTTCGCCGACGATGCGCAGCGCCTCGGTGTTGTAGCCGCGCCCCGCATGGTTGACGATAAAGCCGGGCGTGTCTTGCGCCTGCACCGGCTGGTGGCCCCACTGACGCACGGCCCGGGCCAGGGCATCGCACAGGGCGGGGTCGGTTTTCAGCCCGGCGATCACTTCCACAACCTTCATGAGCGGCACGGGATTGAAGAAGTGCAGCCCGGCAAAACGCGCGGGGCGCTGCAGGCCCGCAGCGATCTGCGTGACCGACAACGAGGAGGTGTTGCTCACCAGCACCGCATCCGGGGCCACGACGGCTTCGAGCTGGGCGAACACGGCCTGCTTGATGTCCAGGCGCTCAACGATGGCTTCCACCACCAAGGTGCAGTCTTTCAGGGCGGCCATGTCGGCCACGGGTTGCAGACGGGCGCTCCAGGCTTGCAGTTGCTCCTCGCTGATGCGGCCCTTAGACAACAGGCGCTGCCACTGCTCTTGCACGGCAGCCCGGGCAGTGTCGGCGGCACCACTTTGGGCATCAAACAGCAATACCTGGCAGCCGCCCTGGGCTGCAATTTGGGCAATGCCCCGGCCCATGGCACCAGCGCCAACCAGGCCCACCAGAGGGTAAATGGGGGTAGTCATAGAAAAAACTTCCGTTCCGCAGGATGCGCTGACGCAGCAGCGCAGGATGAAAAAAAGGATCAGCGGGTGAACTTGCCGTCCTTGCTAAACATGAGTAAATCGACAAACTTGCCTGAGCTGTGCTCGCGCGGCGACAGCCGGATGGGGTAGCCGCCCAAGCTGGTCTGCATGTTCTCCATGGCCTGGATCAGGCCAGCACGCGTGGGGTGAGGCCCCGCACGACGCAGCGCCTCGACCAAGAATTTGGCCGACAGGAAGCCTTCCATCTGGCTGAAGGTCAGCTCCTCAATGCCTTGCGCCCGGGCCAGGCGCTGAAACTCGCGCGACAGCTCCAGCTTGGCCGACCAGGGCGAGGGCACCACCTGCGACACCACCACACCGCGGGCACGTTCGCCCAGGCCCTGCACCAGCTGCACGTTGCTGATGACCGACAGCACGTAGAACAGGGTATGCCGCCCGGATGCCTGGTAGGCCGCAATAAAGTCCACGCTGGGCTTGCCCGCGCTGATGACGATGATGGCCTGTGGGTTGTGCTGCCCGACCTCGGCCACGGCCTGCGCCAGGTTTGCACCGGCAACATCCAGGGGGGCGCTGGCCAGCAGCTGGATACCCAGCGCCTGGGCCGAGGCCTGCAGTGCCGCCAATCCGCCCGTGCCGAACGGATTGTCTAGGTACACCGCAGCCACCCTGCGCAGGCCCACGGAGGCCAGGTGCCCGATCATGGCGTGCAGCTCGGTGGCATAGCCCGCCTTGATGTTGAACACGTAGCGCAAGCCCGGCTTGCGCAACTCCTCCGAACCGGTGAACGGCGCAATCAGCGGCACGCCGGTTTGTTCGGCCAGGGCCATGCCCGCCAGCGCAGGCGGCGTGCCGGCGTATTGAAACAGCGCCAGCACTTTGGCGTCTTCGATGAAGTGGCGGGTGTTAGCCTCGGCCCTTTTCGGGTCGTAGGCATCATCGAGCGCCAGCACGCGGATCTTGCGTCCATGCACTCCGCCCTGGGCATTGACGTGATCGAAATACAGGCTGGCGCCCTGGCGCACTTCCCGGGTGATGCCTTCCAGCGGGCCAGAGAGCTGGCACGACTGGCCCAGCAGGATTTCCGTATCGGTCACACCGGGAGTGCTGGCCCCCTGCGCACGCACCAGGGGGGTGCCCAACAGACACAGCAGTGCAGCCAGGCCGCGACGACGCTGTAGAACCACGAACCGTCTCCTTGAAAAAACATGCCGCCGCAACCGGTGTGCAGCACGCAGCAATGAAGGCCAAAAAACTATTGATTCAGTAGCCTTCAGCGCTTGTTAAACAATGTTTTTAAAGACAAATAACCATAAAAATAATGCTCATGAAGCGCTTGAAGCTATTGAATTAATAGAAATTTACTCAAGCAGATGCTGCCGGCTCCCTGTGTGCATTCGCACCCATGCCCAGGTAGGTGTCGATGATGCGCCGGTCGTTAAGTAGGTCCTGCGCATCGCCGGACAGGGCCACGGCCCCCATCTCCAGCACATAGGCGCGATCCGCCACCTGCAGGGCGGCGCGGGCGTTCTGCTCGACCAGTAGCACCGACACGCCATGGCGGCGCAGCGAGGCCACCACTTGCAGCACTTCGCGCGTGATGAGCGGGGCCAGGCCCAGCGAGGGCTCGTCCAACATCAGCAGGCGCGGGCGCGCCATCAGCGCGCGGCCAATGGCCAGCATCTGGCGCTCACCGCCCGACAGCGTGGACGAGATCTGCAAACGCCGCTCGCCCAGGCGCGGGAAGATGTCGAACACTTCTTGCATGCGCTGCGCCTGGTCGCGCTGGCCACGGCGCCAGCGCGAAAAGCCGCCCAGCAGCAGGTTGTCCTCGATGGTCATCTCGCCAAACAGCTCGCGCTTTTCCGGCACCAGGCCGATGCCGTGCGCCACCATGGTCTCCACGCTGGGACGGGCAATGTGCTGGCCTTCCCAGCTGATGCTGCCCTTGGAGGGCAGCAGCCCCATGGCGGCACTGAGCAGCGTGGTCTTGCCCGCGCCATTGGGGCCGATGACGGTGACGATCTCACCTTCGTGCACA
Organism: Comamonas denitrificans; assembly: GCF_017368815.1. Classification (GTDB taxonomy): domain Bacteria; phylum Pseudomonadota; class Gammaproteobacteria; order Burkholderiales; family Burkholderiaceae_C; genus Comamonas; species Comamonas denitrificans. The sequence goes on along the minus strand of NZ_JAFNME010000002.1, from coordinate 147,029 downwards.
TCCAGATTCACCTCGTGCACGGCTTCCACCGGGCCGTAGGAAACGCAGATGCCCTGCAACTGCAGCAAAGGGGTACGTGGTGTGGCTGTGCTCATTTGGTGATCCCCGCTGCCAGGTCGTCGGCACCGCCCAGGTAGGCGTCCAGCACGCGCTGGTTGTTTTGAATTTCCGTCGGCGTGCCTGTCGCAATCACGGTGCCAAATTCGAGCACGGTGATGCGGTCGGCCAGGTTCATGACGAACTCCATATCGTGCTCCACCACCAGAATGCCCAGGCCTTCGGCGCGCAGTTGCGTGAGCAAGTCGGCCAGGGCGCGTTTTTCCAGGTGGCGCAGACCGGCAGCGGGTTCATCCAGCAGCAGCACCGCAGGTTGACCGGCCAGGGCGCGGGCAATTTCCACAATGCGTTGCTGGCCCAGCGCCAGCGAGGCGGCGGGCACATCGGCAAACTCGCCCAGGCCACAGCGCTCGATCTGGCGACGTGCTTCGGCCAGCAAGGCGGCCTCTTCGCCACGGTCCAGACGCAGCATGGAAGCAATCCAGCCCTTGTGCGCGCGGCGGTGCGCGCCCAAAGCGACGTTTTCCACCACGCTGCGCTGACCCAGCAGGCGCACGTGCTGGAAGGTGCGGCCCAGCCCCAGTGCGGCAAAGTCGCGCGAGGGGCTCTTGCCCATGACCTTGTCCATGAGGCGCACATCGCCCTCGGTGGGATCGTCCACGCCCGAGATCATGTTGAAGAACGTGCTCTTGCCCGCGCCGTTGGGGCCAATCAGGGCATGCACCTCACCGGCTTGGATGCTCATGGAAACATCGTTGTTGGCCACCAAACCGCCAAAGCGCTTGGTCACGTTTTTGGCTTCCAAAATCACCGAGCCACTGGCAGGCAAGGTGTGCTGTTCCAGGACGACTGCGCTCTTGGCTGGGGACACTTTGCTGGGGCGCAGCAAGCGGCTAGACAGGCGCTGCAGCGTGGGCCACATGCCGTCGGCAAAGCGTTGCAACACAAAGATCATCAGCAGGCCAAAGACCACCACCTCAAAGTTGCCGCTGGTGCCCAGCAGCGAGGGCAGCACGTCTTGCAGCTTTTGCTTGAGCAGGGTGATCACCGTGGCACCCAGTACCGCGCCCCACAGGTGGCCAGCGCCACCGACCACGGCCATGAACAGGTATTCAATACCGATGTTCAGATTGAAGGGCGATGGATTGACGAAGCGCTGCATGTGCGCATACAGCCAGCCGGACACCGCCGCCAGCAAGGCAGCGAGCACGAACAGCTTGATGCGGTAGTGCGCGGTATCGACACCCATGGACTCGGCCATGACGCGCCCCCCCTTGAGGGCACGAATAGCGCGGCCTTCGCGCGAATCGAGCAGGTTGTGCATCAGCCACATCGACACCAGCAGTACGCCCCAAATGAGCACGCCCAGCACGCGTGGATCGGCCAGGGAGTAACCTGCAATCGTCAAGGGTGGCACGCCGGTAATGCCCGTTTGCCCCCCGAGGAACTGCATGTTGCCAAACAGGTAGTACAGGCTCAGGCTCCAGGCAATCGTACACAGCGGCAGGTAGTGGCCCGAGAGCTTAAGCGTGACCGACCCCAGCGCCCAAGCGACGATGAAGGTCAGCCCCAAACCCAGCACCAGGCCTACCCAGGGCAGGCCGCCCATGCCAACCCAGCCACTGAGCGCTTGCACCGCCGCTGGCGAGGTGCAGGCCCAAGCGGTGGCGTAAGCGCCAATACCCACAAACGCAGCTTGGCCAAACGAGGTCATGCCGCCCACGCCGGTGAGCATGACCAGCCCCACGGCAACGATGGAGTACAGGCCAATGTAGCTCATCACCACCACGGTAAATTCGGGCAAAAATCCCCAGGTGATGGCCAGCAGCGCCACGGCCAAGGCGGTGAGCTGCGTGCGCGTGAGCAGGCCCGACACCGCTGCAGAAGCCGACGCGACGGCAGAAGCGGTCGATGGAGTTGAAGTAGGCGCGCTCATTCCTCGTCCTCCACATGGCGGCTGTTGAGCGAACGCCACCACAGCACCGGAATAATCAGTGTGAACACCAAAACCTCTTTGTAGGCACTGGCCCAAAAGGATGAAAACGATTCCAGCTGGCCCACCAGCAAAGCGCCCAGCAGCGCCAACGGATAGCTGGCCAGCCCGCCCACAATGGCGGCCACGAAGCCTTTGAGACCAATCAAAAAGCCAGTGTCGTAGTACACCGTGGTCAGAGGTGCGATCAGCAGACCCGAGACCGCGCCAATCAGCGCCGCCAAGGCAAAGCTAACGTCGCCCGACAGGTCGGTCGGAATTCCCATCAAACGCGCACCCACACGGTTGATAGCAGTGGCACGCAGTGCCTTGCCCACCATGGAGCGCTCGAAAAACACAAACAGCAGCAGCACCAGCACCAGCGTCACGCCCAGCACGACCAGGGACTGACCGGAAATCATCATGGAGCCCAGCTCAAAACGCGCCTCAGAAAACGGCGTCGTGCGTGAGCCTTCAGCACCAAAGAACAGCAAGCCTGCGCCCACCAGCACGCCGTGCAACGCGACCGCCACAATCAGCAAAATCAGCACCGAGGCATCGGCCAGAGGGCGGAACACCAAGCGGTACAACAGCGGCCCCAGCGGGGTGATGAGCAGCAGCGTGGTCAGCGCCTGCAGCCACATCGCCTCGGGGCGCACGGCCAGCACCAGGACTGCGGCCAGCGCAGGCAGGGCCACGGACCAGAACAGCGTGGCGAACCAGTTGACGCCCTCGCCCTTCTTCCAGCGCCAGCCCTCCACGGCCAGCACGGCCAGGGCCAGCCCCAGCAGCAGCCACAGGGTGGCCGGTGTGCCGCCAGCCTGCAGCATGACCATGCTGAGGGCACCAAAGGCCACAAACTCCCCCTGCGGAATGAAGATCACGCGGGTGACGGAAAACACCAGGACCAGTGACAGCGCCATCAGGCCGTACACGGCACCGTTGACGATGCCGTCCTGCCCCAGCAACAGGGCAATCTGGAAATCCATATTCGTCTTTCTTTCTGCAATCCAAACAGCCCCAGGGCCGGAGTCGGCCCGGGGAACACGCGGTTCATGGATCAGCCTGCATGGCCCCTACCGCCCCACCCCGAAAAGGGGGTGCTCAGGCGGCAGAGTCACCATCAGGGCTGGTATTTCCAGGTGCCGTTTTCAATTTTCACCATCACACTGGCGCGCTGATCCAAGCCCAAGTGGTCGGTGGGCGACATGGTGAAGATGCCGTGTGCACCGGGCACCTCCTTGAGATTTTCCAGCGCGTCGCGCATGGCCGCGCGGAACTCTGGCGTGCCGGGTTTGGCTTTTTTCAGGGCCTCAGGCACAGCAGCGGCCATGAGCACACCGGTGTCCCAGCCGTGCGCGCCAAAGGTGGAGACACTGCCTTTGCCATGGGCCGCCTCATAGGCTTTGACGTAGGCCACGGCAGAGGCTTTGACCGGGTGGCTGTCAGGCAGCTGCTCGGCCACCAGCACAGGGCCTGCAGGCAGCAGCGTGCCTTCCACGTCTTTACCGCCCACGCGCAGGAAGTCGGCGTTGGCCACGCCATGGGTTTGGTAATACTTGCCAGCAAACCCACGCTCTTTCAGCGCTTTTTGCGGCAGGGCAGCGGGCGTGCCCGAGCCGGCGATCAGGATGGCATCGGGCTTGGCGGCCATGATCTTGAGCACTTGGCCCGTCACCGACGTATCAGTGCGGCTGTAGCGCTCGTTGGCCACAATTTTCAGCTTCTTGAGCTCAGCAGCCTTGGCAAATTCGCCGTACCAACCTTCGCCGTAGGCATCAGAAAAGCCGATGAAGGCCACCGTCTTAGCCCCCGAAGTGGCCATGTGCTCGGCAATGGCCAGCGACATCATGATGTCGTTTTGCGGGGTCTTGAACACCCACTTGCGCTTGTCGTCCATGGGCTCGACGATGCGCGCCGAAGCAGCCATGGAGATCATGGGCGTCTTGGTTTCGGCGGCCACGTCGATCATGGCCAAGGAGACCGGCGAGGTGCTCGAACCCAGCACGATATCCACCTTGTTTTCGCTGATGAGCTTGCGCGTATTGGACACACCATTGGTGGTGTCCGAGGCATCATCGAGCACGATGTAATTGATCTTCTCGCCCGCGATTTCCTTGGGCATCAGGGCAATGGTGTTTTTCTCGGGGATGCCGAGCGAGGCCGCAGGGCCGGTGGCCGAAACGGTCACGCCGACGTTGATGTCGGCCAGGGCCAGGCCGCTGGCGGCTAGCAGGCTGGCCGCAGCCAGGGCAGAGAGGGTCAGTCGTTTTGTCATCGTTGTCTCCTTGGTGGTGGTAGTAGTGGTGGTGGAAAAATCAAAAAACAACGCCAGCGGCAGTAGGTGCGCCGCTGACGGCTCAGGCGCGTTCCAGCGCCAGGGCAATACCCTGGCCCACGCCAATGCACATCGTCGCCAGGGCGCGGCGGCCCCCGGTACGCTCCAGTTGGCGCAAGGCCGTCAATGCCAGGCGGGCCCCCGAAGCACCCAGGGGGTGACCCAGGGCGATCGCCCCACCATTGGGATTGACGTGCGGCGCATCGTCGGGCAGGCCCAGCTGGCGCAGCACCGCCAGCCCTTGCGCGGCAAAGGCTTCGTTCAGTTCGATGGTGTCCAGGCTGTCCAGCGACCAGCCGATGCGCTCCAGCAGCTTCTGCGTGGCCGGGGCTGGGCCAATGCCCATGATGCGGGGGGCCACGCCTGCGGTCGCCATGCCGACGATGCGCCCACGCGGGGTGAGCTGGTAGCGCTGGAGCGCCGCGTCGGAGGCCAGTAGCAGGGCGCAGGCGCCGTCGTTCACGCCGGAGGCATTGCCGGCGGTGACCGAACCATCCGGGCGCACCACACCCTTGAGGCGGGCAAGCTGTTCGGCGGTGGTTTCCGGGCGGGGGTGTTCATCCTCGCGCACCACGACGGGGTCGCCCTTGCGCCGGGGAATGGTGACGGGGACGATCTCGCCCTCAAAAAATCCCGCGTCCTGCGCGGCCTTGCAGCGCTGCTGCGAGCGCAGCGCCAGCGCGTCCTGGTCGGCGCGGGCGATGCCGAAGTCCTGCGCCACGTTCTCTGCCGTCTCGGGCATGGAGTCGATGCCGTACTGCGCCTTCATCAGGGGATTGACGAAGCGCCAGCCGATGGTGGTGTCCTCGATGCGGGCGCTGCGCGAGAAGGCGCTGTCGGCCTTGCCGACGACGAAGGGCGCCCGCGTCATGCTTTCCACGCCGCCGGCGATCATCAGATCGGCTTCCCCGGCGCGGATGGCACGGGCCGCCATGCCGATGGTGTCCAGCCCCGAGCCGCACAGGCGGTTGACAGTGCCGCCGGGCACGTCAACAGGCAGCCCCGCCAGCAGCGCCACCATGCGGGCCACGTTGCGGTTGTCCTCCCCGGCCTGGTTGGCGCAGCCGTAGAGCACGTCGTCGATCGCGCTCCAGTCCACGGTAGGGTTGCGTTCCATCAGGGCGCGCAGGGGAATGGCACCCAGGTCGTCCGTGCGGACATCCGCCAGGGCGCCGCCGTAGCGGCCAAAGGGCGTGCGCACGCCATCGACGATCCATGCGTTCATTTGCGTCATGTATTTGCTTTCGTAGGAGAAGGGGGGGATGAAGCGGGCGAGGCGGTGACCGTTGCAGGCCGACGCACTGCCGCAGCACCGCCGAAAAAAAGGTCGGTCACGATGGGTGCCATGTCCTCGTAGCTGAGTGCGCCGTCAGGGCGAAACCACGTGAACATCCAGTTGATCATGCCGAATAGCAGCATGGTGGTGGGCTTGGACAGGTGCGTTTGGCCCAGGTACGGCCACAACGCTTCCACGGTGCTGGAAAACTCGCGGGTGACCTGCCGTTCGAAACCCAGGATGCGGGTCTGGTCGGCTTCGGTAAGGAATTTGATGTCCTCGATCAGCACACGGTGGGCGTGCTGGGCCTGGGCGTATTCGATGACGAAGCGGCGGATCAGCTCGCGCAACCGCGCCTCGGGCTCCAGCTCCAGCTCGGCCACTTCGCTGACCAGGGCCTGCAGGCGCACGATGTGGTTTTCCGCGATGTTCACCAACAGGTCGTACTTGTCGCGAAAGTAGTGGTACAGGGCGGGCTTGGACAGGCCGCAGGCTTCGGCCACGCCATTCATAGACGTGGCCGAGTAGCCGCGCTGGGCAAACAGTTCGGCAGCGTGCAGCAAGATCAGCTCGCGCTGGTCTTCGTATCCGGATGAGCGTCCTCGGGCCATGGTGGTATTCCTCCTTCGTTTCTCTCAAGGGTGCCTAGGCGCAGGAATGCGCCCGGGCGTGCCAAATGCACTACGAATATAGTGGCCAGCCATTAGCTGAAAAGCGCTTGCCGCTACGATTCTTGAGAAATTAAAGCAAGACATGGATCAGCCTTAGCGTTCATCGAAGGACAGCACGACCTGCGGTGTCAGGGGACGGCACTGGCAGGTAAGCACGAAACCGGCCTCCACCTCATTCTTGTCCAGGGCAAAGTTGCGCTCCATGCGCACCTCGCCTTCCACACACTTGGCGCGGCAGGTGCCGCACACGCCGGAGGTACACGAGAACGGCACTTCCAGGCCAGCAGCCGAGGCAGCGTCCAAGATGCTGGGCATCTCTTTGCTAAAGCTGAATTCGCGCTTGAGGCCATCGCGCACGATGGTGATTTGCGCACGTTCAGCATCACCCTCTTGCGCTTGGTGCACCGCCGCACCCACCTGCCCAGCCGCCGACAAGGCCACGCCAAAGCGCTCGATGTGGATGCGCTCTTCAGGCACGCCTGCAGCCAGCAACGCAGCCTGGGCTTCGTCGTTCATCTGGAACGGGCCGCACACGAACACTTCGCTGATTTGCTCTGGCTGCACCACGCTGCGCAGGAAGTCACCCACTTTTTCGCGGTTCATCAAGCCCATGTTGATGGGCGCTTCAGTGTCTTCACCAGAGAACACATGGTGCAGGGCCACGCGCGTGAGGTAGCGGTTTTTCAGGTCTTCCAGCTCCTCTTTGAACATGGTGGACTGCAGCGTACGGTTGGCGTACAGCAGCGTAAAGCGGCTGAGGGGCTCGCGCGCCAGGGCCGTTTTCATGATCGAGAGGATGGGCGTAATGCCGCTGCCACCGGCCACCGCCAGGTAGTGGCGCTGCGAGGCGGGGTCCAGGGGCACGTAAAAACGGCCTTGGGGGGCCATCACCTGAATGGTGTCGCCCACTTTCAGGCGGCTGTGAATCCAGTTGGAAAACAGCCCGCCGTTCACACGGCGCACGCCCACGCGCAGGTGGGCATCGTCCACGGCAGCGCAGATGGAGTAGGAGCGGCGCACGTCTTGGCCGTCAATGGTGGTGCGCAGCGTGAGGTACTGGCCTTGGATGAAGCCAAACACCTGGCGCAGCTCGGGCGGCACCTCAAAGGAGACGATGACCGCCTCGGCGGTATCCGGTTCGATAGCGCATACGCGCAAGGGATGAAAGGAAACGCTCATGACAATGGCTTTATCAAATAGGCTTGAAATGCTCGAACGGCTCGCGGCAGTCCAGGCAACGGTGCAGCGCCTTGCAGGCGGTGGCTCCAAAGGCGGACAGGCGCTCGGTGTGCGTACTGGCGCAGTGCGGGCACGGCACGGCCGGGGCAGCGCGGCGCGGCATAAAGCGCACGGGCACGCCCTGGCTGGCATCCACCGGGCCGGGGGGCGCAATGCCGTAGGCACGCAATTTCTCGCGGCCTTCGGCGCTGATCCAGTCGGTCGTCCAGGCGGGTGCGCGCTGCAAGGTGACCTGGGCCGGGCCCAGGCCTGCGGCGCTGATGGCGGCCAGTACGTCAGATTCGATCACCTCGGTGGCTGGGCAGCCGCTGTAGGTGGGCGTGAGCACCACGTCGAGCACACCGTTCTCTAGCAAGCGCACATCGCGCACGATGCCCAGGTCATACAGCGAGACGGCGGGCACCTCGGGGTCGGGCACGCTGTGCAGCACTTGGCGGGCGTGCGCGATGCGGTCACCCCCTGGCTCCAGCACCACGACAGGCACTGCAGGAGCTTGCAAGGGCGTGAGTTCGGGCAAGGTCACCACACACCTCCGGGGTAGCTGCGCTGCAGGTACTGCATTTCCGCCAGCAGGTAGCCCATGTGCTCGCTATGGCGGCCCAGCCTGCCAGTACTGCGGAACCGGCCCGCTTGCGCGGGCAGCTCCAGGTCGGCGGCGGCCAGCATCTGGCGCACGTCGTCGAGCCAATCGGCCTCGACATCGGCCCAGCGCGGGCCAAGGCGGCTGACATGGGCGTGTTCGTCCACGGCATCCGGCACAAAGAGTTCCGTGGTGTAGGGCCACAGGCTGTCTAGCGCCTGCTGCATCCGGCGGCGCGATTCGGGCGTGCCGTCACCCAGGCGCACAACCCAGTCACCCGCGTGCTGTTGGTGGTAGCGCGCTTCTTTCACGGCCTTGCCCGCAATGGCGGCCAATTCGGCATCGCTGGAATCCTGCAGGCATTGCCACAGGTGCTTGAGCAGCGTGGCCAGCAGTGCGTTGCGCAAGGTGGTGAAGGCGAAGTCACCCCTGGGCAGCTCGGCAATGGTCGGGTTGCAGTAATCGGCCTCGTTGCGCAGGAAAGCCAGCTGGTCTTCGTCATGGCCACGGCCATCGACCCGGCCGGCGTGGGTGAGCACGGCGCGGGCCTGGCCAATCAAGTCCAGCGCCATGTTGGACAGGGCGACATCTTCCTCGAGGATGGGGGCGTGGCCGCACCATTCGCCAATGCGCTGGCCCAGAATCAGGCAGGTGTCGCCCAGGCGCAGCAGGTAGCGAAACGCGGGATCGGTACCAATTCGAATACTTTGCATAAATCAGTGCTCCCGGCTTACATGTGGTTCACGGCCTGGGGCAGGACGTAGAACGTGGGGTGGCGGTACACCTTGTCTTCAGCGGGGTCGAAGTACATGTCTTTGTCTGCCGGGTCGCTGGCCACGATTTGCTCGGAGCGCACCACCCAGACGCTGGTGCCTTCTTGGCGGCGGGTGTAAACGTCACGGGCCATTTGCACGGCCATCTTGGCGTCGGCGGCGTGCAGGCTGCCGCAGTGCTTGTGGTCCAGGCCCGCTTTGCTGCGGACAAAGACTTCCCACAGAGGCCATTCGGTAGCAGTGGCAGGGTTGGTGGTGGGGGTAGAAGTGCTCATAAAACAATCTCGTTTATTCAAATTTAATATCTGCTTGCGCTTATCTGCAAATAATTTCAACGCTATTTATATAAAAAATCTTTATTTTTAGGCCGCTAACAGCTCTTGTTTTTCTATCTTTGCTGCATGGACCAACGCCGCTTCGCGCACCCAAGCGCCGTCTTCCCAGGCTTTGACGCGGGCGCTCAAGCGCTCGCGGTTGCAGGGGCCGTCGCCGCCCACGACTTGCCAGAATTCCGACCAATCAATGGCACCAAAGTCAAAGTGCTGGCGTGCTTCGTTCCACTTCAGATCAGGGTCGGGCAGCTCCACGCCCAGCACCTTGGCTTGGGGCACGGTGGCATCGACAAATTTCTGGCGCAGGTCGTCGTTGGAGATGCGCTTGATGCCCCAGCGCATGGACAGGGCGCTGTTGGGCGACTGGTCGTCTGGCGGGCCGAACATCATTAGCGACGGCCACCACCAGCGGTTCACGGCGTCTTGCACCATGGCACGCTGGGCATCGGTGCCTTTTTGCATCATCACCAGCAGTGCGTCGTAGCCCTGGCGTTGGTGGAAGCTTTCTTCACGGCAGATGCGCACCATGGCACGCGCGTAGGGTGCGTAGGAGCAGCGGCAAATCGGCACCTGGTTCATGATGGCGGCACCATCGACCAGCCAGCCAATCACGCCCACATCGGCCCAGGTGAGCGTGGGGTAGTTGAAGATGGAGCTGTACTTGGCGCGGCCCGTGTGCAGCGCGTCGAGCATTTCGTCGCGGCTGGTGCCCAGGGTCTCGGCAGCCGAATACAGGTACAGGCCATGGCCGCCTTCGTCCTGGATTTTGGCCAGCAAGATGGCCTTGCGCTTGAGCGTGGGCGCACGCGTCACCCAGTTGCCCTCGGGCAACATGCCGACGATTTCCGAGTGCGCGTGCTGGCTGATCTGGCGCACCAGGGTTTTGCGGTAGTGCTCGGGCATCCAGTCTTTGGCTTCAATGAAGTCGCCCGCGTCAATGCGCGCGTCGAAACGCTCTTGCAATTGCAGCTCTTCAGCGCTGCGCAACACGGGAGCTTGGGGGCTTTCTTTGCCCATGGTGTCCATGGCTTGGGTGTACATGGTCTTCCTCTTACAACGATCAAACAATCAACAAAACAAACACAACAGGCCCAGGTGCAGCAGTCAGCAGCACGCTCACGCCTGGGCGAAAAATCCTTCGGTGTGGATCAGCTCGGGCTTGGCGCCCAGGGCCTTGGCGGCGGCCACACAGTCATCGACAAAGCCGGTGGTGCCCGCGACGAACACGCTGTGGCCACTCAAATCGGGGAAATGCTGGCCCAAGATGGCCGGAATGCGCCCTTGCAGCGCGCCCTCTTGCGCATCGCGCGTGAGCGTGGGCAGGTAGCGGAAATTGGGGTAGCGCACTTGCCAGTAGCGCATCAGGCCCACGTCGTACAGGTCGGCGGCTTCGCGCGCGGAGAACATCAGCGTCACGGGCTGCTTGTAGCCACGGCGCAGCGCCGCTTCGGTGAGCGACAAGATGGGGGCCAGGCCCGAGCCAGCAGCCAGGCACAGCACCGGGGTATCGACCGAGGGGTCGCCAATGAAAGTGCCGTGCGGGCCAGAGAAACGCAATTGCGCCCCCAGCTGCACTTCGTCGTGCAACCAGCGGCTGGTGCGCCCGGCAGCAGTTTCGGGGGCATCGGCATCCACACGGGTGACCTGCAGGCGGATTTCGCCATCTGCACGGGGTGCCGTCGCCAGCGAGTAGCTGCGCACGGGAACGCCATTGCTCGGATCGCCCAGTTGCACGTACTGGCCGGGCCAAAAACGCATAGGCTCACCCAGGGGGCGCAGCACAAATTCGGTAATGCGGGGCGTGCGGGCAATGCGATCGACCAAGATGGCGTACTGCGATTCACGCGCCGGAAACAATTGGGGTTTGGCGTCTTCGGTGCCCCACTCAATTTCGAGTTCGTCGGACAGCGGTTTGGCCATGCACATCAAGCCGAAGCCTTGGGCACGCTCGTCTTGCGACAGTGCCATATCGAGCACAAAGCCCTGGTCGAACTGACCAGCGCGCACTTTCACCTTGCATTCACCGCAAGCGCCAGCGCGGCAGTTGTTGGGCAGGGCGTAGCCTGCACGTTCGAGGGCTTCGAGCACGGTCTGGCCGTTGTCGCATGCGACGGTTTGCCCGGAGGGATACAGCTTGATGTGGGGGGTCATAGTGGTATTTGCGAAGTTCTGAAAAAGCGGAACGGTTAGAACACGGGGATGATGTCGTCCAGGTCCACGTCCGAGACTTCCTCGCCGGTGATGCCCACCTCGGGGATCGCAGGGAAGGGGATGTCATACTTGTCCAGCGCGCCCTTGAGGTTCAGGATGGCAGTGCGCCAGTTGTTCTTCTTGGCCTCGTACTCGGGAATGGCAAAACCAGCGCTGCGTGCCACGGTCTCGCCATCGCGCTGGTTCTGGATGAAGTCTGCTGGCAGATCCCAGAACTCCATGGGCGGTTCGAACAGCACGGCGGACAGGAACAGGTAGCCGGCACGGATCTGCTTGGTGATCAGGGCACGGTCTTCCACGGCGATCTTGGGATAGTCACGCTCCATCAGCGCCAGGCAGATACCCATGTGGCGGCCCTCATCCTTGCCGATATTGCGGAAGGCTTCCTTGAACACCGGCTCGGTGCAGCCAGCAGCCATCTGGTGGAAGATGGTGGCGGCCGCGATCTCGCCCATCAGGAAGGAGCTGAACAACACGGCCAGGCTGTATTTGGGCACGGCCGTCTTGTAGCCCGCCCAGTAACGGGCACCGTTGTGGTAGAGCCACTTGGCGTTCTTTTGCAGGCGCTTGCCCAGTTCGGTCTTGGGCGTGTAGGTGATCGGATCAGGATGCTCCAAGAACTTGGTGATGGCCATGCCGCACATCTGCTCGTGGTTCTGCTCGTCCTGCGTGACGCTGAAGAAGCAGCGGCGCACAGCATCTTCCTCATGGGCCTCGTAAGTCTTGATCAGTGCCGCAGCGAACACCGGTGGTGCGGAAGCGTCGAACACCGACAGCAGCGTCCACCAGTAGGCGATGGCCTCGCGCTGCTCCCAAGTGTATTTATTCACATCGAACGTATCCCAAGGCAGTTTCTTGGGGTCCCAAACCTCGCGGCGCGAGGCATCCCAGATTTCCTCCAGCTTTTTCGTGTGCTGGTGCCAGGACAGCGGGTAGACGTTGGGCTGCTCGATGGCAGGCGGGAACTCCATCGTGTGGGCAAGTTTTTCTTTACGCATGGCGAGATGTCTCCTTGTGAAGGTATTTAAATAACCGACCGGTCGGTAATAAAAAGGAGGGGTGATTCGGGCATCACCGCCCCCAGAACCGGCCCATTCATGAACGGGCCGACTTCCAGCCGCCCCTGCGACATGGCAGGGGGCGGTGTTCTTGAAACCAGTTACCTCGGGGCCGCCCTGCGATCAGCGTGGCCGTTGGTCAATCACCCGGCGGGCCTTGCCCACCAAGGTGCGCTCAATCGCGCCGTAATCCAGCACGTCCACCTGGGTGGTGATGCCCACCAGCGTCTTGATGCGGTGCTGGAGCCATTGGCCGATTTTTCGCACCTCCTCAGTGCCCGACGGAATGCCGGGATGCAGCTCGCAGCGCACGGCCACCTTGTCCAGAGTGCCTTCACGGGTGACGTGGATCTGGTACTGGCCGGAGAGCGAATGGTGCTGCAGTACGATTTCCTCGATCTGCGTGGGAAACATGTTGACGCCACGGATGATGAGCATGTCATCCGAGCGGCCCACGATCTTGCCCATACGCCGGAAACTGCGCGAAGTGGGGGCCAACAGCCGCGTCAGATCCCGCGTGCGGTAGCGGATCATGGGCAGCGCCTCCTTGGACAAGGAGGTGAACACCAGCTCGCCTTCCTGTCCGTCGGGGAGCACTTCGCCGGTCTGCGGATCAATGATTTCGGGGTAGAAATGGTCCTCCCAGATCACGGGGCCGTCCTGGCTTTCCACGCACTCGCTGGCCACGCCCGGCCCCATAATTTCAGACAGGCCGTAAATATCGACGGCAGCAATGCCAGCCTTGGCCTCGATCTCCTGGCGCATCGCCTCCGTCCAGGGCTCAGCCCCGAAAATGCCGACTTTCAGAGAGCTGTCCCGCGCATCCAGCCCCTGGCGCTGAAACTCCTCCACGATCACCTGCATGTACGAGGGGGTGACCATGATGATGTCCGGCTTGAAGTCCTGGATGAGCTGCACCTGCTTTTCCGTCTGCCCGCCGGACATCGGCACCACCGTGCAACCGGCCCGTTCGGCTCCGTAATGCGCTCCCAAGCCGCCGGTGAACAAGCCATACCCGTAGGCGATGTGCACCATGTCACCGGGGCGGCCACCCGCAGCGCGGATGGACCGCGCCACCAGGTTGGCCCAGGTGTCGATGTCCCTGGCGGTGTAGCCCACCACCGTCGGCTTGCCCGTGGTGCCCGAGGAGGCATGGACGCGCAGCAACTGGTTGCGCGGCACGGCGAACATGCCGAAGGGGTAGTTATCGCGCAGGTCTTTCTTGTAGGTGAAAGGGAACTTGGACAGGTCGGCCAGGGTTTTTAGGTCGCAGGGGCGGACGCATTTTTCGTCGAATGCCTTGCGGTAATGCGGCACATTGTCGTAGGCATGTTGCAGCGACCAGCGCAGGCGCTGCAGTTGCAGCGCCTGGATCTCGTCGCGGCTAGCGGTTTCGATCGGCTCCAGTTCTCCCGGGGCGGGGCGTGTGACGGTCATGGGTTTGTCTCCGGATTTTTTTGTTGATGGTGGTTCTGCTTGCGCCGTTCAGTCGGGCTGGGGCAAAGACACGGTGAGGCGGCCCTTCATGGTGTAGGAACGCCCTCGAAAGGCGGCAACCAGCTCGTCGCGCTGGTTGCGCACGGTGACGTCATACACCCCGGTACGCCCGGCGCGGGAAACCTCTACGCCTGTGGCAATGAGCACATCGCCCAGGCGAGCGGGGGCAACGAAATCGATGGACAGGCCCGAGGCCACCGTCATCTCGTTACCCGCGTTGCAGGCAAAGGCGAAAGCGGAATCGGCCAGGGTGGTGATGAAGCCGCCGTGGCAGGTGGCATGGCCGTTAAGCATGTCGGCGCGAACCGCCATCGTCACCGTGGCACTGGTGGGGCTGATGGCCACCACCTGCATGCCTAGGGCCTGCGAGGCACCGTCGTTGGCGTACATCGCAGTGCGGACGTGTTCGGCCAGTTGTTGGGGGGTCAGACTTGCTTGCATGGAAAAAAGCGAAGGGGAAAAAACAGGGGGAACGAACCGTTGGGTGTCAGCGGTCCGTGAATTGCGGCGGACGTTTCTCGGTGAACGCCAGCACGCCTTCGCGGTAATCGCTGGCCTGACCCAAGCGGCGCTGGTGCACAGCCTCCTGGGCCAGGGCGGTGGGCCAGTCCAGCGTCAGCGCCGCATCCAGAGCCGCGCGGGTCGTCACCAAAGCCTGGGTAGGCATGGCGGCCAGGCGTTGGGCCAGGGTTTGCGCCTCTTCGGCCAGCGCGTCGTCTTCGACACAGCGCCAAATCAGGCCAATACGCTGGGCGTCTTCGGCACTCAGCTTGTCGCCCAGTAGCGCCAGCCCCAGAGCGTTGGCGCGGCCCACCAGGCGCGGCAGCAGCCAGGTGCCACCGCTGTCGGGCAGTAGGCCGATTTTGGTGAACGCCTGGATGAAACTGGCCGAGCGTCCCGCCAACACCAGATCGCAGCCCAGGGCAATGCTGGCCCCGGCCCCGGCCGCCACGCCATTGACAGCCGCCACCACCGGCACCGGCATGGAACGCAGGCGCAGGCACAGTGGCGCATACCAGCGCTCGATCACGTCGCCCAGATCCTTGGCGGCAGCGCCCGGGGCCGTATCGGGCGCAACGGCGGGGTCAGCCAAATCCTGCCCAGCGCAAAAGCCGCGCCCGGCACCGGTCAGCACGACGCAACGCACGTTGGTATCAGCCGCCGCAACCTCCAGAGCGGCCAACAATTGGGCATGCAGCTCGGTCGTGAAACTGTTCAGGGCCGCCGGGCGGTTCAGGGTCAGGGTCTGCACAGCGCCCGATCGGGACGCCAAGACAAGAGGTTCGGACATAGAGGACAAGCTGTTCAAGGGTGAAAAGGGGTAATCACGTTGTCAATGCTGTTTTGCGATAAGTCAAAAACATGTTTGACCGATCGGTCGGTAGATAATATGCTGTGAACGCATTCTGATGCAAGTCAAACCGACCCCCAGAAAAACCCTAGGAGACTTTTCATGACCCTGTTCGATACCCACCGTGCCCTGCTCGACGGCGCCCTGGCCGCCTGCGCCTCGCGCGCTTACTGGTCGCCGTTCCCAGAAAACGCCTCGCCCAAAATTTATGGCGAGACTGCGCAGGCCGATGGGCAAGCCGCTGTGGAAGCCTTGCTAGGCCAGGACTACCCACTCCAACAGCCCGGCGAGACGGGCCGCATTGCTACCGAACGCTCCCCCTACGGCGTAGAGATGGGCGTGCGCTACCCCGAATGCAGCGTGGACGCCCTGATTGCCGCCGCCCAAGCCGCTGAACCCGCCTGGACAGCCCTGGGCGCGCAAGGCCGCACCGGCGTGCTGCTGGAAGCGCTGACACGCATCCACAAGCGCACGCATGAAATCGCCCACGCCGTGATGCTCACCACCGGCCAAGGCCCGATGATGGCTTTCCAAGCCGGTGGCCCACACGCCCAAGACCGCGCCCTGGAAGCCATTGCCTACGCCTACAAAGCCCAGGCCGATGTGCCCGCCGAAGCCACCTGGGAAAAGCCCCAAGGCAAAAACCCACCACTGGTGATGAAGAAGCACTTCAACATCGTGGGCCGTGGCATTGGTCTGGTCATTGGCTGCGCCACCTTCCCCACCTGGAACACCTACCCCGGCCTGTTCGCTGCCCTGGCCACGGGCAACCCGGTCATCGTCAAGCCCCACCCCAACGCCGTGCTGCCTGCGGCCATCACCGTCAGCATCGTGCGCGAGGTGCTGAGCGAGCAAGGCTTGGACCCCAACCTGGTGACCCTGGCGCTGTCCAACGACCCCGCCCACACCCAAGCCCTGGCCAAGAGCCCCGCTGTGGCCAGCATCGACTTCACTGGCAGCAACCAATTTGGCCGCTGGCTGCAAGACAACGCCCGCCAAGCGCGCCTGTACGCCGAGATGGCTGGTGTGAACAGCGTCATCATCGAATCGACCGACCAGTACAGCGCCATGCTGAACAACTTGGCCTTCACGCTGTCGCTGTACAGCGGCCAGATGTGTACGACGACGCAAAACATCTACATCCCCAAAAACGGCATCCAAACCGACCAAGGCGCCAAGAGCTTTGACCAGGTGTGCGACGACCTCGCCGCCGCCGTGCGCGCGCTGGTGGACAACCCCCGCGTGGCCACCGCCGTGCTGGGTGCGGTGTGCGCCCCTGAAACCGTGGGCCGCATCGAAGAAGCTGCAGGCAAGGGCCGCGTGGTGCTGGCTTCACAAGCCCTGCCCCATCCGCAGTACCCCAACGCACGCATCCACAGCCCGGTCATCGTCGCCCTGACGGAAGCGGACCGCGCCACCTTCGCCAACGAATGCTTTGGCCCGATCTCTTTCCTGATCGCCACCGAATCCAGCGACAGCGCCCTGGCCACTGCCCAGTCCACGCTGTGCGAGCACGGCGCACTGACGCTGGGCGTGTACTCCACCGACCGCGCCTACATCGACCGCACCGTGCAACTGTCGCACCGCGCCCGTGTGGCCCTGTCCATCAACCTCACGCAAGGTGTGTATGTGAACCAGTCGGCCGCGTTCTCTGACTACCACGCCAGCGGCGGCAACCCGGCAGCCAACGCCAGCTACACCACGCTGGCTTTTGTGGCCGACCGCTTCGTGGTCGTGCAGCGCCGCGAGCACGCCTAAAGCGCAGGAGAGCACACGATGACGAGCTTGCCCGATCCCATCGACAACCCCGAAGCCCTGCTGCAAACGCGCGATGCGCGTGGCGTGGTGCGCCTGACGCTCAACCGCCCCGACGTGCGCAACGCCTTTGACGAACCGCTGATTGCCCTCATCCGCCGCACCTTTGAGGCGCTGGCGCAAGACGACAGCGTGCGCGTGATCGTGCTCGACGCCGTGGGCAGCCTGTTTTGCGCCGGGGCCGACATTGGCTGGATGCGCCGCGCCGCCGCGCGCGACCAAGCAGCCAACCTGGAAGACGCACGCCAGTTCGCGGGCATGATGCACGCCATGGCCAGCTGCCCCCACCCCGTGGTGGCACGCATTCAGGGCGCGGCGTACGGCGGTGGTGTCGGGCTGGCTTGCGCGGCAGACATTGCGATTGCCAGCGACAAGGCGCTGTTCAGCGTCAGCGAAGCACGCTTTGGCATCTTGCCCGCCGTTATCGGCCCCTATGTGGTGAACACCGTGGGCCTGCGTCAGGCCCGCCGCTTGGCCCTCACGGCTGCCCCGGTGAATGCGGCCGAAGCGCTGGCCATGGGCCTGGTACACCAGGTCACCACGCCCGAGGCGCTGGACGCAGCCGTGGAAACCACCATTGGCCAGCTGCTCAACAACGGCCCCAAGGCACTGACAGAAATCAAGCGCCTGATGGATCAGTTGGAAGTGGGCCCCATCACCGAGTCGGTGCGCGAACTGACGGCACACACCATCAGCCGCGTGCGCTCGGGCAGCGAAGCGCGCGAAGGCTTTGCGGCTTTTGTGGCCAAGCAGCCTGCACCCTGGGTGCCGCCCACTCAAGGCTAGACCTACTAGCGCAAGCTCAAAAACCTTGCCAACACCCCAAAACCGCTATCCAGCCACACTCGCTGGGTAGCGGTTTTTTTGATGCTACGCACAGCAAAAAGCGCTCTTCTCGATGGCGACGCATTTTTTGTTCGATTCCGCGCAGCTGGGCACTTTACTCCTGCGCAACCGCGCCAGCAGCATCGTGCCCAACGCCCGGACCACCACCTACTGCGGCCAGAGCGCCAGCGCCAGGCTGAGCATCTCTGAAGGTACCCCCATCAGCCAGCAGGGCCTGGGCTATACCGACTCCCCCCGGCTGGAGTATTAAAAAGGATAGCTGCAGTCACTTATGAATAAAAAATAATTGATATTTTTTATATCAAAATCCTTTTATCTATTTGCCAAGAGCACTATGTTTACAGGAATTCAGCGCCCCATGCCCAGAGGCGGTGGAGCACTATGGACAATGCGGCTGAACAAGCGCTCGTAGGCCGGGTCGGGCGTTGCGCCCTGGGCCAGCACGTCGGTGTTGCTGGCAAAGGCGGCATCCATCGCCGCCCAGTCTTCGTCGGTTAAGTGCTGGAGTGCGGCGGGCAGCACCACGGTCTCCTCCAGACGCATGTGCTCCAGGTAGAAGGTGATGTAGCGGTCCAGTGCTTCAACGAAGGTGGCGCGGCGGCTCTCGCCCATCAACTCCCAGGCCAGCAGCAGGTGGCCCAGCTCGCGCACGGCGGCCTCACCCCCGGCGTGCTCGCGGTCCAAGCGGGCGATGGCCTCGGCCACCTCCGGCGCCCGCTGGGCGATGGGCGGGAAGAGCAGCTCCGTCTCCTTCGGGTGGTGCTGGCGCTCGGGAAATTCGTCGATGTAGAACAGCATGGCACGCATGGCGTCGAAGAACGTGCCCGCTTCCTTGCCGGGGCCGCGTTCGGCCAGCATGCGCAGGGAGCGCAGGATGGCGGCCAAGGTGCCGTGTTCTTCGCGGATGACCTTGAGGGTGATGGAGGACATGGTGCAGAAATCTCCCGAATGGTGATGGGCACCGGGCTGCCGCAGGCAGCAATCGATGCGATTGGTAGGTAATAGCCTGCTACGGTAACAAATTTCCGACCGTTCGGTCAATGAATGATTCTGACGGGGCCTGGAGCATACCCGGGCCACACGAGTGCATAGCGTTTGAAGTCGCGACGAGTCCCTGCCAACCGCAGTTAAAAACCACATACAGCCAGCAACATGCCTACAGCCCTACCGCCGTCCCTATCGAAGGTAGCGCACGCACAAGCCACTCACACTCCCAGCGGCAGCCGCAATTCAAAACACGCCCCGGGGGCTCCATCGCTGCGCCCCAGGCAGCGCACGCTGCCGCCGTGGCGCTGGGCGATGCTGCGCACCAGGGCCAGCCCCAGGCCCACGCCGCCGCTGCGCTCGCTGGCCCCGGGCAGGCGGTAGAACTTTTCAAAAATGCGTTCGCGC
The DNA here is from genome assembly GCF_017368815.1 of Comamonas denitrificans. Lineage (GTDB taxonomy): Bacteria > Pseudomonadota > Gammaproteobacteria > Burkholderiales > Burkholderiaceae_C > Comamonas > Comamonas denitrificans. Next base: position 127,621 of record NZ_JAFNME010000002.1, on the reverse strand, counting down.
TGCTCGGGCGGCACGCCGGGGCCGTGGTCTTGCACGCGCACGATGGCCTGCTCGCCTTCGCGCAGCAATTCCAGGCTGATGCTGCCCTGGCTGTAGCGCTTGGCGTTTTCCAGCAAATTGCGCACCGCGCGGCGCAGCAGTCGGGCGATGCCGGGCACTTCAAGCGCGGTGGTGTGCAGCTGCAAATCGGCATCGACGCGGGCGCATTCTTCGGCGGCCAGGCCGATCAGATCGACGGCCTCGCTGCTGCCCACGTCCACGTCCGGCTGTTCTAGGCGGCTGGCCAGCAAAATTTCATCCACCAGTTGGTCCAGCTCGGCAATGTTGCGGCGGATTTCTTGCTGGGCGCTGCGCTGCTCAGGGGCATCGCCCATCAGCTCCAGCCCCATGCGGATGCGCGCCAGCGGCGAGCGCAGCTCGTGCGAGGCATTGGCCAGCAGGCTTTGGTGCGATTGCACCAGGGTCTGGATGCGCTCGGCCGCAGCATTGAACTGGCGGGCCAGATCGGCCACTTCGTCCTGGCCCTGGGTGGGCACGCGCACGGCCAGATTGCCCTCGCCAAACTGCTGCACGCTGCGTTGCAGGTTTTCCAGGCGCTTGAGCAGCCGCCGGATGATGGGGAACACGGCCAGCGCCACCGCCAGCCCCACCAGCCCCAGCAGCCACACAAAGCCCAGCGGCGGGCGCAGCCAGTAGCTGATATCCAGGGGGCTGGGCGGCGGCGGCGGGCGGCCCCGGTGGGGGGTCATCTCCAGCAGGTAGGCCTGGCCATCGTCGCCCTGGATGGCAAAGCGCAGGCTGTCGGTAGCGCTGCCATTGCTGCCATTGCCACCACTGCGGCGGCGCTGGCGCTCAAAGCTGCCTTGCAGCACCACGGCCCCGTTGGCATCGGTGACGGTCAGCTCGCGGGCCAAGGTGCCCTGCACGCTGTTGCGCACTTCGTGCTCTTGCGCCATCTTCCAGGCCAAGCCCACCAGCAAGGTCAGCACGGCCACGCCGCCGACCACGGCCAGCCAAATGCGCAGGTACAGGCGCTGGGCAAAGGCTTGGAACATGCTGGCGCCTTCAGTCCTGCTGCTTGGCAAAGACGTAGCCCACGCCGCGCACGGTGAGAATGCGTTTGGGGTTTTTCGGATCCAGCTCAATCGCCGCGCGGATGCGGCCCATGTGGACGTCGATGCTGCGGTCAAAGGCTTCGAGCTCGCGCCCGCGCACCACCTCCATGATCTGGTCGCGGGTCAGCACCCGCCCGGCGCGTTCGGCCAGGGCCACCAGCAGGTCGAACTGGTAGCTGGTCATCTCCGCCGCTTGCCCGTTCACCGTGACCAGGCGGGCATCGCGGTCGATTTCCAGGCCGCCAAAGCGCAGCACCGGGTGCGCCGGTTCGGCCACGGCAGCGGCCCCGCGTTGGTTGCGCCGCAAAATGGCGCGGATGCGGGCCAGCAGCTCGCGCGGTTCAAAGGGTTTAGGCAGGTAATCGTCGGCACCCATTTCCAGGCCGACCACGCGGTCCATCGGGTCGCCTTTGGCGGTCAGCATCAGCACCGGCACCTCGGCGGCGGCACCGGGCAAGGCCCGCAGGCGGCGGCACACTTCCAGCCCATCCAGGTCGGGCAGCATCAGATCCAGAATCAGCAAATCGGGCAGGGGCTGGCGTTGCAGTTGCTGCAGGCCGCTGGTGGCATCCGGGCAGTGCGCCACCGATAGGCCGTTGTTCCCCAGGTAGGTGACGACCATGTCCGCCAGGCGCTGGTCGTCTTCAATCATCAATAGGTGTTGCTGCATGCTCATGCGCAGGCAGTGTAGAGGGCGCAGTTGTCTGTTGTGTAAAGCGGCGGGGCTGCTACCAATAAAGTGGCTGTTTTCGCTTTTGAATAAACGACTTCAGATATGAAAGATGCTGAAATCGTTTATTTGTCAGCGGAAAAAGCTTCTCTTTTTGGTGTGCTGCGCGTCAGGTAGCGCAGCAATTGGTCCATCAGGGCATACAGCTCTTCGTAGCGCCCCGGGGGGCGGGCCTGCAATGCCTGCGCGGTCTGGATGAAAGGCGACGCCGCCAGTTCGCCGTGGCAGTGGGCGAGCATGGCGGCCACGCTTTCGGGCGTGGTTTCCAGGTGGAATTGCAGGCCGATGGCCCGCTGGCCGACCTGGAAGGCCTGGTGCGGGCACGCCGCGCTGCGGGCCAGGTGGATGGCCCCGTCCGGCAGGTCGAAGGTTTCGCCATGCCAGTGAAAGACTTCTGCCGTGGCCGGAAAGGCAAAGCCGCTGCCCTGCGGCGCACAGCCCTGGATGGGGAACCAGCCGATCTCCTTGTGCTGCGCCGGGTAGACCCTGGCCCCCAGGGCCGCCGCCATGAGCTGCGCCCCCAGGCAGATGCCCAGCACGGCCTTGCCGCTGCGAATGGCCTTGCGCAGCAGGCGCTTTTCCGGGCGCAGCCAGGGCAGCGCGGCTTCGTCGTTGGCGCTCATGGGGCCGCCCAGGACGATCAGCACGTCGAAGGCGCTGACCGGCGGCAGGACGGCCCCGGCCTCGAACAGCCGGGTCGTCGTCACCACCACATGCCGGGCGGTCAGCCAGGCGGCGATGCTGCCCGGCCCTTCAAACGGCACATGCTGCAAAACGTGTACGCGCATGGGATGCACCCCCCGCATCTCAGCCAATGGCCCGCTGCGGCGCGGTGCGGGCGTGGGTGGTGTACAGCGTCAGGCCGGTGAAGGCCAGGCCACCGACGATGTTGCCCAGTACCACGGGGATTTCGTTCCAGATGAAGTAGTCCATGACGGAGAAGTTGCCGCCCAGCATCAGCCCCGAGGGAAAGAGGAACATGTTCACCACCGAATGCTCGAAGCCCATCGCGAAGAACAGCATGATCGGCATCCACATGGCGATGACCTTGCCGCTGACGGTGGTGGAGATCATCGCGCCGACCACGCCGGTGGACACCATCCAGTTGCACAGCACGCCGCGCAGGAAGATGGTGGCCCAGCCCATCAGCCCGTATTCGGCATAGCCCAGGGTGCGGGCCTCGCCGATGTGGCCGATCTTCTGCCCGATCTCGCCCGGCGGCACGGAAAAGCCGTAGGTGAAGATGAAGGCCATCATCCCCGCCACGGTCAGCGCCCCCAGGAAGTTGCCGACGAACACCAGCCCCCAGTTGCGCAGGATGCCGCGCACGGTGACGCCGGGGCGCTTGTCCAACAGCGCCAGCGGGGTGAGCATGAACACGCCGGTGAGCAGGTCGAAGCCCAGCAGGTAGAGCATGCACACGCCGACGGGAAAGAGCAGCGCCCCGATCAGCGCCGAGCCGCTCATGACGCTGGCACTGACGGCGAACACCGCCGCCAGCGCCAGGATGGCCCCGGCCATGAAGGCGCGGATGAGGGTGTCGCGGGTGGACATGTGGATCTTGGCTTCGCCGGTATCGACCATCTTGGTGACGAATTCGGCGGGAGAGAGGTAGGCCATGGGAATACTCCTGCAAGGGTGGGAAATCAGGGGAAAGCGAAGAAAGAGGCCATCAACGCACTGCCGGCAGCGCCCGCTGCGCCGGGCCGGCCAGCGGGCGGGTCTGCGCCAGGGCGTGCCCGGCCAGTTCGGCAGCGTCCAGGTAGACGGCCCCGGCGGCCACCTGCACACGGAACACCGGGGTGCTGCCCTCGTCCGGGGCCAGCGCCTGCCCGTCGGCCAGGCCGATGGTCCAGTTGTGCAGCGGGCAGGCCACCTTGTCGCCAAACACCATGCCTTGCGACAGCGGCCCGCCCTTGTAGGGGCTGTAGTCCAGCAGGGCGTGGACGGTATCGGCGGCGGTGCGGAACAGCGCCACTTCCAGCCCCCGGGGCCGGGCCACGCGGCGTGCGCCCTGGCGCGGGATGTCGTCCACTTGGCAGATGTATTGCCAGTTCGCTTGGGATGTCATGGGGATACCTTTCCTGTTCAAACGGTGGCCGCGGTGGCGGGGACGATGGGGATGAACTGCCGCGCATCGACCCGCGCCCTGTCGCCCTCGAACCAAGGGTCCGGCTCGCCCTCCAGCGCCGCTTGCAGCCGCGCCCACAGCGCCTGCCGATTGGCGGCGTCCTCCAGCACCTTCTGCCTGACGTGCTCCAGGCCGACGCGGGCCACGTAGTGCGTGGTGCGCTCCAGGTACCAGCCCTCCTCGCGGTAGAGCTGGAGGAAGGCGCCGCTGATCTCCAGCACCTCCTCGGCGGTTTTCACCTTGGTGAAGAACTGCGCCACCTCGGTCTTGATGCCGCCGTTGCCGGCGATGTGGATTTCCCAGCCGGAATCGACACCGATCACGCCCACGTCCTTGATGCCGCTTTCGGCGCAATTGCGCGGGCAGCCGCTGACGGCCAGCTTGACCTTGTGCGGCGCGTACATGCGCCACAGCGCCCGCTCCAGATCGCGCCCCAGCTGGCTGCTGTCCTGCGTGCCGAAGCGGCACCATTCGCTGCCCACGCAGGTTTTCACGGTGCGCAGGGATTTGCCGTAGGCGTGGCCGCACGGCATGCCGATGTCGCGCCACACTCCGGGCAGATCCTCCTTCTTCACGCCCAGCAGGTCGATGCGCTGGCCGCCCGTCACCTTCACGCCGGGGATCTGGTATTTGTCCACCACGTCGGCAATGCGGCGCAGCTCGGCGGCATTCGTCTCGCCGCCCCACATGCGCGGGATGACGCTGTAGGTGCCGTCCTTCTGGATGTTGGCGTGGCTGCGCTCGTTGATGGCGCGGCTTTGCGGGTCGTCCAGCGCCTCCTTGGGCCACGTGCTGATCAGGTAGTAGTTGATCGCCGGGCGGCAACCGGGGCAGCCGTCGGGCGTCTGCCACTCCATGAAGGCGAAGACTTCCTCCTTGCTGACGAGATGGTGCGTGCGGATGGCATCGCGCACCGCCTGGTGGCCGTGTTCGGTGCAGGCGCACACGGGCTTGGCAGCGCTGTTGGCCGCATACGCGCCGCCCACGGTGGCCATCAAGAGCTGCTCCACCAGCCCGGTGCATGAACCGCAGCTGGCGCTGGCCTTGGTGTGCTTGCGCACTTCGTCGAGGGTGAACAGGCCCTTTTCCTTGATGGCCTTGCAGATGGTGCCCTTGGTCACGCCGTTGCAGCCGCAGACCTCGGCATCGTCGGGCATGGCGGCGGCCTGGTTCTGCCCGGCGTGGCCGCCTTCGCCGAGGTTGCTCTGGCCCAGCATCAGGCTGCTGCGCAGCTCGGCCACGCTGCGGCCCTCGCGCAGCAGCTGGAAGTACCAGCTGCCATCGACGGTGTTGCCGTACAGGCAGGCGCCGACCAGCTTGTCGTCCTTGAGCACCAGCTTTTTGTACTGCCCCGCGCCGGGGTCGCTCATGACGATTTCCTCCGTTCCCGCGCCGCCCATGAAGTCGCCCGCCGAGAACAGGTCGATGCCCGTCACCTTCAGCTTGGTCGAAGTCTGCGACCCCAGGTAGCGGCCAATGCCGAATTCCGCCAGGTGGTTGGCCGCCACCCGCCCCTGCTCGAACAGCGGCGCCACCAGCCCGTAGGCAATGCCCCGGTGCGCCGCGCACTCGCCCACGGCGTAGATGCGCGGGTCGGTGGTGGTCTGCATGGTGTCGCCCACGACGATACCCCGGTCGACGTGCAGGCGCATCGACTCGGCCAGGGCCGTGTTGGGGCGGATGCCCACGGCCATGACCACCAGATCGGCCGGGATTTCGCTGCCGTCCTTGAAGCGCACGGCCTGCACGCGGCCAGCGGCGTTGCCCAGCAACGCCTCGGTCTGCGCCTGCATCAGGAATGCCATGCCGCGCTCCTGCAAAGCCTTTTGCAGCATCTGCCCGGCCGTGGGATCCAGCTGGCGATCGAGCAGCCATTCGCCCGCGTGCACCACCGTCACCTGCATCCCGCGCTTCATCAGGCCATTGGCCGCCTCCAGCCCGAGCAGGCCGCCGCCAATCACCACGGCGTGCCGGTACTGCGCAGCCGCGTCGATCATGGCCTGCGTATCGGCAATGTCGCGGTAGGCCAGCACGCCGCCCAGATCCTTGCCGGAAATCGGCAGCATGAAGGGGTTGGAGCCGGTGGCCAGAATCAACCGGTCGTAGGGCACGCTGATGGTCTCGCCCGTGCCGCGCACCGCCTGCACGGTGCGCCGGGCACGGTTCACCTCGGTCACGGTGCAGCCGGCGTGCAGGGTGATGCCATGCCCGGCATACCACGCCCAGTCGTTGAGCACGATCTGCTCCAGCGTCTGCTCCCCCGCCAGCACGGGCGAGAGCAGGATGCGGTTGTAGTTGGGATGCGGCTCCGCGCCGAAGATGGTGATCTCGTACAGATCGGGCGCGATCTTGAGCAGCTCTTCGAGCGTGCGCACCCCCGCCATGCCATTGCCGACCATCACCAGTTGCATTTTTTTCATAGCGCCCTCTTGCAGTGTTCATGAGCGGCCCCACCGGGCCACGCAGAGAACAAAGCAAGAACCATGCCAATGCAAAAAATGAAACCGCCCCCTTGCCAGAAACGGGGCAAAAGCCATCGGGCGCCATGGCCTTGCACGGAAATTCACGCCATTTTTTGGTGCAAACAATGCTGCAACGCACCAAAGCAGGAACAGAAAACCGGAACCAGAGGCTTGCGTCAGCGCCCCCGCTTCCAACGCTTGCGCAGCAAGCAAGGAAGCCCGTCCCGACAATGCCGCCGTCAGGGCGCAGGCCGTTTATTTCCCGCAACGGCTTCCCGTCTGACTCACCGTGGTTGTCCGAGCGCAGCGCCCGCAGGGCGCGAAGCGAGTTCCACGGTGCCAAAGCTGCGCCAGCACGCTTTCTTTGCATCCTTTCTTGCGCGTGCAAGAAAGGATGTCGCCCGCCGGGGCGAGTCCCGGCCAGCAGAAACGAAAAAAATAGCTACCCCCACACAAAAACAAACAACTTCAGCAATAAAACAACCTGAAATCGTTCATTAAAAAGCGCAAGCAGCTACTTATTTAATATCGCCCCCGAAACGGCAAACGCGGCAACTGCTCCCGCAGGATGCCCCACGGACTGCGCCCACTCAATTGCGCCACGATGACCGCCTTCAGCGGCGGCAAGTGCTGCGCCCCCTGCAGCACGATTTGGCGCAGCAGCTTGGGGGCCGGGCGCGCATCGGTAAACAGCTTGACTACGGCGTTGGTGCCCTGAAACAGCGGCCAGGCATGCCGGTGCTGGCTGCGGCTGTAGGCGGCCAGCACACTTTCGTGCCCCCAGTCCTGGCCCGCATGGTAGGCACTGGCGACGGCGCTGCTTAAGCGCTCCACCCCCGACAGGCCCAGGTTGAAGCCATGCGCCGTCACCGGGAGCATGCCCACAGCGGCATCGCCCAGCAAGGCAAAGCGTGGCCCGCTGAACTGGCGGGCATAGGTGGCCACCAGCGGGTAATGGTGGCGCGGGCCCAGCAGCTCCATCTCGCCCAGGCGGTGCTGGAAATGCGCCTGCACCTGGGCGCTGAAATCCGCTTCATCGAGCTGCATCAGGCGGGCAATGTCTGGGCTGTCGCTGGTCACCACCGCCGAGCACAGGAGATCGCCCGTGGCCGGGTCGGGCTGCAGCGGCAGGATGGCCAGCGTGCGCTCGTAGCCAAAGCACTCGTGCGCCACGTCATGGTGCTCCAGCGTGTGGCGCATGCGGCAGACGATGATGCCGCGGCCAAAGTCCGTCATCTGCGCTGCCACGCCCAGCATGCGGCGCACGGCAGAAAAGCGGCTGTCCGCCGCCACCACCAGCGGCGCGGACAGGGGTGGCGCATCCACCCGCACGCCCCCTTCGTGTACCTGGTAGTGCACTTGGGCGCACTGCGCATGCCGCACCACCTGGGTGACGGTGGCCCCGGTAATCAGCCGGATGTTGTCATGCGTTTGCGCGGCCTCAAACGCCGTGCGGCGCAGGGCGCAGTTGGGCACGATGCGGCCCAGCTCGTGCATGTCCTGGCCCACGGTGTCGATAGTGAGCGTCGGGCGCGCGCCCACCGGGCCATCGTGCACGATGGCCTGGCGAATAAAACCTTGCTCATGCGCCAGCAAACGCTGCCAGGTGCCCAGGCGCTGCAAGGTCTGCACGCTGGGCTGGGTCAGGGCAATTTCGCGGCCATCAGGGGCCGGCTGGGCCAAAGCAGGCAGGCTTTGCTGCTCCAGCACCGTGGCGTGCAAACCCGCGTGGGACAAGGCCAGAGCCAGCGATAAACCTGCAGGCCCGGCACCTACGATCAAAACATCGGTATCCATAAAAAGGCGCAATCAGAAGCAAAAGAGGGAACAAAAAGAAAACAGCCACCCCCCAGCACCACAGTCGCAAAACCCGGTCAGAGGGCACCAAAAGCTGGCGGCTATTGTCCCCGCTTCTGCCCCCAGAGGCAGGAACACCACAAACGCCCCTGCCCCGCTTGCAGCCGATGCGAACAGGCAGGGTACACTTGCGCTTCGTGCGTCTTGGGCGCCCTTTTCCCTCACCGTCTTTTCACGTAAACATGGCCGCTGATACTCCCAGTGCTGTCCACTCTTTCGACCTGAAAAGCGCCGAACTGCCGGTGCTGGCCGTGACTTTGCGCAGCACCGAGGTCGAGCAGGTGATTGCCGACTTGGCCCGCCGCTTGGCCGATGATCCGGATTTTTTTGATAACGACCCGGTACTCATCGACTTGCAGCATGTCCAGCACCACCCCGAGCCCATTGACTTTGCGCGGCTGATTGCCGCCTTGCGCCACCACCGCACCCGCCCGGTGGCCGTGCGCAGCGGCAGTGCTGCCCAAATGCAAGCGGCCCATGAAGCCGGCCTGGTGCCCGCCCCCGATGCCACCATCGCCCGGCCCAAGGAGCGCATTCGCGAAGTGGAGGTGGAAGTCATTCGCGAGGTGCCCATCCCCGTTGAAGTGGTGCGGGAAGTGCCGCTGGAGGTCATTCGCCCCACCATGGTGATCGACAAGCCCCTGCGCTCCGGCCAGCAGGTGTACGCCAAAGGAGCCGATTTGGTCGTACTGTCCATGGTCAGCTTTGGGGCGGAAGTGATTGCCGATGGCAGTGTGCATATTTACGCTCCCTTGCGCGGCCGCGCCGTCGCTGGTGCCCGAGGCGATACCGAGGCGCGGATTTACACTACCTGCATGCAACCACAACTGCTTTCTATTGCCGGCACCTACCGCGCACTAGAAACCGATTTACCCCCGGATGTAGCAGGCAAACCCGCACAAGCACGCCTGGAGGGGGACAAGCTCATCATTGAGCCCCTGGCCTCTTTGTCCTGATAACTACCGCAAATTCACATTTGCCCCCTAGGAACCCTGCTCTATATGGCCAAAATTATTGTGATCACATCCGGCAAAGGCGGTGTGGGCAAAACCACCACCAGCGCCAGCCTTGCCGCAGGCTTGGCCCTGCGTGGCCATAAAACCGTCGTGATTGACTTTGACGTGGGTCTGCGCAACTTAGACCTCATCATGGGCTGCGAACGGCGCGTGGTGTACGACCTGATCAACGTCATTCAAGGCGAGGCCAACCTCCACCAGTCCCTGATCAAAGACAAACAGTGCGAGAACCTGTTCATTTTGGCCGCTTCGCAAACCCGCGATAAAGATGCCCTGACCGACGAGGGCGTGAAAAAAGTGCTGGACGATCTTGCCGCCATGGACTTTGCCTACATCCTGTGCGATTCGCCCGCCGGCATTGAAAGCGGCGCTTTGCTCGCCATGCGCTACGCCGATGAGGCCATAGTGACCACCAACCCAGAAGTCTCCTCCGTGCGGGACTCCGATCGCATCTTGGGCATGCTCAGCTCCAAAACGCACAAAGCCAAAGACGGCGGCAGCATCAAAGAGCATTTGCTCATTACGCGCTACAACCCGGCCCGGGTCGAAGAGGGGCAAATGCTCTCGATTAAAGATGTTGAAGACATTTTGCGCATCCCCCTGGTGGGCGTGATCCCCGAATCTGAAATTGTGCTGCAAGCCTCCAACCAAGGTATTCCCGTCATCCACATGCCCGATGCCGATGCCGCCCAAGCCTACCAAGATGTGGTGGCCCGGCTGCTGGGCGAAGAGCGCCCGATGCGCTTTACCGAGGCGGTAAAGACTGGATTCTTCAAACGCATTTTTGGCGGGAGGTAAGCAGCCATGTCGATTATTTCCATGCTGCTGGGCGAAAAGAAAAAATCTGCGGCCATTGCCAAAGAGCGCCTGCAAATCATCCTGGCCCGCGAGTGCGTCAATGGCAGCAGCGCCGAACCCGACTATCTGCCCGCACTGCAGCGCGAATTGATGGCCGTGGTCTCCAAATATGTCTCGATCAACCCCGAGGACATCAAAGTCAATTTTGAGCGCCAAGACAATCTGGAAGTGCTCGAAGTCAAGGTCGAGTTGCCAGAAGCCCCCGCCACGGCACGCTAATCACCCATCTGCGTGGTGGGCCAACGGCAAGGTCAATCGGACGGCGCTGCCAAGCGCAGGCCCAATTGACCTGCGTGGTAGAGCAAGGGCGCAACGCTTTGGTGTTGGCACTGCAGCACTTCGCCCACGATGATGAGGTGGTCGCCCCCGTCATACTGGTGGCGCAGCGCACATTCAAACACGGCCCCGGCCCCCGGGATAATTGGCACCCCCTGGGCATTGGCCTGCCAATCCACCCCGGCAAAGCGTTGCTCCACTTTGCTGGCAAAACGCCGTGCCAGCGCCTCTTGCTCCAGCGCCAGCACGTGAATAGCGTAGTGCTGGCAGCTTGCAAACACCGGGTACAGCGAGGTCGCACGGCCCAGGCTCCACAACACCAGCGGTGGATTGAGCGATACCGCATTGAAGGAGCTCACCGTCATGCCCACCGGCTGGCCGGCGGCATCCACCGTGGTCACAATCGTGACCCCCGTGGCAAATTGCCCCAAGGCATCGCGCAGTTGATGCTCAGAAAACGGGATGGGGCAATCGGGAAGGGTCATGGGCCAAGCTTTCAAGAAAGTGCAGGTGTTCGGATTTTTTTGGATAAACCAATAATTATCCAAGGTCTGCACAAACTTAGAATCACCCCTATGCTGCATTACCTGACCATTCCTGTTACCGCCTTTCAACAAAACTGCTCTTTGCTGTGGTGCGACCAGACCCACGAAGCGGCCCTCATTGACCCCGGCGGCGATATCGACACCCTATTGGCCCAGCTCCAGGCGCAGCAGCTCACCCTCACCGCCCTGTGGCTAACCCACGCCCACATCGACCATGCCGGCGGGACGGCGGCCCTGGCCCAACAAGCCAATGTGCCCATCATCGGCCCCCACCGGGGCGACCAGTTCTGGATTGACGGCCTGCCCCAACAAAGCCTGATGTTTGGTTTTCCGCCTGCGGACACCTTTATCCCCACGCGCTGGCTGGAAGATGGCGACACCGTGCAAGTCGGCCGCGAAACCCTGCACGTGCGCCACACCCCGGGCCACACCCCTGGCCATGTGGTGTTTCATGCCCCGCAAATTCAGCGCTGCTTTGTCGGCGATGTGCTGTTTGCCGGCAGCATTGGCCGCACGGATTTTCCGCAAGGCAACCACCAGCAACTGATCGACAGCATCACCCAGCGCCTGTGGCCTATGGGCAACGACACCATCTTCATCCCCGGCCATGGCCCCGAGAGCAGCTTTGGCCAGGAGCGCCTGACCAACCCCTTTGTCGGCAACACCTGAAAGCCAGCCGCCCCCCAGCAGGGCAAATTTACGGGTTTGGCCCCTTTTGAGCGCCACCAAAGCCCGATAAGCTGCAGTTTTCGTTTGATCCCAAAGGGCAAGAAGCATGTTTTGGCGCCAATGCGGCCACTGGCTGACGGCGGCGGTCATCGTGGTGACTGGCTGGGGGCTAACCTATGGCTTGGTAGAGCAGCAGCGCCAGGCCAACGCCACCCTGGCCCAGGTGCGCTTTACCCAAGAGGTGCGCTCCTCGACCGATGCACTGTCCCAGCGTATTACGACCTACACCGAGTTCACGGCGGGACTGCGCGATCTGTTTCTGGTCAATCCCTACCTGCGTTTTGACCAGTTTCAGCAGGTCACTTCGATTCACAACGTCGGGGAAAATTACCCGGAAATACGCTCTTTGTCCTTTGTCCGCCGGGTGCCCCAGCAGGCGCTGCCCGCCTATGCCAAGCGCATGCAGGAGCAGGCCTTGCGCACTGGCATGGCCTTGCCCGCCATGCCCAGCGCAGTGCGCGAAGAGTACTTCTTGCTAGAGTTCCTCTGGCCGTTGGACAACAACCAAAGCATCTGGGGGCTGGATCTGACCGAGCAACCCAACAACCTCGCCGCCCTGCTGGCTGGGCGGGCCAGCGGCCAGCCGACAATTTCCGCCCCTTTTATCCTGAAGCAAGACAAAGAGCGCTCGGGGTTCATGCTGCGCTTGCCGGTTTTTCTGGAAAACCCCCAGCCCTGGGGCACTGCGCAAGAGCGCGAGTTCCTCGGCTCGGTCGGCTCCGCCGTCGATGTGACAGCAATGCTGGGCAGCCTGGCAGCACAAGGATTTTTCCGGGGTGTGGCCGTGCAGATGCACGATATCGGCCCGCTGCCCCAGAAGCCGGCCACGGCCCCCTTGCTGCTGGGCCAATCCAGCGGTTTTACCTCTGCCCTGCAGATGCGGCACCTGCCACCGCAGGTGCGCATTGTCCAAATCCTTGACCGGCGTTGGCGCTTGGAGTTTTTACCCACCCAACCGCTGCTGTCTGCGGCCGAGCGCATGCAGCCTTGGTGGCTGGGCGCAGGCGGCGGCTTGCTGTCGTTGTTGCTGGGGGGCTTTGTCAGCTGGCTGGTGCGCCGCCATGCGCGGGCCTTGAAGACCAGCGAGGCCAACTTCCAAGCCATCTTTAACCAAGCCACCGTGGGCATCGCGCTGGCCGATACGCAAACTGGGCACTTGCTGCAAACCAACGCCCGCTGCGCCCACATTTTGGGCTACACCGCGCAGGAGCTGGCCACCCGGACTTTCCAAGAATTGGTCGATCCCCAGGACTTGTCCCAGGCCATGGCCCAACAGCAGCGTCTGCTCAAAGGGGAAATTCATGAATACCGCATCGAACAACGCATGCGCCACAAGGATGGGCACACCATCTGGGTCGATGTAAACATCTCCCCCATGTGGCCCACCGGCCAGGCCCCCACCTACCATTTGGCCGTGTTGCAAGACATTACCGCCAAGCACCAAATCCAAGAGATGCTGTGCCAGCGTGAGGCCCAGCAACGCAACATCTTGAACCACATGCCGGTGGGCATTCATTGGGTCGAGAAAAACAACGCCATCACCTTCCGCAATGCACGCTTCATTCAAATTACAGGCTTTGATGCCGCCACCGTTCCGGATCTGCCCACCTGGTGGGCCAGCGCCTACCCCGACCCCGTGCTGCGCGAACAAGTACACACCCAGTGGGATGCGGCCTTGGCACATGCCCGGGACGGGGATGGCTTGATTCCTCCTGCGGAGTACCACATCACCCGGGCCGACGGCAGCCCCTGCATCTTGGAAATTTCCGGCGTGCTGTTGGGCGATGCCCAGCTGGTCATGACCCAGGACCTGACCCAGCGCAAAGCGGCCGAGGAAAAAATCACCTACTTGGAGTACTACGACCCCCTTACCCAACTGCCCAACCGCCGCCAGCTTTTAATGACCTTGCGGCACACCTTGAACGCCAGCGCCGAAGAAAAAACCTATGGTGCGGTTCTGCTGCTGGACATTGACCACTTTAAAACCGTCAATGAAATCAAAGGCCATGAATCGGGCGACACCTTGCTGCAGCAAGTGGCCGAACGTCTGCGCAGTTGCGTGCAAAAAGGCCCCACCGTCGCCCGCCATGGGGATGATGAGTTTGTGGTGCTGCTGGACCATCTCTCCCCCCTGCCGGGCGAGGCCGTCACCCTGGCCGAGCGCATGGGCCAGCGTATTTTGGAAGTCTTTCGCGCCCCCTTTATCTTGAAAGGCGAGCCTTATCACACCACCGCCAGCGTGGGCATCACCTTGTTCCAAGGAACCCAACCATCGGCTGACGAGCTGCTCAAACGCGCCGATCTGGCCATGTACCAAGCCAAAACCGCTGGCCGCAATACGCTGCAGTTCTACTCCCCCAATATGCACATGGCCATTCAAGAGCGTGTGCAAATGGAAGCCGAAATGCGCACCGGCCTGGAGCAAGGGCATTTCGAGCTGTTCTTCCAACCGCAGGTGCATGCCCACCAGGTCATCGGTTGCGAGGCGCTCATTCGCTGGCGCCACCCCGAGCGCGGGTTCATCGCCCCCAGCCTGTTCATTCCCCTGGCCGAAGACAGTGGTCAAATTCTGGCCCTCGGGCAGTGGGTGCTGCACACGGCCTGCGCCCAGCTGGCCGCTTGGGCCAGCAACCCGCACATGGCGCACCTGAGCATCGCCATCAACGTCAGCCCCCGGCAGTTTCACCAGCCCAATTTTGTCGAACAAGTCATTGCTGCCATTACCCAAACCGGGGCCGATCCGCGCGCCCTGGAGTTGGAGCTGACCGAAGGTCTGCTGCTGCACGATGTGGAAGACACCATCGAGAAAATGCTGCAACTCAAACGCCACGGCATCGCGTTTTCACTCGATGACTTTGGCACCGGCTACTCTTCGCTCGCTTATTTGAAGCGCTTACCGCTGGACCAGCTAAAGATTGACCAGGGTTTTGTCCGCGATGTCCTTACAGACGCGAACGATGCTGCTATCGCCCGCACCGTGGTGGCCCTGGGCACCAGCCTGGGCCTGCGCGTGATTGCCGAAGGGGTAGAAACCGCCGCCCAACGCGACTTTTTGCAGCACAACGGCTGCACCACCTGGCAAGGCTACTACTTCAGCCGCCCACTGCCCGTGGCCGAGTTTGCCGAGTGGGTGGCGCAATTTAGCAGCGCGCATCGGCCCTCCAGCGCCCCCACCACCCCACACCGCTAGCCAGCGCACGCGCCAGCCGCGTGCGCTTAGCCGTCGAGCTTGGCTTTCAGCAGCGCATTCACCTGGGCCGGATTGGCCTTGCCCTTGCTCGCCTTCATCACCTGGCCGACCAGGGCGTTAAACGCCTTGTCTTTGCCCGCGCGGTACTGCTCCACGTTGGCGGCATTGGCCGCCACCACCTCGGCAATGATGGCCTCCAGTGCGCCGGTGTCGTTCATCTGTTTCAGGCCCTTGGCGGCGATCACGGCATCCACCTCGCTGCCCTCGCCCACCCACAGCGCCTCAAACACCTGTTTGGCGGCGTTGTTGCTGATGGTGTTGTCGCTGATGCGGCCAATCAGCGCGGCCAGCTGCGCGCTGCTGACTTTGACGGCGTCCATGCCGATTTCTTCGTTGTTCAGACGGCGCGAGATTTCGCCCATCACCCAGTTGCTGGCCAGTTTGGGCTGGCCGCAGGCTTGGGCCGCCTCTTCAAAGTAGGCGGCCATGGCTTGCGACTGGGTCAGCGTGGTCGCGTCGTACTCGGGCAGGCCGTACTGCTGGACAAAGCGCTCGGCCATGGCGCGGGGCAGCTCGGGCATGGCGGCCTTGACCTGCTCAATCCATTCGGGGGCAATGACCAGCGGCGGCAGGTCGGGGTCAGGAAAGTAGCGGTAATCGGCCGCATCTTCCTTGGTGCGCATGGCGCGGGTTTCGCCCGTGTCTGGGTTGAACAGCACGGTGGCCTGCTCGATGGCGTAGCCGTCTTCGAGTTGCTCGATTTGCCAGCGGATTTCGTAATCAATGGCCTGCTGCATGTTGCGAAACGAGTTCAAATTTTTGATCTCGCGGCGCGTGCCCAGCGGCTGGCCCGGCTTGCGCACGCTGACGTTGGCATCGCAGCGAAACGAGCCTTCTTGCATGTTGCCGTCGCAAATGCCGATCCAGGTGACGATTTTGTGCAGCTCTTTGGCGTAGGCCACGGCCTCCAGCGAGGAGCGCATGTCCGGCTCGGTGACAATTTCCAACAGCGGCGTACCGGCGCGGTTCAGGTCAATGCCCGATTCGTTGGGGAACAGGTCGTGGACGGATTTGCCCGCGTCTTCTTCCAGGTGGGCGCGCACCAGGCGCACGGTTTTTTTCTCGTCGCCCAAATAAAAGCTGACCTCGCCGCCCTGCACCACGGGGATTTCAAACTGGCTGATCTGGTAGCCCTTGGGCAGGTCGGGGTAGAAATAATTTTTGCGGGCAAAAATGCTGCGCGGGGCCACGTGCGAGCCCAGGGCCAGGCCCAGCTGGATGGCGCATTCGACCGCCTTTTTGTTCATCACCGGCAGCGTGCCGGGCAAGGCCAGGCAGACGGCGCTGGCCTGGGTGTTGGGCTCGGCGCCAAAGGCGGTGCTGGTGCGGCTGAAGATTTTGCTGGCCGTGGCCAGTTGGGCGTGGGTTTCAAAGCCGATGACGACTTCGTAACCGTTGATCAAAGGGGCAGTCATGGTGTGCAATCTTTAAAGGAGCTGCTGGCGTTTGTTTTTCAATGTTTTCAAACGTTTTTATATTAAAAACAACGAGTATCAAGCGCAAACAGCTATAAATTAAATACTCTTGGGCTCGGCCTGGTGAAAATCGGTGACCTGCTGGAAGCGGTGCGCCACATTCAGCAAGCGGCCCTCTTGCAGGTAGTTGCCAATCAGCTGCAGGCCCACCGGCATCTGGTGGGCCCCCCAACCGACCGGCAGGCTCATGGCCGGCAGCCCGGCCAACGAGGCCGGCAGGGTGAACACATCGGCCAGGTAGCTGGCCAGCGGGTCGGCCTTGTCGCCCAACTGCCAGGCCACGCTGGGGGCCACCGGCCCGGCAATCACGTCGCAATCCTTGAAGGCGGCCTGGAAATCATTGGCAATCAAACGGCGGATTTTTTGCGCCTGCAGGTAGTACGCGTCGTAATAGCCTTCAGACAGCACATAGGCACCAATCATGATGCGCCGCTGCACCTCATCGCCAAAGGCTTCAGCGCGCGATTTTTTGTACAAATCCTGCAAATCCACGGGGTTGGCCGTGCGGTGGCCGTAGCGCACGCCGTCAAAGCGCGAGAGGTTGGAGCTGGCCTCGGCCGGGCTGATGATGTAGTAGGCCGGCACCGACAGCTGGGTGCGCGGCAGTTGCACCGGCACCAGCGTGGCACCGAGTTTTTCGTATTCTTTCAGCGCTGCGTCGATGGCCGTGCGCACATCGTCGGCCAGGCCGTCGGCAAAGAACTGGGCGGGCACACCAATGCGCAGCCCTTCGATGCTGTCACCCAGTTGGCGGGTGAAGTTCTCGGCCGGCACGTCCAGGCTGGTGGCATCGCGCTCGGTATCGGGGCCGCACATCACCGACAGCAGCAGGGCGCAGTCTTCGGCGCTGTGCGCCATGGGGCCGGCCTGGTCGAGGCTGGAGGCGTAAGCAATCATGCCGTAGCGGCTGGCACGGCCATAGGTGGGTTTGATGCCGGTAATGCCGCAAAAGCTGGCCGGCTGGCGGATCGAGCCGCCGGTGTCGGTGCCCGTGGCCGCCGCCACCATGCGGGCGGCCACCGCAGCGGCGCTGCCGCCGGACGAGCCACCGGGCACGCGCTGGGTGTCCCAGGGGTTGCGCACCGGGGCGGGTGCGTCCATGCCCACGGGGGCGATGGCGGCGCTTTCGTTGCCGTTGCCCATGGCAAATTCATCGCAGCTCAATTTGCCCAGCGTGACGCAACCGGCCTCGGCCAGGCGGGTCACCACCGTGGCATCAAACGGTGAGCGGTAACCGGCCAGCATGCGGCTGGAGGCGGTGGTGGGAAAGTCGCGGGTGACAAACACATCTTTGTGCCCAATGGGCACGCCCGCCAGGGGGCCGGCTTGGCCAGCGGCCAAGGCGGCATCTTGCGCCTGGGCTTGGGCCAAGGTGATGTCTTCATCCAGCGCCAAAAATGCGCCCAAGGCCTGCTGGGCTTTGGCGCGCTGCAAAAAGTGCTGGGCCACCTCGGTGGCGCTGGTGTGGCGGTTGCGAATCTGCGCGGCCAGGGCCGCAATGCTTAAATGGTGCAAATCTTGGGTGCTCATAAAACTAGCCAGGCGCTTGTTATTCGATGACTTTGGGAACCAGGAACAGGCCTTGCTCGGCCGCCGGGGCGTTGCGCAAATAGGCATCGCGCTGATTGGTCTCGGTGACCACATCGTCCTGCAGGCGCAGCTGCACGTCCTGCAGCACGGCCACGGGGTGGGTCAGCGGCTCGATGCCCGCCGTATCAACGGTTTGCATCTGCGCAACCATGCCGAAAAAATCATTCAACTGGGTGCGCATTTGCTCGCTTTTTTGCGGGGAGAGTTCCAATCGCGCCAGATGGGCAATGCGGTCAATGTCGTGAGGGGTGAGGGCCATAGTGCAATTCAAAATAAAACGGGCGTGCAACGGGACGTAACGTCTGCTGCAGCAATGCCATTGGGCCTGAGCTGTTCACAGGCGATGCGGTATTATCTTGCCTTTGCGCAAAAAGCCCCTTCTTTGTGCGCGCAAATGCGTAAAACTCCTCCCTCTCTCTCTGACTCTCATGACCCGGCGATGGCAAGCCGAAGCGCGTGCCGTGCCGAAAAGGAACTTTCTCAATGTTCGGAGCTTTCCGCCGATATTTCTCCACCGATTTGGCCATTGACCTCGGTACCGCCAACACCTTGATTTACGCCCGCGACAAAGGCGTGGTGCTCAACGAACCCTCGGTCGTGGCCATCCGCCACGAGGGTGGCCCCCACGGCAAAAAAGTGATTCAAGCCGTGGGCCGCGATGCCAAGGCCATGCTGGGCAAGGTGCCCGGCAACATCGAAGCCATTCGCCCCATGAAAGACGGCGTGATTGCCGACTTTGTCATCACAGAGCAGATGATCAAGCAGTTCATCAAAATGGTGCACCCGCGCAACGTCTTGGCCCCCAGCCCGCGCATCATCATCTGCGTGCCCTGCGGCTCCACCCAGGTGGAGCGCCGCGCCATCAAAGATGCCGCTGAGGCCGCAGGGGCCGCAGGGGTCTTTTTGATTGAAGAGCCCATGGCCGCCGGCATTGGCGCCGGGCTGCCGGTGTCCGAAGCCTCGGGCTCGATGGTGGTCGATATTGGCGGCGGCACCACCGAGGTGGGCGTGATCTCGCTGGGTGGCATGGTCTACAAAGGCAGCGTGCGCGTGGGCGGCGACAAATTTGACGAATCCATCATCAGCTACATCCGCCGCAACTACGGCATGCTGATTGGCGAGCCCACGGCCGAGATGATTAAAAAAGAAATTGGTAGCGCCTTCCCCGGTACCGAGGTCAAAGAAATTGAAGTACGCGGGCGCAACCTGTCTGAAGGCGTGCCGCGCAGCTTCACTATTTCTAGCAACGAAGTGCTCGAAGCCCTGAACGAGCCGCTCAACCAAATCGTCAGCGCGGTCAAAAATGCGCTGGAGCAAACCCCCCCGGAACTGGGCGCGGACATTGCCGAGCGCGGCATGATGCTGACCGGCGGTGGGGCGCTGCTGCGCGATTTGGACCGCTTGCTGTCCGAGGAAACCGGACTGCCCGTACTGGTGGCCGAAGACCCCCTGTCCTGCGTGGTGCGCGGCTGTGGCATGGCGCTGGACCACCTCGATCGCCAAGGCGGCATCTTCACCAGCGAACCATGAGCCTGCGCACCCTGGAAAGGGATGCACCCTCGCTGTTTAAAAACCGCCTGCCTGCGCCTACGCAGTTGGCGGTTTTTTGCGCTCTTTCCCTCGCCCTTATGGTGGCTGATGCCCGGCTACGGATCACGGCCCCGTTGCGCCAGGCGCTGGCCACGGTGCTCTACCCGGTGCAATTGGCACTGCTGCAGCCGCTGCGCTGGATCAGCGACAGCGCCGACTACCTGGAAAAACTGGAAACGGCCCAAAGAGCCGCCCACGAGGCCGAGGCCAAAATCACCGCCATCAGCCTGCAAGCCCACCAAGCCCAACTGCTCGCACAAGAAAACCGGCAGTTGCGCGGCCTGCTCAACCTGCGTGAGCGCTTGCCAGTACCGGCCCAAGCCGCCGAAGTGGTGTACGAATCGCCCGATCGGTATTCCCGCCGCATTATTTTGGACCAGGGCCAAATGGCGGGCATCGTGCCCGGCAGCCCCGTGATGGATGCCGCTGGCGTGTTGGGCCAGGTGGTGCGGGTGCAACCCTTTACCAGCGAAGTGCGCTTGCTGGTGGACCGCGACCAGGCCATCCCGACCGAAGTCAGCCGCACCGGGGTGCGGGGGGTGATGTATGGCCTGGCCTCCAACCTGACCAGCGACACCGTGGAGCTGCGCTACATGCCCAGCGACAGTGATGTGCAGCCTGGCGATGCCTTGGTCACCAGCGGCCTTGATGGCATTTACCCCCCGGGCCTGCCTGTGGCGGTGGTCACGGCGGTCGAGCGCCAAGGTGCCACCGCCTTTTTACGCATTGACAGCCAGCCCCTGGCCAAAATGCAGGGCACCCGCCATGTGCTGGTACTGACCCCGCGCAACAGCGTCTTGGCTGCCGAGCGGCCCATTGCCCAGGAATTGGCCACGCTGAGCCAGTCCAACGCCGATGCCAAGAAAAAAGCCCGCGACGACAAATCCGCCCAGCGCCGGGCCACCCCCGCAGCCCCCCCAGGGCAGGAGAGACAGCCATGATCATGCCGCGTGGCGAGCAGCTTTTGCTCCCAGCCAGCCCTTGGTTTATTGGCCTGAGCTTGTTTTTGGCGCTGGTGGTGAATTTGCTGCCCACCAGCAACTGGATTTGGATGCCGGATCTGTTGCTGCTGGTGCTGGCTTTTTGGGGCATCCACCAGCCCCAGCGCGTGGGCATGGGCGTGGCATTTTTTCTGGGCTTGCTGATCGATGTCCAGCAAACGGCTTTGCTGGGCCAGCATGCGCTGGTGTATGCGCTGGTGGTGTTTGTCGGGCAAAACAGCAGTCGCCGGTTGCTGTGGTTTTCCAGCTGGAAGCAAGCCTTGCAAATGCTGCCCGTATTTTTTGGGGCCCATTTGCTGCAAGTGCTGATTCGCCTGGCCGCTGGCGGAATCTTTCCGGGTTTTGGCCTGGCCTGGGCACCGGTGCTCGAAAGCTTGCTGTGGCCTGTGGCCGTGGCGGTTTTGCTCGCCCCCCAGCGCCGCGCCCCCGTGCACGACAATGAACGGCCTTTGTAAGCTGCGCACAGGACGCGAAGGGATGGGAGCGCCGCCATGGCCAGTCGTTTAAATTTTCGCAGCCTCTACACCCAAGCCGAAACACAAAGCTTTCGCCTGCGGGTGTTTGTGCTGGGGCTGGTCGTCTTGCTGCTGTTTGCGCTACTGGCCTACCGTTTGTCTGTGCTGCAAGTGCAACGCTACGCGGCTTTTTCCGAGCGGGCCGAGAGCAACCGCACCGCCGTGGTGCCCATCGTGCCCAATCGCGGGCGCATTGTGGATCGCAATGGCATTGTGCTGGCCACCAACTACTCGGCCTACACGCTGGAGATCACCCGCTCCCAGGTCGAAGACCTGGAGGCCACCATCCAGGCCATCTCTGAAATCGTCCCCATCAGCGCCCGCGACCGCCGCCAGTTCAAGCGCTTGATGGCCGATAGCAAAAGCTTCGAATCCATCCCCCTGCGCAGCCGGCTGACCGACGAGGAAGTGGCCCGCTTCACCGCCCAGCGCTGGCGCTTTCCCGGGGTGGATGTCAAAGCCCGCTTGTTTCGCACCTACCCCTTGGGGGAAGTGGCTGGCCATGTGGTGGGCTACATCGGCCGCATCAACACCAAAGAGCAGGAGCTGATCGACGAATCCGACGATGCCGCCAACTACCGTGGCACCGAAGTCATCGGCAAACTGGGCATTGAGCAAAGCTACGAAAAACAACTGCACGGCCAAACCGGCTGGGAGCAACTAGAGACCACCGCCGGCGGCTTTGCCGTGCGCCGCCTGAACAGCCGCGATGCCATACCGGGCGACACCTTGGTGCTGAGCCTGGACGTGGGCCTGCAAAAGCTGGTTGAGGACCTGTTTGGCGAGCGCCGGGGGGCCTTGGTCGCCATCGACCCGCGCAATGGCGAAGTGCTGGCCATGGTAAGCAAGCCGGGTTACGACATCAACTTGTTCATTGGCGGCATTGACCAGGAAAACTGGGACCTGCTCAACACCTCCATCGACCGCCCCTTGCTCAACCGGGCCCTGCGGGGCACCTACCCGCCCGGCTCCACCTACAAACCCTTCATGGGCTTGGCGGGGCTGGAATCGGGCAAGCGCAAGATCGACACCACCATCCAGGACAACGGCAGCTGGACCTTTGGTGGCCACACCTTCCGCTCGGGCCACCCCAATGGGCCGACCAATTTGCGCCGCTCCATCATCAAATCGTCCAACGTGTACTACTACATGCTGGCCAACGACATGGGCGTGGACTTGATCCACGACTACCTCTCGCCCATGGGCTTTGGCCGGCCCACCGGCATTGACCTGGAGGGCGAATCCCCCGGCGTGCTGCCCAGCATGCAGTGGAAGCGCAACACCTACAAACGCCCGGAACAAAAACGCTGGTACGCCGGCGAAACCATTTCCCTGGGCATTGGCCAGGGCTACAACCACTTCACCATGCTGCAACTGGCCTACGCCACGGCCATGCTGGCCAACCGGGGCGTGCAACACCAGCCACATTTGGGCCTGGGGCGCATTGATGCCGTCACGCGGCAATACCACGCCTTGCCGCAGCCGCCGGGCCTGTCCCTGGGCTACAAGCCCGAAAACATCGAGGCCGTGCGTGAAGCCACCCAAGCCGTCACGGTAGAAGGCACGGCACGGGGCATTTTTGCCGGCGCACCGTACACCTCGGCGGGCAAAACCGGCACCGCCCAGGCCGTGACTATCGGCCAAAAAGAGCGCTACAACGCCGCCAAACTGGCCGAGCGCCAGCGCGACCATTCGCTGTACATCGCCTATGCCCCCGCAGACCAGCCCGAAATCGCCCTGGCCGTGATTGTGGAAAACGCGGGTTTCGGGGCCACCGCCGCCACCCCCATCGCCCGGCGCGTGTTCGATTACTGGCTGCTGGGCCACTACCCCAGCGAGCAAGACTTGGCCGCCAGCCGCCAAGGCCTGGCCCGCACCCCCATCGGTACCCCACGCCGCGCCGCCGACATGCTCAACCACTACGAGCGCATCAGCGTTCCGGGCCTGTCACCGCGCGCCATCCCCTGGGTGCCCCCTGCGGCTGCGGCCAAGGCACCGCCAGCCCCTGCCCCCGAAGAGGTCGCCCAAGATGGCGCTGCCGAGGACTAAGAACGTATTCACGTTCTAATGGGGGGCCACCGCCGCGCGCCCCCTGGGCTTGGCGGCCTGGGGCGCACTGGCAGGCGCACTCCCCCACTGACTGACCATCAAGGCGCTGACCAACAACGCCGCCCCCAGCATGGCCTGCGCGTGCATGCGCTCACCAATCCACCACCAGGCGGTGATGGCGGCAAACACCGGCTCCAGCCCATAAATAATGGCGCTGCGCGTGGCATCCACCCGCTGCTGGCCCCAGGCTTGCAGCACCACCACGCCCACGCTGGCGACCACCGCCAAATACCCCAGCGAGAGCCAGCTGCCCCAGGGCAAACTGCGGGCCACGCCGAGCAAAGGCTGTGCTTCCATCCCCAGGGCCACCAGCACACTGCAGGCGCACATGGTCAGCGACACCACGGCCGCCAACCGCGTGGCGCGCAGCGGCTGCTGGCGGTTGCGCAGGGCGCACAGCTCCAGCGTCAAAATAAACAAGGCAAAAAACACGGCGCTGGACAGGGTCAGCGTATCGCCCCAGCTCCAGGCGCTGTCCTCAAAAAACATCAGCTGCAAACCGCCCAGCGCCAAGGCACAGGCCAGCGCAATGGCCCAGCCCATCGGGCGGCGCAACACCACCCAGGCCAGCAGCGGCACGATCAACACATTCAAGCCGGTAATAAACGCATTGCGGTTGCTGCTGATCAGCGCCAAGCCCTCGGTCTGCAACCAAAAGGCGATGAAATTAAGCAGCCCCAGCACCAGCCCCCAGCGCCACTCCGCCCCCCGCAGCCGCACAAACAGCGGCAGCAACACCACGCTGGCCAAGCCAAAGCGCAGGGCCAAAATGTGCAACGCCGGCACATCGTTGGCCAGCAATTTCATGGCTGGAAAGGTTGTCCCCCACACCAAGGTCACGCCCAGCAAGGCCAGCACCCCGGCGTAGCGAAAAGAGGCAGTAGCAGTCATACAAGTGGCCAAAATCATCATAAACAATAGCTTTAACCGCTTATTAAATGTCATTTTTTATACAAAACTCAAATAAAACGACTATATACAAGCGGTACCAGCTATTTAAATTGCATCCATCCCCGTTTTCACAATCAGGCCACCGACCACCACAATAAAGATCACCCGCACAAACCCCGTGCCATGGCGCAGGGCCAGCCAACTGCCCAGCACACTGCCCAGCACATTGGCCAGCGCCAAGGGCACGGCAAAGTGCCACCAAATATGGCCCTTGGCGGCAAACAGCAGCAGGGCGGCAATATTGGTCGATAAATTGAGCAACTTGGCACTCACCGAGGCATTGAGAAAGTCATACCCCAAGGTGCGCACCAACAAAAAAACAAAAAAGCTGCCCGTACCCGGCCCAAAAAAGCCATCGTAAAACCCAATCACCGCCCCAATGGCCGCCGTGCGCCACTGCTCTTGGCGGCCCTGAAACAGCGGCGCATGGGTGCGCCCCAGCTCTTTTTTGGCCAGGGTATAGACCAGCAAAACCAGCAAAATCAGCGGCAGCAACTTGCGCAGAAAGCTCGGGTCAATCAGCGTCACGCTCCAGGCCCCGGCAAAGGCCCCGGCAAAGGCCGCCGCAATGCCCGGCCACAGCGCCGGCCAGCGCACCGCAACGCGGCGGCTGTACTGCCACGAGGCCACCGCCGTGCCCCAAATGGCGGCACTTTTATTCGTGCCAAACAACGTCGCTGGTGCCGCCCCCGGAAAAACCGCAAACAACGCCGGCAGCAAAATCAGCCCGCCGCCGCCCACGATGGCATCGACCATGCCCGCCAGGGCCGAGGCCAGGGTAACAACTATCCACTCCATCACGCACCAAAAAGAAAAGCGCCGGATAAACCGGCGCTATGGAAAAAATCTACACCTCATGACGGGCGCTTGGATAAAAATTTCTAGTTATGGATCGAGTTGTCTCCTCGGGCCCTCCACGCGCTGTTGTCTCGCAGCGCTAGAAGTGCCGCCAATGTAACCGCAGACAAGTCTTCTATAAGACAGAGTTTTCCCTAGGGTACAATCGTCAGTAACGATGCCCCAGATCGTCAGCCAGCCAACGGCCAGGTCAGCCCCGCAACAATTTGTGCTAAAACCACTCCCCTGATGACCGACCCCACCCCCCGCCTTGAGCCCCAAACACACGCCGCAGGCCAGCACATTGTGCTGCTGGGCCGCTGGGGGGCCGCCGAATTGGGCCAGCGCGGTCAATGGCAACGCCTGCAGCGCCAGCTGGCCGGGCATGGCACGGCGGCCGTGTGGGATTTGACGCAGCTGGCCTGGCTGGACCACCTCGGGGCCCAGTTGCTGTGGCAGCACTGGCAGGGCCAGTGGCCCGCGCAATTGCACACCCACCCCAGCCAACGCGCCATGCTCGAGCGCGTGGCCCGCTTTGCCAGCGCCACCCCCCCGGCGCAGCGCCCGTATTACTTTGGCCGTTCGATTGAGCATTTGGGCACCTTGGTGCTGGCCGCCTTGGGCCATGGCCGCGACATCTTGCTGCTGATCGGGGGCTTGTGGCTGGATGCCCTGCGCCTGTTGCGGGCCCCCCACAAGGGGCCGTGGCGTGATTTTTCTGGCCACCTGTTCAACATGGGGGCCACGGCCCTGCCAATTACCGCCTTGGTTGGTTTTTTGATTGGCGTGGTGCTGGCCTATTTGATGGCGCTGCAGCTGCGCCAGTTTGGGGCCGAAGCCTTTATCGTAAATATTTTGGGCATCTCGCTGATTCGGGAGCTGGGGCCCCTGCTGGCCGCCATCTTGGTGGCTGGGCGCTCGGGCTCGGCCATCACGGCGCAAATTGGCGTGATGCGCGTCACCGAAGAATTGGATGCCATGCAAGTCATGGGCATTTCGCACGGCTACCGCTTGGTGCTGCCCCGGGCCATGGCCCTGGCACTGGCCATGCCCCTGGTTAGTTTGTGGACCACGCTGGCGACCTTGCTTGGCGGCATTGTGGCGGCCGACCTGACCATGGGCATCTCCCCGGCCTACTTCTGGCAAGCCCTGCCCAGCGCCGTAGAGGTCAGCAACCTGTGGCTGGCCAGCACCAAGGCCATGGTGTTTGGGGTGTGGATTGCGCTGATCGGCTGCCACTGGGGCCTGCGCGTGCAGCCCAACACGCAAAGCCTGGGGGCGGGCACGACCGCCTCGGTGGTCAGCTCGATCACCATGGTGATCATCGTCGATGCGATTTTTGCCGTGGCCTTCAAGGATGTGGGGTTCTAAGCATGACCAGCCCGTCCGACGTGATGATCGACATCGACCAGCTGTGGAGCATTTTTGGCCAAGGCGAGCAGGCCTTTGCCGTCCACCAAGATTTAAACCTGCAGGTACACCGGGGCGAAATGCTGTCCATCGTTGGCGGCTCGGGCACCGGCAAAACCGTGTTGCTGCGGCAAATTTTGGGGCTGCTGCAACCGGGCAAAGGCCGGGTCACCACCTTGGGCCGCCCCGCCGCCGAGTTGTGCCGCGCCGGGGCCTCGGCCCGCGTGGGCATGTTGTTTCAGCACGGGGCGCTGTACTCGGCGTTCAGCGTCCTGGACAACATCGCCTTTGCCCTGCGCGAGCAAGGCGGCCTGCCCGATGCCGTGGTGCGCCAAGCGGCCATGATCAAGCTGCAAATGGTGGGCCTCAAGCCCGAGCACGCCAGCCGCAACCCGGCCGATCTGTCCGGCGGCATGATCAAGCGCGTAGCGCTGGCGCGGGCGCTGATCATGGACCCGCCACTGCTGCTGCTGGATGAACCCACCGCCGGCCTGGACCCCACCAGCTCGGACGAATTTTGCGCACTGCTGCGCCAACTGCAGGCTGATTTGGGCCTAACCGTGGTCATGGTCACCCACGATCTGGACACCCTGTTTGCCCTGTCCAGCCGCGTGGCCGTGCTGGCCGAAAAGCGCGTGTTGGTCAGCGGCACGGCGCAGGAAGTGGCACAGTTTGACCACCCCTTTACCACCACTTTCTTCCAGGGCGAGCGGGGCCGCCGGGCCATGGCCCCAGCGCCCAGCGCCACCCCCCTTGCCGCCCCGGCATCCGCCTAACAAAGGAGCAACTGCCCCATGGAAAACAAATCCCACGCCATGGCCGCCGGCATCTTCATGCTGGTGCTGGCCAGCATGCTGGTTGGCCTGGCCCTGTGGCTCACGCGTGACCAGCGCCAGTACACCAGCTACGAGCTGTCCACCACCGATGCCATCAGCGGCCTGCAGCCCCAGGCCACCGTGCGCTACAAGGGCGTGGCCGTGGGCAAAGTCACCCACATTGGCTTTGACCACGAGCGCAATGGCCACCTGCTCATTCGCATCGCGGTTGATAGCCAAGCCCCCGTCCAGCCCGGCTACACCTACGCCCAACTGGGCTACCAAGGGGTCACCGGCATTGCCCATGTGCAGCTGGACGACGAGCCCGGCCCCTCGCCCATCCAGCCCATCGGCCCCAGCGGACTGCCGCGCCTGCCCATGAAGTCGTCACCGCTGAACGTGCTGGCCGACCAGGGCATGATGATTTTGAGCCGTGCCGACGAAGCCGCCGAACGCATCAATCGCCTGCTGGGCGATGCCAACCAAGAGCGCTTTAGCCTGCTGCTGGACAACCTCAACCACACCAACCGCACGCTGCAACAGCTGGGCGAGCGCGTCGATCCGATCTTGCAAGAGCTGCCCGCCTTGGTGCAGGACAGCCGCAGCGGCATCCGCACCTTGACCAGCACCGGAGAAAAATTTGGCCAACTGGCCGACCGGCTGCAAGCCCCCGATGGGGTGCTGCAGCACCTGCAAACCGGCAGCCAATCGCTGGTGCAATCGGCCCAGCGCTTTGAGCGCTACACCCTGCCAGGCATCCAACGCGCCAGCAGCGATTTGGGCCTGGCATCGCGCCAAATGGGCCACACCATGGCCAATATTGATGCCAACCCGCAGTCCCTGATCTACGGCAATGGCACCGTGCGCCCCGGCCCGGGCGAGCCCGGTTTTGCCCCCCCAGCGCCCGCCACCCCTTAACCTTGCGAGATTGCCATGCTGCTGCGCCTATCCCCCCTGGTTTTGACGGTTTTGCTGACCGCCTGCCAAAGCCTGCCCACCCCGCCGCAAGAGCCCGAACGCTTTGATTTGGGCCTGGCCACCTGGGCCGAAATGCCCGCCGCGCTCCCCCCTGCCGTGGTACTGGCCGATATTCAGGCCCCCTGGCAAGCCGAGGGCAGCACCACCGCCATGCACTACCGCCTGGCCTACGCCCAACCCCACCACCGGCACGCTTATAGCCAAGCCCACTGGAGCCTGCCGCCCGAGCTGCTGGTGCAAGAGCGCCTGCGCCAATGGCTCAGCCAAGGCCAGCGCGTGGTGCTCAGCGCCGAAGGCGGGCGCATCCCGCCCAGCGTGGCCGGGCAAGCGCCCCCCGTGCTGCTGCTGGCGCTGGAGCAGTTTGAGCAAGTGTTTGACCAGTCCGCACACAGCAGCGCCAACATTCGCCTGCGGGCCACCTTGATGGGCTACCAAGCGGCCGGTGAAGTGCTGCTGGGCCAACAGCTGTTTACCGCCACCATCCCCGCCCCCAGCGCCAATGCGGCCGGCGGTGCGGCCGCCCTGAGCCAGGCCACCGATGCCGTGGGCCAGCAACTGATCCAATGGCTACAAACCACCGCCACCGCCCGTTAAGCTTGTTTTTTTCATCCACTTTCTCCAAAGAGAGACCCCTTTATGGCCACCTTGCAATGGGACGACAAACTGCAGCTGGACTTACCAGAGCTGGACACCGTCCACCGTGAATTTGTCGATTTACTCACCCACGCCGAAAGCGCCGACGATGCCGCCTTGCTGGCGCTGTGGCACACCATCGTCAGCCACACCGAGGAGCACTTCGCCATGGAAAACCGCTGGATGCTGGCCACCGGTTTTGCCCCGGACAACTGCCACTTTCACCAACACCAAGCGGTGCTGGACATCCTGCGCGACGGCGCGGCCAAAGGGGCGCAAGGCGATCTGGCCGCCATCCGGGCGATGATTCCCGACTTGGCCCACTGGTTCAGCTACCACGCCAAAACCATGGATGCCGCCTTGGTTTACCACCTGCAAAGCACCGGGTTTGACATCCATGCCCAGCCCGTGGCGGCCGCGCCCACCCCAGCAGCGGCCAGCACAGGTTGCGGTTGCCACTAAAAAAAAGAGCCCAGGAGACATGCGATGGGACAGTGGATTGACCTGCAGGCCGCCGATGGCACCCCCTTTTCGGCCTGGGCCGCCCACCCGCCGGGCGCTTTGCGTGGCGCGGTCATCGTGGGGCAAGAAATTTTTGGCGTAAACAGCCACATCCGGGCCGTCACCGACCGCATGGCCACCCGGGGATTTTTGGCCATCGCGCCTGATTTATTCGCCCGCTTTACCCCGCGCCTGGACCTGGGCTACAGCGAGGCCGACGTGGCCCAAGGCCGCCGGTACAAAGCCCAGGCCGAAGCCATGCCCGATGCCATCTTGCAACAGGTGCAAGCCAGCGCCCAATGGGCCTTGGCCCAGGCCCCGTGCAAAGTGGGCATGGTCGGCTTTTGCTGGGGCGGCCTGGTCACGTGGCGGGCCGCTGCCCAGGTGCCCGAGCTGTCGGCGGCCGTCACCTACTACGGCGGCGGCATGACCAGCCAGCGCGAACGCACGCGCCGCCCCCGCTGCCCGGTGCAAGCGCACTTTGGCCGGCGCGACACCATCATCCCCCTGCAAGAAGTGCTGGCCTTTGCCCACGCCACACAAGCCCAAGCGGCCCACCAGCCGTCCGTGCAAACGCATATCTATGAGGCCGAGCACGGCTTTAACTGCGACCTGCGCGCCAGCTACGACCACGACAGCGCCATCCAGGCCAAAGACCGCACCTTGCTATTCTTTGACCAGCACCTTGCGCTTTCACTACCTTGAATTTGGGCATAAAACCGCTTTAAACACACTATTTTCAAGCGGTTAAAGCTATCTATTTACAAAGGTAAAATCGCGGCCCTGTTTGCCTTTTATTCGATGAAGTGAGTTCTATGTCCACCGTGCCCCCTGTTCAGACCATTCCCCCCATGAAGCTTTCGGGCCTGGAGCCGGTGTTTATCGGTGAGGGCTCTTTGTTCGTGAACGTGGGCGAGCGCACCAACGTCACCGGCTCCAAAGCCTTCGCGCGGATGATTCTGAACGAGCAGTACGAAGAAGCCCTGTCCGTGGCGCGCCAGCAGGTGGAAAACGGCGCCCAGGTGATCGACGTGAACATGGACGAGGCCATGCTCGACAGCAAGGCCGCCATGGTGCGCTTTTTGAACCTGATCGGCTCGGAGCCGGACATCGCCAAAGTGCCGGTGATGGTCGATAGCTCCAAGTGGGAAGTGATCGAAGCGGGCCTGCGCTGCCTGCAGGGCAAGGGCATTGTCAATTCCATCTCGATGAAAGAAGGGGTGGACAAATTCAAGCACGAGGCGCGGCTCATCAAACGCTACGGCGCGGCCGCCGTGGTCATGGCCTTTGACGAAAAAGGCCAGGCCGACACCTTTGAGCGCAAGATCGAAATCTGCGAACGCGCCTACCGCATCCTGGTCGATGAGGTGGGGTTTCCGCCCGAAGACATCATCTTCGACCCCAACATCTTCGCCATTGCCACCGGCATCGAAGAGCACGCCAACTACGCCGTCGATTTCATCAACGCCGTGCGCTGGATCAAGGCCAACCTGCCGGGGGCCAAAATCAGCGGCGGGGTCTCCAACGTGAGCTTTAGCTTTCGGGGCAACGAGCCGGTGCGCGAAGCGATTCACACCGTCTTTCTGTACCACGCCATCCAGGCCGGGATGGACATGGGCATCGTCAATGCCGGCATGGTCGGGGTGTACGACGACCTGGACCCCGAGCTGCGCGAGCGCGTGGAAGACGTGGTCTTGAACCGCCGCGACGATGCCGCCGAACGCCTCTTGGAAATTGCCGAAGCCGCCAAAGGCGCGGCCAAGGACGAGAGCAAAAAACTCGAATGGCGCGGCACGCCCGACAACCCCAAAACCGTGGGCGAGCGCCTGTCGCACGCGCTGGTACACGGCATTACCGACTTCATCACCGAAGACACCGAAGAGGCCTACCAGCAACTCGTGGTGCAACAAGGCGGCCGCCCGCTGCACGTGATTGAAGGGCCGCTGATGGACGGCATGAACATCGTCGGCGACCTGTTTGGCGCGGGCAAAATGTTTTTGCCCCAGGTGGTGAAAAGCGCGCGCGTGATGAAGCAGGCCGTGGCCCACCTCATTCCCTACATCGAGGAAGAAAAGCGCCAGCAAGAGGCGGCAGGCATCGACGTCTCCAGCAAAGGCAAGATCGTGATTGCCACCGTCAAGGGCGACGTACACGACATTGGCAAAAACATCGTCACCGTGGTGCTGCAGTGCAACAACTTTGACGTTATCAACATGGGCGTGATGGTGCCCTGCCACGAAATCCTGGCCAAGGCCAAAGAGGTGAACGCCGACATGGTGGGCCTGTCGGGCCTGATCACCCCCAGCCTGGAAGAAATGCAGTACGTGGCCGGCGAAATGGACAAAGACGAGTACTTCCGCAGCCGCCAGACCCCACTCTTGATCGGCGGGGCCACCTGCTCGCGCGTGCACACCGCCGTGAAAATCGCCCCGCAGTACAACGGCCCGGTCATCTACGTGCCCGATGCCTCGCGCAGCGTGGGCGTGGCGCAAAACCTGCTGGGCGAGAACCGCGCCACCTACTTGGCCGAAGTGGCCGCCGATTACGAACACGTGCGCCAACTGCACGCCAAGCGCAAAAAGCAACCCCTGTGGCCCCTGGCCAAAGCCCGCGCCAATCTGCCGCAGCTGGACTTTGCCAACCCGCCCCCCGTGGCCCCCCGCGCCCTGGGGCGACGCGTGTTCAAAAACTTCGATCTGGCCGAAATCGCCCAGTACATCGACTGGGGCCCCTTCTTTCAGACCTGGGATTTGGCCGGCCCCTACCCCGCCATCCTGGACGATGAAATCGTCGGCACAGAAGCCCGCAAAGTCTTGGCCGACGGGCAGGCCATGCTGAAAAAAATCGTCGAAGGCCGCTGGCTGCAAGCCAACGGTGTGCTGGGCCTGTACCCGGCCAACCGCGTGGGCGACGACATCGAGTTCTACACCGACGAAAGCCGCAGCCAGGTGCTGATGACTTGGTACGGCCTGCGCCAGCAAACCGAAAAACAGGTGGATGCCGAAGGCAAGTTGCGCCCCAGCCGCTGCCTGGCCGACTTTGTCGCCCCAAAGGACAGCGGCATTGCCGACTACGCCGGCCTGTTTGCCGTCACCGCCGGGATTGGCAGCGAGAAAAAAGAAAAAGAATTTCTCGACGCGCTGGACGACTACAGCAGCATCATGTTCAAAAGCCTGGCCGACCGCCTGGCCGAAGCCTTTGCCGAATGCCTGCACCAGCGCGTGCGCAAAGATTTGTGGGGCTATGCCGCCGATGAAGCCCTGGACAACGAGGCACTCATCAAAGAGCAATACCAAGGCATCCGCCCCGCCCCCGGCTACCCGGCCTGCCCCGATCACACGCCCAAGATCGACCTGTTCAAAGCCCTGCGCACCGACGAAATCGGCATGCAGCTGACCGAGAGCCTGGCCATGCACCCGGCCTCCAGCGTCAGCGGCTTTTACCTGGCCCACCCGCAGGCCAGCTACTTCAGCGTGGGCACGATTGGCGACGATCAGGTGCAAGACATGGCCCAGCGCCGGGGCATGGACGTGGAAGAACTGCGCCGCCGCCTGGCCCCCAACCTGGGGTGATGGGCGAGGTTTGCTCTGATTTTAAAAGCTGTTTGCGTTGATTAAATCAAGGTTTCATGCATTTTTATGCATGAAACCTTTTATCTGCGTGCGTAAACAGCTCATCTATTAAAACGCCCAGTCGTAGCCGACCGTCAGCGGCGCGTGGTCAGAAAACTTTTCCCCCTTGTAGATGCTGCTGCTGCGCGCCAAAGCGGCCAGCGCCGGGGTGGCCAGGTGGTAATCAATGCGCCAGCCCACGTTGTTGGCATAGGCCTGGCCCCGGTTGCTCCACCAGGTGTAGCCTGCGTCGGTGGCCTCAGGCTCCAGCTGGCGGTACACATCGCGCAAGCCGCCACGGGCCGGATCGTCGCTGAGCAGCTGGTCCATCCAGGCGCGCTCTTCGGGGGTAAAACCGCTGTTTTTTTGGTTGCTGCGCCAGTTTTTAATGTCTTTTTGCGTGTGCGCGATATTGATGTCGCCGCACAAAATAAAGTCCCGCTCCTCTTTCAGCGCCATCAGGTGGGCATGCATGGCATCCAGAAAGCGAAACTTGGCCGCCTGCCGCTCTTCCCCCGAAGAACCACTGGGAAAGTAGCTGCTGATGATGGAGCGCTTGCGCTGCAGCGTGTCAAAGCGCGCTTCGATGTAGCGACCCTCGGCATCAAACTCGGGGTTGCCAAAGCCAACAATCACGTCACTGGGCGCGTGGCGGCTGTAAATGCCCACGCCGGAATAGCCCTTTTTTTCAGCGCAGTGAAACCAGCCCGGCAGCCCGGCCAGGGCCTCAAAGCGCCCAGCAATGTCGGTTTGCTGGGCTTTTAACTCTTGCACACAAATACAATCGGGCCGCATGGTGGCCAGCCAAGCCTCCAGCCCCTTGGTGGTTGCAGAGCGGATGCCGTTCAAATTCAGGCTGGTCAGTTGAAACAGGGAAGAAGTAGTTGTCATGTCGAATCAAGAAGTCACGCAGCCAGTAGATGCTGCAGGTTTGGCCCAAGCGTTTGTGGCCTTTGCGGTGGAAGCGGGCGTGTTGCGCTTTGGTGAATTCAAAACCAAAGCCGGGCGCATGAGTCCCTACTTTTTTAACGCCGGTCTGTTTGATGACGGTGCCAAGCTGGCCCGCCTGGCCCAATTTTATGCACAGGCCATTGTGGCCAGCGGCATCGAGTTTGACATGGTGTTTGGCCCCGCCTACAAAGGCATTCCGCTGGCCGCCACGGTGGCTGTGGAACTGGCCCACATGGGCAAAAACGTGCCCTTTGCCTACAACCGCAAAGAAGCCAAAGACCACGGCGAAGGCGGCACCCTGGTTGGGGCCCCGCTGCAGGGCCGCGTGCTCATCATCGACGACGTGATGAGCGCCGGCACCGCAGCGCGCGAATCGATTGCCCTCATCCAGGCCGCCGGGGCCACCCCGCATGCGGTGGCCATTGCCTTGGACCGCCAGGAAATGGCCACCGAAAACGGCCAGGACGTTGCGCACAGCGCCGTGCAATACGTGCGCCAGCAACTGGGGCTGCAGGTTTGCGCTATTGCTACACTGGCCGATTTACTGGCCTACTTGGGCCAACAAGCCGATGGCGAAGCCACCATGGCCGAGCACTACCAGCGCGTCACCGCGTACCGCCAGCGGTACGGGGTCGCCGGGTAAGCGCGCCAGCAAATACACCACAACGACACCAAGGGCTCCACAGCGCAGGGGACACAGGCGGAACCAGGATATGCGTCATTATTTTTCAGGAGGGATCGCCGCAGGGCTGGTGCTGGTGTGCGCCAGCGGGTGGGCGCAAAGTTCTGCGGTGTACTCCTGTGTGGATGATCGGGGCCGCCGCCTGGTATCCGATCGCCCCATCCCGGAATGCCTCGACCGGGAGCAGCGCGTGCTGGGCCCCAGCGGCGTAGAGCGCCAGCCGCACCCTCCTGTTTTAACCAAAAGCGAGCGCGAGCAAGCCGCCCGCGAGCGCGAGCACCAACAGCGCGAGCGCGAGCGCATCGCCGAGCAACGGCGCTTAAACCAGGCCCTCTTGCTGCGCTACCCCGATCGCGATGCCCATGAGGCCGCGCGCCTGCAGCAAGCGCAGCAACTCGACGAGGTGCAGGCCATGGCCCGGGCACGGCTGGCCAGCTTGGATGAGCTGTACCTGCAAGCACAAAAAGATTTGGCCGCGCAGGGCAGCAACCCCACACCAGAAGCCCAAAGGGCCGTGAAAGCCGCCCAAATGGCCGTAGCGGCACAAAAACAGTCCATCGAGACCAATGAGCTCAACCGCCAGCGCACCATGCTGCGCTTTGACGATGAAGGGCGGCGGCTGGAAAAGCTCTGGGCCGGGGAGCAGCCCTAGCTTTTTTATTGCAGCGTGCAGGCATTGCGCTGGCGCAGCGTTGCCCACGCAATGCCATTAAAGCCAGGCTGGGCGCTGCCGGGCCAGTCCGCTTGCTCCAGCAAGGCACCATACCCCACCGCCCGCATCGCCGTTTCGGCCAACAGGGCGTTGGAGTGTTCGGGGGCTTGGCCCGGCCCGCCGGCCTGGGGGGCTTGGGCAAAGATCGGCAACACCGGCGCATGCTGGGCATGGGTCACCGGGTTGGCCCAGACCAGCATGGGCACCTCCAGGCTGCTCAGGCCGGCCCCGTGGCGGTAATCATCGGCACAGGGCGGCAGCAGCACGCCGTGGTCACTGGTGTACAGCAGCAAGGCGCTGCGGTGGGGGCTGCTGGCCTGCTCCAACAACCCAATCCACTGCGCCAGCAAATGGCTGCTGTAGTGGGTGTTGTTGTCGTAGGCATCGGCCACGGCGCGGTAGCTGGACGGTGTGCGCTCTTGCAGCTGTGGGTGGCTGCCATAGGTGTGCAGCACGATCAGCTTGCGCGGGGCCGGATCGGCCAAGGCCGTGCGCAGGCTGCGCGTTAGCACCTCATCCAAATCGCCATTGCCCACTTTTTGATACACCGCACTGGCACGGCGCAAGGCGTAGCTGAAAAAGTCTTCGTGCAAGCTGAAAAAACGCGAATTGCTGAACGCAAAGGTTTTATAGCCAGCGTGCTGGGCCAGATCGAGAAACGATGGTGCGCGGCGGGCGGTACTGTCCAGGGCCGACATGCCCGTCAGCATGTAGGGCAGCGCGGCCGCCGTATTCCACCCCTGGGCCAGCACGGTGGTGGCGGCGATGCCGGGCACGCTGGCCAGCGGGGCATTGGTAGGGGCCCCCTGGTAACCCAGCAACGACCAGCGGTGGGCGGTAGCGCTTTCGCCCAATACCACCACGATGGTATCGACTTGGCTGCTGGCATTGGGGGCGCTGCTGGGCAGCAGGGGTGGCAGAAACAGCCCGGCCGCAATCTCTTGCTGGCGCATGGCGGCCCGCACCACATGCAGGGGATACAGGCTCTTGGCCTTGCGCATAAAGGTATTGGCATTGAGCTGCTGAATCAGCGCATACACCAGCACCAACGCCCAAAACAGCCCGGCCCCCTGCCACACCCTGCGCAGCAGCAAGGAGGTGCCGCGCAGCGCTGGCAGGGTGCGCCACAGCGTGCGCCCGGCCCAGGCACAGGCCAGCAGCCACAGGGCCAGCGTGGCCCAGGCCCGGCCGGGCACCGTGGGCACAAACTCTAGGGATTCTGTCGGCGTGGTGCGCAGCAAGGTGGCCAAGAAAAACTCATCCACCAAAGCGCCAAAAAAACTGGCATGCACAATGTTGGCGCAGCCCAAGAGCGCCAGCCCCCCCAGCACCAGCGGCAGCAGCGGGCGCACCAACAGCACGGGCGCAAAACACCAGGCCGCCAACAGCAGGTGGCCCAGGGCCGAGGCAGACAGGCCCGGCAGCAAAGCGGGCGTAAAAAACAACAGCCAAGCGGCAATGACCCGCCAAGTTTGAGTATGGATAGAACGCATATTTTTAAAAAATACGGCTTAACGCCTTATTAAATAAGCGCTAATAGCTATGAATTTTTATATTTATTCGCTGCTACTTATTCGCTTTTATCGCTGCGGGCAATGGTCAGCAGCTTGCGCATCTCGCCGCCGTGGTTGCGGCAGTTAAAGACATACCAGCGCCCAATCAGCCACATGCTGATGGCCACCAGCAGGCCACAGGCGGTAATCGCCCCGTAGGCCGTCAGCCCCCCCCACGAGGCCAGGCTGTACAGCGCCCCCAGCGCCAAAATGGCAATTTGCTCGTTAAAGTTTTGCACCGCAATCGATCGGCCCGCGCCCATCAGGCAATGGCCACGGTGCTGCAGCAAGGCATTCATGGGCACGACCAAATAGCCGCCCAGCCCCCCCAACAAAATCAAAAACGGCACCGCCAGCCACAGCTCGTTGATGAAGTTCATCGCCAGCACCAACAACCCCATGCCAATGCCCAGCGGAATGGTGCGGGTGGCGTACTGCAAACGCATGCGCATGGCCGCCAAAATGGCTCCGGCCGCGGTGCCCAGGGCCACCACGCCCACCAGGGCAGAGGCCTTGGTCGTGTCATACCCCAGCGCCACGGCGGCCCAGGCCAGCACGATGTAGCGCAGATTGCCCGATACGCCCCAAAACAAGGTGGTGGCCGACAGCGAGATTTGCCCCAGCTTGTCGCCCCACAGGCTGGCGTTGCAGCGCCAAAAATCTTGGAGCAAGCCCCACACCCCCGCACTGCGGCGGCCGCTGCCTGGGTCGGCGCAGGGGCTGCTGGCGTGGTGGCTGCTTTGCCAAAATGGCACCAAGCGGGCGCTGGTGCGCGGAATGCCCAGGTTGAACAAAGCGGCCAGGGCATACACCAGCACCAGCACGGCAATGGCGGCCTGGGGGGCACTGTCCACACCGGGCAGGTGCAGCCCCATGAGCAGGGGCGCAACCACCGGGCCAACCAATTGGCCGCCCAGCAACACCCCCAGGATGATGGAGCTGATCGTCAGCCCCTCAATCCAGCCATTGGCGCGCACCAGTTGAGAGGAGGGCAGCAACTCGGTCAGGATGCCGTACTTGGCCGGGGAATACGCCGCCGCCCCCAGGCCCACGATGGAGTAGGCCAGCAGCGGATGCGCCCCCCACAGCATCAGCAGGCAGCCCAGCACCTTGATGGTGTTGCTGATCAGCATGACCCGCCCTTTGGGCATGGCATCGGCAAACGCCCCGACAAAAGGGGCCAGCACCACGTAAAACAGGGCAAACATGGGCACCAAAGCCGCTTGCTGCCACTCGTGCGCCCCCGCGCTGCGCAGAAGTGCGATCGCGGTAACGAACAAGGCATTGTCGGCCAGCGAGCTGAAAAACTGCGCCGCCATGATGGTGTAGAAACCGCGCTTCATGCAATTCAAAATCACTAGGCCAGCGGGGTCGCTGGCCTGTAACAAATAAGACAAGGTTTATATCACGTGCCCCAGTGTCAGAATCGCACGCACGTTGAGAGAACTTGTAATGATGCCCACCCCTGCCCCCGATGATTTTGTAACCACCGCCTTGGCCAGCTTGGCGGCCACCTTGCCAACCGCCCGCCTGTGGGCTGCCGTGGCGCCGCAGGAGCCAGCAGGGCAAGGGACGGGGGCTGACCGCATCGCCACACAATTTGCCCTGCTGCAGGCAGCCGAAGGCTTTATCGCCCCCGATACGGCCAGCGCCACACGCTTGCGCCGCCTGGGCTGGCGCGGCCCCCTGGCCCTGCTGCCCGGGGTGGCCGATGCGCGCGGGCTGGAGGCGTGCTCGCGCCTGGGGCTGTGGCACGGCATTGGCCAGGCCGCGCAAATCGACTGGCTGGCCGCGCACAAAAGCCAGCAGCCCCAGCCCGTGCTGCTGCTGGCCGGGGCGCACGGCATGGCCGCCCAGCACCTGCGCAGTCGCTACGCCCGGCTGGCCGCCTTGCCCCAGGTGGAAGATGTCACCCTGTGGGCCCAGGCCAGCGATGGCGCGGCGGCCACGGCACTCATGGCGGCCTTGCAGCCCGTGGCCCAAGACTGGATTGGCCTGCGCAGCATCGCCGTGCCCGTGCATTTACAGGCCGCCCTGCCCTGGCCCAGCCTGCACCGCTTGGCCCAGCAGGCCGAGCAGCACGGCTGGGATGTGGAATTCATGTGCTGCATGTAAAGCACATATTTGCAGCACATCCCGCTTTATTGATAACGAAATTTCAATAAAACATTAAAAATTGTCTTTATTTAAAGCGCTAACAGCTATTATTTTTAAAAAGGAACCCCGCATGTCCCCCGATTTTCTTCCCACCCTGCGCCAGCGTTTTGGCCAGCAATGCTCCACCGCAGCGGCCCTGTGCGAGCAGCATGGCAGCGATGAAGGATCCATCACCGCACCGCCGCCCATGGCGGTGGTCTTTGCCGAAAGCACCCAGGACGTGCAAGATGCCGTGCGCCTGTGCGCCCAGCATGGCGTGCCCATCATTGCCTACGGCGCGGGCACCTCATTAGAAGGGCATTTGCTGGCCGTACACGGCGGCATCAGCCTGGATGTGAGCCGCATGAACCAGGTGCTGCAGGTGCATGCCGAGGACATGACGGTGACCGTACAGCCGGGCATTCGGCGCAAAGCGCTCAATGAAGCCATCAAAGACCTGGGCCTGTTCTTCCCCATCGACCCCGGCGCGGATGCCACCATCGGCGGCATGACCGCCACCCGCGCCAGCGGCACCAACGCCGTGCGCTACGGCACCATGCGCGAGAACGTGCTGGCGCTGCAGGCCGTCACCGCCAGCGGCGACCTCATCCGCACCGGCAACCGCGCCAAGAAAAGCGCCGCCGGTTACGACCTCACGCGCCTGCTGGTCGGCAGCGAAGGCACACTGGGCATCTTCACCGAAATCACCCTGCGCCTGCACCCCCTGCCCGAGGCCGTGCGCGCCGCCACCTGCACCTTTGCCAGCATCGCCGATGCCGTACACACCGTGATTGAAACCATCCAAATGGGCGTGCCCATTGCGCGGGTCGAACTGCTGGATGCCGCCACCGTGGGCATGGTCAATCGCTACAGCCAACTGAGCTTGCGCGAAGCGCCCATGCTGCTGATGGAATTTCACGGCTCCCCAGCGGGCGTGCAGGAACAGGTCGAGCAAGTGCAGGCCATTGCCGCCGAGCACCGGGCGCAAGACTTTGAATGGGCCGAAACGCCTGAAGAGCGCACCCGCTTGTTCACCGCCCGGCACAACGCCTACTTTGCCGGGGTGCAAAGCCGCCCGGGCAGCCGCTGCATCACCACCGATGCCTGCGTGCCCATCTCGCGCCTGGCCGATGCGCTGTTGGAGTCGGTGCAGGACGCGCAAGACAGCGCCATCCCCTTCTTCTTGGTGGGCCACGTGGGCGACGGCAACTTTCACTTTGGCTACCTGATCGACCCCGACGACGCAACCGAGCGCGACCGTGCCGAGCAGCTCAACCACCGCCTGGTCAGCCGCGCCATCGCCATGGACGGCACCTGCACCGGCGAGCACGGCATAGGCATCCACAAACAAGATTTTTTGCGCGAAGAATGCGGCGACGGCGCCATTGCCATGATGCGGGCGATCAAGGCTGCGCTCGATCCCTTGGGGATTTTGAATCCGGGCAAGGTGTTTGCGGCTTAGATTGTCTTAGCGCCTGCGCTGCTTATCCGCTAGGGAGTTGCTGCACAGAAATGGTTAAATTATCGACATTTTTATAAAACAGAGCTTTTTTCGTTCTGATTTAATGGGTTTAAAGTATTTAATACATTTAATTTGTTTATTCATAAGCGGATAAAGCTCTCTTTTTTGAAATTATTCTCTGTAGATGCCTTGGTCGTGCTGATCAATTTTTACAAGGGAGTAGGGCCGGTTTTTGTATTTTTTGTGCTATTTTTCAGCAGGCTGGAGTTGTCTGGAGACGGTTTTCCGAGGGTTTCCCTCTGTATCAAAATCGATAAAATTTTTTAGAATCGCTAAATTTCAATGGTCTACGCACTTGGATGCGTCGGCCTGTTGTGCCCTTTTAAAGGGGCGTTGAAGTTATGCAAACGATCTCTATTGCGCCCGCCTCCTCGTGCGCCAGCCGACCCATTCGCTGCTTCTCGTTCCTGAAAGAGACGAGCACGGTTTTTCACCAAGCAGATCCTTTTGCCGTGTCGGAATATGTCAATGAGCATGTCGGCAACCATGGCCTGAGTCTGCAACGGGGGGGGAGTGGCAAAGCCGCTTTGGCCCACCGCAAGTTTGGCAACATCGACCTGTGCCGCCTGGCCTATGGCAGCCAGGCGCGGATTGTTTCAGAGCGGTTGCACGACATCTACCACCTGCAATTCATTTTGCGCGGTCAGTGCCGTTACGAGCTGGGCCATGACAGCATCAACCTGTCGGCGGGGCAGTTGATGCTCATTAACCCCGATGACCCGGTTGATCTGACGTATTCCGAGGATTGCGAAAAATTTATCTTGCGCCTGCCCACGCACCTGCTACACAACACCTGCACCGAGCACCAGTGGCACCCCCCCCAGGAGGGCATTCGCTTCCAACCCATGCCCTACCGGTTTGATTCCCTTGAAAGCCTGCTGTACCTGCTCACCCTGATCTGCCAGGAGGCCGAAGCGGAGGCCGAGAGCCTCCAGCCGCAGCTGCTCAACCATTACAGCCGCGTGATCGCCACCAAGTTGATGACCATGCTGAACCACAACGTGTCATTGGAAAAGCCAGCGCTGCTGGATGTCTCCTTTGAGCGCCTGGTGCATTACATCGACGAAAACATCACGAGCGACCTGTGCGTGGAAAACCTGGCTGCCCAGGCACGCATGAGCACACGGTCGATCTACCACCTGTTCGAGCGGCACGCCAAAACCACGCCCAAGCACTTCATTCGGCAAAGAAAACTGCAGGCCGTGCACAACGCGCTGATGGATCCGGGCAGCCAGTTCGCCAACATCACTGCGTTGGCACTGGAGTACGGTTTTACCCACCTGGGCCGCTTTGCCGAAACCTACCGCGAGACGTTTGGCCGCCTGCCTTCCGAGGTGCTCAAGCAGCGCTAGGCACCTGGGTACGGGGCCGCGACAGCCCCGTCGAAGGCTACAAATCAAGGCTTTAATTCAAGACCAAGGCCAGTGCAAGCGACAGAAACAGCACCGAGGCGAGGTTGCCGATCAGCACCATGGAGGCGACCTTTTCCGGCTCCTGGTGGTAGCGCTCGGCGAACATGAAGTTGAGCACGGCTGGCGGCAAAGCACCAAACACCAGCAGCAGCGCCTGCTCGGTGCGCGGCAGCGTGATCAGCTGCAGGATGAGCCAGGCCAGGCCCATGCCAATGGCCGGGCGCAGTACCGCGCCAAACAAGCCGAAGCCGATCGATTCAATGCGTGAGCTGGCAATGCGCACCCCAAGGCCAAAGAGCATCAGCGGAATGGAAATTTCCCCAAGCATGCGAATCGAAGTCAGCAGCGGTGGCCAGACCTCGAACTGGGTGATGCTGACCAGCAGGCCCAGGAACGCGGCGACCACCGTAGGGACTTTCCACACCGTGAACCAGCGAACCCGACGGTCAAACAGCCAGACACCAAAAGAGTAGTGCAGCAGGTTGGAGACCATGAACAACACCACCATGGGGGCCAGCGCCTGCTCGCCGAATGCCAGCACGACCAGCGGCAGCCCCAGGTTGCCGCAGTTGTTGAACATGATGGGGGGCACCAAGGTCTTGACGGCGATGCCTGCCCCCCGTGCAACGGCCCAAGCCAGAATGCCGGAGCCAACCACGGCCAGCGTGCCGGCCAGCACCAGCGGCAGGTAGGCGCTGATATCCAACGCCTTGTTGGCCAGGGCTGCAAACACCAGTGCCGGCACGAAAACATCCATGTTCAGCTTGTTGGCGTGCGACAGGTCGGGCTGGAGGGTGCGTCCGACACCGTAGCCGAGTGCGGTGATGGCAAACATCGGAAACAGGATTTCAATGATTCGAAGCAGCATGGGGCTTACACGGCATAAATATAAGAAGAAGGGCTGTCCCTAAGAACCGGTTCACGCTTTCGGGTGCGAAGGGGTGCAGGCTGTGGGGCAGCTGGATGCTACTGTTTATGCCGGGGGCGCAAGAGAAAGTGGGCCACCAGGCCGATGACGATGCCCCAGAAGGCCGAACCCAGGCCCAGCCAACTCATGCCGGAGGCGGTGGCGACAAAGGTGATGACGGCGGCCTCGCGCTGGTCGGCCTCGGCCAGGGTGCCCGCCAGGTTGGCAGCAATGGCCCCCAGCAGCGCCAGACCGGCCAGCACGGCGATGAAGGCGGCAGGCAGGGCCGCAAACAGCCCGATGATGGCACCACTGAAGCAGCCGCCCACCAGGTAGAACACGCCGTTGGCAATCCCGGCGATATAGCGTTTGCTCGGGTCATCGTGGGCTTCCTTGCCGGTACACAGGGCGGCGGTGATGGCAGCAATCACGATGCTGATCCCCCCCACCATCGCCACGCCCAGCGATGCCAGGCTGGTAATGGCCACGATGGGTTTGGCCGGGGTGGTGTAGCCCGCACCGCGCAAAATGGCCATGCCGGGTAGAAACTGCCCGGTCAGGCTGACCAGCACCAGTGGCAGTGCCAGGCTGAGGATGGCTCCGCCATGCCATTCGGGTGCGATGAAGATAGGCCAGGTGGGTGACAGGTCAATCTCGCCCACCGCCAGGCCGCCGGTGCTGATTGCACTCAAGGCCACCCCGGTGAGCAGCACCAGCACGAGGAAGTAGCGTGGGAACAAGCGTTTCCACAGCAGGTAGGCCAGCACCATTCCGAAAGTCAGCAACGGCATGCTGGCGGCTGGCTTGAAGGCCCCGGTACCAAACTGGAACAGGATGCCGGCCATCATGCCGAAGGCGATGCCTTTGGGGATGCGCTGCATCAGCCAGTCAAAGCTGCCGGACAAGCCAATCGCCAGCAAGATGGCACCCGCCACCAGATACGCCCCGACGGCCTGGTGGATATTGATGTCCGGGAACAGCGTGATCAGCAGCGCCGTGCCAGGGGCCGACCAGGCCGTGACCACGGGCACCCTGAGCCACCAGCTCAAGACGATGCCCGAGATGGCCGCGCCAATCGAGATGCCCCAGACCCAGGAGGCCATCATCGCGGGCGACACGCCCGCCGATTGCCCGGCCTGAAAGAAGATCAGCAGCGGCCCGGAGTAGGAGATCAGGACGGCCAGAAAACCCGCCGTCAGTGCCGACACGGAAACGTCGCGCGTCCAGGACATAGGGGGCACTTTAGGCGCAGACCGATTTGCGCCGCAACACCAGCGGCCGCCCACCGTGGGTGCGGTGCACCAGCCAGGTGGCCAGGGCCGAGTCCAGGTGTTGGACATGGCTTGGGAACCAGTCCTGCAAGGCCTGGGCCAGTTCCCGGCACCAGGCCGCATTGCCCTCCGGGTCTTCGCGCAGGGCTTCGCGCACGGCGCTGACCGAGGCCAGCACCTTGGCGTGCTCATCCAGGTGGCAGTCGGCCGGTGGGAAGTTGGTGCTGCGCATCCAGTGGTCTTCCTCGTCGAAATGCGCTTGTGCATGGGCAGCAAAGGCATCGAGGGCGGCGAGCAAGCCATCGTCCGGGGCTTGCAGCACAGCGTTCAGGCATTCCACGAATTCTCGGTGGGTGTCGTCCATGGCGCTGTGCCCGACCAAATAGCCATCGTCCCAGGCGAAGGGTGCTGGCAGTGCCGTATTCACACCGATCCTCCTAGGCCGACGGGGGCCGGTGCCGTGTTCACAATTTGCGAAAAAAGCGCCTCGTATTCCCCGCGCTTTCCCTGCCACGGGTTGTCGTTGGCCAGAAAGGCGGC
This sequence comes from Comamonas denitrificans, assembly GCF_017368815.1. Taxonomy (GTDB): domain Bacteria; phylum Pseudomonadota; class Gammaproteobacteria; order Burkholderiales; family Burkholderiaceae_C; genus Comamonas; species Comamonas denitrificans. The sequence continues at coordinate 82,950 of NZ_JAFNME010000002.1, read as the reverse complement.
CTCAATCGCCGCCCAGTCTTCTGGCAGCAGGTGCTGGCGTGCCAGGGGGAAGATTTCGTGCTCTTCGGTGTTCATGTGCTGCCACTCATCGGCCACGTAGTCGTTGAGGGCGGCAAAGAACGCCGCAAAGCCGGCCTCACCCGCCGTTTGGTAGCTTTCCAGCGCTGTGCGCAGGGCGTGGATGCGTTTGCCGCCGGCTTGGTGCTCGGCTTCCAGCCGCGCGAGGATGGGGTTGGCCGCATCGGTGCGCAGGCGCAGCAGAGCAAACAGGTATTCGTTTTCCTTGGGGTGGTGGAGCTTTTCGGGCACTTCCTCCATGTAGCGAATCATGGCGGCGTAGAGCGCAAAGTCCACTTTCATCCGTCCGTCCCGGATGCCGGTGGCGATGGTGCGCATACCGTTGAGCATGGCGGCCAGCGCCCGGTGCTCATCGTGAATCATGTCCAGGGCTTTGTATTGCATGTCGATCTCCTTGTAGCGCGGCGCGGCTCAGACCCCGAGGTGGGTTTGAATCAGGGTGGGATTGTTCTGCACCTCGGCGCTGGTGCCGTCAAACACGATCTGGCCTTTCACCAGAATCATTGCCCGGTCGCAGATGCTGGTGACCGCGCCATGGTTTTTGTCCACGATCACGGTGGCGATGCCGGTCTTGCGGATCTCTTTGATGATGCGCCAGATCTCCATGGCGATCAGCGGGGCCAGGCCCTCGGTGGCCTCGTCCAGAATCAGCAGGTCGGGATTGGTCATCAGCGCCCGGCCAATGGTGAGCATTTGCTGCTCGCCACCTGACAGCTGCCAGCCGCCGTTGTTGATGCGCTCGCCCAGGCGCGGGAAGGTGGCCATCACGCGGTCAAATGTCCACTCGCGCCGCCCATCGACACCGGCACGGGCCGACATCTGCAGGTTTTCACGCACGGTCAGGCTCTTGAAAATGCCGCGCCCCTCGGGCACATAGGCAATCCCTTGCTGGGCGATCTGGTAGGTGCGCGCCTTGCTGCGATCATCGCCACGCACCAGCACGCGGCCATGGCGCGGACGCACCACGCCCAGCATGCTCTTGATGAGCGTGGACTTGCCCATGCCGTTGCGCCCCATCAGGGCAATGCCCTCGCCTTCGCGGATGTGGAAGTCGATGCCGTGCAGGATGTGGCTGGCACCGTAGTAGGTGTGGATTTCCTTGGCTTCAAGCAGCATGTTAGACATGGAAACTCTCCTCCGTCCCCAGATAGGCCTGTTGCACGGCCACGCTGGCCTTGATTTGTGCCGGTGGCCCGCATTCGAGCAACAGACCGTTGACCATCACGGTGATCATGTCGGCCACGGCAAACACGGCATCCATGTCGTGCTCGACGAGCAGGATGCCACGTGTCTTTCGCAGGCGTTTGAGCACCTCGACCATGCTCGCCGATTCTTCCGAGCCCATGCCCGCCAGCGGTTCATCGAGCAGCAGCACCTGCGCATCGGTGGCCAGCACCATGGCGATTTCCAGCTGACGCTGCTCGCCGTGGCTCAGCACCCCTGAGACCCAGTCCACGCGCTTGCCGAGACCAGCCTCTTCGATGCAGGCGCGTGCTTTTTCCAGCGCCCACTGCTGCTGCATGGCCTTACTGAAAATGCGCCAGGGCTGCTGGCGGCGCGACTGCGCGGCCAGGCGCACGTTCTCCAGCACGGTGAACTGCGGGAAGATGTTGGTGCGCTGGTAGCTGCGCCCGATACCGACCTGCGAGCGTTGTGCGGCCGTCAGGTGCGTGATGTCGCGGCCCATGAACTCGATCTTGCCCTCGCTGGGCGGCAGATCGCCCGAGAGCATGTTGATGCAGGTCGATTTGCCCGCCCCGTTGGGGCCGAGCAGCACATGGATCATGCCGCGTTCCAGCGTCACATCCAGGTCTTGGTTGGCCACCAGCCCGCCAAAGCGGCGCGTCAGTTTGGTTGCTTGGAGCAACACTTCTTGGCTTGCATTCGTGCTCATTTGGCTTCTCCCCCTTGCAGGGCACGCTGGATGCGGCCTGGCACACCGGACAGACCGCCGGGCAGGAACAGCACCACGCCCACAATCACCCCACCCAGCAACAGTTGCCAGTATTTGGTCAGATCGGTAAAGATTTCGCGCATGGCTTCCAGGGCAAAGGCCCCGACGATGGCCCCGCCCAGGTTGCCCATGCCCCCCAGGATTACCATCATCAACACGTTGCCCGACTCATGCCAGGACAGCAGCTCCGGCGTAACAAAGCCCAGCAGCGCGGCGTACAGGAAACCGGCCAGTCCCCCCAGGGCACCGGCCAGCGTAAAGGCCCCCAACTTGTAGCGAAAGGTGGTGTAGCCCAGTGACTGCATCCGGTGTTCGTTGCTTTTGATGCCAATCAGCACACGGCCAAAGGGCGACTGCAACACGCGGTGCAGGAAGAGGTACACCAGCACCAGCATCCCCAGGATGAAATAGAACATGTGCACCTCGTTGTTGAGGTCAAAGGGTTCCCAGCCGAAGATGGACGTTGAAGGCTTGTTGCTCAGATACATCCCGTCCGAGCCACCGCCCAGCGGCGTGTCGTGGAAGATGAAGTACGCCATCTGTGCAAAGGCCAGCGTCACCATGATGAAGTAGATGCCCTTGGTGCGTAGCACAAACAGGCCAATCACCAGGGCTGCCAAGGCAGCGATTGCGACCGAGGCGGGCAGGGCCAGCCACAGGTTGGCCGTTTCATAGCGCACGGTCAGCAGCGCGGCGGCGTAGGCCGCAATGCCGAAATAGGCCGCATGGCCAAAGCTGACCAAACCGGTAAAGCCCACCAGCAGGTCCAGACTCATGGCGAAGATGGCCATGATCAGCACCTTGCCGATGATCTCGATGTAGAAGGATTCTCCCGACAGCGGCACGCAGGCAATGGCGGCCAGGGCGAGCAGTTTGACGATCAGCGAAGCGTGTATGTTTTTCATGGCATCAACCTTTCTTCAGGATGCCTTCGGGGCGCCAGAGCAGCACCACCGCCATCACCACATAGACCACGATGCCCGAGAATTCGGGAATCAGCACTTTGCCGAAGGTGTCGGCAAACCCGACGATCAGCGCTGCCACCAAAGCGCCCCAGATCGAGCCGATGCCACCGATGACCACGATCACAAACGAAATGATCAGCACATGGCTGCCCATATTGGGGAAGACGGAAGAAATCGGCGCAGCCAGCATCCCCGCCAGTGCAGCCATGGCCACGCCCAGCGCAAACACCACGCGGTAAATCATGTCGATGTTGATGCCCAGTGACTCGACCATGCCCCGGTCGTCGTTCCCAGCCCGGATCATCATGCCCAGGCGAGTGCGCCGAATCAGGTAGTACAAAGCCACAGCCAGCACGATGCACACCAGCGAGATGGCCAGGCGATAGACCGGGTAGCTCAACACCTCTGTCAGCGGGATGGAGGCATCCAAGAAGGCCGGAATGGCCACCCCATGCACATCGTCGCCCACCAACAGGCTGCGCAGCTGTTCAAAAATCAGAATCAAGCCGTAGGTCAGCAGCACTTGTTCCAGATGGTCACGCTTGTACAGGTGCGAGAACAGCGCCCACTCCAGAAAAGCGCCAAAAATCAGTGCCAGCGGTATGCCCAGCACCATGGCCATGACAAGGCTGCCCGTGGCGCTGGTCAGCACAAAAGCCAGGTAAGCGCCGATCATGTAGAAGCTACCGTGCGCCAGATTGATGATCCCCATGATGCCGAACACCAGCGTCAGCCCGCTTGCCACCAAGAAAAGTAGCAAACCGTACTGCAGCGAGTTCAGCGTCTGGATCAGGAAGTTTGCGAAATCCATGACTATCCCCCGCCCGGCAGGGCGCAGCCTGCCGGGGCGACAAAAACTTTAGGTATTAAAGGTGTGGAGAGAAAGCCAGTGGCTTACAGCTTGCAGCCGCGTGCCGGGTCTTCCAGCTTTGGGGATACCACTTCCAGCATGATGTTGCCGCCGCTCTTGACCTGGCGCATGTAGATGTCCTGCACCGGGTTATGCGCGCGCGACAGGGTGAACTTGCCGCGTGGGCTGTCGATGGTGGCCGACTCCATGCCCTTGATGACCACGTCTTTTTTGGCCGGGTCGCCAGCAGCAGCACGCAGGCCGGCTTCGTACATCTGCGCCGCGTCGTAGCCCTGCATGGCGTACACGTCGGGCTGCATCTTGTATTTGGCGACGTACTTGGAGCGGAAGGCCACATCCTTCTCGTTGGTCAGGCCGTCAGCGTAGTGCAGCGTGGTCAGCAGACCCTCGCCCGCTGCGCCCATGGCATCCAGGTTGCCATCGGTCAGGAAGCCGGGGCCGTACAGCGGGATGCTGCTCTTCAGGCCGGCTGCCGCGTAGTCGCTGACAAACTTGGCCGCACCCGCACCCGCAAAGAAGACAAACACCGCATCGGGCTTGAGCGAGGCAATCTCGGTCAGGAAGGGCTGAAACTCCACGTTCGGGAAGGGTAGGGTCATCTCCTTGACCACCTTGCCGCCACCTTTTTCAAAGGCTTCCTTGAAACCTGCCACCGATTCCTCGCCGAAAGAGTATTTCCAGGTCACGGTGGCGATGTTCTTCAGTCCCTTTTTGGCCAGTGCCTCGCCCATGGCGTAGGACGGCTGCCAGGCCGAGAACGACGAACGGAAGATGTAGGGTGAGCACAGCGATCCGGTCAGATCGTTGGCCCCTGCGTTGGAGACGATCATGATCGTCTTGCTGTCACGCGCCACCTTGGCCATGGCCAGTGCCACGCCCGAGTGGGCCGTGCCGACCAGCACATCCACCTTCTCGCGCGAGACCAGCTTTTTGGCATTCTCGGTGGCCTTGGCCGGGTTGGACTCGTCGTCCACCACGGCGTATTCCACCTCGCGGCCGCCCAGCTTGCCGCCGTTTTCTTCCACGTACTGCTTAAAGCCATTGGTCATGGCCGTGCCCAGTGCGGCGTAGGTGCCGGTGTAGGGCAGCATCAGGCCCACTTTGACCTTGTCGCTGACCGCGTGGGCTGCGCTGGCCAAGCAGGCCAATGTGAGTAGTGCAGTGGTCTTCAGTTTGAATGCCATGGGGTGTGTCTCCTAACGTTGTTGGTATTGCAGGCGTAGGTTAGGGGCACCCTGTCCCAGCGGAATATCCAGTTCCTGCACAACTCGTATCCATTTCATGCAAAACCGCAATTTCTGCACAGAACGGATAGTTATCGTGCAGAAAACGGATATTTAGCAACTTTTCCCCCGCCTACCATGACCGCTCCATACCACCAGAAACAAGGAGACCGCGACCATGGGCATCACCAAGGAATATCTCGACTCACTGCTCGAGAAAGACAAAGCCAAAGGCAAATTCCGCTGCAAACGCGAAATGTTCACCAGCTCAGAGTTGTTCGAGTTGGAGATGAAACACATCTTTGAAGGCAACTGGGTGTATTTGGCCCACGAGAGCCAGCTGCCCAAGATCAACGATTACTACACCACCAAAATTGGTCGCCAGCCGGTCTTCATCACGCGCAACAAGGACAACCAGCTCAACTGCTTCATCAACTCTTGTGCACACCGGGGCGCCACGCTCACGCGCTTCAAGCATGGCAACAAGGGCAGTTTCACCTGCCCCTTCCACGGCTGGACGTTCAACAACTCGGGCAAGCTGCTCAAGATCAAAGACCCCACCGAAACCGGCTACCCCGCCAGCTTTAATTGCGAAGGCTCGCACGACCTGAAAAAAGTCGCACGCTTTGCGTCCTACCGCGGTTTTCTGTTTGCCAGCCTGAACCCGGACGTGCAATCGCTGGAAGACTTTCTGGGTGAGTCCAAGGTCATCATCGACATGATCGTGAACCAGTCACCCGAAGGCCTGGAAGTGCTGCGCGGCTCTTCCTCGTACGTGTACGAAGGCAACTGGAAACTGCAGGCCGAAAACGGTGCCGATGGCTACCACGTCACCGCCACGCACTGGAACTACGCCGCCACGCAAGCACAGCGCAAGAGCCGCGACAGCGGCGACGACATCAACGCCATGAGCGCGGGCGGCTGGGCCAAAAAGGGCGGCGGCTCCTACTCGTTCGAGAACGGCCACCTGCTGCTGTGGACGCGCTGGGACAACCCCGAAGACCGCCCGCTGATGGAGCAGCGCGAGCGCTTGGTCAAGGAATTCGGCGAAGCCAAGGCCGAGTGGATGATCAACAACTCGCGCAACCTGTGCGTGTACCCCAACGTGTACCTGATGGACCAGTTCAGCTCGCAAATCCGCGTGTTCCGCCCGCTGTCCGTCGATCGCACGGAAGTCACCATCTACTGCATCGCTCCCAAGGGCGAATCGGCCGAAGCACGCGCCCACCGCATTCGCCAGTACGAAGACTTCTTTAACGCCACTGGCATGGCCACGCCGGACGACCTGGAAGAATTCCGCGCCTGCCAAGAAGGCTTCATGGGCCGGGCGCTGGAGTGGAACGACATGTCACGTGGTGCCGAGCATTGGGTGGAAGGCCCCGATGCCGAAGCCGACAAGATCGGCCTCAAGCCCATCCTGTCGGGTGTCAAGACCGAAGACGAAGGCCTCTACGTGGCCCAGCACAGCTACTGGCTGGAGCAAATGCGTGCCGCCATTGCTGCCGAGTCTGACGAATCTGCCGCCCAGTAAGCCCAAGCCCCAAGGAGACCATTGATATGTCGATTTCTTACGAAAACCTGTGCGCCTTCCTGTACCGCGAAGCCCGCTACCTGGACGAGCGCGATTGGGACAGCTGGCTGGCCCTGTACGCTGAAAACTGCACCTTCTGGGTGCCTGCCTGGGATGACGATGGCGAGCTGACCGAAGACCCGCAAAGCGAAATCTCGCTCATCTGGTACGGCCGCCGCGCCGGGCTGGAAGACCGAGTGTTTCGCATCCGCACCGAGCGCTCCAGCGCCACCATCCCGGACACCCGCACCAACCACCACATCAGCAACATCGAGGTGCTGGAGCAGGACGACAAAACCGTCAAGCTGCGCTTTAACTGGCACACCATGAGCGTGCGCTACAACCACACCGACCACTTCTGTGGCACCAGCTTCTACACCCTGGACGTGACTGGCGAGCAGCCCATCATTCAGGACAAGAAAGTGGTCCTCAAGACCGACTACGTTCGCCACGTTCTGGACGTGTACCACATCTAGGAGCCGACCCTAACCCTGTCCCGACCTCTGGGCGGCCCCTTGAAGCGGGCCGCCATGCGGCCTGCGCCCCCTGATTTCAAAAGGCGTGGTGCGGGCCGGTTTTCCCTCTTGGAGACGAACATGACTTTCAAAATCGCCCTGAACTTCGAGGACGGCGTAACCCGCTTCATCGACTGCAATGCTACGGAAACGGTGGCCGATGCCGCCTACCGCCAGGGTGTCAATGTGCCCATCGACTGCCGCGATGGCGCGTGTGGCGCTTGCAAATGCCAGGCCGAATCGGGCCAATACGAACTGGGCTTCTACATTGAAGATGCCATGAGCGAGGAAGAAGCCCGCCTGGGCCAGGTGCTCACCTGCCAAATGTTCCCCAAGAGCGACTGCGTGGTGAACGTGCCCGTCTCGTCTGAGGTGTGCAAGATCAAGCAAGCCACCCTGACCGCCACCATTGAAGCAGTTCACCAGCTCTCGCCCAGCACCATCAGCCTGGTGCTACAAGGCCCCAGCCTGAACAAACTGTCTTTCCTGCCCGGCCAATATGCCAACCTGGAAGTGCCCGGCACCACCCAAACGCGTGCCTATTCCTTCAGCTCTATGCCGCACGATGGCAAGGTGAGCTTTCTGATTCGCAACGTGCCCGACGGCCTGATGAGTGGCTACCTGACCGGTCGCACCCAGCCCGGTGACACCATCAAGCTGGCCGGCCCCATCGGCAGCTTCTACCTGCGCGATGTCGTGCGCCCCGTGCTGATGCTGGCGGGCGGCACCGGTCTGGCCCCTTTCCTGTCAATGCTGGACAAGCTGGTCGCACAAGGCGATAGCGACCAGCCCATCCACCTGATCTACGGCGTGAACACCGATGCCGACGTGGTCGCCCTGGAGCGCCTGGACAGCTTCAAAGCGGCCCTGCCCAACTTCAGCTACGCCGTGTGCGTGGTCGCCGACGACAGCCGCTGGCCTAAGAAAGGCTACGTCACCCACCACCTGGAGCCGACCCAATTGCACCACGGCAACGTCGATATCTACCTGTGTGGCCCCCCGCCCATGGTCGATGCCGTGGCACAGCACCTGCGTGCGCAGGCCATAGAACCGGCCAGCTTTCACTACGAAAAATTTGCTGCCAGTGTCTAAGTCATCACTCTCACTTTTCTGAATTCCAAACCAAAACCCTAGGAGATCTTGCATGCAACGCATCGCTACAAGCCTGACGACCACCTTGCTCCTGTGCGCCGGAGCCATCACCTCCGCCCAGGCCCAGAACGTCACCCTCTACGGCCTGGTGGACACCGGCATCGAACGCCTGGACAACACCAGCACCGGCGGCAGCATCACGCGGATGCCCAGCATTGCCGGCTCTGCCGCCTCGCGCTGGGGCCTGCGTGGCAGCGAAGACCTGGGCAACGGCCTCAAGGCCGTGTTCACCCTGGAATCGGGCTTTGGCCTAGACACCGGCGAAACCCAGCAAGGGGGCCGCGCCTTCGGCCGCCAGGCGTTTGTCGGCCTCTCCGGCCAATGGGGCACGCTGTCGCTGGGCCGCCAGTATTCGATGCTGTTCCCGGGCGCTGCCAATACCGATATCTTCCTGGCGCAGATCTACGGCGCCGGTGCGTTCGATACCTACCTGGCCGGCCCGCGCCTGGACAACTCCATTGCCTACCTGGGCAAATTCAGCGGAGTCACCGCCGGCGTGCTCTACAGCCTGGGCAAGGATGCGCAAAACTGCGCGGGCGAAAGCAGCAACAGCAGCGAGTGCCGCTCCTGGTCTGCCGTGCTGAAATACGATGCCCCCACCTGGGGCGTGGGCACCTGGGTCGATGAGCAGAACGGGCGCGACAACCGCCCCGCCGGTGGCGCCGACCTGAGCGACAAGTCCGATCGCCGCTTGGCACTGAACGGCTACGTCCTGCTGGGCAAGACCAAGCTGGTCGCCAACTACATGCAGCGCAGGAACGAAGCCGCCGTCCAGGCCCAGCGCAAGAGCACCCTGTGGTCACTGGGCGTGTCCCACCCCCTGAGCACCGCCGTGATGCTGGAAGCCCAGTACTACGACTTTGACTACAAAGACAGTACCGACGGTGCCCAGATGCTGGTGCTGCGTGGCACCTATGCCTTCTCCAAGCGCACGGCGGCCTACACCACGCTCGGCTTCATGCGCAACGATGGCAAGGCCCGCTTCTCGCCCTCGGTGGGGGCCAGCAACACGGCACTGGCCCCACTGGCCGGACGCAACCAGACCGGTCTGATGGTCGGCCTGCGCCACGCGTTCTGAGAACCTGTTCAGACCCTTTCTTCCGGAGCAAACATGAGCAACCGTTTCAAGAAAAAAGTGGCCGTCATCACTGGTGCCGCGCAAGGGATTGGCAAGCGCGTGGCCGAAAAAATGGCCAAGGAAAAAGGCACCCTGGTGCTAGTGGATCGTTCAGAACTGGTTCACGACGTGGCCAAAGACATCGCCAGCAGCACCAAGGTAGAGGTGCTCAGCCTGACCGCCGACCTAGAAAAGTTTGCCGAATGCCAGCGCATCATGAACGCGGCCGTGGAAAAGTTTGGCCACATCGACATCCTTATCAACAACGTCGGCGGCACCATCTGGACCAAGCCCTTCGAGCACTACCAAGAAGCGGAAATCGAGGCCGAAGTGCGCCGCTCGCTCTTCCCCACCCTGTGGTGCTGCCACGCAGCCATCACACACATGCTGACCAACGGCAAGGGGAGCATCGTCAATGTCTCGTCCATCGCCACGCGCGGTATCAATCGCGTGCCCTACGGCGCGGCCAAGGGCGGTGTCAATGCCCTGACCGCCTGCCTGGCCTTTGAAAACGGCGAGCGCGGCATCCGCGTCAATGCCACCGCGCCCGGTGCCACCGAAGCACCCCCGCGTCTCATCCCGCGCAACACCCAGGCACAGTGCGAGCAGGAAAAAGCCTGGTACCAGCAGATCTACACCCAGTCGGTCGACAGCAGCCTGATGAAGCGCTACGGCACACTGGACGAGCAAGCCGATCCGATCCTGTTCCTAGCCTCGGACGATGCCTCCTACATCACTGGCACCGTGCTGCCCGTGGGCGGCGGAGACCAGGGCTAAGCAACGCCATACCAGACCGTGTGTGGGGTGGCTCGTGCCATAGCGCCAAAGACGGGTGTGCCCCACGATCCACCCCCAGCTTTAGGCCAGCTTGCGCACCCGCACTGGCAGGCCCTGGCGCACCACGGCACCCGAGACCCAGTCGATCCACACGTTGTCCTGCTCCGGCCGGGTCGGGTCGGTGAAGCCCAGCGCGTTCAGGTTCACTCCCTGCCCATGCTGCGGGTTGTGCGCGGTGGGCTTGCCGTCAATCAGGTGCGCCACCGCCCCCAGCTGCCGGTGCCCATAGCCGTACTCGATGGCCACGGTGCCGCGTGCCACGCCGCTTCTCACCAGTGCCACGCCTTGCACCTTGGCCCCTGGGGTGCTCACTTCGATGGCATCGCCGTTGGCAATGCCAAAGCGTGCCGCATCTTCCTTGTGCAGGCTGATGGGGTTGTGCGGGTGGACCTGGCGCAGGCGCTTGACACCGATCGACATGCTGCTCATCAGGTTGGATTTGTACGAGCTCATGGTCAGCGGCCACTCAGACTCGGGGTAGTGCTCGCGCATGCTGGAGCCATCGGCAAAGCGCGTCGGGAACCAGCTGGGGCAGCCCATATAGCGCTCACCGGTCATGGAATGGCGCATCTTGGCCAGACCCTCGTGCCAGATTTGCACCGGGAACTTGTAAGCCGCTTTGATGTGGTCGTCTTTCCACGACTCGTCCACGGTGTCAAAGCGCCCGCCACGGCTCATGACCATGGCCACGCGGCGCACTTCCTCGTCTTTGAGGCGCTTTTGCACTTCGGGCATCCAGCGCGACAGGCCGGTGATCTCGATGTCGTCGTCGCTGGCCTCGGGCACGGGGCGGCCCGCTTGGTAGGCGATGTTGGAGATGCCGCGCACGTAGAAATCCTCGGCGCATTCCAGATCAACGGGCTCGCCGTCGCGGGTAGCCATGCCGCCCTTGCCAAAGCCGGGCAGCTGCAGCTCTTTGGCGATGGCAAACAGGAAGGATTCCAGGTTCACCGGCTGGCCGTCGGCGGTGCGGGCTGTGGCCGGTTCCACCACCGGCCAGCGCACGGTGGAGGTTTTGGCAATCACGTCGGCCCAGGGTGCGCCGATGCCCCAGCTCTCGTAGGTCACGGTGTCGGGCACGATGTAGTCGGCCAGGGCCGAGGTTTCGTTGATAAACGGATCGACCGAGATGAACAGCGGCAGCTTTTTCACATCCTTGATGGACGGCACCACGGCGTGCTCAAAGCCGGCGATGGCGTACACCGGGTTGGACATGTGGTTGATCCAGGCCTTGATCGGGTAGGGGTAGCCCAGCAGGCCGGCGGCCACCATCTCACTGCTCAGGTTGCCGGGCGCGGGGTACCAGGGCGCACGCGCCGGGTAGGGGTTTTGGCCAGCCTCTTTTTTGCGCTTGAACTCGCTGGTTTTTTCGTACGGAAAGCGCGTGCGCGACAGCGCCACACCGGTGGGCTTGACCTGCCCGTCGAACTGGGCGAAGTTGTAGCGCGGGCCGGGGCCAAAAGGGCCGAAGGGGCCGGCATCCAGCACCCAGCCGCCCTTGACGTTGAGGTTGCCAATCAGGTTGTTCAGCATGGCAATGGCATAGGCGGTGTAAAAGCCCGCGCCGCTCATGGTGCCGCCGTGCGAGTTGGCCACTGCGCGTTTGCCGTGGCTGGTGAACTCGCGCGCCAGGTCTTCGATCTCGGCCACGGGCACGCCGCAGATGTCTGAATACTCTTGGATCGTCTTGCGCCGCGCCTCGGTGCGCAGCATGACCAGCGCCGAGCACACGGCCACCGGGGCGGGGTCTTGCGCCGCATCCGGCGCGCGCGGCAGGGTCAAGCTGCGCTCGACAAAGATCTCGGCGGGCTGGGCGGTGGTGTGCGGTGCCAGGCTGCCGTCAGCCAGTTGCACCACGTACACATCTTCGGCCGGGGTTTTTTCATCCACGGGTTCAGGCATGGGCAGGCCAATGTCCGCGCCGCGCAGGAATTGGCCGTGGCGCGGGTGCTGGGGGTCGTTGATGAGCAGGTGCGTGGCGTTGCTCCACGAGGCCTCGCCCGCAGCGGCCATGGCCGCCGGGCCAGGCTGTGCCAAAAACTTCGCGTCGTAGCGCTCGTTGTCGATGATCCAGCGGATCAGCGCCATGGCCAGGGCCAGGTCGGTGGCCGGCTTGACGGGAATCCAGCGGTTGTTGTCGCCCGCAGCGTGGCTGGACGAGGTGGGCAGGATGGGCGAGATGACGACGTATTTGTAGCTGTTGTCCTCGCGCGAGCGGGCCTCGGCCAGTTCGCGGCCCATGCGCTGAAAGGGGTTGCCCGCCTGCGCCGGTGCCGTGCCCAGAAACAGGCCAAAGCGCGAGTTCTTCCAATCGGGCTTGCCGTGCGGCATGCCCGGAATGTTGCCCAGGGCCGCAGCCGTGCCCACGCGGTAGGTCTGGCCACAGTAAGCACCGTGGTTGGCAAAGTTCACCGTACCGAAGGCTGGGCCGGCAAAGCGCCGGATCAGCGGGGTGCGGCCTTCGTTGGAGGCATCGGTAAAGACCAGCTGGTTGGACTTGGGGCCGTACTCGGGATTGGCCTCGTCGATCAGCGTCTTGACATCGCGGATGGCGGCCAGGCCATCCACGTGGCCCTCGCCAAACAGGTCGCCACCGTAGCAGACCTCTTGAATCAGCTGCTCAAACGAGATGCTTTGCCACTGGCCCGAGCCGCGCGGGCCCACGCGCTTGAGTGGGGTGCGCACGCGGTAGGGCGAGGTTTGGTGCTCCAGCATGGCCGAGCCGCGCGCACACGACGTGGCGCGGCCTTCCAGGCCGTTGTCGCCGCCCAGCATGGCGTACACCTCGCGCACAGGGGTGGCCATGGGCGCGGCGTTGGTCGTGGCCAGCGGGTGGTAGGGGTTGCCGGCGATGCGGATGATTTCGCCCTTTTGCGTATCCACGCGCACGCGCACGCCGCACTGCGTCCAGCAGCCCAGGCAGCTGCTGGGGCTGACCACCTGGCCGGGCTGGGTGGTGAGCTGGCCGCTCACCGGGTCGATGCGGAACTCGGGCGTGAGCGAGTTACCGCGCGTGGCGCTGGGCGGGGCCGTGCCAGCGCTGCCGGTGAGCAGGCCCTTGGCACCTTTGGCCAGCACCTCGCCGTAGCCCGCCGCAAACGCGGTCAGGCCCCCGGCGACAGCGCCGCCGCGCAGCAGCATGCGCCGACGGGTTGCGTCAGGGGTTTGGGGAGTGTCGTTTTTTTTGTCGGTCATGGTTCACCTTTCATGGACCGCGCTGCTTTGCTATTTTTGATAGCTGCAAGCGCTGGCCTGGTAAGCGTTATCTACGTTTTTTTCTTAAATTGCAGCCACGGGGTGCTGGCGGGCTGGAAACAGCTCCAGCGCCCAGCTGATCAGCCCCACCAGGGCCACGCACAGGCCAGCCATGCCCAGAATGCCCAGCAGACCATCGCCACCCAGCGGCATGGTGTAAAGGTACAGCCCCGCGCCAAACTTGGGCACGCCCTGCACGCTCATGAACAGCGCCCAGCGGAAGGCCCAGGCGCTGCCCGCCAGCAAGGCCCCCAGTACCAGGCGGTAGTACGGGCAGGCCATGCGCGTTTTGCCGGCCAGGAGCACGGCCAGCACCGCCGCGCCGCCCAGGGCCGAGAGCACCATGCCCCAGCGCCACACCGGAAAGTCTTGCCACAACCGCGCCGCCGCCAGCAGCGAGGGCGCTTGCGCCATCCAGCCCAGCGCGACCCAGCCCAGTGTGGCCAGGGCCAATGCGCCGGCCAGCGCCAGGGCGATGCTGCGCAACAGCTGCAGTGCCGCCTCGTGCGGGCGCAAGGGCGCTGGCAAAAAGCGCTCGATGATGAACATGGCACCAATCGCCGCCAGCCAGCCCGTCAGCGCCAGGTTCACGGGCAGCCAGGCGGTATTCCACAGCGGGCGGGCCCGCACCACCATCACTTCGGCACCGGTGTAGGCCACGATGGTCAGCAGCGAGAGCAGCAACAGCGGCGCAATGGCCCGCATCCAGGCGGGTTTGCCCAGCCACCAGCTGGCGCACAGCGACAGCGACAGCGTGACAAAGGCCGGCAGCAGCAGTGCGCCGACCGACATCCACGACCAGGGCGTGAAGTGGGCATAGAAATGCCAAAAACGCGCCGGTTGGTGCAAATCGGCCAGCAGCGACACGGGCGCGGCAATGGCCGCAATCGCCAGCGTGACCACGGCCAGCGGGGTCAGCCGCGCCAGGGGGCTGCCCGCCGACGCAAACGCACAGGCTGCCGCCAGCAGCGCGGCACCGGTGGCCACGGCGACCAAAAAGAAATACTGCACGGCCCAGGGCAGCCAGGCGACTTCGTAAGCGGGGGTCAGGAGTTCGATGATTTCCATGGTTTTCTCCTTAATGCTCGGCCACCAGGCGCACGCTGGCCTGGCCGTCCACACCATTGACAAACTCATCGGGCAAGCCGATGTAGAACACGCGCGGCTGGGTTTTCATATCGGGCTTTAAGACCTTGATGCCGTCCGAGTGCGCTTGGTTGTGCGCCTGCATGCGGCGGTTGATTTCGCTGCCCGGATCGTTCAAATCGCCAATCACGCGCGCGCCGCCCACGCAGCTTTCCACGCAGGCGGGCAGCAGGCCCACCTCCAGGCGGTGCTCGCAGAAGGTGCACTTGTCGGCCGTTTGCGTCTCGTGGTTGATAAAGCGCGCGTCGTAGGGGCAGGCCTGCACACAGTAGCCGCAGCCCACACAGCGCTCGTTGTCCACCAGCACGATGCCATCTTCGCGCTGGAAGGTGGCCTGCACCGGGCACACCGGCACGCAGGGCGGCTCCTCGCAGTGGTTGCACAGGCGCGGCAGGCTGACCATGGCGGGCATCGAGCCGTCGGGCTTGTCAATTTCGTACTGCAGCACCGTGGTGCGGAACTGGCCGATGGGCGGCTGGTTCTCCACCGAGCAGCTCACCGTGCAGGCCTGGCAGCCGATGCACTTGCGGATATCGACCAGCATGCCAAAACGCTTGCCCGGCATGCCCGGGCGGCGCGGGGGCTGGTGGTGGGGATCGGGCAAGGCGCTGGCCTGGGCGGTACTGGCCAAGCCAAAACCGGTGGCCATGGCCAGCAGATCGTGAAGAAACCCGCGCTTGCCCATCTCGGGCAGGCGCACATCGCGGGCAGGAGTTTCTGGGATTTTCATGGCGATTCCTTGATATTTGTTTCAGGCAAATTTGCATCACCTACGCTGCCGCACAACCCGGTGGATGTGGCATGACGGCATCCATCGCTGCACTACCGCTATGGTTGCGCCATGAACCCTCCTTGGCTTGATGGGCACTGCAGCGGGCCGTCAAAAAGCGCCCAAAAGCGGCGTTGGCGGCGGTTCAGTCCTTTTTTCACTGGCTATTTAGAGTGAATACCTTCAATATTAATAAAATATTTGATTGACTATTTTTATCAAGTGCTTCAATAAATTATTGCTACAACTTTTGAGTATTAATAGCCAATAATTCATTTCAAAACACAGCTTGTGCGAAAGCCAAGGGGCCCAACCTGCACGTGACACGCCCACCCGGCAGGCAGGCAGGGTGCTGTGGTATCAATACAAGAGCTGTTCTCGCTGATAAAAAAAGGGTTTCAGGTGCTTTTGTTCCTGAAACCCTTTTTTTATCAGCGGTTGAAGCTATTGGTGTTGTCGGCCCCGGCGCTCTGCATCGTATTGCTGGTCGCGGGCGCGGTACAGCTGGCGGTCCAGTTGCTCGATCTCAGAGCGCAGCCGGTGGTGGCGCTGCTCAAAATCGCGCTGGATGCGGCGGCGTTCGTCGGCGTTTTTCGGGTCGCGCAGCTTGCGTTCCTCGTCCTTGTGGGTCTGGGTCAGTTCGCGCTCTTTGTCGTTGATGCGCTCTTGCAGGCGTTTGACTTCCTGCCGGGTGTCATAGATCGCACGACCCGCATCAAAGCGGCGACGAAACTGCGGGTCGATGGCCGCAGGGCACACGCCCTTGTACTGGCCCCCATTGGCACCAAGCGAGAAGGCGTTTTCAACCACGCAATACTGCTGCAGCCCCTGGGCATAGCCTTGCGCGTAGCGGCCCGTGTCGGCAGTCACCTGTGCTTTCGCACAGACGCTGATGCGCTCCTGCAGGTACTGCCGGTCGCGGCCCTTGGCGCCGTCTGCTTGGCCCAGGGCGTACCAGTCGGCATGGGTGCATTCTTCAGCGCTCATGACGGCGCAGCCGTTGAGCAGCAGGCTGCCCAGCAAGGCTACGCCCACCAGTGGCAGGCGCATGTGGCGCAAGGGGTGCTGCTTGCGGGTGGGGAGGCGGGAGGATAAGAACTTCACGGACGCTCCTTTTGGGACACAGTGGATGGATGGTGGGCCGCGGCCATTTTTATAGTTTGGTGCCCGGTTGAATCACGCGCAACACTTCCGCGCCATAGGCTTCGAGCTTTTTGGCACCAATGCCGCTGATGCCGTGCAAATCGGCCAGGGTTTGCGGGTTGCGCTGGGCAATGCCCACCAGCGTGGCATCGTTGAAGATGACGTAGGCGGGCAGGTCGTGCGCCTTGGCCACTTCGCTGCGCCAGGCTTTGAGGTTGATAAAGCGCGCCTGTGCGTCCGGCCCCAGGTCTTGGGCGGCGACGTTGGCCGGGGTGGCTTTGGGGCGGCGCGTGCGGGTGGCGGCCAGGCTTTCGCGCAGCAGCACCTGCACCTGGCCTTGCAGCACGGCGCGGGAGGCATCGGTGAGCGTGAGCGTGTCAAACACATGGCCGCTGTTTTCGCTGGTCACCTTGTGCAGGCCCAGTGCGCCGGTGGCCAGCAGCTGGCGCATGATGGCTTTGAGCTGCGCCTCGGAGTACTGTGCGCCCACGCCAAAGGTGGAAATGCTCTCGTGCCCGTACTGGCGCACTTTGTCTGAATCTTTGCCGCGCAGCACGTCGATGATGTGGCCCGCGCCAAAGGTCAGGGCGCTTTTTTGGTGTACGCGGTAGATGGTGGAGAGCAGCTTGCGCGCCGCATCCGTGCCATCCCACAGCGCGGGCGGCTGCAGGCAGTTGTCGCAGTTGCCGCACGGGCCGCTGGCTTCGCCAAAGTAGGCCAGCAGGCGCTGGCGGCGGCAGTCGGTGGCCTCGGCCAGAGCGAGCAGGGCATCGAGCTTGCCGCGCAGGATGGCTTTGAAGGCTTGCTCGGCCTCGCCCTCGTCAATCATGCGCCGCTGGTTCACCACGTCGGCCAGGCCGTAGGCCATCCACGCCTGCGCGGGCAGCCCATCGCGCCCGGCGCGGCCGGTTTCCTGGTAGTAGCTTTCGATGTTTTTGGGCATATCGACGTGGGCCACAAAGCGCACATCGGGCTTGTCGATGCCCATGCCAAAGGCGATGGTGGCGACCATCACCACGCCTTCTTCGCGCAAAAAGCGGTGCTGGTTGCCCGCCCGCACCTCGGGCGGCAGCCCGGCGTGGTAGGGCAAGGCGTGGATGCCGGACTGCTGCAGCTTCTCGGCCAGCTCTTCGACACGGCGGCGCGACTGGGCATAGACCACGCCGGCATCGCCCGCGTGCTCGTGCTGGATAAAGCGCTGCAGCTGCGCAAAGGCATCTTTTTTTTCGACGATGCGGTAACGGATGTTGGGCCGGTCAAAGCTGCTGATGAACTGCTGCGCGTTTTGCAGGTGCAGGCCCTGCACCATGTCGGCACGGGTCAGGTCGTCGGCGGTGGCGGTCAGGGCGATGCGCGGCACGCCCGCATAGCGCTCGTGCAGCAGGGCCAGTTGGCGGTATTCGGGGCGAAAGTCGTGCCCCCATTGGCTGACGCAATGCGCCTCGTCAATGGCAAACAGCGCCAGTTGCCCCTGGGCGTACAAGGCATCGAGCAGGCCCAGAAAGCGCGGCGTGACCAGCCGCTCAGGGGCCACGTACAGCAGCGTAATCTGCCCACTTTGCAAGCGCCATTCGACCTCTTGCGCCTGCTCGTAAGATTGCGATGAGTTGAGGAATGCGGCATCCACCCCGGCCTCGTGCAGCGCCCCCACCTGGTCGTGCATCAGCGCAATCAGCGGCGAGACGACGATGCTGCAGCCCAGCCCCTGCTGCTGGCGCACGATGGCCGGAATCTGGTAGCACAGGCTTTTGCCGCCGCCGGTGGGCATCAGCACCAGCGCATCGCCCCCGGCGGTGACGTGCTCGACAATGCCCTGCTGTGGCCCGCGAAAGCTGTCGTAGCCAAAAATATCGTGTAGAACGGAGTGCGGGGTGGGTGCCAAAAAGTATCCTCCAGGGTTTGCCAGAAGGGTATTTTCCCCTCAGCGGTTCACGATGGTGCTGAACGCGGTGGCGTTCTGTTTGAGAAAGGAGTGCTGAAATGAAAAACATCACCTCTGCATTCGGCTTCGCCCTGTTGCTGGCCTCGCCATGGGCAGCGGCGCAAAGCCAAGACAGCCCCAGCCTGTACCTGCAAGCGGGCAGCGGCAGGCATGGTGCTTATACCGCAACGCTGGGGGTGACCCTGCCCTGGAACTGGGCGCATGCCCTGGGCAGCGGGCAGCTGACGGGGGCGTGGGATCTGGGGCTGGGCACCCTCTCGGCCCGCCCTGAAGGGGCCCAGCGCCGCAGCGTGACCGCCTTGGGTGCGGGCATCAATCTGCGCTGGCGGCCCGCCCAGGGCGCATCGCGCTGGTTTGTGGAAGCGGGCACGGGCCTGGTCTGGCACAACCGCCACTACGCCAACGGCGATAAATACTTCAGCACCCGCTACAACTTTGCCTCGCACCTGGGCGTGGGGCGCAACTTCGGCCCCCAGGGCCGCCATGCCTTGGCGCTGCGGGTGCAGCACCAGTCCAATGCTGGGCTGAAAAAACCCAACCCTGGCGATAATTTCCTGCTGCTTCGCTATGCCGTGGCTTTTTAGAACGTGTTCATGATCTCCACGCGAAGGGGTGCGGGATGCGGATCGGGATGGGCTGCAAGGCGCAAACCACAGACATAGCGGTAGCTATGGCGAGGATTTGCAACGCCGCAGACCGCCCGAGGCCGCGACTGCACACCCGCGAGGAGGTTGTGAACACGTTCTTAGAACGTGACAGACCCCGTAATTTAAACTTTTACAAATAGCTGCTTGCGCTTTAAAAACAAGCAATTTCATAAAAAACAAGCTTGAAATTGTTGAATTTAAAGCGCAAGCAGCTCCTTTTTTTATTGTGGCCAAAGAAAAAACCCTTTTTACCTGCAACGCCTGCGGCGGCACCTCGCCGCGCTGGTTGGGCAAATGCCCCAGCTGCGGCGCGTGGAACAGCCTGGTGGAAACCGTGGCCGAATCGGCCAGCGGTGGCAAAAACCGCCTGGGCACGCCCCAAGGCTATGCCGGGCTGGCCAACGCCCAGCCGGTCACCCCGCTGGCAGCCATCGAGGCGCAGGATGTCGCCCGCACCCCCAGCGGCCTGAGCGAGCTGGACCGCGTGCTGGGCGGCGGCGTGGTCGAGGGCGGCGTGGTGCTGATCGGTGGCGACCCCGGCATTGGCAAATCCACCCTGCTGCTGCAGGCCATGGATGCGCTGCAGCGCAGCGGCTTGCCCACGCTGTACGTCACCGGCGAAGAAAGCGGGGCGCAGGTGGCGCTGCGCTCGCGCCGTTTGGGCATTGAGGGCAGCCAGGTCAATTTGCTGGCTGAAATTCAACTCGAAAAAATCCTGGCCACCATTGATGCCGTGCAACCGGCGGTGGCGGTGATTGACTCGATCCAAACCGTGTACTCCGACCAACTGAGCAGCGCCCCCGGCTCGGTGGCCCAGGTGCGCGAGTGCGCCGCCCACCTCACCCGCATGGCCAAAAGCACGGGCATCACCGTCATCTTGGTCGGCCACGTGACCAAAGAGGGCGCCCTGGCCGGGCCACGCGTGCTGGAGCACATGGTCGATACGGTGCTGTACTTTGAGGGCGACACGCACAGCCCGCACCGCCTGATTCGCGCCATCAAAAACCGCTTTGGCGCGGTGAACGAAATCGGCGTGTTCGCCATGACGGAAAAAGGCCTCAAAGGCGTTTCCAACCCCAGCGCTATTTTCTTGAGCCAGCACAGCGAGCCGGTACCCGGCAGCTGCGTGCTGGTCACGCTGGAAGGCACGCGCCCGCTGCTGGTCGAAATTCAAGCCCTGGTCGATGGCGGCAGCCCCGCGCCCCGGCGCCTGTCGGTGGGCCTAGAGCGCGACCGCCTGGCGATGCTGCTGGCCGTGCTCAGCCGCCACGCCGGTGTGGCCTGTGCCGATCAGGATGTGTTTGTGAATGCCGTCGGTGGCGTGCGCATCAGCGAACCGGCAGCGGATTTAGCGGTGATGCTGGCCATCACCAGCAGCCTGCGCGGCAAACCACTGCCGCGCGGCTTTATCGCCTTTGGCGAAGTGGGCCTGGCCGGCGAAATCCGCCCCGCCCCGCGCGGCCAAGAGCGCCTGAAGGAAGCGGCCAAGCTGGGCTTTACCACCGCCATCGTGCCCAAGGCCAACGCCCCAAAACGCGCCATCCCCGGCCTGAGCATTCACGCGGTGGAGCGCGTGGATGAGGCGATGGACACCTTGCGCGGCTTGGAGTAAGGGCTGCGCACCCCCGGCGTAAAATCCGCCGCGTGAGTGCCCTATCCCATAAATTCGATTGATTTGACCGAAAGAGACCGTCCCCATGACCACCACCACGGCCCCCGTTGAACTGACCGCCCACGACCTGAACCCCGCAGGCGATTTTTACTGCCCCCACCCCAAGGCCGACATGAAGCTGTGGAACAGCCACCCCCGCGTCTATATCGACGTGGGCCACGATGGCCAAGGCAAGTGCCCGTACTGCGGCACCGTGTACCAGCTCAAAGCGGGTGAAGTGTTTAAGGGCGGGCACTGAACCTGATGGGTGGGCAAGCCTGTGCAGGGTGTGTGTCACGCCCTTAAGCGCACAAGCACGACACCACAGAAAAAAACGCACACCTCGTGCTGTATGACGTGCATGACGTGCATGACGGGGGTGCGGTTTTCTTTTTTCTAGCCAGTGCAGGAGGGCGCGGCAATGCAAAAAATGGACATCGTGATTGCCTGGGTTGATGGCAGTGATCCCGTATGGCAGCGCCGACGTGCCCAGTATGCGGGCGAAAGTGAGACGGCAGCCGCTGCTGAAGCAACGCGATTTGCCAGCAACCATGAGATTTATTTTTGTATTGCTTCGATCCTGAAGTACGTTCCATTTTGTGGAACTATTTTTGTAGTGACCGATGGACAGACTCCGGCGTATGTGCATGAGTTTTCTGCACAAGGGTTGTGCGCTCAAGGACAAATAAAAATAATTGATCACAAAGAGATATTTGAAGGATACGAGGAGTTTTACCCCACCTTTAATTCACTTTCGATTGAAAGTCTATTATGGAAAATAAAGGACTTATCTAAATATTTTTTGTATTTGAACGATGATTTTTTCTTCAATGCGCCAGCCAGCATAGAAGACTTTATCAGAAGAGAAAAAGTAGTGCTCCGAGGTCATTGGGAAAATAACTTTACCATCAAAATAAAAACAGGACTCAGGCGGGCGATTGCAAATATTTTTGCAAAAAAACCAGCGGCCAAACATACCGTGTCGCAAATGTTGGGCGCAGAAGCGGTGGGCTTGAGAAAATTTTTCAAAGTCCACCACCACCCACACATCCTAGACAAGGACTCGCTGGCCCAATTTTTTCAGCAATTCCCCGATGTATTACACCGCCAGATCCGACATCGATTTAGAAGCATTGATCAACTGAACCCCGTAGCGCTCTCGGTACATCTCAAAATAACACGGCACGAAGCGCTACTACAGCCCGATGTGCCTTTAGCATATTTGAAGAATCTGCAAGGGGTACCGGATTTTTTGAAAAAAATAAAAGATGAAGAAATCAAGTATGGTTGCATGCAAAGTTTAGATCAGCTACCTACATCTCAGGCGCAAGAGATAAATTTTGCAATGTGTGAGAAATTCAAAGAATTTTTGCCCCTTGCCATGATTGAAAGTCATCATGAAGATTGAAACTTATCTGATTAACCTAGACGGTAGCACGGCCAGGCTTGCCAGCGCCAAAGAGCAGCTGGATGCTGCAGGTTGGGCATTTAAGCGTTATGCAGCATACGATGGTCGTGGAAAAAATATCCGTGACTTTACCAACTATGACGACCGCCAGGCCAAAAAAATATTGGGCCGCAGTCTGCTTAATTCAGAGTTGGGTTGCTATCTCAGTCACTACGGCTGTGTGGAAAAATTCTTGCAAACGGATGCAGATTATCTAGTGGTGCTGGAAGATGATCTGCGTATAGATAACAATTTTTCATCTACTCTGCAAGAGATTCTGCATTATTTGCACTCTCAAAAAAATATAGAGTGGAGCTTGATCAATATTGCCGCAAAAAAAAATAAGATAAGCCGAGAAATTTTTCGTACCCATGATTACTCTTTGGTGCGCGCCTACTATTTTCCTATTCGTGGCGTGGGGTTGGTTTGGAGCCGGCAGGGCGCACATGATTTTTTGAAGATGGCCCAAAATCCCTGTCTTCCGGTAGATATTTTTTTCCAAAATTGGCTGATCAAAAATGGTAAAGGTTTGAGTATATGGCCGCCATTGGTCAGACCTGCGGGGCTAGATAGCGATATTTTGGGAACCGTAGCCACGGAAAGGGTCAGGCGTAAACAAAAAGAGAATAGAGATTTTTCATTTTTTATGAAAAAGCAACTACGTCTATTAAAAAATAATATTTTAGCCTATATTAATTTTCTGTCGTTTAAATCCTAATGTCACAAAATTTTGAAATTCATGTCATTTCTCTGAAAAACCAAACGCATCGCCGAAAAAAAATAGAAGCGATTCTTGAGGGGCAGTGCCTCAAATGGTCATTTTTTGATGCGATTGCTGGCGAGGATATCTCTAATTACTTAGGAATGTACAATCGTGAAAAAAGACTAAGAAATCTGGGTTATGACTTGAGAATCAACGAGATCGCCTGTTTTATTTCGCACCGCACGCTCTGGGAAGAGTGTGCGCGCAAAGGTATTCCATTTCTCATACTGGAGGATGATATAAAAATAAAATACTATGTTGGAGACTTTGCTCAGGCAGCTCAAATTGTTCATTTGATCATTGAAAAAATAAAAGCAGAATATCTTTTTGTAAGGCTTGGAAACCTATTTGATAGAAAATTTCAGATCTTACAAAAAATTTCTGATGATTTCAATATCGTGAGGTATCAGCGCGACCCGTCCACGGCCATGGGCTACATTATTTCCCCCCAAGTTGCGGAGATTTTGGCAGCGCAGAGCGAAAAGTTTTTTTGTGCTGTGGATAACTATATGTGGCGTGGCTGGGATCATGGTTGCTGTCTGCTGGACGTGTCACCTGCTGTGTTTTTTACTTCAGATGCCGATACGCCATCCAGCATTGGGGATCGTTCTAAGCCAGCCATCGGATTTTTAAAAAAAATAAAACGAGAGTATTTCCGCGCTTTGGATGCTGCACAACGCTCTCGGTATGAGAAAAAAATAATTAAAGAATTGCTAAATTATGAATCCAAGCTTTTTAACTGAAGACCGCTACCGAGATGCAGTATCCTTTCTGGTTAATGCTTCAGTTTTTTTATTTTTTTCACTTTTACTTGCAACAAAATATGGGCATTCGCTAGCGATGGTACTTATGCTGGTGGCAACGCTTCTGGCTATACCTTTGAAGCGCAATAGCAAAATACCCAAAGAGATAAAATTTGCCTCTGGATTTTTGTTGTTTCTTGGATTTTTTTGGAGCCACACCTTTGATGATCTTTTTTCTTTGAGTCTCAAAGGTGATTATCTGGTCAGATATATTCTGGGTGCTTGGCTGATGGTGGTTTTAAGCAAAGTGCCAATCAATCCCCACGCTGTGCTCTATGGACTTTCTGCAGGCGGTATTGCTGCAGGAATCTTGGCCACCATGCAATATGAGGAAATGGGCCGTGCTGAAGGTTTTACCAATGCCATTCGGTTTGGTGATCTTGCTATCTTGATGGGTATTATTTCATTAAGCGCCGCAATGCTCAAATTTTTCTCAACAAAAGAGCGCACGTTTTTTGCGATAGCAAGTTTTTTTGGATTGCTAGCGTCTATTCTTTCTCTTTCTCGGGGCGGATGGCCTGCTTTAATCGCCATCCCAGTTATATTTTTTTTCATTTTTCGAGAAAGTAAAAAAATAGCATTATTTTTTACGCTATCTCTACTACCAATTTTTTTAATTTTTATTAATCTACCTCCAGTAGAATCCAGAATACAAGAAGCTACTAAGCAGATAAATGGCTATTTTGATGAGCACGAGCAGTATGTGCAAACATCGCTGGGAGCTCGCTTAGAGATGTGGAAAACCGCTTTGCTAATGGGTAAAGAAAAACCATTTACTGGATGGGGTGATAAAAATATTCAAAACAAACGGCTGGAGTATGTTGAAAAATCAATTTCAAATCCTGTCATTATGGAATACAACCATGCCCACAATGACTTTCTTGAGATGTGGGCACGCAGAGGAATCATTGGCATCATTGCTTTAATCGGCATCTATCTTATACCAATTTTATTAATAATATCTTTTTATAGAAAAAACAATTACATCATAAAAAATAACGAAAGATTAATATCTATTAATAAATTTCTGGTGATCTCAGGAGTTTTAATTTATTTCGGATACTTTATATTCGGCTTGTCTGATGTGTTCTTCACATTTGTTATAGGACATAATTTTTATTTATTTTCTTTGATATTTATATTGTCTTCCATGCAATGGATTCAAAAGGAAAATTCAAAATAACAAACTGCCGGATTTGCAAAGTATGCATCCGTGCCACAGAAAAAAATAATCCATAAAAAAAGGCCACTGATCGTGGCCTTTTTTATTTTCAGGATGAAAACGCTTACCGAATCAACATCACCGGAACGCTGCAATTGGCCAGCACCTGGGTACTGACCGAGCCCATCACCAGCCGCCCCAGCGCCCCGTGGCCGTGGGTGCCCATGATGATGAGGTCGTACTTTTCGTCCTCGGCAATGCTGGCAATGATATCGCCGGGGTGGCCAACTTCGAGCCGCTCTTTCGGGAAGATGCAGCTTTGCTCCAAGTACTTGCGCACGGGATCGAGCACTTTGGCTCCTTCCTCGCGGTAGTACTCATCCACCATTTCCTTGCTCAACACCGCACGGGCGCGCGGGGGGATGGCGGGCAGCACCGTCAGGGCGGTAAAGGTGTTGCGCCCGGCGTTGATCAGCTCATCGTGAGCGCACAGGTAGGCCAACATTTTTTTGGAGTAGGGGCTACCGTCAATGGCCAGCAAAATTTTCATGGTCAATCTCCCAAAATTCTAAAGTGAGGGGTAAAGGGTACCGGGTGCAGGCCAGCAGACTGTGCCTGCCCAGTGGTGAATGGGTGCCAATAGCGCACGATCATAAAGCTTGCGCCAGCCCTTGCTGCGCTGGCGCAAGGGGCAAGCGCAGCGGCACCCGCATGCTGGCGCTTGCTTGGGTGAAAAAACAAGGAAAGCACCAAAAAAACCATGTCATAATTTTAATGAGAATTATTCTTGTTTACATTTATTGTCATGAAACCATCCTCTCTCACCCCGGCGCACCCGCCCCATCCCGTGGCCTTGGCCACTTTTTTAGTGTTCGGTCTGGCCCAGGCCGCCACGGCGGCTGACGATGCCCTGCTGGCCGCCGCACCAGCTGGGCAGCACACCTTGCAAGCCGTCACGGTGACGGCCACCATGACCGAGCAAGAGGCCCGCACCGCGCCCGCCAGTGTGACGGTGGTGACCGAGGAGGAGCTGGCCCAGCGCAATGCGGCCAACCTGCTCGATGCCGTGCGCGGCACGCCGGGGGTGACCTTTCAGGGGCGGCAGGTGGGCGGGCGCAAGACGCTGGCGCTGCGCGGCATGGAGGGCAAGCACACGCTGACGCTGATTGATGGGCGGCGCATCAGCGCCAGCGATGACGTGATTGGCCACTCCGACTACCAATACGGCTGGCTGCCCATGGCGGCGGTGGAGCGGGTGGAGATCATCCGTGGCCCGCTGTCGGCGCTGTACGGCTCCGAGGCGCTGGGCGGGGTCATCAACCTGATCACGAAAAAGCCGAAAGACCGCTGGATGGCCTCGATCAGCCTGTCTGGCGCGACGGGGCTGGATTCGGACACGGCGGCAGATGCCTTGCGCACCTCGGTGTATGCCGCTGGCCCGCTGGGCGAGCAATTCAACCTGGCCATCAACGCCGAAAAGTCTTACCAGGGCAGCACCGTGCTGCCGGAAGACCGCGCCCAGTCTGAAATCGAGGGCAACCGCACACGCAGCCTGGGGCTGACCGCCAGCTGGCAGCCCGTGGCCGGGCATGAGGTGGAATTTGGCGTGCAAGACGGCCTGGAAAAGCGCGATTCCGATGACATCAACCGCACCCCCACGTACTACCACAACCGCTACGAGTTAGATCGCACGCAAAAGCACGCCAGCTGGAATGCCGATTGGGGCAATGGCTGGCGCAGCCAGTTGCGGGCCTACCGCAGCGACATCAGCATCCGCAACTTCCGCAACAACGGCGTGGCCGCCACACGTCCGCAGGACATGCGCGACAGCGTGGTGGACGGCCACGCCAGCACGCGCTGGGGCAGCCACCAAATCACCGTGGGCGGCGAATGGCGCAAGGAAGAGCTGGTCAATGCCGGGCTGAAAAACGGCCAGGACGAAGCCACGCACAAAGCCCTGTTCGTGCAGGACGAGTTCGCCCTGGGCCAGAACCTGATGGCCACCCTGGGCCTGCGTGGCGACCACCACGAGATTTTTGGCTCAGAAGTCAGCCCCCGCGCCTACTTGGTGTGGGAGGCCAGCCCGAACTTGGTCGTCAAGGGCGGTTATGGCCACGCCTTCAAAGCGCCCACGCTCAAGCAGATTTCGCCCAACTACGTCGGGGCCGAGGGGCCGCACTCCTTCCTGGGCAACGGCAACATCCAGCCGGAAACCTCCAACGCCTTTGAGCTGGGCGCCAACTGGCAGGCCGCGCCGCAGCTGGCGCTGCGGGCCACGGTGTTCCATACCGAAGTCAAGCAGCTCATCACCTACCGCCTGCTGCAAAAAATCGGCCCGCGCAGCATTTACCAGTACGACAACGTGGATGCCGCCCGCATCCAGGGGCTGGAAGCGGGCTTCACCTGGGACATCACCCCGCGCCTGCAGTGGAACAACGATGCCACCTGGCTGCACACCCGCGACAAAACCACGGGCCAGCAGTTGAACGACCGCCCGCGCGTAGCGTGGAACTCCACCCTGGTGTGGCAGGTGCAGCAATGGCGCACCCAGCTGGGCGCGGAAACCACGGGCAAGCAGCAAAGCGCCAGCGGCAAGCTGCCCACCTACACGCTGTGGAACGCCAGCGTGGGCCGCGCCTGGAAGCTGGGTGGCGAGCGCCAGTTGCACCTAAGCACCGGCATTCAGAACCTGGGCAATGTGCGCATGCAGGAGGAGTCGCCCAACTTCGGCTGGGCCGAACAGGGGCGGCGCTTCTTTGTGAATGCGCGGATGGATTTTTAATCTAAAAACAATAGCTTTTTCCGCTTTATAAATATTGATTTCAGATATAAAACTATCTGAAATCTATTATTTATTTGCGGAACCAGCTCTTGATAACTACCCCCTGCGGGGTTGGTCTGGCTGCAATGAAAAAAATTTTCCAATTCTGGTGTGCCTGGCTGCTGGCACTGGGCTGCAGCGCGGCCTGGGCGCAGCCGCCCGGTGCGGTGCCCTCGGCCTCTGCGCAACAGCCGCCGCTGTCGGTGCTGTTCATTGCCACCGGCAACGTGCCGGCAGGCAAGTTCCGCCAACTGGCCGCGATTGCCGCGCCCTACGGCGTGGCGGTGCAGGTGCGTTACCTGCACCGCATTGCCAAGAACAGCGACGGCGGGCTGTGGCAGGGGCACGACGCGGTGTTTTTTGACAGTTACCTGGTCGACGAAGTGCGCGAGCACCTCGCCCCCGCCCTGCCCCACCTCACGCAGCCGCACATGTGGCTGTACGGCCCGCAGGCCCAGGCCAGCGGCCTGCCCGATGCCGTAGCCCAGCGCCTGCACCCGTTTTACGTGAATGGCGGGCGGCAAAACTTCGAGGGCTTTTTCGCCACCTTAAGCGCCCACCTGCGCGGCCAGCCTGCGCCAGCGGTGGCTGATCCGGTGCTCTACCCCAAAGCGGCGATTTACCACCCCAAAGCAGCGCAGCAGGTGTTTGCCACCGCGCAGGAGTATTTCGCCTGGAAGGGCGTGAACCCTGCCGCGCCGCGCGGCCAGCGCCCGGCCATCGTTGGGCTGGCGCTGCACCAGCAGTACATCGCCTCCATCCAGACGGCGTTTATCGACGACCTGATCGAACGCATCGAGGCCAGCGGCGCCATCGCCCTGCCGTTCTACACGCCCATGATGGAGCCCAAGGGCTTCACCCGGATGTTGCAAGACGCGGCGGGCCACCCGCTGGTGGATGTGCTGATCACCACGCAAATCATGCTCAACGCCGAAGACCGGCGCACCGAGTTTGCCGCCCTGGGCGTGCCCGTGCTGCAGGCCATGCCCTACCGGCGCGGCGAGCCGGCCGACTGGGAGCACGACCCGCACGGCGTGGCGCTGATGGACGTGCCCTTCTACCTGGCCCAGCCCGAATACGCGGGCGTGACCGACATCCAGGTGGCCGCTGCCACGCGCAAAAGCGATGAGCAAATCGTTGCCATCGCCCCGCAGGCCCAGGCCGTGGTGAACAAGGCCGTGCGCCTGGCCAAACTGCAAAGCACGCCCAACGCCGACAAGCAGGTGGCGGTAATGTTCTGGAACTACCCGCCGGGGGAGAAAAACCTCTCCGCCTCGTTCCTGAACGTGCCGCGCAGCCTGCGCCACGTGCTGGACGGCATGCAGGCCGCCGGTTACGACACCACCACGCCGCAAGAAGACGCGCTGATCGAGCAGCTGCAGCACCTGCTGGCCCCGGCCTACCGCGCAGGCCGCTTGCAGCCCCTGTTGCAAGCCAATCTGGCCGAGCTGCTGCCGCTGGCCGACTACCGCGCCTGGCTGAAGCAGCTGCCCGAGGCCACGCAGGCCGCGCTGCATCAAGCCTGGGGCGACCCGGCGCAGTCGCGCATGGTGGTGCGCCGGGGCGGGCAGGACTTTTTCGTTATCCCGCGCCTGCAACTGGGCAAGGTGCTCATCCTGCCGCAGCCGCCGCGCTCCGACGGGCAGGTGAGCAAGGAAAAAGCCATCTACCACTCCACCACCGCCCTGCCCTCGCACTACTACTTCGCCACCTATTTGTGGACGCGCCAGCGCGCCGATGCGCTGATCCACTTTGGCACCCACGGCACGCAGGAATGGCTACCGGGCAAGGAGCGCGGCCTGTCCGTGTACGACCCGCCCCTGCTGGCGCTGGGCGACATCCCCGTGGCCTACCCCTACATTGCCGACAACATCGGCGAAGCCACCCAGGCCAAGCGCCGGGGCCGCGCCACCATCATCAGCCACCAAACGCCGCCCTTTGCCCCTGGCGGCCTGCACGCGGCGCTGACGCACATGCACGACCTGCTGCACCAATGGCTGGCGCAGGACGAAGGCGCGGTGAAAGAACGCACCGCCATCGACCTGCTGGCCGCCGCACAAAAAGAGCGCGTGGTGGCCGACCTGGGCCTGACCGTGCCCCAGGTGCAGGCCGACTTTGCCGGTTTTGTGCGCCAGTTGCACGACCACCTGCACGAGCTGGCACAAACCGCCCAGCCGCAAGGGCTGCACTCCTTTGGCAAAGCACCTGAGGAGCTGCACCGCCTAGGCACCGTGCTGCTGATGCTGGGCCAGCCCTTTTGGGATGCCGCCGCTATCCACGCTGGCGTGCCGCCGGAAGATGCCGATGAAGCCCTGGTCGGCCCCTGGGAACAACTGGCGCAGACCGTGCCCTACCAACTCTTACAGCGCCACGTGGTGCAAGGCGAACCCGTGGACGACCTGCCCGAGGCGCTGCAAAAATCTTTGCAGCAGGCCCGCACCGCCTACGCCAACCTGGGTGCCCAGGGCGAGCTAACCGGCCTGCTGGCTGTGCTGGATGGCAAGTACCTGCCCACCTCCTACGGCGGCGACCCCATCAAGAACCCCGATGCCTACCCCACGGGGCGCAACCTCTACGGCTTTGACCCCTCGCGCGTGCCCACCAAGCAGGCGTGGGAGGCAGGCAAGCAGGCCGCCGAAAACCTGATCGCCGAACACATCCAACTGCACGGCAAGGCCCCGGAAAAACTCACCTTCAGCCTGTGGTCGGTCGAGACCATGCGCCACTTCGGCCTGCTGGAAGCGCAAGCGCTGTGGCTGCTGGGCGTGGAGCCGGTGTGGGATGCGGGCGGGCGCGTCACCGGCGTGCAGTTGGTGCCGCGCGAACAACTGGGCCGCCCGCGCGTGGACGTGGTGCTGTCGGCCACCGGCCTGTACCGCGACCACTTCCCCAACGTTATGAAGCAACTGGCCCAGGCCGCGCTGCTGGCCAGCCAGGCCAGGGACGAAGCCGACAACCCCGTGGCCCGCAACGCCCAGCGCATCGCCCAGCAGCTCATCGCCCAGGGGGCCGCCCCCGAAGTGGCCGCGCAGGCCGGGGCCACGCGCATCTTTGCCTCGGCCAGCGGCAACTACGGCACTGGCCTGGACGATGCCGTGCTGGCCAGTGATACCTGGAGCGGCAAAGAGGAAGGCGACCGCAAGCTGGCCCAGCTTTACCTGTCGAAAATGCAATACGCCTATGGCCCCGATGAAAAACAATGGGGCCAGGCCGGCGTGGCCGGGCTAGAGGGCCGCCAGGGCGTGAACCTGTACGCCGAGCACCTCAAGGGCACGCAGGGCGCTGTGCTCTCGCGCAGCTCCAACCTGTACGGCATGCTGACCACGGACGACCCCTTCCAGTACCTGGGCGGCATCGCCCTGGCCGTGCGCCATCTCGATGGCAAAGCGCCCGCGCTGTACATCAGCAACCTGCGCGGCGCAGGCAGCGGCCGGGTGGAAGGCGCGGCGCAGTTCCTGGCCAAAGAGCTGGCCACGCGCCAGTTCCACCCCGGCTACATCCAGGGCTTGATGCAAGAAGGCTACGCCGGCACGCTGCAAGTGCTGGATGCGACCAACAACTTCTGGGGCTGGACAGCGGTGGCCCGCGAAATTGTGCGCGACGACCAATGGCAGGAAATGGTCGATGTCTACGTGCGCGACAAGCACAACCTGGGCCTGACAACGTGGTTTGAACAGCAAAACCCGCACGCCCTAGCGCAAACCATGGAACGCATGCTGGAAGCCGCCCGCCAGGGCTACTGGCAGGCCGACGCGGCCACCGTGCAAGAGCTCAAAGCGCGCTGGCAGGATTTGTCGCAACGCTTTGACGTGCGCACCGACAACGCCGCCTTTGCCGCCATGGTTGGGGCCAGCGCCCAGCCGGGCATCGGCTTTGGCATGGCCGCGCCCAGCGCCACACCCACCGCCGCCGCGCCCCAGGGGGCCCGCGCTTTGCCTGCACCACCGGCGGCCGCAGCGCCAACACCCAAGCGGCCCGAACCGCCCGCCGCAGAACCGCCGCCCGCGCCACCACCGGAGCCAGCGCCCGAACCGCCGCCACCAGAAACGGAGCAAGCGCCCCCGCCCATCAGCGGCGTACTGCTGCAGCCCGTTACTGCGCCCGATGCGCCCGACAACCCGCCCTGGCGCCATCTGGCCCTGGGGCTGGGCCTGGCCACCATCACGGCAGGCGGCGCATGGCGGCAGCGGCGCAAGGCAATGCTATAAATAAAAATAGCTGTTTGCGAATTAAATAAAACAATTTCAAAGCTATTTATTCATGAAATTGTTTAAATACAAGCGGAAACAGCTCCTAAATTAACCAAACCAACCGATTTCACAAGGAGCTTGAACCATGACCAACCCCATCGAAATGGCGATGTACGACATCAGCCAGTTCTTCCTCTACCCCGTGCTGCTGGCCATTGCCGCGCTGTTCGTCCACGCCTTCTACGCGCTGGGCGCGTTTGCCTGGCAGGCGTGGCAACGCACCCAGGGCAAACCGGCGGGCTTTGAGCTACACGCCCTGCGCCGCGCCGACCCCGGCTGCGACCTGGTGGCGCTGGAGACCGTGGCCGTCAAACGCCTGGAATTTGCCCGCATTGCCACCCGCGTTGCACCCATGCTGGGGCTGGTGGCCACCATGATTCCCATGGGCCCGGCGCTCAAAGCCCTGGCCGACGGGGCGCTGCAAGATGTCTCGCGCAGCCTGATGATTGCTTTTTCTGCCGTCATCCTGGCTCTGCTGGCGGCGGCCATCAGCTTTACCGTGGTGAACGTGCGCAAGCGCTGGTATGCCGTCGATCTGGCCGCCATCGAGGCCGAGCTGGCCGGCCAAGCCGCCCCCCAAGCGCCGCCCGCCACCGTCATGCCCCTGAAAAAGCAAGAGGCCGCCGCATGAGTGCCGCCCATCCCCCCGCCCCCGCAGCGCCCATCGCGCACAGCGCCAGCGCCCAAAGCACCCGCCGCCGCCTGCTGGAGGACAGCGACGAGGACGACCCCATCCTCTCGGTCGTGAACCTGATCGACGTGTTCCTGGTCATCATCGCCGCCTTGCTGCTGGCCGTGGCGCAAAGCCCGACCAACCCGTTCACCGCCGAGCAGGTCACGGTTATCAAAAACCCCGGCAAAGAGAACATGGAAGTCATCATCAAGGACGGTGCCAAGATCGAGCACTACAAAGCCAGCGGCGAAATCGGTGAAGGCCAGGGGGCCAAAGCCGGCGTGGCCTACAAGATGAAGGATGGCTCGATGGTCTACGTGCCCGAGGCGGGGATGGCACAGGAGTAGGCGCCTGCGCCACCGCAGACTCAGCCCGCCAGCCGCTGCGCCAGCGCCTGGCGCACCTGCTCCAGCGCCACCGGCAGGCGCGGCCCCAGCTGGGCGAAATGCTCGGCGTGCGATTGCAGCTCTTGCGCCCACATTGCGCGATCCAGCGTGGTCACACTGGCAAATTGCGCTTGGCTAAACGGCAAGCTCTGCCAATGCAAATCGCCATAACGCGGGGCGATGCCAAAGGCGGTTTCCTCGCCCTCGGCCTGGCCCTGCAGGCGTTGTAGCAGCCAGTGCAGCACGCGCATGTTTTCGCCGTAGCCGGGCCAGACGAACTGGCCGTCCGCCCCTTTGCGAAACCAGTTCACGCAGTAAATGCGCGGCAGGGTGGCACCCTGGGCCTGCAGTTTTTCGCCCAGCTCGAGCCAGTGCCGAAAGTAGTCGCCCATGTGGTAGCCGCAAAACGGCAGCATGGCAAACGGGTCCCGGCGCACCACGCCTTGCTGGCCAAAGGCGGCGGCGGTGGTTTCGCTGCCCATGGTGGCGGCCATGTACACGCCTTCGACCCAGTTGCGCGCTTCGGTGACCAGCGGCACGGTGCTGGAGCGGCGGCCGCCGAAGATGAAGGCATCAATCTTCACGCCCTGGGGGTCGTCCCAGGCCGGGTCGAGCACCGGGTTGTTCGTCGCCGCCACGGTAAAACGGGCGTTGGGGTGGGCGGCCTTGGCCCCGGTTTCCTTGGCAATGGCCGGGGTCCAATGCCGGCCCTGCCAGTCGATCAAATGCGCCGGCAGCTGGCCGCCGTGGTCGGCCTCCAGCCCTTCCCACCACACGTCGCCATCGTCGGTCAGCGCCACGTTGGTGAAGATCACGTCGCGGTGCAGGCTGGCCATGCAGTTGGGGTTGGTTTGCAGGTTGGTGCCCGGTGCCACGCCAAAGTAACCGGCCTCGGGGTTGATGGCCCGCAGGCTGCCGTCGGCCTGCGGCTGAATCCAAGCGATGTCGTCGCCCACAGTGGTCACGCTCCAGCCCGCAAACCCTGCCGGCGGCACCAGCATGGAAAAGTTGGTCTTGCCGCAGGCGCTGGGGAAGGCCGCTGCAATGTGGTGCTTCACCCCTTCGGGGCTGGTCACGCCCAAAATCAGCATGTGCTCGGCCAGCCAGCCCTGGTCTTGCCCCATCTTGGAAGCGATGCGCAGCGCCAGACATTTTTTGCCCAGCAAGGCGTTGCCGCCGTAGCCCGAGCCATAGCTCCAGATTTCGCGCGTTTCAGGGAAGTGGACGATGTATTTCGTCGTCGGGTTGCAGGGCCAGACGGTGGCATCGGTGGCACCCTGGGCCAGCGGTGCGCCCACGGTGTGCATGCAGGGCACGAAAGCGCCATCGGCCCCCAGCACATCCCACACTTTGCGGCCCATGCGCGTCATCAGCCGCATGTTCACGGCCACGTAGGCGCTATCGCTTAGCTCCACACCGATTTGCGCAATGGGGCTGCCCAGCGGCCCCATCGAGAAGGGAATCACGTACAGGGTGCGCCCGCGCATACACCCGGCAAACAGCGGCTGCAAGGTGGAGCGCATGGCATCCGGGGCCATCCAGTTGTTGGTGGGGCCGGCATCCTCCTGGCGCTCGCTGCAGATAAAGGTGCGGTCTTCCACCCGCGCCACGTCGGAGGGGTCGGTGCGCGCCAGGTAGCTGTCCGGGCGCTTCAACGGGTTGAGGCGGGTAAACGTACCGGCATCGACCAGCTGCTGGCACAGCGCGTCGTACTCTTCTTGGCTGCCATCGCACCAGTGGATGTATTTGGGTTCACACAAGGCCGCCATATCGGCCACCCAGGCAATGAGGCCGGTGTGTTGAACATACGACGGAACGTTTAAATCCAAAGGCATAGCGCCACTCTCCTGATTGTTGAATGTGGCTGCCATCCTAGAAACCCCAACCCAATACCGCTAGCGGGCTTTCCGCAATAAAAAAGCAGCTCTGGTGCAGAGCTGCTTGAACTTTTGCGTTGCAATCGCGGTGGCCAAAGCAGCCACACAAGGCCTAGCGCAGCAGGGCCAGCGTCCAGCGGCTGGACTGGTTGGCCTGGGCCTGCATGGCAAAACCCATCTCCTGCAAGATCATGGCGCGGCTTTGGTTGGAGATTTCTTTGGCAAAGTTGGCATCCACCATCCGCCCACGGGACTGCACGGCGTTTTCGTTTTGAATGCTGATGTTGGCAATGGCGCTTTCAAAGCGATTTTGCACCGTCCCCAACGTCGCACGGGAGCGGCTCACGGTGTCGATCGCGCTGTCAATGCGCTGCAAGCCCTCCCACGCCCCGGCTTGGCTGCTTAAATCAATGCCGCGCAGGCCCTGGGTTTGCTGGGCCTGACCGCTTGCAGCAAAGCCGTTGCTGCCCGAGGCGGCAATGGCCACATTGGTCGGGTCTTGGCCAGGATCAACGCTGGCGCGGTATTCAAGGCTGCTGCCGTCCTGGCTTAAAAAAGCGGTCACGCCCGTG
Organism: Comamonas denitrificans; assembly: GCF_017368815.1. Classification (GTDB taxonomy): domain Bacteria; phylum Pseudomonadota; class Gammaproteobacteria; order Burkholderiales; family Burkholderiaceae_C; genus Comamonas; species Comamonas denitrificans. Next base: position 47,361 of record NZ_JAFNME010000002.1, on the reverse strand, counting down.
TCGGCGCTGCGCTGGTTCACCGTGGCGACGAATTTGCCCAGCGCCTCATCGGCGCTCAAGCTGCTGTCTTGCTGCATGACGCTGGTGTAGTTTTTGCCATCGGCCCCGGTGATGGTCAGCGTGACATCGCCAGCGGCCAAGTCGGCTTGCAGGCTGTCTTTTTTGGCCGCATCCACGGCCACCTGGGCACTGGCGTAAGCGCTTTGTCCCAGGCTATCGACCTGGGTGTTGGCCATGCCCCCCACGGTCACGTTGTCGCCCGCACTGGGGCCGACTTGAAAAGTCGCCGCGCTAAAGCTGCCATCAAGCAGTTTTTGGCCATTGAACGCGGTGCTTTTGGCCACCCGATCGACCTCGCCGCTCAACTGGTCAAACTCTTTTTGCAGCGCTTGGCGGTCGGCGCTGCTCAAGGTGCCGTTGCCCGCCTGCACCGCCAGTTCGCGCATGCGCTGCAGGCTGTCGTTGGTGGCAGAAAGCGCCCCCTGGGCAGTTTGCGCCAGCGAGACACCGTCCGAGGTATCGCGGGCCACCTGGCTCAGGCCGCGGATATTGCTCAAAAAACGTTCTGCAATGGCAAAGCCTGCCGCATCGTCTTTGGCGCTGTTGATGCGCAGCCCCGAGGACAGGCGCTCAATGGCCGTGCCCAGGGCACTTTGGGATTTTTGCAGGTGGCTCTGGGAAACCAGGGCCAGGTAATTGGTATTGATCACCGACATCGTGCCTCTCCTTGGCGTGGTGCGCAGCATCGAATGCCGCACTGTGCCTAGTATTTAAGCACCCAAGCTCGTTTTCTTCAAGGTCTTTCTACCCAGCCGCCCCATCCGGCCAGACCCGCTCGGACAGTGCCATCACTTGCCAATGCAAAAGCTGCTGAAGATCACCCCCAGCAAATCATCCGAGGTGAATTCGCCCGTGATGGCGCCCAGGTGGTGCTGGGCCAGGCGCAGTTCTTCGGCCAGCAAATCGAGGGCCGGGTCCGCGGTTTGCAGCAGGGCATGGGCTTGCGCTAAGTGCTCGCCCGTGGCTTGCAGCGCCTGCACGTGCCGAGCGCGGGCGATGTACAGGCCTTCAGGGGCCGATTGCCACCCGGCAATCTCCAGCAGGCGCTGGCGCAGCGCATCCAGCCCCTGGCCGTGTTTGGCCGACAGGCGCAGCCCCGCAGTGGCCTCTGGCACTGCCGTTGCGGTGTTTGCTATATCTTCTTTATTCCAGATGTGCAGCACTGGAACGTTTTTTGGAAGTTTTTGCGCTAAAACTGTTGCAATGTCTGCGTCAGCAGCTTCGTATTCAGGAGCATTGCTGCGCGTTAAATCGTGCAAAAACAGCACGGCATCGGCCTGGGCGATTTCTTCCCAGGCGCGGGCAATGCCGATACGCTCAACCTCGTCGCTGCTCTGGCGCAAGCCGGCCGTGTCGATCACGTGCAGCGGCACGCCGTTGATCTGGATGGTTTCCTGCACCTTGTCGCGCGTGGTGCCGGCAATGGGGGTGACGATGGCCAGCTCGGCCCCGGCCAGGGCGTTGAGCAGCGAGCTTTTGCCCGCATTGGGCTGCCCGGCAATCACCACCTTGATGCCTTCGCGCAGCAGCGCCCCTTGCTGGGTGCGGGCCAGCACCTGGGCCAGCTGGCCTTGCAAGGTGTGCAATTGGCCCCAGGCATCGGCTTTTTGCAGAAAGTCGATCTCTTCTTCGGGGAAATCCAGCGTCGCCTCAACCAGCATACGCAGGTGGATCAGGGCATCGCGCAGCACGGAGATTTCCTGCGAGAATGCGCCCGACAGCGAACGGCTGGCGCTGCGGGCGGCCACGGCGGTGCTGGCATCGATCAGGTCGGCAATGGCCTCGGCCTGGGCCAGGTCGATTTTGTCGTTGAAGAAGGCCCGTTGGGTAAATTCGCCCGGCTCGGCCAGGCGCAGATGGGGCAGCACGGGCAGGCCCTCGGGGGCCACCGTTTGCGCCACTTCCAGGCAGCGCTGCAGCAGCAGCTGCAACACGACCGGGCCGCCGTGGGCTTGCAGCTCCAGCACGTCTTCGCCGGTGTAGCTGTGCGGGCCGGGGAAAAACAGCGCCAGGCCGTGGTCCAGGGGCTGGCCCTGGCCATCGTTAAACGGCAGGTAATGGGCTTGCCGGGGCTGTAAATCGCGCCCAAGCAGTTGGCGAACAAAGCCGACCAACTGCTGGCCCGAGACGCGCACAATGCCGACCGCCCCGCGCCCGGGTGCTGTGGCGATGGCAACAATGGGATCGTGGCGGCGTGCAAGCATGGGGCAATCTTTCAAAAAAATAGGGCAAGGGCCAGAGGGTAGCAAGAACAAAAATGGCCGCTTGCGCGACCATTGTTTGTAGCGGAAAGGGGCTGGGCCTTACTTGGCCGCCGCCGGCTGCTTTTTGAACGGGTGGTTGAACTGCGGGGGTACGCCCATGCGCACGTTAATCACCCACTGCTGCGCAATCGACAACACGTTGTTGGTCAGCCAGTACAGCACCAGGCCCGCCGGGAACATGAAGAACATGAAGCTGAAGATCAGCGGCATGAACCACATCATCTTGGCCTGCATCGGGTCAGGCGGCACGGGGTTGAGCGCCGTTTGCAGCAGCGAGGACAGCGTCATCAAGATGGGCAGGATGAACAGCGGGTCTTTGGCCGACAGGTCGGTGATCCACAAAATCCATGGGGCCTGGCGAATTTCCACGCTGGAAAGCAGCACCCAGTACAGCGCAATAAACACCGGAATCTGGATCATGATGGGCAGGCAGCCGCCCAGGGGATTGACCTTTTCCTCGCGGTAGATGCGCATCATCTCTTGCTGCATCTGCTGGGGTTTGTCTTTCAGGCGCTCGCGCATCTCGGTGATGCGGGGGTTGAGCGCCTTCATCTTGGCCATGCTGGCATAGGCCTTGGCGTTGAGCCAGTAGAAGGCAATTTTCAAGAGCAGCACCAGGCCAATGATCGACCAGCCCCAGTTGCCCAGCACGCTGTGGATTTTGTCCAGCAGCCAGTACAGCGGCTTGGCCAAAATGGTGAACATGCCATAGTCCTTGACCAGCACCAGGCCGGGGCTCAAGGTTTCGAGCATTTTTTCTTGCTGCGGGCCGGCGAAGAAACGGGCGTTCAGGGTTTTGCTTTGGCCCGGCTCAATTTGGCCCAGGGTGGTGATGGCCCCGGCGGTGTAGAAGTTGGCATCGACTTTGCGCACAAAGTTCTCGCGCTCAATGCCATCGTTCAGCAACCAGGCGCTGGCAAAGTAGTGCTGCACCATGGCCACATAGCCGTTGTCGGCCTGCTTTTCAAAGCTGGCCTTGCCTTTGTCCACATCTTTGAATTCCACTTTTTGGTATTTACCGGCTTCGCTGTAGAAGGCCGGGCCGGTGAAGGTGGAATAAAACGCGTTGCCGCCATCAATCGGCAGGTTGTCACGCAACAGCTGCAGGTACAGCTGGGGGTTGATGCTTTGGTTGCCGGTATTGATCACATCGTGCTGCACCGCCACATCGTAAGCGCCGCGCTTGAAGGTCAAGGTTTTGACCAGTTTCACGCCATCCATCTCGGGCGACTCCAGGCGCACGGTCAAGCTGTCTTGCCCGTCTTGCAGGGTGCGCTCGCCCGGCTGCAACTGCATCACGGTCTTGTGCGTGGGGTAGTTACCGCCAATCAGGCCGGTTTGCGCCACATAGCTGTGCTGGGGCGTTTCGTCCAGCAGCACCACGGGCTGGCTGCGGTCGGCATCTTGTTTGTAGTTGAGCAGCTCGGTGCGCACCACGGTGCCACCTTCGGTGCTCAAGGTCAGGCGCAACACGTCGGTGGTGATCACCACGGTTTCGCCCACGGGGGCCGCTTCGGCAGCAGCACCCGTGGCATCCACTGCTGTATTTACAGTAGCTGCTGGCGTTGCATTGGCGCTATTTTCAGCACCATTAGTGCTTGAATTTTGCGCTGTTACTGGGGAAGCAGCTGGGAAAAATGTGGCAGGGTTGCCATTGTGGATTTGCCATTTGTCCCACAACATGATGAGGGAGAAAGCAAACACCACCCACAAGATAGTGCGGCGAATATCGGTCATGAGGACTTCTTTTCAGAGGAGGCGGAAGGTGCGGAAGGGCGCAGCAAGCGGCTGAACAAGCGCGGCGCTTGCGCCGGCACAGGGTCGTGCCCGCCCTCGCACCAAGGATGGCAACGCAGCAAGCGGTGCACGGTCATGTAGCTGCCAACGGCAGCGCCATATTGCTCCAGGGCTTGCAAACTGTAGGCCGAGCAGGTGGGCTCAAACCGGCAGGACGAACCCAGCCAGGGACTGAGCAACAGCCGATAGCCTTTGACCAGCGCCATGAGCAGTTTTTGCATCATGCCAAAACTCCTGGAGCGGCCAGATTGGCCGCGGCCGTAGGGCCAGCGCCACCCAATTTGCGCACTGCGTAGCCAAACAGTTGCTGCAATTCGCTGCGCACGGCCTGGCGCAAAGGCTCCGAGCTGGCGCTGACAAAGCGCTTGGGGTCAAACGCGGCGCGCAGCCGCACCACATACGCCCCGTTAGGCGGCAACTGGGCCGCAAAATCTTGGGCCACAGCATAAATTTGCCGACGCAGCAAATGCCGCGTCACCGAGCGCTTGGCCCAGCGTTTGGGCACCAGCGGCCCCAGCCAAGGCTGCGCCGGTGCTTGCCTGGACGGCGCACCAACAACGGCAAACAGGGCCTGCGATGCTGGCTGGGTCAGCGCAACATCGGGCCCTGAAAGGGATGCGGTGGCAGGCTCTGCCGCAGTTGCCGTTGTTTCTAGCACCAAACGGTGCAACACAAAATGCGGCGTACGGGCGCAAACCCCGGCGGCCATCACCGCCTGAAACTGCGCCCGGGTTTTGAGCCTTTGCATCATTGCCTGCCCCATGGCAAGCAGGTGCACTGCCAGCGGCCAGCCAAGCGCGGCCTTAAACGGCCAGGCGCTTGCGGCCTTTGGCGCGGCGTGCGTTGATCACGGCACGGCCACCTTTGGTTTTCATGCGCACCAGGAAACCGTGGGTGCGGGCGCGGCGGATTTTGGAGGGTTGGTAAGTACGTTTCATGGTGCAGTTCCTTGAGAAGGTTCAGTATTTTGGCGGCGCCAGCTTCCTATAAGCCATGCGCTACGCAAGGACGATTGCCCTGAACACATTCAGGGAAACCCGCGATTATCACAGCGTTAAGACCAGCTTGCAATGACCTTGCGCATTTAGGCCACAATAGCGCCCCTTATCTCCCCCTTAGAGAATGCGCCGCGCATGTGGATAACCATTTGAAAAGCTACAATCTACCTCCTTTGCCGTCAATTTCTATCCACATACCGAGCGCTTGCGAATGACCGAAGATGCCCTGCACAACGCGGGTCAGGGGCTGTGGTTGGCCTGTGTTGAACAGCTCAGCCACGACCTGCCAGAACAACAGTACAACACCTGGATCAAGCCACTGACGGCCAGCGTCAGCGAAGACTTCGCCAAGGTCACCGTGTACGCGCCCAACCGCTTCAAACTCGATTGGATTCGCACGCAATACGCCGGGCGCATCGTGACTTTGCTGGAAGCCCTGTGCGGCCACAGCGTGACCCTGGAATTGGCGGTGGCCCAGCGTGAATCGGTCACCCGCACCTATGTGCGCCCTGCGGCTGCGGCCGACCAGGGTGCCCCAGCAAGCCATGCCAGCGCAGGGCCCGCGCACGCCCCCACGGCGCAGGAGGCCGCCCCGGCCACCCCCGTTTTTCGCACCCGTTTAAACCCAGCTTTGACCTTTGAAACCTTGGTTGAAGGCACGGCCAACCGCATGGCCCGCGCGGCCGCGCTGCATGTGGCCGGTGCGCCGGGGCAGCTGTACAACCCGCTGTTTATTTATGGTGGCGTGGGCTTGGGTAAAACCCACTTGATGCATGCTGTGGGTAACAAATTGCTTGAGGACAAACCCGATGCCAAAGTGCTTTACATCCATGCCGAGCAATTTGTCTCGGATGTGGTGAAAGCCTACCAGCGCAAGACGTTTGACGAGTTCAAGCACCACTACCACTCGCTGGATTTGCTGCTGATTGACGATGTGCAGTTTTTCGCCAACAAAGACCGCACGCAAGAGGAATTTTTCAACGCCTTTGAAGCGCTGCTGGCCAAAAAAAGCCACATCGTCATGACCAGCGACACCTACCCCAAGGGGCTGGCCGACATTCACGAGCGCCTGGTCTCGCGCTTTGACTCGGGGCTGACGGTGGCCATTGAGCCGCCCGAGCTGGAAATGCGCGTGGCCATTTTGATCAATAAGGCGCGCGCCGAAGGCTCAGAAATGCCCGAAGACGTGGCGTTTTTTGTCGCCAAAAACGTGCGCTCCAACGTGCGCGAGCTGGAAGGGGCGCTGCGCAAAATTTTGGCCTACTCGCGCTTTAACCAAAAGGAAGTGTCCATCCAGCTGGCCCGCGAGGCGCTGCGCGATTTGCTGTCGATTCAAAACCGCCAGATCAGCGTGGAAAACATCCAAAAAACCGTGGCCGATTTTTACAAAATCAAAGTGGCCGACATGTACAGCAAGAAGCGCCCGGCCAGCATTGCCCGGCCCCGCCAAATTGCCATGTATTTGGCCAAAGAGCTGACGCAAAAAAGCCTGCCTGAAATTGGCGAGCTGTTTGGCGGGCGCGACCACACCACGGTGCTGCACGCGGTGCGAAAGATTTCGGCCGAGCGCCAGACCAACACCGAACTCAACCAACAACTGCACGTGCTGGAGCAGACCCTCAAGGGCTAGCCCCATCCAGGTTTGCAGCCCCCGCAGAGCACGGCAAAATCACCCCTTTTTATCTGACGACCCCATCGAGGCAGACATGATTCTTTTCAAAACCACACAAGACAAAGTCCTGGCCGTACTGCAATCTGTCTGCGGCATCGTCGAGCGGCGCCACACCATGCCGATTCTGGCCAACGTGCTGCTGCACAAGGTGGGCAACGCGGTGCAGCTGACCACCAGCGATCTGGAAATTCAAATCCGCACCACCGCCGAGCTGGGCGGCGACGAGGGCGACTTTGCCACCACCATCGGCGCGCGCAAGCTGATGGACATCTTGAAAACCATGCCCGCCGACCAGACGGTGACGCTGGAGGCCAACGCCGACAAAATCTTGCTCAAAGGCGGCAAAAGCCGCTTTACCCTGCAGTCGCTGCCCGCGCCAGACTTCCCGCTGGTGCAAGAGGCCCCCAGCTTTGGCCCCACCTTCAGCGTGCCGCAAAAAACGCTCAAAGACCTGATGCACCAAGTCTCGTTTGCCATGGCGGTGCAGGATATTCGCTACTACCTGAACGGCATTTTGTTCGTGGCCGAGGGCAACACCCTGAGCCTGGTGGCCACCGACGGCCACCGCCTGGCCTGGGCCAGCGCCGAGCTGGATGTGCAGGTCGAGCCCAAGCAAGAAGTCATCCTGCCGCGCAAAACCGTCCTAGAGCTGCAACGCCTGCTGTCCGATGCCAGCGGCGACAACGCGCCGCGCATCACGCTGCAATTTGCCAACAACCAGGCCAAATTCAGCTTTGGTGGCATGGAATTTGTCACCAAACTGGTCGAGGGCAAATTCCCCGATTACCAGCGCGTCATCCCCGCCAACCACCACCAGCAAATCGTGCTGGGCCGCGCGGCGCTGCTGGCCAGCTTGCAGCGCACCGCCATCATGACCAGCGACAAATTCAAGGGCGTGAGCCTGACGGTGCAACCCGGCGTGCTGCGCGTGGCCAGCAACAACGCCGAGCAGGAAGAGGCCGTCGATGAGCTGGACATTGCCTACGACGGCCCGCAGATCGACATCGGCTTTAACGTCAGCTACCTGATTGATGTGCTGGCCAACATGGGCCAGGAGATGGTGCAAATCAACCTGCTGGACAGCAACAGCTCGGCCCTGATCACCGTGCCCGAGAGCGCACGGTTTAAATACGTCGTCATGCCCATGCGGCTTTGATAGCTACAAAACAAATAGCTTTTTGCGCTTGCAATAAGCTATTTTCTATACTATTTATTCTCCAGATTCAATTTATTCAAGCGCAATCCGCTCTTGAATTATGAGCAAAGGCTTTGTATGAGCGAGCAGCACAGCGACACCCTTCCCCTCCCCGAGAACCCCAGCGACGGCTACGGCGCGGGGGCCATCCAAATCCTGGAAGGGCTGGAAGCCGTGCGCAAACGCCCCGGCATGTACATCGGTGACACCAGCGACGGCACCGGCCTGCACCATTTGGTGTTTGAGGTGGTGGACAACTCCATCGACGAGGCGCTGGCCGGGCACTGCGACGACATTCTGGTCACCATCCATGCCGACGGTTCGCTGTCGGTCATCGACAACGGCCGGGGCATTCCCACGGCAGTGAAGATGGACGACAAGCACGAGCCCAAGCGCAGCGCGGCCGAAATCGCCCTGACCGAACTGCACGCAGGCGGCAAGTTCAACCAAAACAGCTACAAAGTATCGGGCGGCCTGCACGGCGTGGGCGTGTCCTGCGTGAATGCGCTGTCCAGCTGGCTGAAGCTGACCGTGCGGCGCAATGGCAAAGCGTATGAAATTGATTTTTCGCGCGGCTTTGTGCAAAACCGGCTGATTGAAGTGGTCGATGGCTTTGAGACCTCGCCCATGCGCGTGCTGGGCGACAGCGACAAGCGCGGCACCAAAGTCCACTTTCTGCCCGACACCGAAATCTTTAAAGAAAACAACGAATTTCGCTACGAAATTCTGGCCAAGCGCCTGCGTGAACTGAGCTTTTTGAACAACGGCGTGCGCATCCGCCTGAAAGACGAGCGCGACGGCAAGGAAGATGATTTCTCGGGCGCTGGCGGCGTGAAGGGCTTTGTCCAATTCATCAACGGCACCAAAAAAGTGCTGCACCCCACCACCTTTTATGCCGAGGGCCATCGCCCGGCAGAAAGCTACGGCGGCATTCCCGGCACCGAAATCGGCGTGGAAGTGGCCATGCAGTGGAACGACAGCTACGCCGAACAGGTGCTGTGCTTTACCAACAACATCCCCCAGCGCGACGGCGGCACCCACCTGACCGGCCTGCGGGCGGCCATGACGCGGGTGATTGGCAAATACATCGAGCAAAACGAGCTGGCCAAAAAAGCCAAGGTCGATGTCACCGGCGACGACATGCGCGAAGGCCTGTGCTGCGTGCTCTCGGTGAAAGTGCCCGAGCCCAAATTCAGCAGCCAAACCAAGGACAAGCTGGTGTCCAGCGAAGTGCGCGCGCCGGTGGAAGACATCGTCGGCAAGCTGCTGACCGAGTACCTGGAAGAAAACCCCAACGATGCCAAGGTGCTGTGCAACAAAATCATCGACGCCGCCCGCGCCCGTGAAGCCGCCCGCAAAGCCCGCGAAATGACGCGCCGCAAAGGCGTTTTGGACGGCATGGGCCTGCCCGGCAAACTGGCCGACTGCCAGGAAAAAGACCCGGCGCTGTGCGAAATCTACATTGTGGAGGGCGACTCGGCCGGCGGCTCGGCCAAACAAGGGCGCGACCGCAAATTCCAAGCCATCCTGCCCCTGCGCGGCAAGATTTTGAACGTGGAAAAAGCCCGCTACGAAAAACTGCTCTCCAGCCAGGAAATCATCACCCTGATCACCGCGCTGGGCACGGGCATTGGCAAGGTCAGCGAAGACTCCAACAAAAGCAGCAGCGACGACTACAACCCCGACAAGCTGCGCTACCACCGCATCATCATCATGACCGACGCGGACGTGGACGGTGCGCACATCCGCACCCTGCTGCTGACCTTCTTCTACCGCCAGATGCCCGATCTGGTCGAGCGCGGCCACATCTACATCGCCCAGCCGCCGCTGTACAAGGTGAAAAACGGCAAGGAAGAGCTGTACCTGAAAGACGGCCCGGCGCTGAACCGCTACCTGCTCAAAATCGCCCTGCGCGATGCCAGCGTCAGCACCGGCGGCAGCGCCCCCCGCACCATTGCTGGCGAAGAGCTGCAGCGCCTGGCCGACATGCACCTGGCCGCCGAAAACGTGATTGAGCGCCTGTCTAACTTTATGGATGCTGAAGCCCTGCGGGCCATCGCCGATGGGGTGCAAATTCACCTGGAAACGCTCGCCGATGCTGCGGCATGCGCTCCCATTCTGGAAGCAAAACTGCGCGAGCTGACCACCACCGGCGTACCCGCCGCCGTCACCGCCGAGATCGACCCGCAAAGCGACAACCCCATCCTGCGCATCAGCCGCCACCACCACGGCAACATCAAAAGCTCCATCCTCACGCAAGAATTTGTGCGCAGCAGCGACTACGCCGCCCTGAGCGCCGAAGCGCAAAGCTTCAACGGCCTGCTGCAAGACGGTGCCAAAGTCACGCGTGGCGAAGGCGACAAAGCCCGCACAGAAAAAGTCACCGACTTCCGCCAAGCCATGCAATGGCTGATTCGCGAAGCCGAGCGCACCACCGGCCGCCAGCGCTACAAAGGCCTGGGCGAAATGAACCCCGAACAGCTGTGGGAAACCACCATGGACCCCAACGTGCGCAGCCTGCTGCAAGTGCAGGTGGGCGACGCCATCGAGGCCGACCGCGTATTCACCATGCTCATGGGCGACGAGGTCGAACCCCGCCGCGATTTCATCGAAACCAACGCCCTGCGGGCAGGCAATATTGACGTGTAGGGCATTGCACACTTTGAAAAAATAACCGCCTCCAACTGGCTTCCAGCCCTTTTACAGCAAGGGCTGGAAGCTCTTTTTTTATGCAGTGCCCGCCCAAACGATACCGCCGTGATAGCCATGCACCTTGAAGAACTCCAGCACCTCCTGGCCGGTGGTGAAGAAATGCAGCGCATGTTCTTGAACGCCGGGCTGATCCAGGCCGACACCCTGCCCGTGCCGGGCACCAGCGTGGCCGATGTGGATTGGGCCGCTTTTGATGCCTACTACCGCAAACGCTTTAACCAACCCTGCCCCGAAGCCGAGCACACCGCCAGCCTTGCCAGCCTGGGCCTGCTCAAAGACCAGCAACTGACCTTGGCCGGAGTGCTACTGTTTGGCCTGCAGCCCCAGCGCTGGTTGCCCGTGTGCATGGTCAAAGCCGTGGCGTTCTATGGCAACTCGATTGGCGATACCCAGTACCAAGACAGCGAAGACATTGACGGCACCCTGAGCGCGCAGTTTCAGCGCAGCTTTGCCTTTATCAAGCGCAACTTGCACCACGTGCAAAACGGCAGGGGCTTTAACACCCTGGGCGAGCTGGAAGTGCCGCCCATCGCACTGGAAGAGCTGCTGGTCAACGCCCTGATGCACCGCGATTACTTTGACAGCGCCTCCATTCGCATCCTGGTGTTTCGTGACCGCATTGAAATCATCAGCCCCGGCCACCTGCCCGGCAACCTGAGCACCGAGGACATCCAGCACGGCAAAACCAAGCGCCGCAACCCCATCTTGAGCGAACACGCCGCCCACCTGCTGCCCTACCGGGGGCTGGGCAGCGGCATTCACCGGGCGCGCCAAGCCTGGCCGCAGATCGAGTTGCAAGACCACCGCAGCGGCAATGAATTTAGGGCCGTGGTGGCGCGGCCCAAGCCCACCACGCAAGTGATTGCACCCGCAGGCATAGGCGCAGAGGGGACTCGCCCACCAGCCACCCCCGAAGTCACCGACCCAGTCACCGACCTAGTCGCCGACCCAGTCGTGCGGTTGCTGCGGGTTTTGGTGGATGGCGCACTGCCACCTTCTGAAATACAACACCGCCTTGGTCTCAAACATCGCCCCACCTTCCGTGCCAACTATTTGCATCCCGCGCTGGCGGCAGGCTGGGTAGAAATGACCCTCCCCGACAAACCCACCAGCCGCCTGCAGCGCTATCGGCTGACCGAAGCGGGGCAAGCGCTGGTGCAGCAGAAGCGCCCATGACCCAGCCCTGCATCCTGCACATCACACGCAACTTGCCACCGCTGGTGGGTGGCATGGAGCGGCTGAACTGGCACATTGCCGTGAAATCAACCCTATGAAATCCAAAATTTTGATCGTCGGCGGAGCCGGCTATATCGGCTCTCACATGGTGCTGCGACTTGCCCAGGCGGGATACGACGTTGTGGTGTTCGACAACCTGAGCCATGGCCACCGGGATGCCGTGCTGGCTGGAGAGCTGGTCGTGGGCGATCTGGCCGACCGGGCCATGCTGGCGCGCCTGTTCGCCGCCCACCGCTTTGGTGCGGTGATGCACTTTGCGTCCTCCATCCAAGTGGGGGAATCTGTGCAGCAGCCTGCCCGCTACTACGCCAACAACGTGGGCAACACCATCCACCTGGTAGAGGCCATGATCGAACACGGCGTGCAGCGCCTGATCTTTTCTTCGACTGCCGCCATTTTTGGTGATCCGATCCGCATCCCCATCGATGAGGCGCACCCACGCCAGCCGGTCAATCCCTATGGCTGGAGCAAATCCATGGTGGAGCAGATACTGGCCGATTGCGACTGCGCGCACGGTTTGCGCTCTGTGGCATTGCGCTATTTCAACGCTGCGGGCGCACACCCCGATGGCCTACTGGGGGAGCGCCACGACCCCGAGACACACCTGATCCCACTGGTGCTGCAGGCGGCATCCGGGCGAAGAACACATATTGGCGTGTTTGGCACCGATTACGACACCCCCGACGGCACCTGCATCCGCGACTACATCCACGTGCAAGACTTGGTCGAGGCACACCTGCTGGCGCTGGATTGGCTGCTGCAGGGAAAAGCCTCCACCGCTTTCAACTTAGGCAATGGACACGGCTTTTCGATTCGTGAAGTGATCCATGCCGTAGAAACCGTCACCGGCCAGCGTGTGGCCGTGCAAGATTTACCTCGCCGCGCCGGCGACCCCGCCATCCTGGTGGCCGACAGCACCCGCGCCCGCGCTGCGCTGGGCTGGCAACCGCAATACACCGATTTGCACGACATCGTGCGGCATGCGTGGATGTGGGAAAGCCAACGACTCAGCCCCACCTTGCAGCCTTTGGATGGGGCTAAAACTCAAAATTAATAGCTCTTTGCGCTTACTGAATAAGGGCTAAATGCCAATTTGAAGCTTAAAACGTATGCGCTAGGTGCTGCTATTACTCAGGCAGTCAGCTTTCCTCGGCGCACGGCTTCGCGCAGCACCTCGTTGACGCGGGTTTGCCAGCCAGCACCGGTGGCTTTAAGGGCGGCCAACAGGTCGGGATCAAAGCGGATGGTTGTCGAAACTTTGGCTCCGGTTTTGACCGTGCCCGCAGGACGCCCACGCTTGCGGGCCGCGATTTGTGGGGGCGTATGAACGGCTGCGTATTCGCCGCGCAGCGCCTGATCGACACTGCGCAGCAGGGCAGCTTCAAATTCCTGCATTTCAGCGTCTTTGGTCTTGGGCATCAAATTTCTCCTTCAGTGCCTTCAATACATCGGCTCCAATGTTGTCGAACTTGGCTTTCGCATACACCAATAGCAACACCACTTCGCCATGCGCAGTGCGGGTGAAATAAATCACCCGAACGCCACCGCGTTTCCCCATCCCTGCGCGAGACCAGCGCACTTTGCGCAGGCCACCAGAGCCAGAAATGACATCGCCAGCCTCAGTGTTCTCAGCAATCCAGCCAATAAATTCAGCACGCTCGTCATCAGACCAAACTTTGGCAGACCAAACGATGAATTCTGGCGTTTCAATCACAGTGAACATGAATTCATTGTAGTAACAAATAATTTATATCGCAAGGAAAAACCTGGACATCGCCACCCGCAGGTTGGGTTACACACACCCCATCTACAACCCACAATTCGCTCACTTTATACAAGCATCTTCCGCTTTAAAATAAAAGGTTTCAAGCACTTTTCATGCTGAAACCCTTATTTATAAAGCGCAAGCAGCTTAATTTTCAGAAGCACATTGGCCGCGCTAAAACGAATCCAGCGCGACAAAACCCACGGGCTTGGCTGTTTGCGCGTCGATCAGCACCGTCCAGGCGGTTTTGCGCGAGAGCAGGGGCAAGGTGCGCAATTGATCTAATGGAAGGCCTGTGCGGGCCACGCCTTGGTCGATGGTGTCAGCGTGCTGAGGGAAGCGCTCTTTCAGCTGCGCAGCCGGGCGCGACTCGCGCAGGATGTCAGCGCGGGCGGCATCGTAGGGCTGCCATAGGTTGGGTTGCGCTGCCTGGGCGATACCCCCTACTGCTTGCAGCACCGATTCAATCACCTCGCCGCCTTGCAGTGGTCGCAACGAAAGCAGCGTGGGGCCACGCCAAGGCAAGGTTTGCAAATCGGGTGGGGCTTGGGAGAGCAGACTTGGCTCTATATCGACGGCATGAACGACGGCCATTCGGTTGTACTCAAAAACCAAATGCACAGGCCGGGCGACAAATACCGTCCACAGCCCATACGCTAATGCAGCCACTTGAAGCAGGCCAATCACTGAAAAATCCATCAGCAAATGGCGGCGGGTTTTGGTGGTGTTGAAAATCACCAGCGTAATCAGTGGGCCCAGCACCACATCCACCGCCACCACCAAAGTAAATAACTCACGCCCGCCCGACAGCTCGCGGTACGGGTACGGATACCACCAGCCAAACACCAGCCATGCGGCCAAGGTGGCAATGCTCAGGCTGATGGCAAGGTGAATGGCGCTGGCACGCAGGCGGAGTTACAAAAATGACATATTTTTATTATTTATTTTTCAATCCAAGTTTTCCAAAGATTCAGCCGCCAATTTTTTAGCGAATTGAAAAAATTTTCCTCACCATATTTTTCAACTAAAGTTAACTCTTCACTAAGTAAATTTCTACCAAAAGCAAAATTATTTATATCCCAACCCATAATCGACATTACAGTTGGTGCTATATCTAGGGTAGAAGAAGGTTTACTCACAATTTTAGGTGCCTTACCTTTTTCCAAAATCATGAAAAGATTAGTTCTTGCAGTCTCATGCTCTGTCAAAATAAAAGATGCATCATTGTTCATTTGCAAATGATCAGACCCCAATACAAAAATAACATCTTGTTCTGTTTTCACAGACATTATCTTTGATAAAAATTTATCAATTAAAAAATCAGCACACTTTACTGCATTAAGCATTTTAACATCGCCATTTTTATATTTTATACTTTTGCACTCAGGGGTTTCGTGTCCACTAGGCCCATGTGTATCAGCCGTCAAAATAAATAATACAAATGGATCTTTTTGTAATGCAAGTGATTTATATTTTTCATATGAAAAATCAAAAAGCGCATCATCATAGATACCCCATTTTGATGTGGGTAATGAATTTTCATATATAGATTGAATTTCTTTAAGACCAAATATTTCATCAAAACCATGACTCTTATAGAAATTTCCTTTTCCTGCAAAATTCAAATCAGCACCACCAATATAAAAATTTTTGTAGCCTGCAGATTTAAAAATATCTCCCATACAAGTAGCTCCAGGCACAAAATTATCTATGCCAGAAAAATCATTTCTATTTGATTTAAAAGTTGCCAAAGGAACGCCACATTGACTAGAAACCATTCCAGCAATAGTCCAATCTGTCATTGGGGCTTGCCGAACCCCTTGAAAAGAAATAGATTTTTTTTCTAAATTTTTCAAATTTATTACCAGCTCTGGAAATATTTTTTCATCAAAAAAAGTTCTCTCCAGACTTTCTGCATATATATATACTAAGCTTTTTTTATTTTTTGAGTTATTTATTAAATATTGATAATCGCCTAGATCTTGGTTTAATTTTATAGAATTTTGTGAAGCAAAAAAACTTTCAACTATCAACCCTATATCAAGAGTTGCTGGATGAACCGCTATAGAGAAACATGAACAAGCAAATAAAATTGTTAACTCAATAAGCAGTCTTGGCTTACGCTTAATTTGAACTATTTTTTTTCTAGCAAAAAATATCAAAAAAACAAAAAAACAAATACAGAAAAATATTAAAAAGATTTCTATCTTATAATTAAAGATATTAATTCCATTAAACCCATAAATTATATGAAAAAATACAGCCTCATTAATACCTTCTCCAGTAAATGAATTTACCACATAATAAAATAAACTCAAAAACAGACTAAATACCGCTATTAATATGGAAAAAAAAGCCGTAGATTTTGAGCCAAACAAATAAAAAGCAGAAATTAATAGTAAAAAAGTTGATATTATGGGATAAAAAAGCAAATCGTACATGATTCATGCTTAAATTAAAAAAACACCCCAAGGGGTGTTTTTTATCAACAGTAGTACCTGTATCTCCACAAAATCACTTAGGAGATAAAGTCGAACAATTACTTACAAGACCCAGGTGCGTATTTAGCCATATCACCACTCGATGTGCAGCGCCACTCAGTAATCTGAGCGCCGCGGTGAGCCGCATTGGTGCTGGGTGCTAGCACTGTACTGGCATCAAAGTAAGGAGTTAAGACGAGCGTTCCGGAAGGAGAGGCACCCGAAATGCCAAGGTTGGTAAAGTTAGGTGTCACAGTGATAGCGCCGTTTGCACTCGTTGTGATAGAAGCAACCATTTTTGTCGGATTAGAAGAATTCTCACATCCCCAACCGTTGGCAGTAGGCACGTAGTCGGCACGCATCGTCTGTACGGCCTCGCTAATGGTGGTGCGGCACTGGGATGCGGCCAGAACAACTTCCGCTGCACGCGCTTTGATGGTGTAGTCTTTGTAAGCCGGCAAAGCCACAGCAGCCAAAATACCAATAATCGCCACAACGATCATCAGTTCGATCAGGGTAAAACCCTTTTGCACGGAACGCATAGTACGTTTCATAACAAGCTCCTTAGAGTGAGTAAAAAATGAAAACGCAAAGGTTTAAGCAAAGACCGTGCCAACTTTGCTCGCACTGGGCAAGCCCTGGCGATAAGGCAGTGTGTCGCAGGGCCAAAGGACAAAAACCCATGGCTTTGTCGCCAAAAATTAGCGACACGCTGGTTTGTCGCGCAAAAATAACGACACGCGCGCGCTGGTAACACCATGCTGTGGGCCCAGCGCCCGCTCTCTACAATGCCGCTATGTCTGCGCTGCCCTGCCCCCACCTTTCGATTAGCCTGCACACCGCCGCCATCTTGACGGGCCGCAGCGTGCGCACTTGGCAGCGGCGCATTGAAGAGGGCTTGGTGCCGCGCCTGGGCGATGGGGTGCGGGCATTGGTGCCGTTTGAGGCGGTGCAGCAATCCATGGAGGGTGTGCCAGGCGAGGCAGCCAACGCATGGAGTGCGCAGGATGTGCAAACCCTGGTGCGGGCCGACCTGGGCGAGGCGCTGGCCCAGGCGCAGATGGGCAGCCAATTTGCATTGCTGGCCTTGCGCGGTGCTGCGCCAGCCACCCCGCCCGCGCCGGGGCACGACGCGGGGCGCATTGCCCACTATTTTTTGGAGCGGGCGGCCGAGCAGGCGCAGGCCGATGCCATGCATTGGCTGGGCCTGTTGTATGCGGCGGGGCTGGGGCCGACCGGCGATGCCAGCGATGGCGATGCCAATGCGGATACCAGCAACAACGCCATGGCGCTGATGTGGATTGCCAAGGCCGCCGCGCATGGGCATGCGATTGCCCGCCAGCAGTTGGCGGCTTTGGTGCCAAATTTGCCCAACTTGCCCGCTGGCGGCCAGGCTTAAAACGGTTGGGCAGTCCGGGCCTTCTCTTTTCCGGGCGTTCTCTTTTTTACAATCTAGCCATGACCTTTCTTGACATGCTGCGCGATGCCACGGCTCGCAACCATTCCTTGCTGTGCGTGGGCCTTGACCCCGAGCCGGCCAAATTCCCCACCCACTGGCGCGGCGATGCTTCCAAAATTTTTGATTTTTGTGCTGCCATGGTGGATGCCACCGCCGATGTGGTGTGCGCCTTTAAGCCGCAAATTGCCTACTTTGCCGCCCATGGGGCGGAGGCGCAGTTAGAAAAACTCATGGCCCATATGCGCAGCGTTGCGCCGCAGGTGCCGGTGATTTTGGACAGCAAGCGCGGCGATATTGGCTCTACCGCCGAGCAGTACGCGAAAGAGGCGTTTGAGCGCTACGGGGCGGATGCGGTGACGCTTTCGCCCTTTATGGGCCTGGATTCGGTGCTGCCTTATTTGCAGTACGAGGGCAAAGGGGCCTTTTTGCTGTGCCGCACCTCCAACCCCGGCGGGGACGATTTTCAGGCGCAAACTTTGGCGAATGTGCCCGGCCAACCTACGCTGTTTGAGCACATTGCCCAGCTGGCGCAGGGGCCGTGGAACACCAATGGCCAGCTGGGCCTGGTGGTGGGGGCCACGCGCCCGCAAGAGATTGAGCGCGTGCGGGCGGTTGCGCCAACGCTGCCGCTGCTGATTCCTGGCGTGGGCGCACAGGGGGGCGATGCGGTGGCCACGGTGCAAGCGGCGCAAGGCGGGCCGATGGTGATTAATTCCTCACGGGCGATTCTTTACGCCAGCGCGGGAATGGACTTTGCGACAGCGGCCCGGGCGGTTGCCCTGGAGACGCGCATTGCGTTGAACCACGCGGCGTTGCAGGCCTAAGTCACCGTTTTTAAGGGTTTTTCCTAGGAAAAAAAGTCCATGTTGCTGACAAAGCACCATGGACTTTTTTAACGACCTTGGATAAAAATAGAACTATCGTTCGTTTTTATCGTCGGCTTGAGAATTGCCTTTTGCAAGCCTCCTAGCAGACATCTGAAAGAGAGTTTTTCATGCAAGAGCGCGCCTGGCTGGCCCACTACCCCGAAGGCATCCCTGCCGAGATTGATCTGAGCCGCTACACCTCCTTGGTGGCGTTGATGGAGCAGGCTTTTGCCCAGCATGCGGGCCGGGTGGCGTTTAACTTTATGGGCAAGGACATGAGCTTTGCCGAGCTTGATCGTTTCAGCCAGGCGTTTGCCGCCTATTTGCAATCGCTGGGCTTGGCCCAAGGCGATCGTGTGGCTCTGATGATGCCCAACGTGCCCCAGTACCCGGTGGCCGTGGCAGCAGTGCTGCGGGCCGGGTTGGTGATTGTGAACGTCAATCCGCTGTACACCGCCCGCGAGCTGGAGCACCAGTTGAAGGATTCGGGGGCCAAGGCCATCGTCATCATCGAAAACTTTGCCAGCACTTTGCAGCAATGCATTGCCAACACGCAAGTTCAGCACATCGTGCTGTGCAGCATGGGCGACACCCTGGGCTGGTTCAAGGGCAAGCTGGTCAATCACGTGGTGCGCAACGTCAAAAAGCTGGTGCCGCCGTTTGCACTGCCCCAGGCCGTGGCCTACAAAGACGCACTGCACAAAGGCGAAAGCGCCCCCTTTACCCGCCCCCAGATTGGGCCGGACGATATCGCCGTGCTGCAGTACACGGGCGGCACCACCGGGGTATCCAAGGGCGCAGTGCTGCTGCACCGCAACGTGATTGCCAACGTGCTGCAGGCCGAGGCCTGGTACGGCCCCATGCTCAAGGGCTTGCTGGCCGGTGGCGAACAAATCATCAGTGTGTGCGCCCTGCCGCTGTACCACATCTTCGCGTTTACGGTGAACATGATGCTGTCGATGCACATTGGCGGCAAAAACATCTTGATCCCCAATCCGCGCGATTTGAAAGCGACGCTCAAAGAGCTGTCCAAGCAGCGCTTTCACACCTTCCCGGCGGTCAATACCCTGTTCAACGGCTTGGCCCACCACCCGGATTTTGACTCGGTCGATTGGAGCCACCTGAAGGTATCGGTCGGCGGCGGCATGGCCGTGCAAAGCGCGGTGGCCAAGCTGTGGCTGGAGAAAACCGGTTGCCCCATTTGCGAAGGCTATGGCTTGTCAGAGACCAGCCCCATCGTTTCGTGCAACCCGGTGGCGGGCAAAGCGTTTACCGGCACCATTGGCTTGCCGGTGCCCAGCACGGATGTAATTTTGGTGGATGACGATGGCTTTGCCGTCCACGGCCAGTCCGGCGAAATTGCCGTCAAAGGCCCGCAGGTGATGGCCGGTTACTGGCAGCGCCCCGATGAAACCGCCCGCGTCATGACCCCGGATGGCTATTTCCGCACTGGCGACATTGGCACCATGGATGAGCGCGGTTACTTCACCATCATTGACCGCAAAAAGGACATGGTGCTGGTCAGCGGCTTTAACGTCTATCCCAACGAGGTCGAAGAGGTGATTGCGCAAATGCCCGGTGTGCTGGAATGCGCTGTGGTCGGCGTGCCAGACGAAAAAACCGGCGAGGCCGTCAAACTGGTTGTCGTGGTGAACAATCCGCAGATTACCGAGCAAGCCATTCGCGACTTCTGCAAAGGCAAGCTGACCAATTACAAGCACCCCAAGCTGATCGAGTTTCGCCAGGAGCTGCCCAAAACCCCCGTCGGCAAGGTGCTGCGCCGCGAGCTGCGCCAAAGCCAAGCGTAAGCGCCGGCTAAGGCGGCAGCCAAGCCACAATCAGGGACAATCCGGGCCGGGCCTCTCGTTGCGGGAGGCCCGGTTTTTTGATTCTGCCCTGCGCCTTTTTTTCTGCCTCTCTTACCATGCCCCTTGCCATTGTTAGCGCCCTGCCTGAAGAACAACAGGGCCTGCAGCTGCTGCTGACCCACACCACCACCGAACGCCATGCGGGGCGCACCTTTACCCGGGGCATGTTCCATGGGCAAGAAGTGGTGCTGGCCTTAAGCGGCATCGGCAAAGTGGCCGCTGCCACCACCACAGCGGTGTTGATGGAGCGTTTTGCCATTCAGCGTTTGGTTTTTACCGGTGTGGCCGGTGGGCTGGCCCCGCACGTGCGGGTGGGCGATGTGGTCGTGGCCACGCAGTTTGTGCAGCACGATATGGATGTGCGCCCCTTGTTTACCCGCTGGCAGGTGCCCGGCTACGCCGCGCCGCATTTTGATTGCGATGCGCAGCTCACCCAGGCGCTGGCGCATGCGGCAGCGCAGTGCATCAGCGCCGCCCAGCAGTGGCAGTTGCCTTTGCTGGCAGGCCATGCGCCACAAGTCCACCACGGGCTGATTGCCAGCGGCGACCAATTTATTGTGGCGGCCAACACCTCGCAGCGCATTCACAGCGAGTTGCAGGCGGCCGGCTACCCGGTGCTGGCGGTAGAGATGGAGGGCGCAGCCATTGCCCAAACCTGTGCCGATTACGGCCTGCCCTTTGCGGCGGTGCGCACTATTTCTGACCGGGCGGACGACAGCGCCCACTTGGATTTCCCCTCGTTTGTGCAGTCGGTGGCCAGCCGCTATGCGCTGGAGATGATGCAGGCGTTGCTTAAAAATAAATAGCTGCTTGCGCTTTAATTTAAAGCGTTAAGCAGCTATTTTTATCTAAATTAAAGCAAATACGTGCGTAAAGCGCTCTTATTTTAATAAGGTTGGTGGGGCTTGCGTGCGCCCGCTGGCCCCCTCCACCTGAAAGATGGAGATGGCTTGCACCAGCTCTTGACTTTGGCTGTTTAAGCTGGTGGCAGCCGCCGCCATTTCTTCGACCAGCGCGGCGTTTTGCTGGGTGACTTGGTCCATTTGCGTAATCGCCTCGCCCACTTGGATGACCCCTTCGGCCTGCTCGCGGCTGGCGTTGCTGATGGCGCTGACGATGGTGTTCACCTTGCCAATTGCGCCCACCATTTCTTGCATCGTCTCGCCCGTTTGCTGGGCCAAGGCATTGCCCGCGCCCACGCGCTGCACGCTGTCATCAATCAGGCGTTTGATCTCTTTGGCCGCCTCGGCACTGCGCCCGGCCAGGCTGCGCACTTCGCTGGCCACCACGGCAAAGCCCCGGCCTTGCTCGCCCGCGCGGGCCGCTTCAACGGCTGCGTTCAGCGCCAAGATGTTGGTTTGGAAGGCAATGCTGTCAATCACGCCAATGATGTCGCCCATCTTGCGGCTGCTGTCATGAATGCCCTGCATGGTTTGCACCATTTGCCCCACCATCTGGCCGCCTTGGCTGGCAATGCTGTGGGCTGTTTGTGTCAGCTGGCTGGCCTGCTGGGCGCTGTCGGCGTTGTGGCGCACGGTGGCGCTGAGTTCTTCCATGGAGGCGGCCGTTTGCTCCAGCGCACTGGCTTGGCTTTCGGTGCGGGCCGACAGGTCTTGGTTGCCCTGGGCGATTTCGGCACTGGCCAAGGCCACCGCATCCGAGCCCTGGCGCACCTGCTGCACGATGGGGCGCAGGCGGGCACGCATTTGCTGCTGCGCGGCAATGAGCTCGCCAATCTCGTTGCGGTC
Organism: Comamonas denitrificans; assembly: GCF_017368815.1. Classification (GTDB taxonomy): domain Bacteria; phylum Pseudomonadota; class Gammaproteobacteria; order Burkholderiales; family Burkholderiaceae_C; genus Comamonas; species Comamonas denitrificans. The sequence goes on along the minus strand of NZ_JAFNME010000002.1, from coordinate 25,241 downwards.
GGGGGTCTCATCGGCCCCTTGCAAATTGCCATCGGCCACCGCCAAGGCCAAATCCACCGCCCGGCGCAACGGCTGGGTGATGGAGCGCACGAACAGCAGCGCCAGCCACACGGCCGCGATGAGTAAGACCGTTTGCAGCACGGACAGGGTGATCAACACATTGCGCTGCTTGTCGGCATTGGCATCCAGCACCTGTGCCAGCCGATCGGCCCCGCTGATGCGCACCGCGTTGATGGCATCGATGGTTTGCGTCAGTTGGTTGAAGTAATCGCTGGCCGGGTATTGCAGCAGATCGATTTCGAGCACCTCGGTGCGGGCCAAATGGTTGCTTTCATTGAGTAATTCTGTTGCTGTTTTGACCAATCCACCCAGTTCTTGCTCATAAGCCGGGTTCAAGGTCATGGCCCGCTGAATAAAGCGCCCGACTTGCTTTTGGAACGTCGTGGTTTGGCTGATCAAGGCCCGAAACGCGCCCCGATCGTCCACACTTAAAAACGCCTGGGTCAAAAACCCCGTGCCCATGGCCCGCATTTGCCCCACCCCTTCGGTGAGCTGCGGCGCTTGCACCAAGGCGGCCTGCAGCAGCGCCACATTGGCCGGGTCTTCGTTGGACTGCAGGCGGTAGGCCACCAGCAGTTCTTCGTTGATCATCATCAGCTCGGCGATCAAATCGGTATGGCGGGCAAAGCTATCGGCCACCTCAACCTTGTTGGCGGCCACCGCCTGCTCCAGCGCCTGCCAGGTGGTCTGCCATTTTTGCAAGCGCTGCTGCTCTTGCACCGGCGCATTGCTTTGCACCAGTATCGCTGCGGCATTGCCCAGGGCCTGGTTCACGGCCTCTTTGGCCGTTACGCGCCGCTGCTGCATGCCCTCATTGCCACTGAGCACCCCGGCCGACAGCCCCCGATGCACCTGGGTGTGCTGTATGACCATGTTCAGCGCCATGAGCACCGGCACCCCCTCAGCCTGGCGGTGGGCCTGGCGCACGTCGGTGATGGTTTGTTTTAAATACAGCACCGAAGGAAAGGCCAGCATCGCCAAGGTGAGTAACCCCAGCAAAGTAAATTTTTGTGCCAACCGCAGTTGAGTGAGCCAGTGCAACATAAAGCGTCGCTCCCAAAGAAATAATTCCAATCCTTAAGTATAGAGAGGGCGGTGCCAAAGCCCCCTACAAACAAAAGCGGGTCGGTATTATTTGCTAGGTATAAAAAGAGCCAGCAGGCTCTAGGCTCAGACGCGCATATCGCCCGTATCCAGGAAGCGCTGGTGCCAGGAGAGCGCCTCGGTCAGGATGTGCGGCGTGTGCAGCGCCCCTTTGGCGCAGGCGCGGTCAAAGTAGTCCTGCAGCATGGGGCGGTAGCTGGGGTGGGCGCATTTTTCAATCACCACCTTGGCGCGTTGCTTGGGGGAGAGGCCGCGCAGGTCGGCCAGGCCCTGTTCGGTGACGATGATTTGCGTGTCGTGCTCGGTGTGATCGACGTGCGAGCACATGGGCACGATGCAGCTGATCTTGCCGCCCTTGGCCACCGACGGCGTGACGAAGAACGACAAATAGCCGTTGCGCGCAAAGTCGCCGCTGCCGCCGATGCCGTTCATCATGCTGCTGCCCATCAGGTGGGTGGAGTTGATGTTGCCGTAGATGTCGGCCTCGATCATCGAGTTCATCGCGATCACGCCCAGGCGGCGCACCAGCTCGGGGTGGTTCGATATTTCTTGCGGGCGCAAGATAATGCGGCTGCGGTAAAAGTCCAGATTCTTTTCAAAATCCTCAAACGCCTGGGCGGAGAGCGAAATCGCCGTGGCCGAAGCGCGGCTCATCTTGCCGGCGCGCAGCAAATCGAGCATGCCGTCCTGCAGCACCTCGGTAAAGCCCAGCAGCTGCTCGAACGGGCCGTGCAGCAGCCCGGCCAGCACGGCATTGGCGACATTGCCCACGCCGGATTGGATGGGCAGCATCTGCTTGGGCAGGCGGCCGGCCTGCATCTCGTGCGTCAAAAAGTCGATGATGGCGCTGGCAATCAGGTTGGAATCGGCATCGGGCGCGTTGAACACGTTGTTGCGGTCGCTGCCGTGCGTTTCCACCACGGCAATCACTTTGGCCGGATCCACCTTCAGGTAGGGCTCGCCGATGCGGTTGTCGGCGTGCGTCATGGAAATGGGCATGCGCCGGGGCGGGATGGCGGTGCCGTAGTAGATGTCGTGCATGCCTTCCATCGCGCCGGGCAGCTTGGTGTTCACTTCCAAGATCACCTGGTCGGCAATCTCCAGCCAGGTTTTGTTGTTGCCAATCGCCGTGGAGGGGATGAGCAGGCCATCGGCCGTTACGCCCAGCACCTCGATCACCGCCACGTTCATCTTGCCGAAGAAGCCAAACCAGGCGTGCTGGGCGACGTGCGACAGGTGCATGTCGATGAAGTCGATCTCGCCCGCATTGATCTGCTGGCGGGCGAGGGGGTCGGTGTTGAACGGCAGGCGCTGACCAATGGCGTGGGCTTGCGCCAGCGCCCCATCGCACTCGGGCGCGGTGGAGGCCCCCGTCCAAAGGTTGATCTTGTAGGGCCGGCCCTGCGCGTGCTCGGCTTGGGCGCGCTCGGCTATGGCTTGGGGCAGCGCCTTGGGGTAGCCCGCGCCGGTAAAGCCGCTCATGCCAACCGTGGCACCGTGGGGGATGAGGGCGGCTGCCGCAGCAGCGTCCATGATGCGGTTATGAAATTGTGGAAAACGCACGCGCTCAGCGATACCCATAGAAGTCTCCAATCCAAAAAAAGCCAAGCCGCCTTGAAAGGCGGCTTTTATAGGGAGAAATACTATCAGTAGTAACCCGCACCCCCAGAGATTTCAACTCCTTAAGTAACCAGATTGACATGCTTGCGACAGTACATCGGCTTTGGTATTTGCTTTGTCAAGGCAGCGACTTGAGGCCCAACTCCTGCAAAAAGCCATTGTGTTTATGCTTGGCCCATGCAATTTCTGCCTCAATCTTCACCAACTCGGCGTGGACAGCGGCCAGGTCGACTTCCTTCTCCGCCACTGCCGTGCTTACGTAGCGCGAAATGTTCAGGTTGAAGTCGTTCTTCTTCTCGATCTCCTCCATGCCCACCCGTCGCGCGTAGCGTGCTTCCTCCTTGCGGTGCTGGTAGGTGTCGATGATCTTGGCGATGTGCGCCTTCGTCAGGTGGTTCTGGCGCTTACCCTTCTCGAAATGCTCTGCCGCGTTGATGAACAGCACGTCATCGGACTTTTTGCATTTTTTAAGCACCAGGATGCACACCGGAATGCCGGTGGAAAAGAACAGATTGGTGGGCAGGCCGATCACCGTGTCGATGTGTCCATCCTTGAGCAGCTTGGTGCGGATACGCGCTTCCGCCCCGCCACGGAACAGCACGCCGTGCGGCAGGATGATGGCCATCACCCCGTCCTGCTTCAGGTAGTGGAAGCCGTGCAGCAGAAAAGCGAAATCGGCGGCGGACTTGGGCGCGAGGCCATGGTTCTTGAAGCGCACGTCCTCGCCCAGCGCCTCGGTCGGCTCCCAGCGGTAGCTGAACGGCGGGTTGGCCACGATGGCATCAAACTTCGGAAGCTTGGCCGGGTTGGTTTCGCGCAGCATGTCCCACTCGTTGAGCAGCGTGTCGCCGTGGAAAATCTCGAACTCCGAATCCTTCACCCCGTGCAGCAGCATGTTCATGCGTGCCAGGTTGTAGGTGGTGATGTTCTTCTCCTGCCCGTAAATCTTGCCGATGCCGTGCGGCCCCATGCGATGGCGCACGTTCAGCAGCAACGAACCCGAGCCGCAGGCAAAGTCCATCACGCTGTCCAGATGCTCGCGCGGGCCGGTGGTCGGCTCCTGACTGTCCAGCGTCACGATGGCCGAAAGAATGTCCGAAATGCGCTGCGGCGTATAAAACTCACCCGCCCTCTTGCCCGAGCCAGCAGCAAACTCGCCGATCAGGTATTCATAGGCATCGCCCAGGGCATCGCTGTCGGTCGAAAACCTAGCCAAACCCTTGGCGATCTCGCCAATGATCTTGCACAGGCGGTCATTGCGCTCGCCGTAGTTCTTACCCAGCTTGTCCGATGCCAAATTGATCTCCGAGAACAAGCCCCGGAAGGTGCTGGCAAAGGATTCGTTCTCGATGAAATCAAAGCCGTCTTGCAGCGTCTTGAGCAAGTCCCCGCTTTGCATGCGGGCCATCTCGGCAATGTTGTCCCACAGATATTGCGGCTCGATCACGTAATGCACCTTGCGGCGCATCTGCTTCTCGAACGCGGGCACATCGGCGGCATTGTCGGCATACCAGAACGACAAAGGGCTGATACGGTCTTCCGGTTCCAGTTCCGGGTAGTCGGAACCCAGCTCTTTCCTGGCGGCAGCCTCGTAGTTGTCCGATAGGTAACGCAGAAACAGAAAGGCCAGCATGTAGTCGCGGAAGTCGTCCGCGTTCATTGCGCCGCGCAGTTGGTCGGCAATGTTCCAGAGGGTCTTGCCCAATTGTTGCTTTTCGATTTCAGTCATGGGTTAATCCGTTTTGAGGTGACTATTAAGTGCGTTGAGGTTGTGGCACCTAAGCAGGTTGAAATACCAAGGATTTCTCGGTAGTTGTGTGATGCAGTGCGCCATATATGGGCGAAGTCATCATTCACCCTTGGTGGCCCATGTCTTTGCATTTTTTCCATCCGTGCTCTGCCGCAGCTCCTGCGCCGACACATGCACGATCTGCCCATCACGTACGATGACGATGCCGGTATCCGTCTGAATGGCCGTCTTGCGAGCCAGCGCGGCGGCACGCTGCATGGCGGCCATCGAGGCACGCAGGTCAGGGTTCTTGGCGGTGGAAATATCAAGCATCTTCATGTGTTCTCTCCCCATTCAAGCAGCACAGGCGCGGTGTCCGCCTTGGCTTACACGCTCGGCCACGCGGACTATGGCGGCTTCCGCGCTAGGCAGGGTCAAAAGCAACAGCCTCCGGCGCAAAGTGCGACAGCCCCGCCGCGACCAAGTCGGCATTAATGAAGCGCGGGCACTGCGCCTCTTGCGGCAGGAAAGAGCGGGCAAAAGTGGTTTTGCCCACGCCGTTGAGGCCGGCGAGGATGATCTTCTTGTCCATCGACATGCTCTTTCAAGCCGCCCCGGCAGCTTCAAGCTCGGGCAAGGCAAACCGATAGCGCTCCAGAAACGCCGCCAGAATCTGGCGGAAAAGCGCCTTGGTGTCTTCCACCATTTCGCGCGGCTCATAAATGGCGTATTGGCCGTGGCTCAACAGGTTCAGGGCGCGAGCATAGAGCACTTCGTCGTCCACGCCGTGGATACAGGCCGAGAAATCATCGTGGCCGAAGAAGACCGCCGTCTTCTCCAGAATGCTGCGCAGCATGTTGAAGTGGTAGGTGTAGAGCGCATCCGAATCCGCCGCCTTCTTCACCTCGCTGAGCATGGCGACGTGGTGGAAAAACGGCGTGTCGTTCGTCGCGCGCAGCGCATATTCGCTGCCCCGGTTCGGGCGGTGCAGAAAATACTTCTTGTGCCTTTCCTTCTTCAGCTCATTGCACACGACGTTGAAGAACAGCGAATGGTGCGACGAAATCACCACCTTGAGCCTGTCCTTGCCCTTGCGCAGCAGTTGCGCCAAGTCGCTGGCCACGGCAATGGCGTTGTTGTCGTCCAGCGATGAAATCGGGTCGTCGATGTAGAGGTATTTGACCCAGGCATACGAGGGGTGGCCGTCGATCACTCGCTCGCAGATCGCCATGAACAGGCACCAGATGAAGATGTTCTCTTCACCGCGCGACACCTTGATGTGCTCGGCATCGCCCTTGCTGAACGCAATCGTCCAGTTGCTGTAGTCGATATCGAAATCAAAATCGGCATAGCGCCCCAGGTAGGACTGGATGTTTTCTTCGAGCGCCAGCTCCTTGATACCTGAGAAGAACCGCGATACGGAATTGATGCGCATCACCCGCTGGCTGTCGTTGTCGAGGTCGTTGTCCCAATGGAACAGGTCTTCAGTAAAGGCGTTGAAATACAGCGTATCGGGACTGCCGCCGTTCTTGCGTTTGCCTGCTTCCTTGAAATCCATCGACAGGCGTGTCTTGCCGGTGCCGTTGTAGGCGTGGAGCAGGACAAAGTTCTGCCCGCCACCGTTCAGGTCGTCGTGCAGACGTTGGACAAGTCGGTTTATGGATGAATACTTTTGTGTGCTCATGTCTGCATCTCATCCATGACGGGGAAAAGCTGTTGCATAAGTCCGTGCTTATGCGTCTTGAGAGCGTTGACCATTTGATCTTGCGCGGCAATCAACTCCTCAATCGAAGAAAAATGATTAGCAATCCTCACTTGCTCATCCAACGAAGGAAATAAAAACTCTCTTTTCAGCCAATCATTTAGCTTAAACAACATTTTTTCAATAACAATCCCTATGCTGCACTCCAAGAATGATCGACCAACCACAGGTTGCTGACAGAAATACTTAAAGAACTTTATACAAAATCCATTCTTCGCTCGCAACACCGAATATTCGTTGGAAACGATTGCCCCATCAAATTCATCAGGCACAAGACCGCAGGCACAATGAACTATTTGCCTCTTGGAAATAAGAAAGTCATCTTTTTGCAGGAAAAATTGAGATTTGACCTTAATTGATTTTCCTTGAAGCTTCCCTCGGGAGACTATTCCTTCATATCGTCGCTTAACAAGCACCAAAGAATATTCTTCATCATCCTCCATCTCTAATGGGCGAACTGCTTCCATCAAGACATCGCTGATCTTCTTTTTCTTCCACTCTCCCGCATCCCGAAACTCAGGAAAGCGCAGGCGGGGGATGGTTTCGCCTTCGGCGGGGAAAAGCCGCTGCATCAGGCCCTTCTTGTGTACCTTTAGGGCGTCCAGCTTCAGGGCTTCTGCGGAGATCAGTTCGTCGATGGAAGACAGGCAGTCGGCGATTTTTTGTTGTTCAGCACTACTTGGAATAGGCACTGGTATTTCAGCCAAGTCGGATGAATTAATTGCAGGATAACTAGAGCCTGTGCATTTGACGATGACGCGATCAACAAAATCATCTGTCTGTATCGACTGAAAAAGAAAATCCTCCGATTCATTTGCCCGAAGCTGCGCATACCCAGTAGATGCAACGTACTGAATACCATCGTCAATTTTGAAGTGCAGATTGTTGCGTTGATATGGTCTAACAATCTGAAAAATCACATCGCCGTAGCGCAGTAGTCGCTGTGCCCTGCTCGGGGCTTCGTTGCGGCTGAGAACTTTTCGATTCTTTAGCTCCCCTGCCTCGACAGATTCCAGGTCAATGTATGCAAATACTTCAGGAATACCAGGATTTGCTGGGTTGACCTCACAGGTGTCTTTCAGCCTTTTTGTAGTCCATCCCTCAGTCTCACGGAAATCAGGGAATCGCAGCCGTGGAGCGATTGCAAGGTTTTTACTCATTGCACTTACGTCTTCATTCCTCATACGCACTCAACCCCGAAATCTCATGCCCCTGCGCCAGCCGATGCAGCAGCGGCCCCAGCTCTGCTTTATTCATCGCCTTTTAGCTTTTCAGGTTTCTGCACCGATTTCTTCTCCGCCGACGCCAGCCGCCGCTCCACTTTCTTCACATCCTCTGCCGGTGGCAGGCTTTCCGGGCGGATACCGCGACTCAGCAGGGTTTTTCGCACCGCCTCGTTGTTGGTGACGTGCTCGCGGGAGATGGCTGGCTCGCTACCCATTTGGTGCGCGCGGGCGTTGTGGATGGTGATTTCAGCGGCGAAGTCCTTGGCCTTGAGGACGATGGTGGGCGCAAAGTCCGCCAGCGGGCGACTGTCAGGCACTTGCCATTGGGCTTTCATGGCCTGGGTGCTTTTGCCGAACAGGGCATGGTCGCCCTTGCTGCGGATCAGGGCGAAGTTCTGGTTACCGCCAGTCTGTTCGTAGATGACGTTCGACAGCTCTTTTTCGGTGGCCGAGAGTTTTTTGCGTGCCTGCACCCGCTCGGTTTCCAGTAGGCGCTGCTCGATCAGTTCGGCCTTGCGGGTCTGCACGGCGAAATAGGTTTGCGCGAAGGCGATGGGCTGTTTCTTCGGGTCGCCGTTCTGGGCCACGAGGTAGCAGGCATAGCGGGTGAGCATCACGTCGTCGATCTCGCGCTGCCCGCCCTTGCCGAGTTCGATCATTTTCCCGACGTCGGCAAAATGATCGGCGATGGCATGGCCAGACAGTTCGCAGGCTGTCTTGGCCTTGGAGAGCACGCCCTGAAAGTTGTCCCACTTGCCGTAGCCCAAGAGGTGTTGCAGGTCGCGTGCCAGCCAGTATTCAACGCCGCTTTCGGTGCGCTGGGCGTGGCCCTCGAAGGTGGTCGTCAAGGTTTGAATCTGTTGTGGTTCCATGATGGTGTTGCTCTTCCTCTCAGAAAAATATCAGTTAAATTGACCTTTAACGCTTATCTAGCAAGCGTAAAAAGCTATCAAAAAAGAAGTTTTCAGCTCTACCGATTCATTGCTCATAAGCATCCAGCCCCGAAATCTTCTGCCCCTGCGCCAGCCGGTGCAACAGCGGCCCCAGCTCTTCCACCAGCGCCAGCTCCTTCTGCGTACGCGCCCTCCAGCCCAGACCCAGTGGGGTCATCAGGTCGCTCAGGCGTTCGCCATCGAAGATGCGGCGACGCAGCACTTGATCGACGAAGGCTTGCAGCGTATCCAGCGCCAGCCCGTGTTTGGCAGCCATATCGGCCAGTTCGCGGCCCTTTTTCTCGTCCTTGAACTGCTCGTAACCGGCGCGGATTTCTTTTTCACTCAACGGCTGGTCAGTGGGCAGGCTGCGGATGTATTCGGCAATGTCTTCGCGCTCATCGATGAATTTGGCATCGGACTGGATCAGGCGGATCAACTCCTCGCGCCGCATCGTGACCTTGCCGGGCGACTGCTGGGTCATGCGGGCGATCAGGCCCATGATGTAGTCGTAGTCGATGACGGCGCTGGCGAACAGCACGAACTCGAAGTCGAGTTGCTGCACTTCGGGCGGCGCGCTGTCGCCTTGCTTGTCCTGCTGGCGCTTGAGTTCGCTAGCGGTTTCCAGGTAGGCACCCTTGAAGCCTTGCAACTGGTCAGGCGGCACGATCTGCGCAATGGCAGTTTTTTGCTCGTCGCTCAAGTCAGTGTATTGGTCGAGCTGTGTCTTGAGCTTTTGCACCGCCTTGAAGCAGTTGATGAACTCGCTGCGGGCCTTGTCGCCCTTGAGGTTGGGCACCTCTTCGGGCGCACAAGCCAGGCCGTGCGACTGCATGAAGGTTTGCAATTGCGCGGCGGCGGTTTGCAGTTGCTCAATAACCTTGGGCGCGGGATCGACGAGCCAGATTTGGCGTGCCCGATCAGTTTGCTCGCCCGAGAAGGTGGCAATGGCTTGATCCACAGCGGCCTGTTGCTGGCGAAAGTCGTGAATGTTTCCGTTGGGTTTGGTGTCGTTGAGCACGCGGTTGGTGCGCGAGAACGCCTGGATCAGCCCGTGGTATTTGAGCCGCTTGTCCACGTACAGGGTGTTGAAGTACTTGGAGTCGAAGCCGGTGAGCAGCATGTCCACCACGATGGTGATGTCGATCTTCTGCGCGTGCGGCAGGTCGGCGTTGGGGTATTGCTGATCCTTGATGCGCTTTTGCACGTCCTGGTAATACAGGTCGAACTCGCTGATGCGGTGGTTCGTGCCGTACAGGGCGTTGTAATCGTCCACGATGCGCGTGAGCGCAGCTTTCTTGCCCTCGGGGTCTTGCTGGTTGTCGGCTTTTTCTTGCGGCAGGTCTTCCTGGATTTGCTGCACGTCCTTGTCGCCTTCGGCGGGGGGCGAGAACACGCAGGCAATGTTCAGGGGCGTGAAATCCGGGTCATCGCTGCGCCGCTGGGCCTGGATGGCCTTGAACTTGTCGAAGTACTCGATGGCTTCGTTGATGCTTTGCGTCGCCAGCACGGCGTTGAATTTGCGCTCGGCAGTGCTGGCATCGTGTTTGGCAAGGATAGTTTCGATGACCTTTTCCTTCTTCAAGCCTTCGCCGGGTTGGGGCGAGTGCTTGCCCTCGGGTTTGTAGTAGTCGATGCGAAATTGCAGGACGTTCTTGTCTTCGATGGCGTGGGTGATGGTGTAGGCGTGCAACTGGCGCTCAAACAGGTCAGCCGTTGTCCTGAACCGGCCCTGCTCGCCCTCGAACTGCTTGCTGGCGGCGTTCTCGTCAAAGATGGGCGTACCGGTGAAGCCAAAGAGCTGGGCCTTGGGGAAAAACTCCTTGATGGCCTGGTGGTTCTCGCCGAATTGCGAGCGGTGGCATTCGTCGAAGATGAACACCATGCGCTTACCCCGCAACGGTTCCAGGCGCGCCTTGTAGTTGCGTTTGCTGCCGCCGTCGAGCGCCAGACCGAGCTTCTGGATGGTGGTGACGATGACCTTGTCGGCATAGTCGTCGGATAGCAGACGGCGCACCAGGGTTTCGGTGTTGGTGTTTTCCTCGACGCATCCTTCCTGGAAGCGGTTGAATTCCTCGCGGGTCTGGCGGTCGAGGTCTTTGCGATCCACGACGAACAGGCATTTCTCCACGTCGGGGTTGTCCTTGAGCAGGGTGGAGGCCTTGAACGAGGTGAGCGTCTTGCCACTGCCGGTGGTGTGCCAGATGTAGCCGTTGCCGCAGTTGTTGTGGATACAGTCCACGATGGCCTTGACGGCATAGATCTGGTAGGGGCGCATCATCAGCAGCTTTTGCTCACTGGCCACGCGCACCATGTAGCGGCTGATCATCTCGCCCAGCGTGCACTTGGCGAGGAATTTGTCGGCGAACTGGCCCAGGTGGGTGATCTTCTTGTTGTCTTCGCTGGCCCATTGGTAGACGGGCAGAAAGCGCTCGTCGGCATTGAAGCTGAAGTGCCGGGCGTTGTTATTGGCGAAGTACCAAGTGTGGGTCTGATTGCTGACGATAAAGAGCTGGATGAAGCACAGCAGCGTTTTGCCGTAGCCGTTGCCGGGGTCGCTCTTGTATTCGACTATCTGCTGCATGGCCCGGCGCGAGCTGACGGTGAGGGTTTTCAGCTCGATCTGCACGACGGGTACGCCGTTGATGAGCAGGATCACGTCGTAGCGCTGGTGGCTGTTGTCTGTGTTGATGCGCAACTGGCTCACCACCTCGAAGCTGTTCTTGCACCAGTCCTTGATGTTGACCAGGGTGTAGTTCAGTGGCGTGCCATCGTCACGCTCAAAGCTGTCCATCTCGCGCAAGGCGCGAGCGGCAGTGAATACGTCGGGGGTGGTGATTTTTTCCAGCAGGCGCTGGAATTCGGTGTCGGTGAGGTGGACGCGGTTGAGCTCCTCGAACTTCTGGCGGAAGTTGCGCTCCAGCGCGGCGCGGTCGCGGATGTCGAGGCGGGGTGTGTATTTGAGCTGCGTGAGCTTGTCAAGCAGGCCGTACTCGACCTGCTGCTCCCGAACGGTCAGCCTGGCTTGAGGGGGGGCAGAGGAATAAGTGGGCATGGCTGGCTAGGTTTACAAAAGACAAGGCAGAGCACCATGAAAGGTGCTGCCTTGTCTAGAGGTGTGGGGTGTTAGTGCGTTGCAGTGACTGCACGGCGCTGCAACGCAGATTATGGGCCGGTGATTTTGTTTACCGTGCGTTCAAACTGCACGCCCGCGTGACAGCAGCCAATGCAGGATGATCGCCCCGAAGGTTGCCGTGCCGATGCCGCCCAGGGCGAAGTCGCCAAATTTCAGCGTGAACTCCCCGGTGCCCAGAATCAGCGTGATGGCGGCGACGACGAGGTTTTTGGTGTCGGAAAAATTCACCCGGTTGTCCACCCAGATGCGGGCCCCAGCGACGGCGATCAGGCCGAAGACGACAATGGAGACCCCGCCCATCACCGGCAGCGGAATGGCCTGGATCAGCGCCCCAAACTTGGGCGAAAAGCCCAGCAGCAGCGCCAGCAGGGCCGCTACCAAGAACACGGCGGTGGAATAGATGCGCGTGGCCGCCATCACGCCGATGTTTTCGGCATAGGTGGTCACGCCGGTGCCACCGCCCGCACCGCTGACCATGGTGGCGATGCCATCGCCGATGAAGGCGCGGCCCATGTACTGGTCGAGGTTTTTGCCCGTCATGGCGGTGACGGCCTTGATGTGACCCAGGTTCTCGGCCACCAGGATGATTACCACCGGCACGATGAGCAGCATGGCGTTGGCGCTGAACACCGGTGTATGCAGGCTGGGCAAGCCCAGCCACGGGGCGGCAATGACACCGCCCATGTCCACCGGTTTGCCCCAGCCCAGGCCGTTGGTGAACACGGCGTAGAGCAGGCTGGCAACAATCAGCCCCAGCAAGATCAACAGCCGCTGCAGCATGCCGCGCGTAAACACGGCCACCAGCGCCACGCAGGTGAAGGTCATGGCCTGCATCCAGGCCTCGAAGTTGTTGGCGGCCATGTTTTTAATGGGAATGGCTGCCAAGTTCAGGCCAATGATGGCCACGACAGCGCCCGTCACCACCGGCGGCATGAGTTTTTCAATCCAACCGGTGCCGATGGCCTGCACCAGCAGCCCCACCAAGGTATAGACCGCGCCGCAGGCAATGATGCCGCCCAGCGCCAGGCCGATATTGGCGTTGGCCCCCTGGCCTGCGTAGCCGGTGGCGGCAATCACCACGCCAATAAAGGCAAACGACGAGCCCAGGTAGCTGGGCACTTTGCCGCCGGTGATCAAAAAGAAAATTAGCGTACCGATGCCGCTCATCAGCACGGCCAGATTGGGGTCAAACCCCATCAGGATCGGGGCCAGCACGGTGGAGCCAAACATGGCGATGACGTGCTGCACGCCCATCAGGCCGGTTTGTGCCCAGGGCAGGCGCTCATCGGGGCCGATGACCCCACCGCCCTGCAGTGCCGAGGAAGGTTTTTCTGACCAGGTAAACAGGCCCATTGCATTCATCCTTGAAAAAAAGTGGCGCGATATTAAACCGGCAGATGCACTTTTTGGGACTGTGCCACGGGGTGGCCCTGGGTTCCCCAATCTTTCTGAACGCAACGGTCTGAACGCAAACGGGCGCGGCCCTTTGCAGAGCCGCGCCCGCCAGACAGGGCGTGTGGTTACGCCCTGAAAATCAAGTCCGTGCTTACTTGGCCACGGCTTCCAATGCAACGGTGATGGTCACCTCGTCGCCCACGTTGGGGACGTACTTGCTCAGGTTGAAGTCTGAGCGCTTGATCACGGTTGTGGCATTGGCACCCACGGCTTCTTTTTTCATCATGGGGTGCAGCTTGGTGGCGAAGTGCGTCACCTTCAGCGTCACGGGCTTGGTGATGCCTTTGATGGTCAGGTCACCTTCAATGGTGGTGGGCTGGTCGCCTTCAAACACCACTTTGGTCGATTTGAAAGTGGCGGTGGGGTATTTGGCAGTGTCAAAAAAGTCTTCGCCCTGGATGTGGCCGTTGAACACAGTCGAGCCGGTGTTCACAGAGGTGGTGTCAATCACCACATCCACCGAAGCCGTTTTGGCCGCTTTGTCCAAGGTGACCGTGCCGGTGGTTTTGTCAAATTTTGACAACTGCACCGACAAGCCCATGTGCTGGTACGAGAAGTTGGGGAAAGTGTGGCCGCTATCGACGGCGTAAGTCACGGGGGCCGCAATGGCCGAGGTTGCAAAAGCGCCAGCCAGGGACAGGGCAGCGGTCAGTTTTGTCAGATGACGCATGGTTTTCCTTTTCAAAGGGTTGCAAAAAAAGAGAGGGATAAACAACCAGGGGGTTATTTGGCAGTGAGCTGGAAATGCACCACCACATCATTGGCAACGATGTCAAACGCTTTCCACGCCCCCTCGCCAATGGAGAAAGCACCGCGTTGAATGGTCAGCTTGCCTTCAAACACGCCCTGGCCCGCTTTTTCCGTGAAACGGGCGGGCACGGTGACGGTTTGCTTTTGGCCTTTGATGGTCAGGGTGCCCACCACTTCGTACTCGCCGGCCGTGGGCAGGGCTTTGACGCTGGTAGATTCAAACCGGGCTTTGGGAAAGGCGGGGGTGTTGAACCAGGTCTTGGTGGCCAGCTCGTCATTGGCCTCGTCGTTATCGACATCGACGCTGGCCAAATCCACTTCCAGCACGGCGCTGGCTTTGTCGGCATGCGCGGGGTCAAAGCGCAACTGGCCGCTAAAGGCTTTGAACACGCCTTGCATGCCCACACCCATTTGTTGGTAGTCAAAAGTGATTTTGCTGGCCTGGGGCTGCAGCTGGGTGTATTCGGCCGCTTGGGCGCTGGTGGCAAAAAGCAGGCCGGCCGCCCAGGCCAAGCTGACAATACGGAGTGGTTGGCGTGGTTGCATAAAAAAAATCCTGTTCAAAAAGAATCCGCTGGCCGGGCGAGAAAAGCCCAAACATCTGTTTTACGTGCGCCGTGGCAGCATGCGGGTGAGCACATCGTCTTTGTCAAACCAATGGTGCTTAAGCGCTCCGGCAACGTGGGCCAGCAGTACGGCAATTAGCGTCAGATTCAAAACGGCGTGCAAAGTTTGCAAAGCATTGCCAATTTCTTTGTTTTTCTCCAACAGGTCGGGCAGCGGCAGCACGCCAAACCATACCGTCTGGATGCCTTTGGCCGAGCTCATCAGCCAGCCCGACAGCGGAATGGCCACCATCAGCGCGTACAAAGCAAAATGGCCCAGCTTGGCACCCCAACGCTCCAGCGTACTCATGTGGCCAGGCAAGGCCGGCGGTTGGTGGGTGGCCCGCCAGACTAGGCGCAGCAGCGCCAAGAAAAACACCGTCACCCCAGCCCATTTGTGCCAAGAATAAAACTGCAATTTTTGCGGCGACAGCGGCAAGCCTTGCATGTAAAAGCCCAAGCCCAGCAGGCCGAAAATCATCAGCGCCATCAGCCAATGCAAGAGTTTGGCAGTCGCATCGTAATGGGCGGAAGGGGTGTGGAACATAAGCACAGATCGCAACGAAAACAATTAAAAAGAGTTGAAACTATAGAGGATTCAACTTTAAAGAAATAGTGGACAATCGCCAAAACTTTATTGCCAGGGTAGCAACAATGAGCCGCTTTGATGCCATGCAACACTTTATCCGGGTGGCCGATTTGGGCAGCTTTGCCGCCGCCGCTGACCAATTGGGCGTGGCCCGCTCGGTGGTCACCCGGCGCATTGCGGCGCTGGAAGAGCATTTGGGGGTCAAGCTCATTACCCGCACCACGCGCAAACTTACGCTGACCAGCGCCGGGGTGGTGTATTTAGAGCGCTGTCGGCGCATTTTGCAGGCCATCGATGATGCCGAGTCCGAGGTCATGGCCTCCAGCCAAACCCCGCGCGGCCAAGTGCACATGGGCGTGCCGGTCAGCTTTGGCGTGCGCTGCATTGCCCCGCTGCTGGCGCGGTTTCACCAAGCCTACCCGCACATGGTGCTGACGCTGGACTTCAACGACCGCACCAGCGATTTGATCGATGAGGCCATGGACTTGGCCATTCGTGTCAGCACCGAATTGGCCCCCGGCATCGTGGCGCGCAAACTCAGCCAAGGGCGGCTGTTTACGGTCGCCTCGCCGGGGTATTTGGCCCAGCACGGCACCCCTGAGCACCCCGATGATTTGCTGCACCACCGCTGCCTGGGTTACACCGGGCGGGCCCATAACCGGCCCTTGTTGTTCCAAGTCAATGGCCAAGCGCATACGGTGGCCCCGCCCTATGTGCTGCAAGCCAACAATGGCGATGCCCTGGCCTTGGCCGCCGAGCAAGGCATGGGGGTGACCACACAGCCGGACTTTATCGTTGAAGAGGCCCTGGCCAGCGGCACACTGCAGCCCATCTTGCAAGACTTTGCCCCGCCGCCGTTTGGCATTTATGCCGTGCTGCCCAGCAATCGCCTGCTCACCCAGCGCCAGCGGGTGGTGATGGACTTTTTGGCCCAGGCCCTGCGCCCCGCAGGTCACGGGGCATAATTGCGGGTTTACTCGGAAATTGTTCGAGCTTGTTTAGAGAACTCACCATGGATCCCTACCCCAGTTGGTAGCTTCCTAGGCTCTTGGCGCATGGTTGCACGGGGTCTGGGAAGCGCATTCACCTTTTCGCCCCCTTGCCCCTTTTTTCCTCACTCTCTCACAGCCTTGGAGGAGAGCGCCATGCTCAACGTCTTTACCCTGTCCAACGGACGGCTGGTTCAAGTTGAAATCGACCAACTCAGCGATCTGGAGCAGCTGCAGCCCATTTGGGTGGACATGGAGTCGCCCACACGCGAAGAAAAACGCTGGGTCAAGCAGCACTATGGTCTGTCCATTCCCGAAGATGCCACCGGCGAGGACATCGAAGAATCGGCCCGCTTTTACGAAGAAGACAACGGCGAGCAGCACATTCGCAGCGACTTTTTGATCGACGACGAAGACGAAAGCCGCAGCGTGCGCGTGGCGTTCATCTTGAACCAGCGCAACACCGAGCTCAAAAGCTGCGGCGTGCTGTTTTCGATTCGCGATGAAGACATCCCCGTGTTTCGCCTGCTGCGCATGCGCGCGCGGCGCGTGCCCGGCCTGATTGACGATGCCAAGGATGTGCTGCTGGCGCTGTTTGATGCCGACGTGGAATATTCCGCCGATGCGCTGGAAGGCATTTACGACGATCTGAAAAAGGTCAGCGCCCAGGTGCTGGAGGGCAGCATCACCGACACCTATGCCCAAGAAGTGCTGGCCGACATTGCCTGGCAGGAAAACTTGAACGGGCGCGTGCGCCGCAACATGCTGGACACGCGCCGCGCCGTCAGCTTCATGATGCGCAGCAAGATGCTGGATGCCGAGCAGTTCGAGGATGCGCGCCAAATCCTGCGCGACATTGAATCGCTGGACAGCCACACGCAGTTTTTGTTCGACAAGATCAACTTCCTGATGGACGCGCTGGTGGGTTTTTTGAACATCAACCAGAACAAGATCATCAAAATCTTCTCGGTGGCCAGCGTGGCGCTGCTGCCGCCCACGCTGATTGCCAGCGTGTACGGCATGAACTTTCGCTTCATGCCCGAGCTGGAATGGAAATACGGCTACGTGTACGTCCTCTTGCTGATGGTGGCCAGTGCCGTCGGCCCCATGATGTATTTCCGGCGGCGCGGATGGTTGAAATAATATAGCTGCTTGCGCTTGTAATACGCCATATTTTTGGTTAAATATCAAAAATATGGCGTGAATTAAGCGCAATAAGCTATGTAATTCGCCGCACATCCACCAGGGCAATGCGGCGCTTGTCCATTTCCAGCACTTCAAAGCGCAGGCCTTCGGCCTCCACCACCTGGCCCACGGCGGGCAACTGCTCCAGATGGTCCAGCAAAAAGCCCGCCAAGGTGCTGTAGTCCTCGCTGTGCGCCAGGGTGTAGATTTCGGTCGCCGTCTCCAGCGCGTGCAAATCCACCTGGCCATCCACCACCCAGTGACCGGGGGCCTGGGGCTGGATATCGGGCAGTTCACCCTCTTCCGGGAATTCGCCGGCAATGGCTTCGAGCAAGTCGATGGGCGTGACCAGGCCCAAAATAGAGCCAAACTCATCACTGACCAGCGCAATTTGCGCCCGCGAATGGCGCATTTGCTCCACCAGCTTGATCACGTTCACCGAGGTCGGCACCACCAGCGGCTGGCGCAGGCTGCGGCTTAAATCAATCGACCCGGTTGCCAGCACATCGGCCAACAGATCGCGGGCGCGGGCCACGCCGCTGAGCTTGTCCAGCTCTCCGCTGGCCACGGGGAACAGGCCGTGGCGGGCCTGCAGCAATTGCTCGCGCAGGGCCGCGCTGTCTTGCTCCAGGTCGATCCATTCAATGTCGGAACGCGGTGTCATGACCGATTGCACACTGCGCTCGGCCAGCGAGAGCACGCCGCTGACCATGTGGCGCTCTTGCTGGCCAAAGGCCTGCTGTGCCTCTTCGGCACCGACGGGGCCATGGCCATCGCCAGTGGCGCTGGCGCTAGAGCGGCCCCCCAGCATGCGCAAAATGGAGTTGGCGGTGCGCTCGCGTAAGGGAATGCGCGCCTGGTAGCGGCGCAGGTTGCGCTGGGCCCATTGGTTGAAGAACTCGATCATGATCGAGAAGCCAATGGCCGCATACAGGTAGCCCTTGGGCATGTGAAAGCCCAGGCCTTCGGCCAGCAGGCTCAGGCCGATCATGAGCAAAAAGCTCAGGCACAGCACGACCACGGTGGGGTGGGCATTGACAAAATCGGTCAGCGGCTTGGAGGCCAGCAGCATCACGCCCATGGCAATGATGACCGCCGCCACCATCACCGGCAGGTGATCGACCATGCCCACGGCGGTGATGACCGAATCGAGCGAGAACACCGCGTCCAACAGCACGATTTGCGTGACCACAACCGAAAAACTGGCCCAAACGCGGGGCCCATTGTGGGTGTGGCTGACCCCTTCCAGGCGCTCGTGCAGCTCCGTGGTGGCCTTGAACAGCAGGAACAGGCCACCCACCAGCAAGATGAGCGAGCGCCCGGAAAAATCGAGCGCGCCAATCGAGAACAGCGGCGTGGTCAGTGTGACCAACCACGAGACGATGGACAGCAACCCCAGGCGCATGAGCAGGGCCAAGGTCAGGCCAATGACGCGGGCGCGGTCGCGTTGTTCCGGGGGGAGTTTGTCCGCCAAGATGGCGATGAAGACCAGGTTGTCCACCCCCAGGACAATCTCCAGCACGATCAGGGTTAAAAGCCCCAACCAAATCGAAGGGTCAGACACCCAGGCCAGGCTCAGCGCATCCATGCGTGGCCTCCTGCCAAGGGGCTAAAGAAAAGAGGGGGAGTGGCTGCAGTAGCCAAAGAAGGTGAAAAAAAATTAACACGTAGCGCACACGGGCGCGAGGGAGGAGGTTTCATAGGGGGTGTATCTTATCGAAGATGAAAAAATCTTACCGTATGCAACAACGAGAAAACAAAACAAGGGTTACGACTGCGCCATGCGCTGAAACAGGCCGCCTGGCAAGCTGGCGACCAGGCCTTCGAGCTCCAGTTCCAGCAGCTGTGCTTGCAACAGCGCAGCGCTCCAACCCGTGCGGGCGGCCAGGGCATCCAGGCCCACAGGATCAAAGCCCAGCGCCTCCAACAAGCTGGCTTGCTCGGCCGTGCAGCGGGCCACGGCCAAGGACGGTGCCGCTGGCACCGGTGGCGCCAGCGGCAAAGCCGCCGTGTGGGCCAAGGCCTGGGTGCGCGGCAAGCTGGTCAGCTCTTCCAGAATATCTTGGGCGGTTTCGACCAGTTTGGCCCCTTGCCGAATCAAGGCATGGCACCCCTTGGCCTGCGGGGCGTGAATGGAACCAGGAATGGCAAACACCTCGCGCCCTTGCTCGCTGGCCAAGCGGGCGGTAATTAAAGAGCCAGAAGCCAGGGCCGCCTCCACCACCAAGGTGCCGCACGACAGACCCGCGATGATGCGGTTGCGTTTGGGAAAGTTGGCCGCCAGCGGCGGCGTGCCCAAAGGAAATTCGCTCAGAATCAAACCGTGTTGGGCGATGCCTTGCGCCAGTGCTTGGTGCTGACGGGGGTAGATTTGGTCCAAGCCCGTGCCGACCACCGCAATGGTGGCCAAGGCGGTGGTGCCGTGGGGCACCGCTGCCAAGGCACCGGCATGGGCCGCCGCATCAATCCCGGCGGCCAAACCCGAAACCACGGTCCAGCCTTGCTGCACCAGATTGTGGGCAAAGGCATGGGCGTTGCTGCTGCCTTGCGCCGTCGGGTGGCGTGAGCCAACAATGGCCAAGCACTGCGCCATCTGCACCAAGGGGCCACCACGGTGGGCCAACACGCCAGGGTGGCCCTGCACGTACAGCAGCAGCGGCGGGTCTTCAATTTGCAGCAGGCTGGGCGGGTAGCGCGGGTCGGCCAGGGTGATGATGTCGCGCCCCACCCCGGCTGGGGCATTGTGCAGCCAGGCCCACGCTGCAGAGCAGCGTTGGGCAAACTGCTCGGGCAACTGGCCCAGGTGGCTCGCTTGCCGGGCGGTGATGCACGCCTCCCAGGCTGCACGCGGTGCCGCAAAAATCTGCTCGGGCCCGCCAAACCGGGCCAGCAGGCGGCGCGCGCTGGCATTGCCAATGCTGGGGGTCAGCAACAGGCGCAGCCAAGCGGCCAGCTCCTGTGCATCCCATTGCGCAACCACCATGGCCAAGCGCGGCGGGGGCCGGTGTTACTGGGGGTTGATGAGCTTGTCGCCCACCAACACGCCTCGGCGCACGTCCATCACCAAGACGTAGGAGATGCGGTCAAACACGCGAAACACCATGCCCGTGCCGTTGGCCTGGTCGGGCAGTTGCACTTTGTCTTTGCGGCCTTCGGTTTTATCGAGCATCTGGCGGCCTTGCGAGATCAGCGACAGCACCATGCCCGGCTCCATGCCATCGACCTCGCCTTTGTTAATGCTGACCACCTGGTTTTCGGTGCCATAGCGCAAGGCGTTGCTGGTGTACAGGCTGACCACCCGCGCCTCCACGGGGTCTGCGGGCGCGTGCGGGGTAAAGCTGTGGTACTGGCGCGGCGGCTCCGGCAACAGGCGGTCGCCTGGGCGCATTTCTTCTTTCACTTGCGCGACATGCAAGATGGCCGGGGTGTAGGCGAGCTCGGCGGCCTTGGCCGTTTCGGTATTGGCAGCCTCGGGCGTGGCGGCAGCGCTGACGGGGGTTTCCGGCGCTTGCAGCTCGACCTTGCCCAGGTACTGCGCCTCGTAGCCCAGCACTTCTTGGGTGAGCGGGTCTTTGAGCGGCTTGGCATCGCGAAATACGCGGTACAGGCGCTGGTCGTCATCCAGCGCAACAAAGGGCTGGCCCGTCGGGCCACGGGCATAGACCTCATCGCCCGGGCTCATCAAGAGGCGCTCATCCGCGCTGGCAATCAGGCGTGGGGCCTGCTGCAAGGTCAGCTCTTGCACGATCAGGGGTTCGGCCAGGAAGGGCTCGATCAAATGCATCTGGATGGTGGGAATGGCCAGATCGGCCAGACTTTCTGAGCGCACGCGCGGCGACAGCTTGACGGTTTCATTGCCACTGCGGCTGGTGCGCAGGCGGGCGTAGCCACCACTGCGCTCCAGGTACAGGGTTTGGCCAGGGTAAATGCGGTGGGGGTTGGCAATGGCCTGCATATTCATGCCCCACAGCTCGGGCCAGCGCCAAGGCTGGCGCAAAAACAGGCCAGAGATGCGCCACAGCGTATCGCCCTTGCGCACGGTGTAGCTGTCGGGGGCGTTGGCCGCCAAAGCCGAAAGCGGCACCCCTTGTTGCGCCACTTGCTGGGCAATGGCTTGTTGCTGGGCGGTGACCGGGTGGCTTTGCGCCCCGGCGTTGCCGGCGCAGACAGCGGCAACGATGGACAGTGCGCACGTAGAGGCAATGGCTTTCATCGAATTTTCTTTCCTTAGCAAACTCACAACGGCGACAAAAACGCGTGCATACACAGGGTCCGTTGCAACAGAGCAACCGCAGATTCTGTGGGCAAGGCCCAGATAGGGCAATGATTATCCGGGTCAGTTTCTGCATCCTGTGGGGAAAGTGGCCAAAATAACGACAGTATTTGTTTGAAACTGTTATGGCACTGCTCCCTATTCTTTCGTATCCCGATCCGCGCTTGCACAAAGTCGCAACCCCCGTGGCCCAGGTTGATGCGCGCATCCGTGCGCAAATTGCCGACATGTTCGAGACCATGTACGACGCGCACGGCATTGGCTTGGCGGCCACGCAAGTGGATTTTCACGAGCGGCTCATCGTCATCGACGTTTCGCAAGAGCGCGACCAGCCGCTGGTGCTGATCAATCCCGAAATCGTTTGGGCCAGCGATGAAACGCAGATCAATGAAGAAGGCTGCCTGTCCGTGCCCGGCATTTACGACGGGGTCGAGCGCCACAGCGCCGTCACCGTGCGGGCGCTGGACGAAAACGGTGTCAGCCGCGACATTGCCGCCACAGAACTGCTGGCCATTTGCATTCAGCACGAGATGGACCACCTGATGGGCAAGGTGTTTGTCGAATACCTCTCGCCACTCAAGCGCAACCGCATCAAAACCAAGCTGATCAAGCAACAAAAAGAAGCGGCCAAAGCATGAGGGTCGGTTTTGCCGGTACGCCGGAATTTGCCAGCACCGCGCTAGAGCGCATTGTGGCGGCGGGCTTTACCGTGCCCTTGGTGCTCACCCAACCCGATCGCCCGGCCGGGCGCGGCCTGCAGTTGCAAGCCTCGGCCGTGAAGCAAACCGCCATCGCCCACGGTATCCCCGTGGCCCAACCGCGCAGTCTGCGCTTGGATGGCAACTACCCAGACGAGGCCCAAGCGGGCCAAGCCGCCTTGCAGGCCGCCCAGCTCGATGTGCTGGTGGTGGCCGCCTATGGCCTGCTGCTGCCGCAGTGGGTGCTGGATTTGCCCCGGCTGGGCTGCCTGAACATCCACGCCAGCTTGCTGCCGCGCTGGCGCGGTGCCGCGCCCATCCACCGGGCCATTGAAGCGGGCGATGCCCACACCGGCGTGACCATCATGCAAATGGATGCGGGCCTGGATACCGGCGCGATGTGCCTGGTCGAGCGCCTGCCCATCGCCCCCGATGACACCACGGCCAGTCTGCACGACAAACTGGCCGCGCTGGGGGCCGAGATGATTGTGCAAGCCCTCACGCAAGCGCAAACCGCCCCCTTGCCGCAAACGCCCCAGCCCCTGGACGGCATCACCTACGCCCACAAGATTGCCAAGGACGAGGCCTGGCTGGACTGGTCGCACAGCGCCCAGGTGCTGGAACGTAAGCTGCGGGCCTTCACCCCGTTTCCGGGTGGCGCGGCGCAGTACAGCGGAGAGACCTTAAAAATCTGGCAAGCACACGCCCAAGCGCAAGCACACAACGCCCCGCCCGGCCAAGTGCTGGCCGCCGATGCGCACGGCGTGGTCGTGGCCTGTGGCAGCGGCGTTTTGTGCCTGACGCAATTGCAACGCGCCGGGGGCAAGCGCCTGGCGGCGGGCGATTTTTTGCGCGGTTTTAGCCTGCCGGTGGGCAGCCAGCTGCAGCGCCCGTAAGCAGAACAGGTGACGGGGTGGGCCGCTGGCACTGCCCCGCCAGTCCGGGGCGGCGCTTACCCCTGATCGAGCAAGGCCAGCGCCGCCAAGGGCGCAGTTTCGGCCCGCAGCACGCGGGGGCCCAGCGTAATCGGGGCAAAGCCTGCGGCCAAGGCGGCGGCTTCTTCTTGCGGGCTTAAACCGCCTTCGGGGCCAGAGAGCAGCACCACCGGCCCCGCTCCCGCTGGCACCGCTTGCAGCAACGGGCGGCTGCCCGGGGCCAGCGAGAGCACGGCGCGGCTTTCATGCGGCGGCTGCGGGTGATCGGCCAGCCACTGGGCCAGCGTGACCGCTGGGTGAATGACCGGCACCTGGTTGCGCCCGCACTGCTCGCAGGCGGCCACGGCCACGGCCTGCCAATGGTCGCGTTTTTTCTCGCCGCGCTCGCCTTTGAGTTTGAGCACGCTGCGCTCGGCCAGCAGGGGGGTGAGGCTGGCCGCGCCCAGCTCGGTGGCTTTTTCTACCAACCAATCCATGCGCTCGTTGGCGGTGATGCCGGCCAGCAAATGCACCGGGCGGTGGTGTTCGCACTCCAGCGCCTCGTGCGCCACCAGGCGCACTTGCACATGGCTGCGGCCCATTTCGACAATCTGCGCTTGCCATTGGCCGTGGGCAGCAGCGCCGTTGAACAAGATGATGGCATCGCCAGGCTGCAAGCGCAACACTTGCACATGACGGGCGGCACCCGCCGGCAGGTCGAACTGGGCACCAGCGGCCAAAGGCAAGGGGCAATAAAAGCGGGGCATATAAAAAAAGAGCGTTTACCGCTTGTATTTCATCATTTTAATGATGTTTATATAGTTAAATGCTTTATTTACAAGCGCAAATAGCTATTCAATTTAAACCCTGCCGTAAGCGTAGCCCACTTGCGGCTGGATATTTTCAATCTGGTCAATCAAGCGCAGCAGCGGCCCCAGCTCGCGGTAGCGGCTGCAGGTGCTGCGCAGGTAGTGGATAAAGCGCGGCGCATCGGCCAGGTATTTGGGCTTGCCATCGCGCAGCGTCAGCCGGGCAAAAATGCCGGCCACTTTCAGGTGGCGCTGCAGGCCCATCCATTCGACGGCGCGGTAAAACTCGCCAAAGTCTGCGCCCCAGCCGCTGGCACTGGTTGAGCCCACCAGGCCGGCCTTGCGGGCTTTTTCCCAGTAGCGCACGGTGATGTCGATGACGAAATCCTCGTCCCAGCTGATAAAGGCATCGCGCAGCAGGCTGGCAATGTCGTAAGTGATGGGGCCGTACACCGCATCCTGAAAATCAAGCACGGCCAGCGGTTGGGTGCGCGGGTCGGTGGGCACCATGAGGTTGCGCGTCATAAAGTCGCGGTGGACAAATACGCTGGGCGCGGCTAGGTTTTCGGCCACGATGCGATCGAATGCCTGGGCCAGGGTGGCGCTTTGCTTGTCATCCAGCGTGTACTGGCGATGCTGGGCGATGTACCAATCGGGGAACAGTTGCAGCTCGCGACGCAGCAGGGCCTCGTCGTACGCCGGCAAAACATCGGGGCGCGAGGACAGCTGCCAGGGCAAGAGCAAATCGCTGGCGTGGCGGTACCAGGCCTGGGCCTCTTGGGGCTGCTGCTCGTCCAGGATGTCGATCAAGGTCTGCGTGCCCACATCCGAGAGCAACATGAAGCCCTGGGCCTCGTCCCAATCGAAAATTTCGGGCACGCGCAAACCGGCGGCCTGCAGCAGTTGCTGCACCTGCACAAAGGGGCGGCAGTTTTCTTTGTCGGGCGGCGCATCCATGACGATGCGGCTGGTGCCTGCGCCCGTATCAATGCGCAGATAGCGCCGAAAACTGGCATCGGCCGAAGCCGGGCGCAGCGTGTCGGGCCGCAAATCTTGGGCTGGCGCAATGCGCTGCAGCCAAGCCGCAAAAGCGCTGGCGCGTTGCGAATCCGCCCAAACAACGGCGGGGGAGTGATTTTGAAGAGGGAGGGTGGTAGTGCTCATGGATAATCGGCATTCTACAAACCCACTTTGCGCCCTGGGCGCAGCCCGGCCGCCTCCACGATCGCCTCCCACCGTTGTTCACCATTTTCCCCACCGTGCTTGTTCGTCCACGCCCCCAGCCTCCTGAGCATTCTGTGCGCCGCCACCTGCGCCGCACCGCCGTGGCTTGCGCAGCGGCCGCTGCCCTGACCGCCCAGGCCAGCACTTGGGATGCTCCCCTGCCCCCGCCCCAGCTCAAAGC
>NZ_JAFNME010000019.1 GCF_017368815.1 Comamonas denitrificans | reverse complement strand
GTTTTAGCCACCGGTGCCGCTGGCTTGGGCGCTGGGGCCGCCGCCGCTTTGGGTGCTGGGGCCGCTTTGGGCGCAGCAGGGGGGGCCGCCACCTTGGGCGCAGGCATTGGTGCCGGTGCTGCCGGTGCTGGAATAGCTTCTGCCATGGTGATGGGCAGAATGCCTGGGGGCGCAGCGGTGGCTGTGGTCTCTGTCATGGCACTGCTGGGTGCCATGGCCAGTGTGGGCTCTGGCGGGGCCAGGGGGGCGGCCGCGCCTGGTGGCGCAACATCCTCTGCCGGGGCGATGGTGGTGGGTTCGGGGAAATTCAACTGCGGCGGCCCCACCGTGCGTTCTGGCGCTGGCTCTGGGGCCGAGTCTGCGCTATGCCAGGCAAAAACCCCCAGCAGCGCCCACAAGGCCACCTGCCCCACCGCAGCCAGCCGCCATTGCTTTGGGCTGCTGGCTTGCTGTGCGAGCCGTGCTTGGGCCTGGGCCAGAGAGGGAGACTCTTCCAAAGCGTGCATGGTTTGCTGGTGTACCAAGCGGTAGTACCAGCCATTGCCAAAAAAACCGGGCACGCCGCACAGCACGATGGCACCGAGCAAGGCCACGCTGACTTGTGCTTGCCGGGGCAGGGCGCTGAATGCCCCCGCCCACATCAGTACGGCCAAAAGCAGGGCCATGCTGCTCCACACCGCAGCTGGCCGCCACAGCCCGCGCAGCAAGCACCAGCCCAGGGTGCAAAAGGCAGCGGCATGGTTCCAGGTTGGCGGGGTGCGTCCCAGGGTTTCAAACCGGGTAAAGACACGCTCGTAATACGCTGTGCCGACCGGGCCGACGGCGTGCAGATACAACTGGGGCAAAAGCCCGGTGGTGGCGGCAGAGGAATTGTTCTGGGAAATCGGCACAGACATGGGGGCAAATTGTGGCATGTTCAGCATCGTGCCGATCCAATACCCTGGTGCTGCAATGCTGCGGTGTGGTGTTGGCAGGGGCGCTTCACTTTTACACTGGCGTTTTTTCAATTTTCCCCACCGCTGTGCGCCGCTGCAGCGGGACAACAGGGGGCAACAGGACACAGGGGCTGAACAGCACTATGCATACACAACAACACCGATGGCAGTTTGTTCGTGCCGGGGGCGTGGACCAGGTCGTGATTCGCACCGGGGCCGATATTGCCCACTTGGCGCAGCTGGACCAAAAGCTGTGGGTGGCCTTGGCCTGCCCCACACGTGGCGTGGAGTTTGACCCCGCCACCCTCGATGTCATTGATGACAACGGCGATGGCCGCATCCGTGCCCCCGAGTTGCTGGCCGCGTGCCAATGGGCGGTTGCCCATGTGCGCGACCCCGAGGTTCTCACCAGCGGAACAGACGTGCTGGCGCTGGCCAGCATCAACGTCGATAACGAAACGGGTGCCGCCATGCACGCCGAAGCCCAGCGCATTCTGGCGTTGGCTGGGCAGGCGCACAGCGGCACGATCAGCCTGGGGCAAGTGCAGGCTAGGCTGACCGATTTGCACGCCATGCCCTTGAATGGCGATGGCATCCTTAACCCCGCCAAGCTCTTGGCCGATGCCCCTGGTCTGCACGCCCTGGCCCAGCGCATCATGGACGGCTACGGTGCCAGCATGGGCTGCGATGGCGAGCCCGGCGTGAGCCCGTCGGCGTTGGCGCAGTTTTTTGCCGATGTGCAAGCCGTGGCCGATTGGCATGGGCAGGCCCCCGCCCAGTCGTGTGGGCTGGCCTCGCCTGCGCACGCCTTGGCTGCGGCCCAGGCCCTGATGGCGGTGCAGGCCAAGGTGGAAGACTTTTTTGCCCGCTGCCGTTTGGCCGCGTTTGATGCCACCGCCCTGCAGCCCTTAAGCCCCAGCGCAGAAGGCTATGCCCTCTTGGGGAAAGAAGCTTTGCACGCCGGCGATTGTGCCGTTGCTGCACTGCCCTTGGCGGCCATCCGTGCGGATGCGCTGCTGCCTTTGGCCCAAGGCCTCAATCCCGCGTGGGTGGATGCCATGGCCGTCTTTCAGGCCCAGGTGGTCACGCCCCTGCTGGGGGCGCAAACGCAATTGAGCTGGCCCCAATGGCAGCAGCTGTGCGCCACCCTGGCCCCCTGCCAAGCCTGGCTGGCCGCCCAGCCCAGCACACCGGTGGCCACCATGCCCGTGGACGAAGCGCACGCCTTGCTGGCCAGTGGCGATCAGCAGCGCTTGCTCGACTTGATGGAGCAGGATAGCGCGGAAGCCAGTCGCCAAAAAGAGGCTAAAAACCTTGAAAAACTCATACTCCTTCAGCGCGACCTGCTCTTGCTTTTGAATAACTTTGTCTCGTTTTCCAGCTTTTACCGTCGCCAAGGCGGCATCTTCCAAGCCGGTACCTTGTATTTGGATGGCCGCAGCTGCGAGCTGACAGTGGACGTGCAAGACCCCGGCTCCCACGCCGCGCTGGCTGGCTTGGCCAAAACCTTTTTGGCTTACTGTGAATGCCGCCGAGGGGACAAGGTGCGCACTATCGTTGCGGCGTTTACGGCGGGCGATGTGGACTTTTTATTTGTGGGGCGCAAAGGGATTTTTTACGACCGCCAGGGGCAGGACTGGGATGCCACCATCACCACCTTGATCGACAACCCCACCAGCATTGGCCAGGCGTTTTTCTCGCCCTACAAAAAATTTCTGCGTTTTGTTGAAGCGCAAGTGGCCCAACGCGCCGCCAGCAAAGACGCGGCGGTGACCGAAGGCCTGCAAGCCAAAGCCGCCCATTTGGCAGGGGGGGCTGCGCCCACCCCCGCTGAGGCCCCCGCCCCCAGTAAAACCGATGTGGGCACGGTCGCTGCGATTGGTGTGGCGCTGGGCTCACTGAGCACGGTGGCGGTCGCCGTACTGAGCAAGGTATTGGAGCTGGGGCCGTGGATACCGCTGGCCTTGCTGGGGGTGATGCTGGCCATTTCAGGCCCCAGCGTGTTGATTGCCTGGATGAAGTTGCGCGAGCGCAGCCTGGGCCCCATTCTGGATGCCAGCGGCTGGGCGATTAACGGGCGCATGAAAATCAACCTGCCCCTGGGCCGCTCCTTGTCGCAACAAGCCCAGGTGCCCAGCAATGCCGAGCGCAGTCTGCGCGACCCGTATGCGCAAAAATCCAGCGCTCCATGGTGGTTGGCCTTGGTCGCCGTGCTGTTGGTGCTGGGCGCGGTGTGGAGCCAAGGCGGGCTCAATCCCTGGCTGCCGCAGCGCTGGCAGCCAGCAGCTGACGCGGGCACCGCAGCCACCACTGCAACGTCAGAAGTTGCCACCCCAGCTGCAGCCGCCATCGAAGCAGCCACACAGTAAATGCGTTGAGACCAACGCCTTGAGACCAATCCCTTAAGGGCTGGTTTTTAGGCTTCGGCGGGCAGCTGTGGGGCCCGCCATTGCAGCAATTCGGCCAAGCGCAGAATCACCCATTGCCCCTCGGCGGGGGACAATCCCGCCGCAGGGCTGCCAATGGCGCTGTGCAAGCCCAGCAATACGGCCTCTTCATCACTGTGGCCACGGTGGTAGATGCTTTGTGCCTGCTCGACCAGGGCGCAGGCCAAGTCCTCACACAGCTCATAGCGCTCCAGCACCGTGGTGGCGGGCGCGGTCAAACGCCCGGCAGGGCTGCGAAACAGCTGGCTAAAACTGGGCGGAATCTCAATTTGATTGCTCATGGCGGGCCTTTAGTCCGGGGTAAACCGGGTGATAAAGCGCTCCAAATCCACCGCCAATTCGCAACTCACTACCTGGCCCATGCGGCCATCGCTTTTGCGCTGGGCGCTGAACAGCGTGGCTTTGCCGATGAAATCAAAATCAGGCAAATAAATCACCGCATAGGGGTGGGGCACAAAGTGGGTAAAGGCAAACACCACGCGGTGCTCATTGCGCGGGCTGGGGTAGAGCAGGTAATCCGGGGTGTCAATGGTGGGGGTGGCCATGGTCAAAAGGGCGGCAGCTTTTTTTTGATGGAAGGGTAGGGCAGGGGGCGCATTGTCCAGACTTTGCCTTGGGCTTGGTGTGGGCTGCGACAATTGGCCGCATGTTCAGCGTCTGCATACAACCCCAAGATTTTGATGTCTCCACCGAGCTGGCCCGCCTGCACGCCAGCAATGCCCAGGTGGGGGCCGCGTGCTTTTTTGTCGGCCTGGTGCGCGACCGCAACGAAGGCGCGGCCGTGGCCAGCATGGAGCTGGAGCATTACCCCGGCATGACCGAGAAAAGCATTGCCGCCATCATCGAACGCGCCCGCCAGCGCTTTGGCATTGCCGCCGCGCGGGTGATTCACCGCGTCGGGCTGCTGCAGCCGCTCGATCAAATCGTGCTGGTGGCCGTCACCAGCGCCCACCGGGGGGCCAGCTTTGCCGCCTGCGAATTCATCATGGATTATTTGAAATCCGAGGCCCCGTTCTGGAAAAAGGAGCTAACTCCGCAAGGCACACGCTGGGTTGATGCCAGAGTAAGCGATGAAATGGCGTTAAAACGGTGGGAACAGCTATGAAAGTAACCGATATCTGGCAAAGCCTTTCTCCGGTGGTCTTGCTGCGGGCCTCGGTGGTGGTGGCGCTGCTGACCATTGTGTTGAAGATGGGGGCCTGGTGGCTGACCGACTCGGTGGGCTTGCTGTCGGATGCGCTGGAGTCGTTTGTGAACCTGGCCGGGGCCATGTTTGCCTTGCTCATGGTCACCATCGCCCAGCGCCCGGCCGATGCCGATCACCCCTTTGGCCACAGCAAGGCGGAGTATTTTTCGTCCGGCTTTGAAGGCATTTTGATTATCGGTGCCGCCCTGGCCATCATTTGGGCGGCCATCGACCGGCTGCTGCACCCCGTGCCGCTGCAGGCGCTGGGCTGGGGCATTGCGTTGTCGGTCATCAGCTCGGTGTTTAACGGCGTGCTGGCCGCCGTCATGCTGCGCTCGGCCAAAGTCCACAACTCGATGGCGCTGCGGGCCGATGCCCGCCATTTGCTCACCGATGTCTGGACCTCGGTGGGGGTGGTCGGTGCCTTGATTGCCGTGCCCCTGACGGGCTGGCAGTGGCTCGATGGTGGCATTGCCATTGTCGTGGCGCTGAATATTTTGAAAGAAGGCGGGCACCTGGTCTGGCACTCCTCCCAAGGGTTGATGGATGAAGCCATTGATCCTGAGCACCTGCAGGCGGTAGAAAACGTGCTGCAGCGCCACACGAACGAGCACGTCTATTTCGACTCCCTGGCCACGCGCAGCGCCGGCCAGCGCAGCTTTGCCCAAGTCCACATGCATGTGCCCGCCCACTGGACATTGGGCAAAGCCGCCCGCCTGCGCCGCCTGGTTGAGGAGGAGCTGATGGCCGCCGTTCCCGGCCTGCACGCCACCCTGGAAATACTGCCCGAGGGCAGCGAAACGGCGCTGGAAGCATTGGAAAAAACGCAGTGAATGGCGTGGGGGCCAACCCTGGGTGGCATGCCTTGTAGGGCCTTGAAATTTCAAAGAATGCCGCTACCTTTGCAACAACTCTTTTGTTGGTTGTAAAGGAAAAAATTTCATGCGTATCGACAAGCTCACCACCAAGTTTCAAGAAGCCCTCTCCGATGCCCAGACCCTGGCGCTGGGCAACGACCACGCCTACATCGACCCGCTGCACCTGCTGGCGGCCATGCTGCGCCAAAGCGATGGCCCCGCGGCCTTGCTGCAACGCGCCGGGGTGAATGTGGCGGCCCTGACCCCCGCCGTAGAAAACGCCATGAAGCAGCTGCCCCAGGTGCAAGGGCATGACCAGGTGCAGGTTGGCCCCGATCTGGGCAAGCTGCTGCAGGCCACCGAAAAAGAAGCCCTGCAGCGCGGCGACCAGTTCATTGCCAGCGAATTGTTCCTGCTGGCCCTGGCCGACAGCGACACCAAGGCTGCCAAGCTGGCCAAAGAGCATGGCTTGAGCCGCAAGGCCATCGAGGCGGCCATCCACGCCGTGCGCGGCGGCCAGACCATGGACAGCGCCGAAGGCGAAAGCCAGCGCGATGCGCTGAAAAAATACACCCTCGACCTGACCGAACGGGCGCGCCAGGGCAAGCTCGACCCGGTGATTGGCCGCGACGATGAAATTCGCCGCGCCATCCAGGTGCTGCAGCGGCGCAGCAAGAACAACCCGGTGCTGATTGGCGAGCCCGGCGTGGGCAAGACCGCCATCGTTGAAGGCTTGGCCCAGCGCATTTTGGAAGGCGAGGTGCCCGAGTCGCTGAAGAACAAGCGCGTGCTCTCGCTGGACATGGCGGGCCTGCTGGCCGGGGCCAAATACCGGGGCGAGTTTGAAGAGCGCCTCAAAGCCGTGCTCAACGACCTGGCCAAAGAAGAAGGCCGGGTGATTCTGTTCATTGACGAAATCCACACCATGGTTGGCGCAGGCAAGGCCGAAGGTGCGATGGATGCGGGCAACATGCTCAAGCCCGCCTTGGCGCGCGGCGAGCTGCACTGCATTGGCGCGACCACGCTGGACGAGTACCGCAAATACATCGAAAAAGACGCGGCGCTGGAGCGGCGCTTCCAAAAAGTGCTGGTGCAAGAGCCGACGGTGGAAGACACCATCGCCATCCTGCGCGGCCTGCAAGTGCGCTATGAGGCCCACCACGGCGTAGATATTACCGACCCTGCTATCGTTGCTGCAGCAGAACTGTCGCACCGCTACATCACCGACCGCTTTTTGCCCGACAAAGCCATCGACCTGATCGACGAAGCGGCGGCCAAGATCAAGATCGAAATCGACTCCAAGCCCGAGGTCATGGACCGCCTGGAGCGGCGCATGATCCAGCTCAAAATTGAGCGCGAGGCCATGAAAAAGGAAACCGACGAGGCCTCGCAAAAACGCCTGGAGCTGATCGAGGACGAGCTGCTCAAGCTGGAGCGCGAATACGCTGACCTGGAAGAAATCTGGAAGAGCGAAAAAGCCAGCGCCCAGGGCAGTGAGCAGCTGCGCAAAGACATTGACCACATCCGCGTGCAGATCACCGAGCTGCAACGCAAGGGCGATTTGGCCAAGGTGGCCGAGCTGCAATACGGCAAGCTGCCCGAGCTGGAAAAGCGCCTGAAAGCGGCCCAAGACAGCGAAGCCGGTGGGCCAGCGACGCAGCACAAGCTGCTGCGCACCCAGGTGGGCGCAGAAGAAATCGCCGAAGTGGTTAGCCGCGCCACCGGTATTCCGGTGGCCAAGATGATGCAGGGCGAAAAGGAAAAGCTGCTGGCCATGGAAGACAAGCTGCACCAGCGCGTGGTGGGCCAAGACGAGGCGATTGCCGCCGTGGCCAACGCCATCCGCCGCTCACGCTCGGGCCTGTCCGACCCGAACCGCCCGCTGGGCAGCTTTTTGTTCCTGGGCCCCACCGGCGTGGGCAAGACCGAGCTGTGCAAGGCGCTGGCCGGCTTTTTGTTTGACAGCGAAGAGCACCTGCTGCGCGTGGACATGTCCGAATTTATGGAAAAGCATAGCGTGGCACGCTTAATTGGTGCGCCTCCGGGCTATGTGGGCTATGAAGAAGGTGGCTACCTGACCGAGGCGGTGCGCCGCAAGCCGTACTCGGTGCTGCTGCTCGACGAGGTGGAAAAAGCCCATCCCGACGTGTTCAACGTGCTGCTGCAGGTGCTGGACGATGGCCGCCTAACCGATGGACAGGGCCGCACTGTGGACTTTAAGAACACCGTGATCGTCATGACCAGCAACATTGGCTCGCACATGATCCAGGCCATGGTGGGCCAGGAGGCCGACGAGATCAAGGACGCGGTGTGGGGGGAGCTGAAAACGCATTTCCGCCCCGAATTCCTCAACCGCATCGACGAAACGGTGGTCTTCCACGGCCTGGATGCCCAGCACATTCGCGCCATTGCCGATATTCAGTTGCAGCACCTGCGTGCCCGGCTGGAGAAAATGGATTTGCAGCTGCAAGTGTCTGACCAGGCGATGGACGAGTTGGCCAAGGTCGGCTTTGACCCGGTGTTTGGTGCGCGCCCGTTAAAGCGGGCCATTCAGCAGCGCATCGAGAACCCGCTTTCGCGCCTGCTGCTGGAGGGGCAATTCCCGCCCAAGAGTGTGATTGCGGTGGGTGTCGATCCGGTGGTTGCCCCAGGGGTATTTAAATTCACGCAGACTGCTGCATAAACTTGCCCACCAGGGTTTATTTGGAAAAGGAAGCTTTTGTGAACGCATTTGTCTCAGACTTGAGCCGTTTTCTTGTCCGCGTCGTGCTGCTCTTGGCCGGTGTTGTGTTTTTTATGAGCGTGCTGGCCGCTGGCATGGTGTTGGCTTTGGTCTGGGGCTTGCGGGCGCTGTGGGCCAAGCTGACGGGCCGCCCCGTAATGGCCTGGGTGCTGCCTACTCAGGCAGCGGCCACCTGGTCGAGCATGCGCAAAAAAGCCGGTGGCTTTGCGGCCCAAACCCGCCAGGCAGCCCCCAGCAAACGCAGCGGCGTGCTGCCCCAGGTGGCCACCGAGGTCACCGACGTGCAAGCCCGCGAAGTGCACTAAACCTGGATCGCTGGCAGTTTTCTGCCTGCAGCTGACAATCCTCCCTCTTGGTAGAGGGAGGATTTTTTCATTGTTTTAGCCCTCTAACGCTTACCAGCAAAGCGCTGACAGCTCCTAAAATTTTTTTCCTTCTGCATTAGCATATCCATTGCACAAGGGCAAGAAACGGCCAACAGCCGTACTTCAGTTTATGGATTCCTACACCAAAAACTGGCAAAAAAAATGAATTCTTAGACAATCGCGTTCTTTCGTTTTCCCTAACTATTATTTTTTGTCTGCTCCCATGTCCACTCACTACCAGGTTCGCCCCGCTACGCTTCGTGATGCCAAGGCCATTGCGCAAATCCATACTGCTGCTGCACTTGAGGCTTACCGAGGCATCGTGCCGGACGATCAACTCAAAGCCATGTCGTCCGTCGAAAAGCGCCAGGCCTATTGGCGCGAAGCCATTGAGTTTTGTGAGCCCCAGGTCCAAGTTGCCATTGATGGCGACAAGATCGTCGGCTTTGTGGGCTT
Organism: Comamonas denitrificans; assembly: GCF_017368815.1. Lineage (GTDB taxonomy): Bacteria > Pseudomonadota > Gammaproteobacteria > Burkholderiales > Burkholderiaceae_C > Comamonas > Comamonas denitrificans. Next base: position 54,104 of record NZ_JAFNME010000019.1, on the reverse strand, counting down.
TGACCGCTCGCGCGACCCTAAATCGCGCCAAACCACCGGTGAAATTTGGGCGATCTACGCCACCCCCTCCCACTGGAACAAAGGCGTGGGCATCACCCTGTGGGATGCGGCCCGTGAAGGCCTGCTTGAAGAAGGCTGCACCAACGTGACCTGCTGGGTGCCGCTGCGCAACGAACGCGCCCTGCGCTTTCATGAAATGGCCGGTTTCAAGCGCGAAATGACCACCGCCAAAACCGCCCAGGTTGGCCCCATCAAAATTGAAGAAGTGCGCCTGCAGCGCACTTTGAACGGCTGATTGGCTGCTGCTGTGACCAATGCCACGCTGCAATGGGATGACGTAAACGGCCAGCCGCAGCACGCGGCTTGGCACAGCGAAGCCGGGCGGCCTGCGCCCGCGCGCATGCAGGTGGCCGACGACCGCTTGGCCGCCGATGCCGCTTACCACCTGATTTGTGAAGGTAGCACCCTGCTTTGGCAGGGTGATTTTTTTAATGCCCGCCATTTAATGGAGGCGCTCAAGCGCCGCCTGGATAAACCCAAGCTGCGTGGCAAAGCGCAAAAGAACGCCAAGCCGGCGCACCCTCCTGCGCCTGCCGCCACCCCAGCCTTGGCCTTTCACCAGCAACGCCAAGTGCAGGCGCGGCGGGCCCATATCTTGGGCAGCATCCTTATTCCTTTGAATGGGGATTACCGCATTCCCCTGCGCCGCGCTCCCGATGTGCAGGCCGCTTGCACCCAAGCCTGGGGCCCTGCCGATGGCACGGCACGGGTGATCGCGCTGCGTGAGCTGCAAGGCATTGTCAGCGCCTACGAGTGGCGCAAAAACGGCGTGCAAATTCCAGCCTTGCAAACCTTGGGTGGCTACGACCGCATCCACCCGCATTACGGCGTGTTCTCTCCCGTGCGTGGGGAATACGTTGATCTGGTTGCCCAGGCCCCGCTGCCTGCAACCGCCACGCAAACAGCGGCCGTGGCGTGGGACATTGGCACCGGCACCGGCGTGCTGGCCGCCGTGCTGGCCCGCCGGGGCGTGCCCCAGGTGATTGCCACCGACAATGCCGCGCGGGCGCTGGCCTGTGCGCAGGACAACGTGCAGCGCCTGGGCGTAGCCGCGCAAGTGCAGCTGTGCAATGTTGATTTATTCCCCCCAGGCCACGCCGACTTGATTGTTTGCAACCCGCCATGGTTGCCCGTGCGGGCCACAACCAGCCTGGAGCAAGCCGTGTACGACCCCGATAGCCGCATGCTGCGTGGTTTTTTGGCCGGGCTGGCGGCCCACCTGCGCCCAGGGGGCGAGGGCTGGCTGATTTTGTCTGACTTGGCCGAGCACCTTGGCCTGCGCAGCCGCGCCGATCTATTGGCGTGGACCGAAGCCGCTGGCCTGCGCGTGGTTGGCCGATTGGACATTCGCCCGCACCATCGCAAAGCCCAGAACGCCAGCGACCCGCTGCACAGCGCCCGCGCGGCAGAGGTCACGTCCCTGTGGCGGCTGGCGGTGTAGCTTGAGGCAGTCCCTGCGCGTGGCTTAGATCGTGAACACGTTCTTAGGCCGGCTGCGCTTGGGGGGCCTCGTCCAGCAAACCTCTTAGTTGTTCGCGCAGTGTCGCGGCCCGTTCCTCTCCGGCATGGGATTGCACGGCCTGCAGCAGGGCCAGTCCTGCGCAGCGCAGCGCCGCCAGATCGCGGGCCTCGCGCAGCTGGGCCCGCAGTGACTGGGCCAGCATTTCATGGCGATTGGCAAACAGGCGCTCGCACAGGTCAAACAAATACATGCGGGTGCCGGCCATGGACAGGCTGGCTGCTGCAGCCCCCGGCTGAGGGGTCTGCGCAGTGGTTTGCTGGGTTGGTGAAAAGGCCGATGGAGAGACCTCCGAGCCATTTTCCAGTTGCAGATACCCTTGTGCTACCAACGTCTGGGCGACTGCGGCATGATCGCCGCCCAGCAAAGCGTGCAGTTGCGCCAACGTCTTGCCGTCTGCCAGCAATAGCACCGTTCGTGCCCGCTGGGGCAACTTTCGGGAACCGGGCTGAAGTTCGTCCAAGGCTTTGGCGGTTTTCTGCAAAATCATGAAGTATCCGGTCCGTCCCAGAGCGTGTTGAGATAGCCGCTATTGCACCCCCCCTTTATGACAAGCGCGTGACCCCTCGCGGTGCGGCACGTTGCACAGATTCGCCACCCCACCTGCCATGCAATTGTTTTTTGTCTCTGCTGGAGGGGCAGCTGAAAAAATACGCGGTGTTGCTCAAACCGCTTTCGGCGTGTAGTCTGCAAAACCGGCTGTAGGCTGTATTAAGGAGTGAAGAAATGTGCAATTTGTGCCTAGCGGGCAATACCTTGACCAAAGCGGTTGTGCCTCCCTCCAGACGGGCTGTTCTTGGTGCGATGGGGGCGTTCTCCCTGTTGGGTCTTTCAGCAATGTCTGGAATATCTCACGCAAAATCACCACCCAAACCCGCTAACGTACTGTCTCCGGATCAGGCCATCCAGCGCTTGCTGGAAGGTAACAAGCGCTATACCTCTGGCAAGACCGAGGTTCGAAAATTCAGCGTGACGCGTGCGGCACTGGTGGGCGGACAAAATCCATACGCCTGCGTTTTGAGTTGTGCGGATTCACGCGTCAGTCCCGAGCTGTGTTTTGACGAGGAAAGAGGCGATCTTTTCGTGACGCGCGTGGCCGGCAACTATGTCACGCCGGATATTTTGGCAAGCCTTGAATATGGCGTGGCCGCCCTTCATTCCCCGGTTATTTTGGTGCTGGGCCACACCAGTTGCGGTGCTGTGAGCGCAACGGTCAATGCACTGGAAAAGCAGGCAGAATTTCCCGGTCACATTCAAAGCATCGTCACAGCGCTGATGCCAGCGGTGCGTGCCGCTGCAGCCGAGCCCCACGAAGGCTCTTTGGCGCAAGCAGCAACCATCGTCAATATCAAGCAAAACGTTCAGCGACTGCAAGAAGCTACGCCCGTACTGAGCAAGGCGGTGCAGGCTCAAAAATTGAAAGTCCTTGGTGGCCTGTACCACCTTGAGACAGGGCGTGTGGAAATTGTTGCGTAGCGAGCGAACAGAGGGGCGTTGCTGTTTGTGCGCTGGCAACTTCAATAATTGCTGATTTTTACTGAGAAGATTTTTATATTCAAAACGCGAATATAAAACTCACTATGGCAATCGCGTGATGCCTCTTTCTGCTGCGCGTTGAATAGATTTACCACCCACCTGCCATGCAATTGCTTCTTGCCCCGATGGAGGGGTTGCTCGACTTTGTGCTGCGCGATGTCCTCACCCGCATTGGCGGGGCCGATCGCTGCGTTTCTGAATTTATCCGCATCAGTGGCACGCTCTTGCCGGAGCGTGTTTTTTTGCGTTACATGCCCGAGTTGGCCCATGGCAGCCGCACCCTGGCGGGTGTGCCAGTGCGGGCGCAATTGCTGGGCTCAGACCCCGTCAGCATGGCTGAAAACGCCGCCTTCCTCGCCACCTTGGGGCCGGAGGGGATTGACCTGAATTTTGGCTGCCCGGCCCGCACTGTGAACCGCCACGGTGGCGGTGCCTCCATGCTGCAAGACCCTGAAAACATCGCCCGCCTGGTGGCAGCCGTGCGCCGTGCCGTGCCAGCGCATTTGCCGGTATCGGCCAAAATGCGCCTGGGTTTTGACGACCGGGGCCTGATGCGCGAATGCGCCCAGGCCATGGTAGAAAACGGCGCGTGTGAGCTGGTCGTTCACGCCCGCACCAAGGCCGATGGCTACCGCCCGCCCGCCTACTGGGAGCAAATCCCGCTGATCCGCGCAGCCGTTGGCCCGCAGATTCGCATCATCGCCAATGGTGAAATCTGGACCGTGCAAGACGCTTTGCGCTGCCGCGAGCAATCCGGCTGCACCGATTTGATGCTGGGCCGAGGCAGCGTGGCCGACCCCGGCTTGGCCCTGGCCATTCGCGCTGCTGTCGTTCACGGTGTCCCTGCTGCCGATAGCGTTGCGCCCATTCAGCCAGCGGCGGTGCCGTGGGCGGCACTCTTGCCGCACATGCAGCAGTTTTGGGATTGGGTTTGTCAGCGCCTCACCCCCAACCAGCGGGCTGGGCGGCTAAAGCAATGGCTTAACCTGCTGCGCCGCCGCTACCCCGAGGCGGAAACCGCCTACCAACAAGTGCGGGTGATGACCGACCAAACACTCATTACCCAGTGGTTGGCCCTGCAGCGCTGCCAACAGCCGATGTCGGCTGGCGTGCCAGCACCCGCAAATCTGGGCCAATAGGGGTGACCTCGTGAAACTGCCAGGGCAGCGCTTGGCCTAAATCTTGCAGTGGCCCCAGTGCCGCCATGCCTTTGCAGCCCTGGCCCAACAGCGTGGGGGCCAAATACAGCAACAACTCATCGACCAGCCCCTGCGCCAGCAAAGCACCGTTGAGGATGGCTCCCGCCTCAACATGCAACTCATTGATCGAGCGCTGCCCTAAATCGGCCAGCATCGCCGCCAAATCCACTTGCCCTTGGGCACTGGGTAGATGAATAACAGTAGCGCCTAGCGCTTGTAATTGTTTGGTTTTTTGTATATTTAATACTGAAGTATAGATAATACAAGCGCTACCAGCTCTTAAAACCTTAGCATCCAGCGGTATGCGCAACTGGCTATCGACCACCACCACCTGCGGCTGGCGCGGCGTGGCCACGGCGCGAACGTTCAGCTGCGGGTCGTCCGCCAAAATCGTGCCAATCCCCGTCAGCACCGCACAGGCCCGCGCCCGCCAGTGGTGGCCATCGGCCCGTGCCGCTGGGCTGGTAATCCATTGGCTGGCCCCATTGCCCAGGGCGGTGGCCCCGTCCAGCGACGTAGCGGCCTTCAGCCGCACCCACGGGCGGCCCCGCTCCATGCGGCTAAAAAAACCAATATTCAGCGCCCGCGAAGCCGCCGCCCCTGGCCCCACTTCAACGGCCACCCCTGCCGCCTGCAGCCGGGCAAAACCCTGGCCCGCCACCTGGGGATTGGGGTCGGTCAGCGCCCCTACCACCTGGGCCACCCCGGCGGCAATCAGCGCCTCGCAGCATGGCCCGGTGCGCCCGTGGTGGGCGCAGGGCTCCAGCGTCACATACGCCGTGGCCCCCTGGGTGCTGTGCCCCTGTGCGGCGGCATCGCGCAGCGCCATCACTTCGGCATGCGGCCCTCCGGCCTGTTGGGTAAAACCCCGGCCAATGACCGCGCCGCTGCGGCCCACCAGCACGCAGCCGACACGTGGATTGGGATTGGATAAAAAAAGCGCCTGGGCGGCCAGCCCAAGCGCTTCTTGCATGTAAATAGCATGGTCAGTCATGCTGTGAATGCTAGAGCATTATTTGTGCGCCATGCGGCTCAAGATTGCTTAACAGCTTGCACACTGAATTGCAATCCCATTGCCTGCAGCACCTTCATGATGGTGTCAAAGCGCGGTTGGGATGTAGGACGCAGGGCCTTGTACAACGCCTCGCGCGTCAGGCCGCTGGCGCGGGCCACCTCGGTCATTCCACGGGCGCGGGCAATGGTTCCCAGTGCGTGGGTCAGCTCGGCAGGATCGTTTTCTTCCAGAACGATGCTGAGGTATTCGGCAATCGCCAGGTCACTGTCCAGGTGTTCGGCCATATCGAACTCAGGCAGATCGGCGACGTTCATCTTCTTGGTCATGCTCATACTCCTTCGATAGTTTGGGCCAGAGCGATTGCGTGGGTGATATCGGCCTGCTGGGTGGATTTGTCGCCACCGGCCAACATGACAATCAGCACGTCACCGCGCTGTACGTAATACATGCGCCAGCCAGGGCCAAAGAACTCACGCATCTCATATACGCCTTCTCCCACGGGCTGCACATCCCCCAGAAGGCCGCGTTGCACCTTTTCCAGCCGTCGTGCAAGGCGGCGGCGTGTCATGCCGTCACGCAGGCTGGACAGCCAGAGGGAAAACTCCGGCAGTTGCTTGACTATATACATGGCCCAATCGTAATCGTTCGTTCACGATTTTGCAATTGGATAAAAAAAGCGCCTGGGCGGCCAGCCCAAGCGCTTCTTGCATGTAAATAGCATGGTCAGTCATGCCGTGAATGCTAGAGCATTATTTCCCCCAGCATTCGGCCTTTTTGCCGCTGACGCTCACATCCTTTGCACCGGTATTGGTCAGGGTGAAATTACCGCATTTATCACCGGATTGCGCTCCTTTTGGGGTAGCCGTCAGAGTAAAAGTGGCACCGTCAGACACTGCAGCAATATCGTAGCGGTCACCTTCCACAGTTTTTAAGTTGGCAGGGAAGTTGGCCGTCACGGGATACGTCCCCGTAGCCGTGGCGGCCCGCTCCATCCACCGTGCCGCTTCCAGCAACCCTGCCATGGCGTTGGCGCGGTGGCCCTTGCGCACGTATTCGGTGTAGCTGGGGTAGGCGATGGAGCTCAAGATGCCAATGATCGCCACCACGATCATGACCTCAATCAGGGTGAAGCCGGTTTGGCGGGACGGGTATGGCATGTGGGAGAGGTAGTTTTTTTTCATAGCAATGTTCCCTTATTGCATTTGACGCCAGCTGGGGCGTGATGTGGTTTCGGGCATGCGGTTTAACTCTTCTTTTTCGAGCAGCGTTGCGTCACATTTGTCACCCACGCACGAAGAGAGGTCGGTGTTTTTATCTTTTGAAGTCACCATGGCATGTGCGCCCTTGCGCACTTGGCGGCGCACCATGATGTCGTCAATGCCATCGGCCACGGCCATGAGTTGGATGCTGGGGGTGGCGCCGTCCATGATGTTGATAAAGGTGCGGTATTGGCGTTCATCGTCCACCGAACCGGTTTCGCAGCTTTCGATGCTGGCATCAAACACATTGCTGCCTTTGGCGGGGACTTGCGAATAAACGGTCAGGATGTTAGTGCCATCATAAAAATCCAGTGGTTTGAGCAAGCGCTCGCCTGTGCTGGGGAGGTCTAGATACCAACCGTTATAGCTGCCCCAGTTGGTGGGTTTGAGCGGGTCTTGCCCCAAGGTGGCTTGCTGGCTGCCAGAAACCACTGTCGTGGTTTGTTTTTTCAGCTTGGCCGCATCCACCCCTGCCCCCAGTGGCGCAGGTGCGGGTACGTTGATGCACTTCGGGCCATCACTGGTTTGGCAGGTTTTGCCAGGGTGAATCTCCAAACGTTTTGGATTGCTATCTTTAATGTAGCGATAGCGGGTGTTGTCCAGCACCGAGTACAGGGTGTGTACATTGGTACTTTCTGGGTCGTTGCGTGCCACATTGCGCCCGGTGCCAAAGGCGACCATCATGCCGCCCACGGGAGTGCTCGTGTTGGCTTTGCATTCATTGGTGGCGCTATCCAGTTCGCATTTTTTGCGGTCATTGGCCCGTGTTGTTGGCGCCACCGTGATCGGCTGGGGCAGTTCTGTGCCACTGTTGCCATACACGGCAGGACGCTGTGCGGTGAACAGGGGAGCACCGTTAAAAGCCACTTTCCATTTGCTGGCATCGTAATTGGTCAGGTCAAACTTCCACATATTGCCCTGGTTGTCGCCAGCGTAGGCAATGTCCGGGCGGTCATCGCCGTTCAAATCGACCAGGCGGGGGGCGCTCAGGCCATTGTCATTGGCCTTGCCAGTGCCGGGCACGTCCACGGTGGTGGGAATCGTCAGCAGCTCTTTATTGCCATCCAGGTATTGCACCAGCAAAACCGGGCGCTGGTTGGCGCTGTTGTAGCCATTGCCCAGCACCACGGCCCAGCGGTTGTTGTTCAGCATGGTGATTTGCGAGGCATGCAAAAGGCTGGTGCTGTTGGTGACCGGTGCGGCGGTAATGTGGCCAATATCGCGGTCTTCCGTAACGGTGGTAGTGCATGCAGCTTGAATCGTGCTGTCGCTCTCAAGGGTGCAGTCTGGTGGGCTGACTTCGGTGCTGCGGGTGCGATCCAGCACAACCAGGCTACTGGCGTTATCAGCGGAAAAATTGCTGGGGTTGGTCACGTCCAGCACAAAGTAACCCCGGCCGCCGGCCCCCAGCGTGCCCACCAGCAGGGTGCGCCAGTCAGGGGAATTGGGGTCAGTGCTGGTATTGGCATCGCCTGTCATGGGCGAACCATCGACAAAGTAGCGGTGCTGCTGGTCGTAGGCCGGTGCCGTCAGTCGGGTGAGGCTGGGAATCACGCCTTGGGGCACGTAGGCGATTTTTTCGGTGCCATCTTCAGCAGAGAAACCATGCAGCATGCCATCGTTGCCGCCCACGTAAATCATGGGGGTGCGGTCTTTGTAGTCAGTAATAAATTTGCTATACCCATTAAAGGCATAGCTGCGTGCAGGGGCGGCGGTGTACCACACTTCAGAATTCACAATATCGCCTTGGCGGCTTTGGCGTTGGCGATAGGGTTTGCTTTCCGTGTAGTTGGAGGGGTTGGTGCCCTCTTTGCTGCGATCGCCGCGAATGTAGTTGAGCCGATCTTGGCCTGCGGCTTCACCCTCGTCGGTGCCATTGGTGGCTTTTTGCAATGCCAGTTTTTGGGAGGTGCTCAGGTTGGATTGGTCGGCCGCCCAAACAAAAGGCACCCCTCCCTTGGGTGCAGCATTCACCCATTGATCGCTCCAGCTCAGAATAACGCGCGATTCGTGCGAGGCCAGGGCATCAAGCTTGTTGGCCGTGTTCTCTCCGCCCCACGCAAGGGTTACACCGCCATCGGTATCGACTGTTTCTGCAATCACAAAGCCTTTCCAGCCGCTTTGTGGCTCGTAGTTGCCGGTGAATTTGCTGACACCGCTGCGCGAAATATTCGAGCCGCTCAAAGCGGTAGAAGTAATGCTGGGGCTGACCTCGGTGTTAATGGTGCGAATAATTTGCTCGAATGCTTTTTTCAAATCTTCGCCCTTTTCTACGGCGTAGAACTGGCCCCGGCCATTGATGGCGGCGTGCCACATATCGTCCTGTTCTTGTTTTGCAATTGCATGCCATTGTGCCCAACCAGATGCGTAATCTGCAAAGCTGCCATCATAGCCATAAGGTAATGTATTGGTTGGAGGTATTAGCTTTCCATTATTTCCGTTAGTGGTGTCAATGGTTGTCCCTGGTTGTGAGCCTTTCCTTCGGGTGGAATAATTTCCAATATTGCTTTTCCATGATGGGGATTTTGAGTTCTCTTCATATCCTATAGGTCTATATTGATTTTCAGGAAGAGAATCTTTGCTAAATCCGATAGTGAACGTAGTCATATGCGGCCAAGTGGCTGGATTGTAGCGTGGGTTCCAATATTTTTTGAGTGTGGCTTTTCTTCCTGAAACTCTATTAGTGAAAGTTTCTTCTTCAGGAGCTTTGATGTATTCAGGGAGTGGGGAAACACTTCCATCAAGGTTTTCTTTTGCTTGCAAAGGTTTTGCCCAGCTTTGAAAAGCCCAGTCGGAGAGTGTACTCATATAACCGCCCCAGCGGTCGCTGCATTCTTTTCCACTTTTTTTGGTTTCACTGCATGGTCGATAGCCTAGGTGGAAGCTGCTCCACGTGGGGTAGTCGATATCGCGGTATATCCAAGTTTGCGGGTCACTACGCTTATATGCTGTTCCATCAGGTAGAAAGAATGCGTCAGTGGTCTCTACTGGGTAGTTGGGGCCAAGCTTGCCGTTGCTGTTTGTTTCTGAGTCCTGATTATCAAAGTTGATGGGATTGGTATTGATATCTTCTTGGTCTGAATTTTTATTTGTTTGTATTTCATCATTATTATCGAAGTAAGTACTTTCAGGGCCATAGTAATACCCATTCCATGCGCCATCCGTTAGAACGATGTGGTAATTACGTCGGCAGCCCAAAGGTTTTTCATTGGGCCTATTCAGGGTTTCTCCAGGCTTGCTGGCCCAAGGACCATTTTTATGCAGAGGGGCACGCATATATTCATCAGCCCGTTTCATCATAAAATGCGTGGGAGTCCATGCGCAGGTATTGAAATTTTTTGCGTATAGTAAAAAATTATCTCGATGGGTGCCTTCCAATGAGCGCATCACGTTGATATTGTTACTACTGGCTGCTGCTGCATTAAGCTTTGGTGCCCATTTTTCACCATTAACCTTGGTGCAATTGCCCAAGGTTTGCCATGCTAAGCGTATCTTGCCCTCTGGGAGTAATGATCGATCCTCGAAAACCGCTTTTAAGGCATCTTGTAGCACGGCTGCACGGGACTTGGTTCCGTTAAGCATGTCTTTCTCATCCATACTTCCAGAATCATCCAGCGACAAGATCACGTTGGGTGCCACATACGGCTCTACCGTGCCGGGGGGCGAATTGGCCAAGTCCAGTGCCCAGGCGCTGGCAGGAGCCAAGGCAGCGCTGGCAGCAATTGCAATCAGGCGGCGGCGAAATTTTTGGGGTGTGGTGCGTCGGGGCATGGTGAACTCCTGGGGCGGCACGAAAGAACAGAAAGAAAAAATCAACGGGCTTGAGATGGTGTCAGTCCTGCAGACGCGTGCGGGCGTAGGTTTCCTGGATCACGGCAGTGCTGTTGGGCTTCAAGCCCCTGGCCCAGGCGGTGATGCGGTACACCACGCTGGGTTTCAGACGCAAATCCAGGAGGTCTGTTGGTGCTGCTGCATTGGGGGCGTCATTCACAATGAGGCCTGCACCGCCGACGGCATCGGGGTCGGCGTAGCTCAACACTTCAATCCAGTACCAGCCACCACGGTCGTCGGCGTCGCGCTCGGCCAGGATGGCGTTGTGCGGGGCATCGTCATCTGAAGCGTTTTTAGATAGGGCTCCAGTAAATTGTCCATAGCGTGCACCGCCGCGTTTGCCTGCGTTGTTAGCCCTGGTCATTTGCTCGAAAGAGACTTCGGGGTCGTCAGCCTCTGTGGTGTCTGTGTGGTTGTTCCAAAAGTCCTGCCGACCTCGGCGCTTGACGCACAGCCCGTTTTCGCAGAACGGCGAGGTACTGCGGTGGTTCGAAAAACCGACGATATTGTTATCGTACACAGCGGTCAGCGCGGCATTGTCATCAGCGCGATAGCCTGTGGTGTCGAATTGCTGAATATCTAATTCAGCATCTTGAATCAGGCTTTGCGCGGCTTCAAAAGCGCGTTGGTAATCGGCATCGTTGCCCACCACCATTTCATTGAAGATGGCGGTGCGCGATGCCCACAGCGCCAGCAGCATGGAGAGCATGACAAACACAATCACCACAAACAAGGCAATGCCGCGTTCGCGGTGGGGGGCAGCAGGGCGGGTGGTGGAAGAGGGGGTGTGCATGGGGGAGCCTTTCACCTTTAAATCAGCCCTTGGCTGCGCAGTTGGAAGACATTGCGAAACACGTAGTGCATCCGGTTGGTGCGTGGAGCGGCCAGGGTGGTGATGTTCACAGCGGTGCTGCCGTCGCAGCCGGTGTAGCTGGCACCTTCGGGCAGGTCGATACGTTCGGTGCCAAACAGCACCAGGCAGACTTCTACACCTTGAACCCGGTTCCAGTCTGCTACGCCTGCACTGTTGGTGTAGAGCATGGTGGGGTCATCTTGATCGGTGCCTTGTAGCAGGTAGCGCACTTGGAAAGCAGCGACGTTTTGGGCAATGGGTTGGTCGTTGCAGCGCAAATCTGTGCCATTGAGGGTAAAGATGCTCTCGATAGAGGTAGTCGTTCCGGCAGGGATGCTTCCAGGAGCGCCCAGACAGTTGCGGGAGATGGGGCCAGCATTGGCAAAAGTGGGTTCTTCGTAGCCGGTGAAACGAATGGTGACGCTGCCATTGTTTTCGGCGATGGCTGTGTCGGTGCTGCCACGCAGCTGGAAGGCAGTGGCGGAGGTGATCTCGCCATCACCGTCAGCATCCAGGCCCAAATCAAGGTAGAGCGAGCCAGCCTGGCGCAATTGGGTGCCAAAGGTGCGCATAACGTAGGCGGCTTGCTGCTGGATGCCACTGATATCGCTGACGGCCCCGGTCACGCTGCGCGAGCCCAGCAGCGAGACCGTGGCCACGGCGACCACAAGCAGACCAACGGCAAGGCCAATCATGAGCTCAATCAGTGTCAGGCCGGCCTGGAATTTCAAGTGTTTTTGCTCTTTATCCCTTGTTGGGTAAGCGCTAGTAGCTATTTTTTTTATATAGCGGTGTGTGTGCAATGCCATTATTTGCTCCCTGGGCAGTAAATTTTGCTGTCGTCTTGGCTGCGAACACAGCGGGCGGCTACCGTGATGTATTGCAGGTGGCAGATGCGCCCATCGGGGCAGACGGCAACGTCTGTGTCGGTGCCAGCGGAGAAAGTCCCATCGGCGGCACGGACTTGGGTTGCATCAATATCGTCAGTGTCTAGACCTTCTGCTTCATTGGCCCGCCAACTGACCATGATGCCGATTTGGCTGGCCGCAGTACTACCAGCGTCCCAGGGCGCAACAAAAATGCTGGCTTGGCCCAAGGGCAGGGTGTTGGCAACGTTTTGTTTCCACACCCCTAGGTCGCGGGTGAACAAGGCAGCGGGGGTGCAAGGGCTGTTGCTATCAGTGCAGCCATCGGGGTCTGGTTCATCGTCGAAGTCAGAGACGATATCGTCACTTAATAGGTCGATGTAGTTGCCCAGGCTGACCAAAGCGTTGGGCTGTACGCGCAGCCGTTCGCTGAAGTCTTCAATCAGGCGAACGGCCTGGGCGCGACGCGTGGCGGTTTGAGAATCGACCAGGGTGCGCATTTGCATGCCCAGAATGCCGATGATGCCGAGCACCGAAATGACCAAGGCCACCAGCGATTCAATCAAGGTAATGCCGCGTTGCCGGCGGTGCGTGGTGGTGGGGTGTGGGCGGTTTATCCTTTGCATGGAACTTCCTCTGATTTAACAGTGCGTATGCGCCCCCCAGAGCTCATGCACAGTCCGCGTGTGGCGGGGTGGCTGATGCTTTGGTTGTGTGGGACGAGGTTGAAGCCGACGTAAGTGCCCGCTACCAGGCCATAGCGGTTGAAAATGATGCGGTTGTTGCCCCCGGTGCGTGAAATCTGGGTGCGGTTGGGGCTGTCGTAACGCAGCAGCACCGGTTCGCTGGCGGCGCAGCTGTTGTTGCGGTTGGTGTCGGCGCAGATGAACCAGCCACAGTCCCATTCGCGCTGGGCGCTGGGAGCGGTGCAGCCGTTGGTGTTGGTGGTGATTTTTTGCATGATGATGTGGCCACCGCGTTTGATGGCTTCAGAGCGGGCAAATTGCAGGCTGGCTTCCAGGTTGCTTTCCACCTGTCGCACCCGCCAGCGCTCTATCAGTGGCTGAAAGCTGGGCAGCGCAATCGCCAGCAGCACCCCCAGCACGCTCACGGCGACCATGAGTTCAATCAAGGTAAAACCCAAACTATGGCGTGGATGGAGGTGCTGGATGCGGTGCATGGCGTGTCCTTTAGGGGTCAGGATCGGGATCGGGGGTAGATGGGTTGCACTCCTCGCTGCCCGGTAAGTGCCGGATAAGTCCACTGCCGCTAATGCAGACACGGGTAGCGCTGGCAGCGTTTTCATCCTTGTTGGCGGGAGTCAGCAAAAAATCGGTGACCGGGGTGATGGTGCCCCAGCGGTCCAGTGCCAGTTCGGTGGCATCGCTTTCTTCGCTGATGGCCAGGCTGGTGGATGCGCCGCTGGTTTGCAGCAGTTCATCGTCGCCATCGGCATCAATGCCATGGACTTCCCAGCCGTTGGCCCAGTCATCGTCGATGGCACTAATGGTGATGCCGCCGCCACGTTTGATGGCTTCAGAGCGGGCGTAGTAGATGGTTGATTGCAGCGCTTCGGCTGCGCTGCGCACGCGCCAGCGTTCTATTAAAGGGGTGAAGCTGGGGGCGGCAATCATGGCAATGACGGCCAGAATGGAGACAGTCACCATCAGTTCAATGAGGGTGAAGCCATGTTGTTTGAGAGGGAGCACAGGGTATTTCAACATTTGGGTTGAATGTAGGGGGCTGTTGCCGCGGTGGTTGCTGGGGCAGGATGAGCGGTGAGTGGTGCGGGATGAGTGGCAAGGAGACGTTTAAACGCGACAAAAGAAAAACCGCCATGGTTTGCACCGTGGCGGTTTTTTTGAAGGTGTTGATCGGTAATTGCTTACTTGATCTTGGCTTCTTTGTACTCGACGTGTTTGCGAGCTTTGGGGTCGAACTTCATGATCAACATCTTTTCAGGCATTGTCTTTTTGTTCTTGGTGGTGGTGTAGAAGTGACCGGTGTCAGCAGTGGAGACCAGTTTGATTTTTTCGCGTCCGCCTTTGGTAGCCATGAGTATTTCTCCTTGAGATTAGCTAGAAATTAAGCTTGGCCACGGGCACGCATGTCGGCCAGAACGGTGTCGATGCCGTTCTTGTCGATCAGACGCAGGGCGGCGCTGGAGACGCGCAGACGCACCCAGCGGTTTTCGCTTTCGACCCAGAAGCGCTTGTACTGCAGGTTGGGCAGAAAGCGGCGTTTGGTTTTGATGTTGGAGTGGGAAACTTTGTGACCCACCGCAGGCTTTTTGCCTGTTACTTCGCATACGCGTGCCATTGAGGACACTCCGATTCAAGTTTTACAGCGGCCAGCATAGGGTGCTGACTGCCTCACCTCGCCATTGTGGTTCTGGGTGGCGGTAAACCCATGCTGCCCAAGCTTGGGGCAAAAGCAGCAAAGCCGCGCATTATAGCGCGGCTTTGGTTTCTATTGGCGGGGAGTTTGATTCAGGTGCTTATGTGAGCTGGTGGGTGCGTAGCCACTCTTGCAATGCATCTGTCATGCGTGTTTGCCAACCAGGGCCGGTTTGCTTGAATGCAGCCAGGACAGAGTTGGGAACACGCAGGGAGATCGCTGTTTTGGGCTCGCCCTGGACGGGGCGGCCACGTTTGCGTTCGATCAGCTGAGCAATGGCTTGGGTTTGTGCTTCGGCTTGTGGGTCTTGGCTATGCAGCGCTTGACGCACTTGCTGCCAATTGCTTGCCGATTGGCCCTGTGCCCGAGCCTGGTGGATTTGCTCACTGGTCAGGGTAGTCGTTTTCAAGCCAGTCATAGTAAGCACTCCTTTCTTCTGCGTGTGCAGGCCGGAAGCTGATGATGCGGCATTGGGTATCGCGCTCGACGAAGGCCACTGAGAGCACCATCAGTACGTCAAAAACATAGGCCAGCGCCTGATAGCGTGGCTCGCTATTGCGTGAACTGTCCACGATCCAGACAAATTCACTTTCCATGACCAAGTCGGCATCTAGAAAATCAATACCGTGCTTTTTTAGATTGGCAAGGCGCTTGGCCTCGTCCCATTCATAGATCATGGTTGGTGGATATTGTATATACGTATATTGCTTCCGGCGTAGTTGGTTTTATTCCTGCTGTTCCAAAAACCGCTGGGCATCCAGTGCCGCCATGCAGCCGGTACCGGCGCTGGTGATGGCTTGGCGGTAGATGTTGTCTTGCACATCGCCGGCGGCAAAGATGCCGGGCACGCTGGTTTGCGTGGCAAAGCCTTTGCGGCCACTGTGGGTGACGATGTAGCCGCCATCCATCTCTAGTTGGCCCTTGAAGATGTCGGTGTTGGGTGCGTGGCCGATGGCAATGAAGCAGCCTTGCAGGGCGATGTCTTCGGTGTGGCCGTCTTGCGTGCTTTGGATGCGCACGCCGGTGACACCGCTGGCTTCGCCCAGTACTTGCTGCAGGGTGAAGTGGGTTTTGAGGATGATTTTTCCTTCTTGCACTTTGGCCATCAGCTTATCGACCAGGATGGGTTCGGCGGTAAATTTGTCACGGCGGTGAATGAGGGTGACCGTGCTGGCGATGTTGGACAGGTACAAGGCTTCTTCCACCGCCGTGTTGCCGCCGCCGACCACGCAGACGGGCTGGTCGCGGTAGAAAAAGCCATCGCAGGTGGCACAGCCGGAAACGCCCCGGCCCATGAATTCTGTTTCTGAGGGCAGGCCCAGGTATTTGGCCGATGCGCCGGTGGCAATGATCAGGCTGTCGCAGGTGTAGGTGCCGCTGTCGCCGGTCAGGGTGAAGGGGCGCTGAGAGAAATCAACCTGATTGATGTGGTCGAACACGATTTCAGCCTCAAAGCGCTGGGCGTGCTCTAAAAAGCGCTGCATCAGCTCGGGGCCCTGCACGCCATGGACATCGGCGGGCCAGTTATCGACCTCGGTGGTGGTGGTCAGCTGCCCACCCTGGGCCATGCCGGTGATGAGCACGGGCTGCAGGTTGGCACGCGCAGCGTAGATGGCGGCGGTGTAGCCGGCCGGGCCGGAGCCCAAAATTAAAACCTTGGCGTGTTGGGGTGTGCTCATAACTGTGATCCGTAGTGAGGTGGAAGGAGGGGCGTTATATGTTTTGCATACGCTTTGAAACGGTTGATTGTAGAAAGCTTGGGCAAGCTTGGCTGCCCCTGGGGTAAGCTTTCGCCCTCGTATGAAAGCTTCCTCTTCTTCTTCAGCCGCTGCACTGGCTGGTACGCCGTCTCGATTGGGTTTGGCGCGGTTTGGCCATGAGATGTGCTTGCTCACAGGCCTGTTGGTGCTGATGTTTGGCCTGGCGGCCATGGCCAGCCATTCTTTGCTGGATCCGGCGTGGTCCACGTCGGGTGCTTCGGACACCGTTTTGCCGCACAACTGGATGGGGCGGCTGGGCGCGATTTTGTCGGATGCCGCGTATTTTGGTTTTGGCTTTTCGGTCTGGTGGCTGTGGGCGATTGCGATTTTTGTGTGGTTGCGCTCATTTCGGCGCTGGATTGCGGGCGCGGGCATTTTTATCCCTTCACTGGGCCAGCGTTTGAGTTTTTGGCTGGGCACCTTGCTCTTGCTGGGGGCCAGCTGCGCGTTGGAATGGAGCCGCCTTTACCGCTTTGAAGAGGCCTTGCCCGGTCACGCTGGTGGGGTGCTGGGGTATATGTTGGGCGTGGGTGGGATGCGCTGGCTGGGCTTTACGGGCTCAGGGGTGGTGGGCATCTTGTGCATCGTCGTGGCGGTGGGGTGGGTTTTTAATTTTTCTTGGGGCAGTGTGGCCCAAGGTTTGGGCACGCAGTTGGACAAACTCTGGCCCAAAATTCAAGCGTGGCGGGAGCAGGGGCGCGATATTGCCAAGGGAAAACAAGCCGCCCGCCAGCGTGCCCAAGATGTGCAGCACGATGCCCCGGCGCAGCATGAGCCGGTGGTGATTGCGCCGGCCCCTGTGGCGATTGCCCCCAGTGAACGGGTGCTGAAAGAGCGCCAGAAGCCTTTGTTTATCGACAGCCATGCCGCGCTGTCCGAAGGCTTGCCCCAAGTGAATTTGCTCGATGCGCCGCCCGCCCAGCAAGAAACCGTTGCCCCCGAAACGCTGGAGATGACCAGCCGCTTGATTGAGAAAAAGCTCAAAGACTTTGGCGTAGATGTCGTGGTGGTGCAGGCCACGCCGGGGCCGGTGGTGACCCGCTACGAGGTGGAGCCGGCGACCGGGGTCAAAGGCTCCCAAGTGGTCAATTTGGCCAAGGATTTGGCCCGCAGCTTGAGTTTGGTGTCGATTCGTGTGATTGAAACCATTCCGGGCAAAAACACCATGGCGCTGGAGCTGCCCAATGTGCGGCGGCAGACCATCAAGTTGTCGGAAGTGCTGGGCTCGCAGATTTACCACCAGAGCAAAAGCCTGCTGACCATGGGCCTGGGCAAGGATATTGAGGGTAAACCCGTGGTGGCCGACCTGGCCAAGATGCCGCACGTGTTGGTGGCGGGCACGACCGGCTCGGGCAAGTCGGTGGGGATCAACGCCATGATTTTGTCGCTGCTCTACAAGGCAGAAGCCAAGGATGTGCGCCTGCTGATGATTGACCCCAAGATGCTGGAAATGTCCGTTTATGAAGGCATTCCGCACCTGCTGGCCCCAGTGGTCACCGATATGAAGCAAGCAGCCAACGGCCTGAACTGGTGCGTGGCTGAAATGGAAAAGCGCTACAAACTGATGAGCAAGCTGGGCGTGCGCAATTTGGCTGGGTACAACGCCAAGATTGACGAAGCCTGCGCCCGCGAGGAAAGCATTGGCAACCCGTTTAGCCTGACCCCCGAGCAGCCCGAGCCCTTGCAGCGCCTGCCGCACATTGTCATCGTCATTGACGAGTTGGCCGATTTGATGATGGTCGTTGGCAAAAAGATTGAAGAGCTGATTGCCCGCCTGGCGCAAAAGGCGCGGGCTGCGGGCATCCATTTGATTTTGGCCACCCAGCGCCCCAGCGTGGATGTGATTACCGGGCTGATCAAGGCCAATATTCCTACGCGCATTGCGTTTCAGGTCAGCACCAGGGTGGATAGCCGCACCATTCTTGACCAAATGGGGGCCGAGGCCTTGCTGGGCATGGGCGACATGCTCTACATGGCCAGCGGCACGGGCCTGCCGGTGCGGGTGCATGGGGCCTTTGTCAGCGACGATGAGGTACACCGCGTTGTAGCCTACTTAAAGCAGCAGGGCGAGCCGGACTACGTGGATGGCGTGCTCGATAGCAGCACCGGCGAGGATGGCCTGGGCAGTGAATTGGGCGAAGGTGGCAGCGGCAGTGGTGCCGAGCAAGACCCCATGTACGACCAGGCCGTGCAAGTGGTGCTGCAAGACCGCAAGGCCAGCATCTCGTATGTGCAGCGCAAGCTGGGCATTGGCTACAACCGCTCGGCCAACCTGCTGGAGCAAATGGAAAAAGCCGGTTTGGTCAGTGCGCTGACCTCCAGCGGCAAACGCGACGTACTGGTGCCCGCCCGGGGCGAATAAAGGTGATTGATGCAACAACATATCCGAAAATGGGCCGTGCTGGCCCTGTTGGCCACCCCTGGCCTGGCAGCGCCTGCATGGGCCGATGGCTTGGCCAGCCTAGAGGCATTTGTGCGCCAGGCCAAAGCCGGCACCGCCCAATTCACCCAAACGGTGACCAGCCCCGCCAAAGCTGGCCAAGCACCGCGTGTGCAGTCCAGCAGCGGCAGCTTTAGCTTTCAGCGGCCGGGGCAGTTCAAGTTTGTCTATACCCAGCCCTTTGCCCAAACCATCGTTGCCGATGGACAAACACTGTGGTTGTACGACGAAGATTTAGAGCAAGTCACCCGCCGCCCACAAGGCGATGCCCTGGCTGGCACCCCAGCGGCATTGCTGACCAGCGTGCAAGACATGGCCGCTTTGCGCAAAGATTTTGATTTGGCTGCGCAGGCCAGTGCCCAGCCCGACCCCGAGGGCCTGCAATGGGTGCAAGCCACGCCGAAAAACCAGGATGGCCAGATTCAGCAGCTGCGCGTAGGTTTCACCCCGGAAGGGGCATTGGCCGCGCTGCAGATTAACGACAGCTTTGGCCAGCAATCGCTGCTGCGCTTTACCCAGATGGCGCTGTCCCCTGGTTTGCCAGCGGGCAGTTTTCACTTTCAAACCCCGGCGGGGGTGAGTGTGCTGGATCAATAAAAATAGCGTCTTGCGCTTTATTTACAAAGGATTTCGGTTGAATCTAATCGAAATCCTTTTGTTTTTCAGCGGGTGCAGCTATTTGCAATGGTTTAAAAACAGGCCCAAGTTTGCTCGGCGATGGTGAGCATGAAATCGGGGTCCAAGTACAGGCCAAACACGGCCAGCAAGACCAGCGCAACCACCAGCCATGCCAAGGCCCGCTGCCAAATCGGGCGGCGCTGGGGCGCAGATGTGGGGGTGGTGGGTTCGGTCGTCATGCCTTTGGGGTGGTTGCCAGTGCGGGGCGGGCAATGGCCGTTTCGCGCACCGGTAAATTAATCAAGGCACCGGCCACGCCCAGCACAATCATCAGGTACCAAAGCATGTCGTAATTGCCTTGGCTGTCGTACAGGTAGCCGCCCAACCAAATGCCCATAAAGCTGCCCAGCTGGTGGCTAAAGAAGGTGATGCCGCCCAGCATGGACAAATGCTGCACGCCAAAAATCTGCGCCAAGATGCCGTTGGTCAGCGGCACAGTCGAAAGCCATAAAAACCCCATCACCGCCGCATAGGCGTACACCGACCACGGCGACAGCGGGGCCAGCAAAAACAGCACCGTGGCCAGCGCCCGCAGCCCGTAAATGCCCGACAGCAAATACTGTTTAGGCAGTTGCTGGCCCAGGTTACCGGCGATATAGGTGCCAAAGATATTGAACAGCCCAATCAACGCCAGGCTGTAACTGGCCACCTGCGGGGCCATGCCAAAGTCTTTCAAATAGCTGGGCATGTGTACGCCAATGAACATGACCTGAAAGCCGCAGACAAAGTAACCCAGCGTCAAAAACACAAAGCTGGAATGGCCCAGGGCCTCTTTCAGCGCCTCGCGCACCGATTGGGTGCGCGGTGCCAGTGCTTGCCCTTTGCCAAAGCCCGGCTCGCGCAGGCCAAAGGCCAACACGCCGATCAGCAAGACCACCAGGGCCAGGGCCAGCAAGGCATTGCTCCAGCCCAGCTGGGCAATCAGCGCCCCTTCTACCGGCACCATAAAAAATTGCCCGAAAGAGCCTGCCGCCGCCGTCAGGCCCATGGCCCAGCTGCGCCGCGCGGCGGGGATTTGCCGGCCCAGCACGCCATACACCACGGCATAGGTCGTGCCCGATTGCGCCGCGCCAATGACCAGGCCCGTGCTCAAAATAAACAACCAAGTGGTGGGTGCCAAGGCCATTCCGGCCAAACCCAAGGCGTAGAGCGCGGCTCCAGCTATCAAAATTTTGAATGCACCCCAGCGGTCGGCCAAGATGCCAACAAAAATCCCCAAAATGCCCCAGGCCATGTTTTGCACTGCAATCGCCAGGGAGAAGGATTCGCGGCTCCAGCCCATGTCTTGGGTAATGGGCTGCAGCCACAGGCCAAAACCGTGGCGAATGCCCATGGACAGCGTCACCACCATGCCCGCACACAACAGCACCTGCAGCATGGGCAGTCGCTGAACGGCGGACGCGGAGGCGGAAGAAGTATCTATATTGCTTTTTTGCATAAGGCTGGGAATGTAGCGAAAACCACGCGGCACAGCAGTCACCGAGGTTGCTTTCCCTTAATTTACCTAAACGTAAAGTGGCAAGCCTCGCATCTTGTTTGAAACTGTTTTTTCATACAGTCTTTTCGGGCGACTGCCGTGCGGCCACTACAATTTGCGCCGCTATGGCTGATACCACCCCCACTTTGTCGTCTTCTTCCGCTTATTCCGAACGCTCCATCCGCGTGCTCAAAGGGCTTGAGCCCGTCAAGCAGCGCCCGGGCATGTACACCCGCACCGACAACCCGCTGCACATCGTGCAGGAGGTGATCGACAACGCCGCCGACGAAGCCCTGGCCGGATTTGGCAAAAAAATCCGCGTCACCTTGCACGACGATGGCTCGGTCAGCGTCGAGGATGACGGGCGCGGCATCCCCTTTGGCCTGCACCCGGAAGAAAACGCCCCCGTCGTCGAGCTGGTCTTCACCCGCCTGCACGCGGGCGGCAAGTTCGACAAAGGCAGCGGCGGCGCATACAGCTTCTCCGGCGGCCTGCACGGCGTGGGCGTGAGCGTGACCAATGCGCTCTCCACCCGCCTGGAAGTGACCGTGTACCGCGAGGGCGAAGCCGCCCATTTGGTCTTTGCCGGTGGCGATGTGGTGCAGCCCCTGCAGCGCCGACCCCTGCAAAGTGGCGAGCGCAAACAGGGAACAACAGTGCGCGCCTGGCCCGATGCGCGCTACTTTGACAGCCCCCACCTGCCGCTGGGCGAGCTGGTCCACCTGCTGCGCTCCAAGGCCGTGCTCATGCCGGGCGTAAGCGTCACCCTGGCCAATGAAAAAACCCGTGACACCCAAACCTGGCAATACAAGGGCGGCCTGAAAGACTATTTAGAACAATCGCTGGCCACCGACCCCCTGCTGCCCCTGCTCGAAGGCGCAGGCTTTGCCGATGCCCAGGACGACAGCTTCGCCCAGGGCGAAGGCGCGGCGTGGTGCCTGGCCTTTACTGAACAGGGGGCCGTGCTGCGCGAAAGCTATGTCAATCTGATCCCCACCGTGGCCGGTGGCACGCACGAAAGCGGCCTGCGCGATGGCTTGTTCCAGGCCGTGAAAAACTTCATCGAACTGCACAGCCTGCTGCCCAAGGGGGTCAAGCTCATGCCCGACGATGTGTTTGCCCGCGCCAGCTTTGTGCTCTCGGCCAAGGTGCTTGACCCGCAATTTCAGGGCCAGGTCAAAGAAAAACTCAACAGCCGCGATGCCGTGCGCCTGGTCTCCAGCTTTGTCAAACCGACGCTGGAGCTGTGGCTCAACGCCAACATCGAACACGGCAAAAAGCTGGCCGAACTGGCCATCAAAGCCGCCCAGCAGCGCCAAAAAGCGGGCCAAAAGGTGGAAAAGCGCAAAGGCAGCGGCGTAGCCGTGCTGCCCGGCAAGCTAACCGACTGCGAAAGCCGCGACATCGCCCACAACGAAGTCTTTCTGGTCGAGGGCGACAGCGCCGGTGGCAGCGCCAAAATGGGCCGCGACAAAGAAACCCAGGCCATCCTGCCCCTGCGCGGCAAAGTGCTCAACACCTGGGAGGTAGAGCGCGACTTTTTATTTAAAAACAATGAAGTGCATGACATCTCGGTGGCCATTGGCGTTGATCCCCACGGCCCGAACGACAGCCCCGATTTGTCCGGCCTGCGCTACGGCAAAGTCTGCATCCTGAGCGATGCCGACGTGGACGGGGCCCACATCCAGGTGCTGCTGCTCACCTTGTTCTTCCGCCACTTCCCCAAGCTGGTCGATGCCGGGCACATCTACGTCGCCCGCCCACCGCTGTTTCGCGTCGATATTCCCGCCCGTGGCAAAAAGCCCGCCGCCAAACTCTACGCCCTGGACGAGGGCGAGCTGCAAGCCATCCTGGACAAAGCCGCCAAAGAAGGCGTGGCGCGCGAAAAATGCCAAATCAGCCGCTTCAAAGGCCTGGGCGAGATGAACGCCGAACAGCTGTGGGACACCACCCTCAACCCCGACACCCGCCGCCTGCAACAAGTGCAACTGGGCGCACTGGACTTTGCCGCCACCGCCAACGTCATGACCCAGCTCATGGGCAAAGGCGAAGCCGCCGCCCGCCGCGAGCTGATGGAGCTGCATGGCGATGCGGTAGCGGTGGATGTGTAAATTTTTAGTGTTTTTGGCATCTAACGCTTTTCAGGAAAGCGTGAGTAGCTATTGTTTTTGAAATATGACTCATCCACCCGCTTCCTTCACACCCCCATCCCAGGGCTACGCCTCGCTGCTGGCCGACATCAAGCAGCGCGTGCGCCAAGCCCAGGTGCGGGCCATGCTGTCGGTCAATGCCGAGCTGATCCGCCTGTATTGGGGGATCGGCCAGACCATTCATGAGCGCCAGCAGCAAGAGGGCTGGGGTGCGGGTGTGATTCCCCGGCTGGTGCGGGATTTGCACAACGAGTTGCCGGAGGAGAAGGGGTTTTCCGAGCGCAACATCAAGCAAATGCTGGCGTTTTATCGGGAGTACGCGCAACTGCCATTTGTGCAGCAGCCTGCTGCACAAATAGAGGCCGAGCAAAAAATGCCACAGGCTGTGGCACTTTTTTCGGCTGAGCTGATTCTGGCCTTGCCCTGGACGCATCACGCCGTCCTGATGGCCAAGGTCAAAGACCACGCCACGCGCCGCTGGTATATGCAGGCTGCGCTGGAGCATGGCTGGAGCCGCAATATTTTGCTGATGCAGATTGAGACTGCCGCGCACCAGCGCCACGGTTTGCAAACCAGCCTGCCCAGCATCGAGCAAATTGAAGCCGAGTTGCAAGGGCTGGACGAGGCAGCGCACCCTTCTTCTTTATCGAATATTTGAACGTTTTTGGCATCTAGCCCTTATGCAACAAGCGCTAGCAGCTATTTTTTTGTTGAACTATGACAGACATTTTTTCCCTCCAGCCTGCAGCCACGGACCCGCAGGGCGACACCCTGACCCTGGGCGGCTACGCCCAGCAGGCGTACCTGGAATACGCGCTTTCGGTCGTTAAGGGCCGGGCGCTGCCCGATGTGTGCGATGGCATGAAGCCGGTGCAGCGGCGCATTTTGTACGCCATGCAGGCCATGGGCCTGGGCTATGGCGGCGCTAAGGGCACCACGGCGGCCAAGCCGGTGAAGTCGGCCCGCGTCGTGGGCGATGTGCTGGGCCGCTTTCACCCGCACGGCGACCAGTCGGCCTACGACGCGCTGGTGCGGCTGGCGCAGGACTTTAACCAGCGCTATCCGCTGATTGATGGCCAGGGCAACTTTGGCAGCCGCGATGGCGATGGCGCGGCGGCCATGCGCTACACCGAGGCGCGGCTGGCCAAGATTGCCACGCTGCTGCTCGATGAAATTGACGAAGGCACGGTGGACTTTGTGCCCAACTACGACGGCTCCACCCAAGAGCCGCGCCAGCTGCCCGCGCGGCTGCCGTTTGCGCTCTTGAATGGGGCCAGTGGTATTGCTGTGGGGCTGGCCACGGAAATCCCCAGCCACAACCTGGGCGAGGTGGCCGTGGCCTGTGTGGCGCTGGCCAAAGACCCGCAACTGAGCGACGAGGCGCTGTTGGCCCTGATTCCCGGCCCGGATTACCCCGGCGGCGGCCAGATCATCAGCAGCGCCCAGGACATTGCGCACGCCTACCGCACCGGGCGCGGTAGCCTGAAGGTGCGGGCGCGGTGGGTGGTGGAGGAGCTGGCGCGCGGCCAGTGGCAGTTGGTGGT
The DNA here is from genome assembly GCF_017368815.1 of Comamonas denitrificans. Lineage (GTDB taxonomy): Bacteria > Pseudomonadota > Gammaproteobacteria > Burkholderiales > Burkholderiaceae_C > Comamonas > Comamonas denitrificans. The sequence goes on along the minus strand of NZ_JAFNME010000019.1, from coordinate 29,520 downwards.
GACGCAGCTGCCGCCGGGGGTGTCTAGCCAAAAGGTGTTGGAAGAGATTGAAGAGCTGTCCAACCCCAAGCTGAAGGCTGGCAAAAAGGCACTCACGCAAGAGCAGCAACAGCTCAAGGCCACGGTGCTGAATGTGCTGGATGGCGTGCGCGATGAATCCAGCAAGGATGCCTTGGTGCGCCTGGTTTTGGAGCCAAAAAGCAGTAAAACACCGCAACAGGAGTTTATTAACACGCTTTTGGCGCACACCAGCCTGGAAACCTCGGCCCCCATCAACCTGACGATGGTGGGCATTGATGGCCGACCCACGCAAAAATCGCTGCGCCAGATGTTGGAAGAATGGCTGGCCTTTCGCCAGACCACGCTTACGCGGCGCAGCCAGCACCAGCTGGACCGGGTGCAGGTGCGGATTCATATCTTGGAAGGGCGGCAGGTGGTGCTGCTGCACATTGACGAGGTGATTGCCATCATCCGCGAGAGCGATGAGCCCAAAGCGGCGCTGATGGCCCGCTTTGACCTGAGTGAGCGCCAGGCGGAAGATATTTTGGAAATCCGCCTGCGCCAGTTGGCCCGGTTGGAAGCGATCAAGATCGACAAAGAATTGCAGCAATTGCGCGAAGATGAGGGCCGTTTGCTCGATATCTTGGCCAATCCCAAAAGCCTGCAGCGCCTGTTGATCAAAGAGGTGGAGCGCGATGCCAAAACCTTTGCCGACCCGCGCCGCACGCTGATTGAAGAGGCGCAAAGGGTGAGCACCGAGATCAAGGTGGTCGATGAGCCGGTGACCGTGGTCATCTCAGAAAAAGGCTGGGTGCGCGCCTTGAAGGGCCACGACCATGCGCCGAGCAATTTCAGCTTCAAAGCGGGCGATGCCCTGTGGGGCCACTTTGCCTGCCGCAGCGTGGATACGCTGATTGCCTTTGGCAACCTGGGCCGGGTGTACAGCGTGGCCGTGGCCACCTTGCCGGGTGGGCGCGGCGATGGGGTGCCGATTCAGGGCTTGATCGATTTGGAGCCGGGCACGCACATCGTCAGCTACTTTGCCGGGGCGGCGAGCACGCGCTTGCTGCTAAGTGGCAGCGGCGGCTACGGTTTTATTGCTGAGGCCAGCAGCCTGGTGGCCCGCAACAAGGCAGGCAAAGCCTTTGTCACCATTCAAGACGGCGAAACCCTGTGCCTGCCCAGCGTGGTGGATGCGCCCGATGGCACGGCCGCCACCCATATCGCCTGCCTAAGCAGCGATGCCCAGGTGCTGACCTACCCCTTGGCCGAATTGAAAGTCATGACCGGCGGGCGCGGCCTGCAACTGATGAAACTGGCCGATGGGGCCAGCCTGGTGGGCGCTGCCGCCTACACGCGCAGCGTGCGCATCAGCGGCACAGGCCGAGGCGGCAAAGAGCGCGAGGAGGTGCTGGAAATTCGCAGTCTGAACAACGCCGCCGGCAAACGCGCCAGCAAAGGCAAGGCGGCGGGCTGGACGTTTAAGCCCGTCAAAATCGAACGGATTGAATAAATACTATGCATAGCAAGAGCTTGATCCGCTTTAATTTAATGGTTTTTTTAATAAAAAACGCCATAAAACAAGGTAAATAAAGCGGTAACAGCTCTTAGAACGTGTTCACGATCTCCTCATGGGTGTGCGGGCGCGGCTTCGGGCGGTCTGCGTCGTTGCAAATCCTCGCAATAGCCAAGCTATTGCTGTGGTTTGCGCCTCGCAACCCATCCCGAACCGCATCCCCCACACCTTCATTCGAGATCATGAACACGTTCTTATAAAAGGAGTGTTATGGAATTGATCTGGCACCACTTGCCCCCTGATGTGGCCCCCGATACCCGCTTGCTGCCCGGCCTGCATTTGCTGTTGGACGAGGGCGATAGCGCCAAGCATCGCCTGCTGCCGTGGCTGGCCGGGGTGCAAAATCCTCCCGCACCGGGGCAGGTGCAGTGTGGGGATTGGCAAGGCGGCACCCAGGCCTACCGGGCGCAGGCCATGGCCGTGCCACTGACCGATTGCGATCCCCAGCAACCCGTCGCCGATTGGCTCACTGCCCTGCAGCAACGCTGGCCCGATTGGGATGGCACGGCGTGGCAGCAGCACGTGGCAGGGTTTGCGCTGGAGCCGCATTTGGAAAAAGCCTGGTGGCAGCTTTCCACCGGCACGCAGCGCAAGTTTTGGCAGGCGGCGGCCTTGGCCAGCGGGGCGGCTATCACTTTGATCGACGCGCCCGATGCGGGGCTGGACCGCGCTTCTATTGAATATTTGGGGCAAGCCTTGGATGCCTTGGCCGATCAGATCGCCCAGGCTGAACGTCCCCGCTGGATACTGGTGGCGCACCACGACACTTTGCCCGGGGTGCAGTGGGACGAGGTGGTGCAGCTGCCCACCGACACCAACTGCTGATGCGGCGCAGCCAGCGAAGCAGCCATTCCCCCCCAACAGCGCATCCGTCAGAGCGCAGCCCCACGAACAGGCAAGCCCCCTCCCGTCTGACTCACCGCAGTTGTTTGAGCGCAGCGCCCCTAGGGCGCGTAGCGAGTTCTGCGGTGCCAGGCTGCGCAGCACGCTTTCTTTGCTGACTTTCTTGTGCGAACAAGAAAGTTAGTCGCCTGCCGGGGCGAGACCCGGCCAACGGAAAGCAAAATTGGCAAGCATTTAAAGAAGCAGCCAGAGGCTAAATGCTATTTTTTCAATAGTTGTTACTGCTTGAATTTTCGGGGTTTCTTTGTGATTTTTCTTTGGTATTCAAGCTTGGCGTTCGGTAGCTGCTTTCTTGTTTGATTTTTTGTTCGTTGGCCGGGTCTCGCCCCGGCAGGCGACATCCTTTCTTGCCCGCGCAAGAAAGGACGCAAAGAAGGCGTGCTGCGCAGCTTGGCACCGCAGAACTCGCTACGCGCCCTGGGGGCGCTGCGCTCAAACAACTGCGGTGAGTCAGACGGGAGGCGGCTTGCCTGTTCGTGGGGCTACGCTCTGACGGATGCGCTGTTGGGGCTGTTTTGCTTGCTGCGCCGCTTCAGGCGCTGGACTGCTCCAGCCAGCGGCGTGCCAGGGTGTCCCAAAAGCGTGCGCCCAGGGCGATGTTGTCGTCGTTGAAGTCGTAGCCCGGATGGTGCAGGCTGGTGCCGCGCTGGCCATTTTTGCCATTGCCAATCCAGCCATAAGCGCCGGGCACCTGCTGCAGCATGAAGCCAAAGTCCTCGCTGGTCATGGCCGGGTCGATGTTGGGGTGGGTGTTCTCTGGGCCGACCACCTCTGCCATCACCTGCGCCATCAAGGCGGCCTCGGCGGCGCTGTTGGTGGTGTTGGGGTAGCCGGGTTTGTGGATGTAAAGCGCCTGGCATTCATGCGCTGCGGCGGTGTGCTGGGCGATGCGCTCGATGCCTGCGACTAAGGTGGCCTGGGTGTCGTCGCGCAGGGTGCGCAGGGTGCCGTAGAGCACGGCCTCGTTGGGGATGATGTTTTCTACCGTGCCCGCTTCGATTTTGCCGATGGTCAGCACCGCGCTATCGACCGGGTCGAGGGTGCGCGACACCAGGGTTTGCAACTGCGTGACGATGGCACAGGCCACGGGGACCGGGTCGCGCGTGGTGTGCGGCAGTGCGGCGTGCCCGCCCTTGCCGCGCACGCGGATTTCAAAGCGGATGTTGGCGGCCATGATGGGGCCAACGCGCACGGCCATTTGCCCTTGGGGCAGGTCGGGCCAGTTGTGCAGGGCAAAGACGGCCTGGCAGGCAAAGCGCTGGAACAGGCCATCCTCCATCATCGCCTTGGCCCCAGCGCCGCCTTCTTCGGCAGGCTGAAAAATCAAATGCACGGTGCCGGCAAAGTTGCGCTGTTGGCTCAGCAGGTGCGCCGCGCCCAGCAGCATGGCGGTGTGGCCGTCGTGGCCGCAGGCGTGCATCTTGCCGGGGTGGCGGCTGGCGTAGGGCAGGCCGGTGGCTTCGGCAAGGGGCAGGGCATCCATGTCGGCCCGCAGGCCCACGCTGGGGCCGGGGTGCGCGGCGCTAAAACCCTGGCCGTGGATGCTGGCGACCAGGCCGGTGGTGCCCAGCCCTTGGTGTACGGGCAGCCCCAAGGCGTGCAGGTAGGCGGCCACTTGGCTGGCGGTGCGCTTTTCTTGGTAGCTCAATTCCGGGTGGCTGTGCAAATCGCGGCGCAGTTGCACCAGGGCGGACAGGTGGGGGGCGAGGGCGGCAGACATCACAAAAAATCCGGGCAGTCAGCAAAGAAACCATTATGGGTGCGAATCAGGCAACAACGCGGTAAGGGCAAATGCGGTCAAAATGCACCCCCTATGAAATCCAGTATTTTTCCCCCGTCGTTCTTGGTGCGTCCTTCTGTGGATGACCCCCGCCCCCTGATTCTTTACCACGGGCGCAATTGCTCCGATGGCTTTGGTGCCGCCTTGGCGGCCTGGTTGTTTTATGGCCCCGAGGTCGAAATGCGCGGCCTGGACCATGGCGAAATTCAAAGCATTGATGACCTGGGCGAGGTGCGCGGGCGCACGGTGTACATGCTTGATTTTGCGTTTGGCCCTGAGCTGACGGCCGCACTCGATGAGCGTGCGGCCAAGTTGGTGGTGCTGGATCACCATAAAAGCGCGGCAGAAAAGCTGACCGGTTTTCAGTGTCGCTGTGGTGGCGTGGTGCATTTTGATATGCACCATTCGGGCGCACGGCTGGCGTGGGAGTTTTTTCATCCCGAAAAACCCGTTCCCGCGCTGATTCGCTACATCGAAGACCGCGATATCTGGAAGTGGGAATTTGCCGAAAGCGCGGCCTTTTTGGCGGCCCTGGAGATGGAGCCGCGTGACTTGCTGCGCTGGGCCGAGATTGCCGCGTTCAGCCCTGAGCAAGAGGCCGCCTTTATGGCCCGGGGTGGCGCGATGGATGAGAAATACCAAAAACTCTGTGCGGATATTGCCGATGGTGCCCACGCCATTGTTTTCAACGGCGTGCAGGGGCTGATGGTGAATTGCCCAGGCATGTTCCACAGCCAAGTGGGCGATATTTTGGCGCGCGAATCGGGCACGTTTGCCCTGATGTGGAACGCCAATGAGCAGGGCGTAAAAATTGGAATGCGTTCACGCACCGGGTTTGATTGCATCCCTCTGGCCGAGAGCCTGGGCGGCGGTGGCCATGCCCAGGCCTGCGGCTGCAAGATGCCCCACGCGCGACTGGCAGAGTTGCTCAGTGGGGACTTTCGGGCCGATCCGTTGGCGCAGTACGCCGAAATCACTTCGCCGGCCTTGGTGCGCAATGCACAGGGCCAACTGGTTCGCGCCATTCACCAAAAATAAAAGCTTGTACCGCTGATTGACAAAGCATTTCAGGGCAATAAAGCCTTGAAATGCCCATATACAAGCGCAAGGCGCTATTAAATAACGGAGCAACTGCCCGGCCAAGGTGCCACGGTTTGCCAGCCTGGCAGCTGCAGCATGTGCTGCCATTGCTGCACCTCGGGCACCTGGGGCAGGGCGTGCCAATCGGCCGTCAGGGCCAGGGCTTCCCCTGTGCGCGGGTGCCGCAGCTGCAACGCATGGGCGTGCAGCCACAGGCGCTGGCCGCCCAGGCGCTGCGCCCACCAGCGGTTGAGCGCCCCTTTGCCATGGGTGGCATCACCTAGGATGGGGTGGGCCACATGCTTTAAATGGCGGCGAATTTGGTGGCGGCGGCCCGTGTGCGGCTGGGCCAGCACCAGGCTGGCGCGGGTGCTGGGGTGGCGCGGGTCGTAGCTTTGCGGCCAGTCCAGCGTGGCCAGGCAGCGCAGCGTGGTTTGGGCCGATTGGGGTGGGGCATCGGGGGCGCTGTCTTCGGGGCGCAGGGCGTAGTCCACCTCAACCTGCTGCGGCAGCCAGCCGCGCACCAGGGCCAAGTAAGTTTTTTGCACCCGCTGCTCGGCAAAGGCCCGGGCCAGTTGCTGGCAGCTTTCTTTGTTCAGCGCAAACACCAGCAGGCCGCAAGTGCCTTGGTCGAGGCGGTGCACGGGCCACACATGCTGGCCAATCTGGTCGCGCAGGCGCTGCAGGACAAAGCGCTTTTCGTGGCGTGCAATGGCACTGCGGTGTACCAGCCAGCCGGCCGGTTTATAGACGGCAACCAAGTCGGCATCGTGGTAGAGGATGGTCAGCGGCGTGGAGAAGTCCACGCCGGACGATGCAGCGGGCGCAGCGGCAGTGTCCATAAGGTCATTCGGGCTAAAGTCCGGCAGTGTAGTCGGGCGGACAAAATCCAGCACAATGCCCGGTTGCCCCTGTTGTGGGTTATTTATTGGCAAGGGGTTGGTGACGAGATGGTGCGCGGAGTTCTCGCTTCAGTGGTTGGTTCTTTTTTATTCGGGGGGATGTACTACTTTGCACCTTTCCTCGCGCCGCTGGCTGGCGAGCAAATCTTCGGCTGGCGCATGGTGGCCACCCTGCCTTTCACTACTTTGCTGCTTATCTATAGCGGCCAATCGCGCCAGGTGCTGGCCATCGTGCGCCGGGTGCAGCGGTATTGGCGGCTGGGGGCTTTGCTGCTGCTCAGTGCCGCTTTGTTTGGCGTGCAGCTGTGGCTGTTTTTATGGGCCCCGCTCAATGGCCTGGCCCTGCCCACTTCCCTGGGGTATTTTTTGCTGCCGCTGGTGATGGTGCTGGCCGGGCGGCTGGTGTTTAACGAGCGCTTAAGCCGCCTGCAGCAAGTGGCAACCGCGTTGGCCAGCGCTGGGGTGGCCTGGGAGCTGTTGCGCGGCGCGGGCCTGGATTGGCCGACGTGGCTGGTGGCCATTGGCTATACCGCTTACTTTGTGCTGCGCCGTTTGATGCGTACCGATTCTTTGGCCGGGCATTGGCTGGATGTGCTGATTTTGCTGCCCGTGTGCCTGTGGTTTGTGGTGGTCACGCCGGTGGAGCCCGTCAATGCCTTGAGCGGCTGGCTGGCGGTGGTGCAAACGCCCAAACTGCATATTTTTATTCCCCTGCTGGGCGTGGTCAGTGGCATAGCGCTGGCGCTGTACATGACTGCGCACCGGCTGCTGCCGCTGGGGCTCTTTGGCCTGTTGTCGTATGTCGAGCCGATTTTGCTGTTGCTGGCGGCCATGCTCTTGGGCGAGCGCATCCAGCCAGGGCAGGAAGTAATGTATTTCTTGATAGCTGCTGCCGTTGTTGTTATGGCATTTGAGGGTTTAATGCAGCTGCGAAATAAGCCAGGAGCGAGCTAGCCGCTTCATTCTTTTCAACACACAAAGGAAATCACCGTGGAAAACACACAAGCAAATCCCATCCGCATTGGTGTGGTGGGCTATGGCAACTTAGGGCGCGGGGTCGAAGCCGCCGTGGCGCTGAACCCGGATCTGCAGATCACCGGCATTTACACCCGCCGCGATCCCGCCCAGTTAAAGCCGGCCCATGCGCAAACCCCGGTGTACCGTTTGGACGATTTGGATGCCCACCATGGCCAGGTCGATGTGTTGATTTTGTGTGGCGGCTCCAAAGACGATCTGCCCGTGCAAACCCCGGCGCTGGCGGCCAAGTTCAATGTGATTGACAGTTTTGATACCCACGCCCGCATTCCTGAGCACTTTGCGGCCGTGGATGCTGCGGCGCAGGGCGGTAAAACCACGGCGTTGATTTCCGCCGGTTGGGACCCGGGCATGTTCTCGATCAACCGCATCATGGGCGAGGCCCTGCTGCCGCAAGGGGCCACTTACACCTTTTGGGGCAAGGGCTTGAGCCAGGGCCACTCGGATGCCATTCGCCGCGTGCCGGGTGTGGCCCAAGGGGTGCAGTACACCATCCCGGTGCAGGCGGCGGTGGATGCCGTGCGCAGTGGCAGTTGCCCCACGCTGTCCACCCGCGAAAAGCACGAGCGCCATTGCTACGTGGTGCTGGCCGAAGGGGCTGAGGCTGAAGTGGTGCGCCACACCATCGTCACCATGCCGCACTATTTTGATGAGTACGACACCACGGTGAACTTCATCAGCGCCGAAGAATTTGCCCGCGAGCACAGCACCATGCCGCACGGTGGTTTTGTGATTCGCAGTGGGCGCACCAGTGCAGGCACCAACCAAGTGGTGGAATACCGCCTGCAGCTCGATAGCAACCCGGAATTTACCGCCAGCGTCTTGGTGGCGTATGCCCGCGCTGTGCACCGCATGGCCCAGATGGGCTTGCATGGGGCCAAAACGGTATTCGATGTGGCACCTGGGTGGATTAGTGCCAAATCCCCAGCGCAATTGCGCCAAGAAGCCCTGTAAATTTCCCGCCATAATCCCCAGCGCCTGCTTTGTTCTGAAGCAGGCGCTATTTTTTTAAAGCACAAAGGCAGCAAAGCATGATGTGGTGGATCTTGGCAGTGGTGGTGGTAATTGCACTTCCTTTGGTGCTGTGGTACCGCGCTGACGCTGCCGACCGTGCGCTCAAGCTGGCCCGCGAGCGGGAGCTGGCCTTAAAGCAAGAGCAAAACCAAAAGCTCAAAGAAATCATCTTTCGCAAACACGGCGAAGCGGGTGTGAGCAACACCCCATACGGCGACATCATGTGCGCTGATGGCGTGTACTTGCCGCGTTTATGGGAGTCGGGCTTTGCCACGTCCATGGATGGCCGCTGGCTGCGCATTTCCGGCTACGGCCAGGCCAGCCCGTATTTGGTGGATCGAAAAAAGCGCTGCACCTGGACGCTCAGCGCCGAAGAGGCCAGCGCCCTGGAAGAAATTCACTGGCGCTTGCCCCGCTGGAGTGGTGAAACGGTGTCTGTCGGTGCCATGCACAACGAGGCCCAAGCCCCCATGACGGAGGGGCAATTTGCCGCCTGGTTGGCCTCGAATGTGGCCAACAGTGCCATGCCCATGGCGGCCCTGCGTGATTTGTGGGTGCCATGGGATGCGATGCCATCGCAAAAAGAAGAAGTTCCACCGGATATCCCCCTGCCTCCCAGTGGTGGGCGGCTGGTGGGGGTGCAGCGCTATTGGCCCGAGTCTTTGCGCACGGAGCGCCAGCCGCTGGAGTTGTTCACCAAGCCCCAGTGGCAGCTGCTGTTTGATGGCCAGCCCCAGCCGTGGGTGGTGGCCACCGACCTGCCCTTTAGCTGGCGCGAGGACGGCAACGCCCTGGCCATGTACGCGTATTCCGTCGCGCAAGGCAACCGCCAGCAGCGCGTGGCGCTGGCGGTGTGGGAGTCGGAGCGCGGCTGGCAAAAATGGGCTGAGCAGCAACCCCCCGACCGCAAACCCTGGGAACTGTCGCCCGCCCCCGAAGAGCCGGGGCAGCCAGCGTTTCGCTGGATGAAAGACCGCTTTTTGCAACGGGTGCGCATCGACACTCCGGTGCTGCAACGCTTTCGCCACGGCTCGCACATTGAATACCACACCGATGAGGTGCTGGTGCCGGCCGGCCACCAAGAGGATGGGCGGTTGGAGCTGCGCCCCGCCCCCATCACCAGTTTGCTGTGGGAGCGGCAACTGCAGCACCCCGATCGGTGGCTGGCCCGCAGCGAGCCGGTGGCCGGCAAGTCACTGTCCTGGACGCTGGAGCTGCCCGCCAGCGCCACCTCGGGCGAGCGGGCCGCCTACCGGTTGCGCTGGGGGGAAGTGGTCATTCCGGGGCTGTGGGAGCTGGAGCACGTCATCGTGCAGCGCACCTGGGCGGTGCTGCTGCGCTACCTGCAAAACGATGGCCAGGACGGCAAAGAGGGAGAGGCCCAAGTCTGTATTTGGGATGGCAAGGAACTGCTGCCCCTGGATTTGCCCTGGCCTGTGGCCCGCATCACCCCCACCCCCAGTGCGCGCGCGCCCAAATCGCTGCGGGTGCGTGTGTTGGCCATGGTTGGGGTGATGAAGGAGAGCGATGCCGATTTGCGCAAGCCCACTTGGCGCTGGTACCAAGAGCCCTTTACCTGGGAGCGGTTGGAAAAAACCGAATACACCCCGCTGTACGAGGTGCGCGACATCGTGCCGGACAACCAAGGCGTGTGGCGCCTGCTGCCCAGTTGGCGCACGATTGCGACCACCCAGCACCCGTGCGCCGACGGGGATTATTTTTGGGCCGGCGATGTCAAAGATGAGCTGTGGTGGTTTGGTGGCATGCGCCAATACACCCCTGAGCAGCCGCAAGACGATGCCTTGGTGCCGCGCTGCCATGGCATCAGCGTCACGCGCAGTGGTGCTGTGCTGTGTGGCACCGGGCCAGCGGCCTACCCCAATCCGAACGGCGACGGATGGCTGCTGCTGGAGCCGCCTGAGCGCCCCGCCTACGGCGGCGTGACCACCTGGACCTTGTATTGGCTGCAGCCCCAGCGGCGTTTGGTGCGCAATTTGATCATTCAGGCGGCCATGCCACTGATTGAAGGCTGGGACAACCAAGGCATTTACTGGCGCGAAGATGTTCCCCACGCAGCCTCTGCCGAGGAAGGGCAGCCTGAAGCCCCGGCCCAGCGCCCGCTGACGCAAACCATTGATCCAACCCTGTGGCAACGTGCCGAAGTACAAGACTTGAAGCAAGGGCCTTACGGCCTGTGGCTGCGTAAGGAAGACATGCTGTTTGCCGAAGCCATCCGCAAACACCGCGATTGGCCTTGGGAGGCCCTGATCAAATAAGCCAGAGACTGGAAAAAGTAAGCCCCATAAAAAAACCTCCTTCAACCCGTGTTGAGGAGGTTTTTTTATGCCGTGTGCGCAGCGCTGGGTGCGGACTCAATGGCGCGTCATGTTTTGCTGAATGCGTTGTTCCAGCAGGGCTTGCACGGCTTGAAATTCTTCCAAATCTGGAAAAGGCCGCAACTGGCACAAACGTCCGGTGGCTGTGCGGTCAATGCTATGAAAAATGGGCATGGCAAAACCTTGGCCGTGCAAAAGCACCATCAGCACGGGCTGCAGCGAGCCATTGGCTTGAGGCAGCATCGCCTCCTGGCAGCTCAGGGTAAATTGGGCATCAAAGCCGTGTTCTTGGGCAATGCGTTGGTGGACTTCGCTGCCCGGTTGCACCGCATCGGCGAGGTACTTCGCCAGCAGGTGCTCGCCATCGGCCTGCTGCAGCAAGTGGGCGATAAAGTCCTGCGCCACTTCGGCCAATTGGGCGGGTGCCTGGGGCGCTGCGGGCGGGCTGATGAGGTAGGCATTGGGAGTGACTTTTTTCCCTTGCTCGATGCCTTGCGCCTGGCGATCGGCGATTTGCTGGTGCAGGTGTTTGAGCAATTTCCAGTCGTTATTTTCTAGGAGTGGCATACGTCAATCGCTGGATAGAAAAAAAGGAATGGGGCATTCTAGCCTTGCTAAAACCTTAAAAATAAAAGCAAATTTTGCTTAAAACCAGCTTGAATTGGGGTATATGAAACCGCGCGCTGCAGCCGGTAAAAAGAATAAAAAAATAGCTTCTAACGCTTGTCAATAAAGCGTTAGAAGCTGTTTTTTAATTGAAATGCTTGTTTATAAAGCGAGTGCAGCTATCCCTGCCTTGGCCACCTGGGCATCTTCCGGGGCCTTGACGCCAGAAACGCCAACCGCGCCCAGGCATTGCCCGTTGTGCATGATGGCCACCCCGCCTTCGAGCAAACCGCCCGGTGCAATGGCGGTGACGCTCAGGAACGCACTGCGCCCCGTGTTGATCATGTCTTCATAGCCTTTGGTGTCGCGCCGGCCCAGCGCTGCGGCATGGGCCTTGGCCGGGGCAATGTGGGCCGAAATGGCCGCGGCCCCATCCAAGCGCTGCAGCCACAGCAGGTGGCCGCCATCGTCCACGATGGCAATGCTCACGGGCCACTGGTGCTTGAGCGCTTCGGCTTCGGCCGCAGCGGCAATTTTTTTGACATCTGCCAGTTCAAGTTGGGGTTTGTTTTTCATAAGGTGCAATCCTGTGGAGTTTCGTGCCAAGGCTTGACTGTAGTGCAAGCGCTGGTAGCCGGACAGGGTGTTTTTTGTAAACCATTTGTGCGCAAAACAGGCGCAAACACCCCCATTTTCTGGTGGCTTGCGGGCCGATTTTTCAGGTTTTTTAGGAACTTGTTACCAGTGCATTTGCTCCTAGAATGCACCTTCGGTGCTGCCGACACGTTCTTAGGGGCAGCAAATTTTTATTTATGGAGCTTTCGTTCAATGCAACATTCATTTCCGACGCTGGACCACGCAGGTCTTGATTTGGTCGCCCAGCAACGCCAAAAGGTGCTGCGCAATACCTATTGGCTCTTGGCCCTGAGCTTGTTGCCCACCGTTTTGGGGGCTTGGATTGGTGTGAGCACGGGCATCACGGCCGGGCTGAACGGTGGCGTGGGTTTTATTGTGTTTATGGCGGGGGCCTTTGGCTTTATGTTCGCCATTGAAAAGACCAAGCACTCTGCCATGGGGGTGGTAGTGCTGCTGGCATTCACCTTCTTTATGGGGCTGATGCTCTCGCGCTTGATTGGGATGGTGCTGGGCTTTAAAAATGGCTCGGAGCTGATCATGACGGCCTTTGCCGGCACAGCCGGTGTATTTGTCGTGATGGCCAGCCTGGCGACGGTGATCAAACGCGATTTGTCGGGCATGGGTAAATGGCTGTTCATGGGCGTGCTGGTGCTGCTCTTGGGCTCGGTGATCAATATTTTTGTGGGTTCGACCGCCGGCATGCTGGCGATCTCGACCGCCGCCATTGGCATCTTCAGCGCCTACATGCTCTACGACATCAAGCAAATCATTGATGGCGGCGAGACCAACTACATCAGCGCGACGTTGGCACTGTACTTGGACGTGTACAACGTGTTCCAAAGTCTGCTGGCCCTGCTGGGCATCTTTGGCGGCGAGCGCGACTAAGAACGTGAACACGTTCTAAGGCTTCATCCGCGCAGGGCAAGCGGGGGCGGGCAGCACGGTTTCAGTGCTGCAGCTTGCCTAGCTGGTGCGCCAGCTCAATCGCGGATTCCACCCCCATTTTTTCAAAAATATTGGCCCGGTGAAATTCCACGGTGCGCTGGGTGATGCCCAGGTGCTCGGCAATATTTTTGTTGTAGTGACCGCGCAGCAGCTCATCGAGCACTTCCCGCTCGCGGGGGCTGAGGCTGGCCAGCGCCTGGCGCAGGCGCTGGCTGTGGCGCTGGTTTTGGCGCTGCGCAGCGGCAGCGTGCAAGGCTTGGGCGACGCGGTCCACCAGCTGGTTGTCCTGAAACGGTTTTTCTAAAAAATCCCAAGCGCCGTTTTTTACGGCTTGCACGGCGGTGCTGACATCGCCGTGGCCAGTTAAAAACAATACGGGCCAAGGGCAGTCCAGGCGCTGGAAATGCTCAAAAGTGACCAGGCCAGACCACGGCTGCATGCGCACATCGAGCAGCACCACGGCTTCGCCCCAGTCTGGGGCCTGCCCGGCAATGCCGGTGATAAAAGCCGGGCCACTGTCCCAGGCGCAGCTGCGCCAGCCGCGCGAGTCAAACAGCCAGGCCAGGCCGTCGCGAATGTCTGGGTCATCGTCCACGATGTGAATGTGTGGGGAAGGGGTCATGGTGATAGTGGCGGGGTGGGGCTGGCCGGAAGGGTGACGGTAAACAAAGCGCCGCCCAAAACAGCATCGTGCCCGACGGTGATGCTGCCATGGTGGGCCTCGACGATGGAGCGGCAGATGGCCAGGCCCATGCCCATGCCGTTGGTTTGGGTGCTGAAAAAAGCATCAAAAATACGCCCGCGTGCTTCCGGGGGCACGCCGGGGCCGGTGTCGGCCACTTCCAGAATTAAGTTGGCGCTGTGCAGGGATAGGCGCACGTGCACGGCCGGTTGGCGGGCGCTGCCTTGGGCGGCCCAGGCCAGGGCGTTGCTGCACAAATTGGCCAGCAAGTGCTCGGCGAGCAAGGCATCGCCCTGCAGCCACAAGGCGGTGGCGGGCAGTATGGTTTGGATTTTCAGGGGCTGGCCTTCTTGGGCGCTGGCGCAGGTGCGCTGCACCAAGGTGGTGAAGTCCACACGCTCCACCTTGAGTTCGCGGCGGCGGGCAAAGGCATTGACGCGCTGCAGCACGCTGCCGGCGCGTTCGGCCAGTTGGGCCATGCGTTGCACCACGGGCTGCATTTCGGCCAGGTTGATGCTGGCGCTGTTCAAGCGGTTGACCAGGCCGTTGGCAAAGCTGGACAGTGCCCCCAGGGGCTGGTTGAGCTCGTGCGCCAGGGTGGAGGCAACTTCGCCCACGGCGACCAGGCGCTCAGAGGCTTCGAGTTTTTCCTGCTGCACCTGGGCCAGGTGCTGGGCGCGTTTGCGTTCGCTGATGTCGATGATCGAGCTCATCCAGCCCAGGTGCGTGCCGTCGCTGTTGCGCAGGGGCGCTTCGTGGATCAGCACGTCCACGCGCTGGCCGTTGCGGTGCTGGAACTGCACTTCGATGCCTTGCGGCTGGGTGCCTTCGCGCATGATGCGTTGGTGCTCGGCAAAGATATGAGTAGCATGTTCCGCTGGCCAGTATGGAAATGGGGCTTTTTGTCCTATCAAATCCTTTGCTGTATAGCCGACCATGCTACAAAAAGCGGGGTTTACATACAGCACCCGCCCCTGCAAATCCCACGCCCGCATGCCCACGCTGGCCGATTGCTCCATGGCGGTGCGTAAAGATATTTCGGCCTGCAAACGCAACTGCACCTGGCGGCGTTTGCGCAAGTCTTGGCGCAGCGCCAGCAAGCTGGCCAGCATGCCCAGTAAAAACAGCAGCGCCACCATAAAAAACACCCGGGGTACGGTGGAGCTGCGCGGCCCCAGGGGGCTGACTTCCAGCAGCATGTCGGCACCCGGCAGGCTGATGGCGGTGTTGTAGCTATCGGGCACCTGGGCAGGCGCAGGCTGGGGGGTATCGGGCAGGCCATCGACCACCAAGCGCACGCTTTGCTGGGCACTGAACCATGGTGGCAGCAAGGTGTTCAGGGTTTGTTGGATCGAAATCGCCACCAGGTAGTTGCCCAGCAGGCGGCTACCGTCAAAGTAGGGCACGGCCAGCCACAGGGTGTCGCCCGGGATGCCGCTGGAATCGCGCATCGGCCCGGCGTAGCTGGAGCGGCGCAGGCCGGTGGTGATGTCCAGCAAGGTATCCAAGGCCTGGCGGTTGCTGGGGTGGGCCTGCAGGTGTTCGCGCCACAACGGCAGATCGGCGTTGTGGCCCGCATGCGCGGTCAGCCAAGTGTGCGTCAGGATGGTGCCGGGGGTGCGCCAGAGCAGGCCATTGGGCTGGGGGTCGTGCAGGCCCTTGCCGGGTTGGGCGAGGGTGGGGGCGTGGCCCAGTGCAGCTTGTTGGCTCAGGCGGGCCACGTCGTCTTCCAAGCGGCGAAAGTGAAACAGCACGCTTTGCTCCAGCCACTGGGCATCGGCACCCCGGCGGCGCAGTTCTTCTTCTTGCTCGAAATGGTCCAGGTACCAGGCCAGTGCCACCACGGTGGCAATGACCAGCATGGCAAAACCGACCATCCAGACCATGGCCCAGCGGCTGCGTTCGTTCAGGCGCTGCGTGGCGTGCAGGAAGTACTCGGGGGCGCTGCTGCTGTGCGCAGGAGGGAGGTTGTGGTCGCCGAGGTCGCCTGGGGCATTGGGATGGGAGGGCACAGCCGTGGGGAAAAGCATGGAGGAACAAAGGGCCGTGGTGGCGCACGTGGATGGGGATCGCCAACACGTTCTTAGAACGTGTTCACGATCTCCTCATGGGTGTGCGGGCGCGGCTTCGGGCGGTCTGCGTCGTTGCAAATCCTCGCAATAGCCAAGCTATTGCTGTGGTTTGCGCCTCGCAACCCATCCCCAACCGCATCCCCCACACCTTCATTCGAGATCATGAACACGTTCTTAGGGGTGGCAATAATACCGGGCATGAGTGCTGTGAATGTATTGCGTCGGCGTTGCCTGCAAGGACTGCTCGGGAGTGCCTGCCTGCCTTGGCAGGCCGTGCGGGCTGGTGCGCCTGTGGTGCTGCGGTTATCGCACGTGGTGGCCCAGCATACGCCCAAGGGATTGGCGCTGCAGCGGTTTGCCCAGGAATTGGCCGCCATCAGCGCTGGGAAGATGCAGGTGCAGATTTACGCCAATTCGCAGCTATTGAGCGATGACGATGAGATGCAGGCCCTGCAATTGGGGGCCGTCGATATGCTGGCCCCGTCGCTGTCGAAGTTTGGCCGTTTGGGTTTTCCGGAGTTTGAACTGTTTGACCTGCCGTTTTTGTTCCAGGATGCGGCCCAGGTACACCGCGTGATGCAAGGCCGGGTGGGGCAGGCGTTGCTGGCCGGGTTGCAGCGTCAGCGGTTGGTGGGGTTGGGGTATTTGGACAACGGCTTTAAGCACATGAGTGCCAACCGCGCCTTGCTGGAGCCACAGGACTTTGTGGGCCAGCGGCTGCGGGTACAAAGCTCGCGGGTGATTGCCCATCAAATGCGGGCGCTGGGGGCGCAGCCGGTGGTGCTTGATTTTGGTCAAACGCGGCGTGCCTTGGCCATGGGGGTGGTGGATGGCACGGAAAACCCGATCTCTAATTTCTGGACGCAGCGCATGCACGAAGCGCAAACCGATGTCAGCCTGACCAGCCATGGTTACCTGGGTTATTGCATCGTCGTACACCAGCGTTTTTGGCAGTATCTATCGCCCCTGCAGCGCGCGTGGGTGGAGCAAGCGTTGCAGGGGGCGCTGGCCTGGGGCAACGTTCAGGCGCAGCAGCGCAATACCGAGGATTTGCAGGCCCTGCGTGCCAGTGGCCATTGCCGCCTGCATACCATTCATGCCGCCCAACGCCAGCGGCTGCGCCAGGCCCTGGAGCCGGTGTACCAGGGATTGGCGCAGCGCATTGGCCCCCAGTGGCTGGTGCAGTTGGAAAAAGAGCGCGCCGCCGCCTAGGCCAACACGTCGGCGTAGCCACGGCGGTCAATAAAGACGGGAATGCCTTCGCCGTTGATTTCAAAACGCCCGTTGGCAAAGTCTTGGTGCAAGGACAGACGTCGGCGGCACAGCCATAAATCGACCGCACCGTGTACCCCCACGCCGACTTGGACGTAGGCCTGGCGCGCCAGGGCGCGTTGTGCTTCCAGGGCTTCGCGCTGCGCCACCAAGCTGGCGTGCGCCTCCTGGGCCTGGGCCAAGGAGGTCTGTACCTTGGGCAGCAGGCCTTTGGGGTCACCTTCTTCGGTCAGGTTGGCCAAAATTTTGCGCAGGCTGCTCAAGGTGGTCTCATGCTTTTGCAGCGTTTGCTGCAAGGCGCTGCAGCGCTCTTCAAACTCAGGGTGTGTGCCAACGCACAGGTGGGTCAAGCTGGCGGCATCGGAACCCAAAATGGGGGTGGTGAGCATCAGCAGGGCGGTGGCGCTGCCACCGATCAGCCGACCATTGCGCGGTGCCGCCTGGCCAATGGTGATGGTCTGCAGCGCTTGCAGGGTGCAGTCCATGGCATAGGTGCGGATGTCCAGGGCCGCACCAGACTTCAACACCGAGGCTTCGGCAAATTTGGCCTGGATATCGCCCTGGGCCTGGACTTGGGCGTGGCCAATCACCCCGCCGGTAACCTGAATTTGCCCGCCAGCTTGCACCAGCCCCCCATCAATCGTGCCGCGCACGATGATGTCGCCATCGGCTTGCACCGTCATTTGCTGGCCGATATCGCCGTCGATCTGGATGGAGCCGGTAAAGCGGATGTTGCCTGTGCTGATATCCACACCGGGCAGCACCAGCACGGGATCGACCTGCATGCCATAGGGAATGGCCACCGGCTGACCGGCAATGGCCGATTCCAGGAAGTTGGGGTCGGCCGCGCTGATCTGGACGCCTTCGCATTCGCTGGCAAAGGGAATGTCGGTGCCCGGTTGTGCGGGCACCAGGTCGCCACGAACGGTGTAGCCGGGAATGCCCGGCGTCGGTGGGATGCGCCGCAGCAGCGGGGCACCGGCGGACACCATGGTGATGTTATCCACTTCGCGGTAATCAATGCGCCCTTCCCCATTGACCTGGGGGGTGCGCTGGGCGGTCAGAGTCACCAGCGCTTCAAATTGGGCATCTTGCCCATGTTCTGGTGGCTGGCCCCGGGCAATGACCACCGTGTGGGGCTGTGCCAAGGCCAAGGCGATGGCCGACAGATCAATCCCTTTGCGTACACGTGCCTGCGCCAGGGCCTGCAGCACCTGCTCGGGGCGGGCAGCCGTGCCGCCTTGCGCGGGGGTGATGTGCAGGGTGGCGCTCATGGCATCGCTGGCCACTTCGACGCTGATCAGCGCATCCAGGCGCTGCCCGATTTCAAACACCATCTGGGCATCGGCCGTGCGGTGGCTTTGCACAGCCTGTGCGATGGCGTCTTGGTCGAGCTGGCAGGTGCCATACCCCTGTGCTTGCAGCCATTGGATGACGCTGGCTTCGTCGGTCGGGCTGGGCGCTGCCGTGGGGGTAATGGTCAAGAAAATGTGGCCATCGGTTTCGCTCAGTTCCATTCCTGGAATGGTCATGGTTGTCCTCCTGTGGGCAAACTTATAACCGCCACTGTTGCAAAAAGCTACAAGTCCGAATAAGGGGTTTCGCGTAGTTTGGAAAGAATGCAAAACATCAGGGGTAAACCCTAGCTGTGGAACGCCACAGTTACCAAGGCAGGGCAGCTTTTCTACATTTCGGGGCGTGTGACAACCTTCAGATTCGCCAAGGAGACCCCGAATATGCAATTTCCTGTGAAACACGTTCTGGCTTGCGCTTTGCTGGCCGTTGGTGCCACGGTGGCCCATGCGCAAACCGTGATCAAGTTCAGCCACGTGGTGGCGCAAGACACCCCCAAAGGCAAGGCCGCAGAATTTTTCGCCAAAAAGGCCGAAGAGCTGACCGGCGGCAAGGTCAAGGTGGAGGTGTACGCCAACAGCGCCTTGTACAAAGACAAAGAAGAGATGGAGGCGCTGCAGCTCGGTTCGGTGCAGATGCTGGCCCCTTCGCTGGCCAAGTTTGGCCCCTTGGGCGTGAAAGAGTTTGAGGTGTTTGACCTGCCTTTCATCTTTGACAACCGCGATGACCTGCACAAAGTGACCACCGGCCCTGTGGGGCAAAAGCTGCTGGACAAGCTGCAAAAACGCGGCATTACCGGCCTGGCGTATTGGGACAACGGTTTCAAAATTTTCTCGTCGAACAAGCCGATCCACCAAGTGGCTGACTACAAGGGGCAAAAATACCGCATCCAATCGTCCAAAGTGCTGGAAGCGGAAATCCGCGCTCTGGGCGGCATTCCGCAGGTGATTGCTTTTGGTGAAACCTACCAGGCGCTGCAAACCGGTGTGGTCGATGCCACCGAGAACCCGCCTTCCAACTTCTACACCCAGAAGATGCACGAGGTGCAAAAGTACGCCTCCATGACCAACCACGGTTACCTAGGCTATGCCGTCATCGTGAACAAGAAATTCTGGGATGGCCTGGATGCCACCGTGCGCGGCCAGTTGGAAGATGCCATGAAGCAGGCCACCGCCTACGCCAACCAAATCGCCCAGGACGAAAACGACCAGGCCCTGGAAGCGGTGAAGAAAAGTGGCAAAACCACCATTTACACCCCCACGGCCGAGGAGCGCACCGCCCTGAAAAAAGCCCTGGTGCCCGTGCACAAACAGATGGAAAGCCGCATTGGCAAGGAAACCATTCAGGACGTGTACCAAGCCACTGGCTTTGACCCCAGCAAGCTGTAATTCTTGGCGCTGCTGCGCTTTGTGCACACGGGCACCCGGCCAGGCTGTGGTGCCCGTTGCCTTGGGCGGGCAGGTTCAGCGGGAGAGAGAACCCCATGATGAAAATTTTGGACCGACTGGAAGAGTGGATCATCGCCTTGCTGATGGGCGCTGCCACGCTCATTGTTTTTATAGCAGTGTTGCACCGTTACATGGCGGGTTACGCCATTCCGGGCCTGCAAGACTGGCTGCTTTCCATCAACATGACCTGGGCGCAAGAGCTGACCATCATCATGTTTGTGTGGATGGCCAAGTTTGGCGCGGCCTACGGGGTGCGCACGGGCATCCACGTGGGCGTGGATGTGCTGATCAACCGCATGGGCGGTGCCACGCGGCGCAAATTCATTATTTTTGGCCTGGCGGCCGGTGCCTTGTTTACCGGCATCATCGGCATCATGGGTGCCACCTTTGTCTGGGACAACGGGGCGCACTATGGCATTTTTGAGTTGCTGGGCCGGAATGTGGATGAGCTGATTGAAGGCCCCACCACCCCCGACCTGGAGTGGCCCACCTGGATGGTCTATAGCGCCATTCCCCTGGGCAGTGGCTTGATGTGTTTTCGCTTTTTGCAGGTGCTGGTGGCCTTTATCCGCACCGGCGAGCTGCCCCACCACGACCATGGCCACGTCGATGGTCTGGAGGAAGACGAAGCGGAGAACGCCGCACAAAACATCAATCCCTTGAACATGCACGACAACCTGCACCCCAATGCGCAGGCCGATCAGCAGACCAACAAGAAGGCGGGCCAGTAAATGAACGCAGCCATTATTTTTCTGATCCTCACGGCCCTGATGGTCACCGGCATGCCGGTGTCGATTGCCCTGGGCCTGACGGTGTTGTCGTTTTTGTTCGGCTTTACCGATGTGCCGCTGGAGTCGGTGGCGCTGAAATTGTTCACCGGCATCGAGAAGTTCGAGATCATGGCCATCCCGTTCTTCATTTTGGCGGGCAACTTTCTGACCCACGGCGGGGTGGCGCGGCGCATGATCAACTTTGCCACCGCCATGGTCGGCCACTGGTATGGTGGCCTGGGCCTGGGCGGGGTGGTGGCGTGCGCCCTGTTTGCGGCGGTCTCGGGCTCCAGCCCGGCCACGGTGGTGGCCATTGGCTCGATCTTGCTGCCGGCCATGGCCAAAGCCGGGTTTCCCAAGCGCTTTGGTGCTGGGGTGATTGCCACTTCGGGGGCGCTGGGGATTTTGATCCCCCCGTCCATCGTGATGGTGATGTACGCCGTGGCGACCAATACCTCGGTGGGCGCTTTGTTCATGGCCGGGGTGGTGCCGGGCCTGCTGCTGGCCATGGTGCTGGGCGGTGTGACCTGGTGGCGCGCCCGCAAGAACAATTACCCGCGCCTGCCCAAGGCCACCTGGGGTGAGCGCTGGGTGGCGTTTCGCAAATCCTTTTGGGGGCTGTTCCTGATCGTGGTGGTGATGGGCGGGATCTACTCCGGCATCTTCACCCCGACCGAGGCGGCGGCCATGAGCGCGGTGTACGCCTTCATCGTGGCGGTGTTCGTCTATAAGGACATGGGCCTGAAAGATGTCTCCAGGGTGCTGCTCAGCTCAGCCAACATGAGCGCCATGCTGCTGTACATCATTACCAACGCGGCGTTGTTCAGCTTCATCATGACCAACGAGAACATCCCCCAGGCCATGGCCGACTGGATGCTGGGCAACGGCCTGGGCGTGATCAGCTTCTTGCTGGCGGTAAACGTCATCTTGCTGCTGGCGGGCAACTTTATGGAGCCCTCGTCGATCATGCTGATTTTTGCGCCCATCCTGTTTCCGATTGCCATGCAGCTGGGCATTGACCCGATTCACCTGGGCATTTTGATGGTGGTGAATATGGAAGTGGGCATGTGCCACCCGCCGGTGGGGCTGAACCTGTACGTGGCCTCGGGCATTACCAAAATGGGCATTACCGAGCTGACGGTGGCCGTCTGGCCGTGGCTGCTGTCGATGCTGGGCTTTTTGGTGCTGGTGACCTACTGGCCCAACCTGTCGCTGTGGCTGCCGCGTACGCTGGGTATGCTTTAAATAGCATAGCTGTTTGCGCTTCAATTTAAAGGACTTCATGGCTAAATCAGCATGAAGTCCTTTTTTATTCAGCGCTACCAGCTCATCTTATTGGTGTGGCAGGCCTGGGCCAGGGGGCCGTCGTCATGCTGCGGCGGCGGCAGGGGTGGCGCTCAATGGCAGCTGCAATTGCAGCTGCAAGCCGCCCAGCGCCGAGGGCTCGGCCCGCACATCGCCGCCATAGGTCTGGGCCAGCACTTGCACAATGTTCAGGCCCAGGCCAGCGCCGGGGCGGTTTTCATCCAAGCGCTCACCGCGCTGAAAAATCTGCTGGCGCTGCGCTGCATCGGCAATGCCGGGGCCGTCGTCATCCACGGTAATCAGCAGCATGCCCGGCGCGGTGGCCGGGGCCAGGGTAACGCTGACCTGCCGGTGCGCCCATTTGCCCGCGTTGTCCAGCAGGTTGCCCAGCATTTCAAACAGGTCTTGCACTTCGCCCTTGAAGTGCAGCGGCGCGGCCGGGGCGTTCAGGCCAAAGTCCACCGCTGGATACAAGCGGGCCATGGTGCGCAGCAGCGCCTGAGTGGTGGGCTGCACCGGGCTGGCCAGGCCGGTGGCCCGCACGGCTGCACCAGCGCGGGCGCGGGCCAGGTGGTAATCGACATGGCGGCGGGCGTGGGCCACTTGCTCTTGCACCAACTGGCCCAGGGCGCTGGGGTCTTGGGCAGCGGCGTTGGTGAGGATGGACAGCGGGGTATTGAGCGCATGCGCCAGGTTGCCCGCCTGGGTGCGGGCGCGTTGCACCATCTCGGCATTGCTGGCCAGCACATGGTTCAAGGTGGTGACCAGCGGGGTCAGCTCCTGCGGGTAGTGGCCTTGCAGTTGCGCCGCATCGCCCGCTTGCACCGCTCCCAGGTGCTGGCGCAATTGCTGCAAAGGGCGCAGCAGCCACTGCATTTGCACGGCAGCGGCCATCAGCAGCCCGGCGGCCAAGGTGCCCAGGGCGATGAGCAGCATGGTGGTAAAGCGCCCCAGGGGCTCGGCCAGCAGGCGCTCATCGGCAGCGACGGTGATGCGCAGGGTGGGGGCACCCTCTTCGGGCAGGTGGATGTGGTGGCTGACGGCCAGCAGGCGTTGCCCCTCTTGGTGCAGCGTCCACACGCTATGGCCCTCGGGGGCGTGCGCATCCCACTCGGCCTGGGCTGGCAGGGGCAGCACCTGGTCCCACAGTGAGCGCGAGCGGGCGGCGGCCATGCGGGGCGCTTGGCCTTGGGCTTGGCTGTCGATTTGCCAGTACAGGCCCGACAGGGGCGTGCTCCAGCGCGGGTCGGTGGCCAGCGGCGGCACGTGCAGTTGCCCTTGGGCATCGCTGCGCACCGCACCGCTCAATTGGTTGAGTTGCATGAGCAATTGGTCTTGCAATTGCGCCTGGATATGGCTTTGAAATAAATCACGCAGTCCCCAGCCCGCAGTCAATACCGCCAGCAAGACCCAGCCCAGGGTGCCCAGCAGCAGGCGGCGGCGCAAAGAGTAAGTGGGCTGCGCCTGGGCAGCGGGGCGGGCGGGAGCGCTCATAAGGGATTGGCGTGGTGATTGGCCACTTCCACCAGGCGGTAGCCCAGGCCGCGCACGGTTTCGATGCTGCCGGGGGGGAGCTTTTTGCGCAGGCGGCCCACAAACACCTCGATGGTGTTGGAGTCGCGCTCGCTGTCCTGGGGGTAGATGTGCTCGGCCAGCTGGGTGCGGGTGAGCACGTGGCCGGGTTGCTGCATGAGCAGCTGCAGCAATTTGAACTCGTGGCTGGTGAGGTTGATGGGCACCTGGTGTACC
The DNA here is from genome assembly GCF_017368815.1 of Comamonas denitrificans. Lineage (GTDB taxonomy): Bacteria > Pseudomonadota > Gammaproteobacteria > Burkholderiales > Burkholderiaceae_C > Comamonas > Comamonas denitrificans. Next base: position 6,056 of record NZ_JAFNME010000019.1, on the reverse strand, counting down.
CAGGCGCTGGCCTGGCGCGTATCCAGACTGATGGGCCCGCAGTGCCACAGGGCGCTGCTGTGCGGCGAAAGCCGCCGCAGCAAGGCGCGCAGGCGGGCCAGCAGCTCTTCCATGTGAAAGGGTTTGGCCAGGTAATCATCGGCCCCGGCATCCATGCCGGTGACTTTTTCGTGCCAGCTGCTGCGCGCCGTCAAAATCAGCACCGGCATGCTGCGCCCTTGGCGGCGCCAGCCGCGCAATACGCTCAGGCCATCGACGATGGGCAGGCCCAGGTCCAGCACGACCGCATCAAAATCTTCCACCTCGCCCAGGTAAGCCGCTTCTTGGCCATCGCGGGCCATTTCCACGGTATGACCAGCAGCGGTAATGGCGGCGACCAGTTGGGCGAGCAAGGTGGGCTCGTCTTCTACGACCAAAATGCGCATGGGGATGCAAGCCTTAGTGTTGATTGCGTTGTTTGACAGAAATGACGGAGCCATCGACGGCGTTCATTTTGATTTTCAGCAGCGTGCCATTGGCCTGCAGCAGGCGGATCTCATAGACAAACTCGCCGTGCTCGGCTTCAAACTCCAGCTCAACCACTTGGCCAGAATACTCTTTTTCCACCTTGTCCAGTACGGTGCGCAGGGGCAGCACCTTGCCTTGCTGCAGAGCTTGGCGGGCCAGCTCATGGTCGCTGCTGTCGGCGTGACCGACGGGCAAGGCACTGGCCCACAGGGCCAAACCCAGGCAGGCGCTGCCCAGGGCTAAAGTCAGGGTGCGGGTATTCATAGCGGTTTCCTTTCTTCAGGTGGCTGCATCTACCAGCAGCACCTCGGTTGTACGCTGGGGCCGCTGAATACAGCCTGAACAGTGCTTTCAGCATCGGTTCAGTCGTTTTTTGGCATGCTGGCAGCACCGCCATAGATAAAAGGGTTTACCCTTGATTTGTTGCTGCATGCAAAGGAACACGATCATGCGAATGAAAAAAGTTTTTTGGGCCTTTCTCGCTCTACTCACCCTGGCCTGGGCGCTCACGACCTGGCTGGGCTGGCAGCCCCCCAAGGATGTGCCCGGCACTTGGTGGTGGCAGTTGCGCCACCACGGCTTGTATTTAACCGGGGTGTGGAGCGTGGGCATGATGAGTTTGATCATGCTGCTGGCCCTGCGCCAGCCGTGGCAAGAGCGGCTGGTAGGCGGTCTGGATCAGGTCTATCGCCTGCACAAATGGGCCGGGATTGCCGCCGCCGTCGCCATGGCGCTGCACTACTGGGGCTTCAAGGAATTTTTGGGCGATGGGCTCAAAGCCACCTTTGGCCGTGCAGGCAAACCGGCCCGCGATGCCGTACTCAGCTTTGCCACCGATTGGCGCGGCCTGGGCAAAGATGTGGGCGAGTGGGCCATGTACGCCCTGCTGGCGCTGATTGTGCTCACCCTCTGGCAAAAACTGCTGCCTTACAAACCGTGGCGCAAACTGCACCGCGTCATGCCCGTGCTGTACCTGGCGGCCGTGTTCCATACGGTGGCGCTGATGCCTTTGAGCCTGTGGGCGGCCCCCATGGGCGTGCTGATGGGGGCGTTGCTGGCCGTCGGCAGTGGCGCGGCCCTGTGGTCGCTGCTGGGCAAAATTGGCCAAGCCCGCCAATACAGCGCACGCATTGACAGTGTGCAGCTGCTGGGCCAACACGCAGGCCAAGACCCGCTGGAGGTGCTGTGCGCCCTGCCGTCCGATTGGCCAGGACACCACGCCGGGCAGTTTGTGTTTGTGCAGTTTGATGGGGCCGAAGGCCCCCACCCCTTCACCATCGCCAGCGCTCCTGGGGCCTGTGGCCAGGCGGCCGATGGCGCAGAGCGCCTGCGCCTGGTGATCAAACCCCTGGGCGACTACACCCAGCAGCTGCACCAGCAATTGCACGTGGGCCACAGCGTGCGCATTGAAGGGCCTTACGGCCGCTTTGACGGCCAGGGCGTGCAAGAGCGCCAACAAGTGTGGATCGCCGGTGGGGTGGGCGTGACCCCGTTCATCGCCTTGCTGGAAGCCCGCCAGCCCGGTGCCCCTGCAGCGCAGGCCGGGGCGGCCCCGGCCGTGCTGCATTACTGCACCCGCGCCGCCGCGAAGGATGGTGTGCTGCCACGCATTCAAGCGCTGGCGGCCAGTGCCCAGCCGCCGGTGGAATTGATCGTGCACGACGCTGAAAAAAACGAGTATTTCCGTCCGCAAGATCTGCTGCGCCACGGCAAAGCCCTGGACATTTGGCTGTGCGGCCCCGCCGGGCTGGGCCAGGCCGTGCGCGAACAAGCCCAGCGCGAAGCGGGGTGGCACCTGCACCAAGAGGCATTTCAGTTGCGGTGAGCGGCCTTGCTGCCCACCCGCACCGAGAGGGTACACAGGTGCTTAGTGCAGCGTGCTGGACCCTGGGGCCATGGGCGGCTGGATGCGGAAAAAACCCGTTCCGGCGCTGCCCTGGCCAATTTCTTCTTCGGTCGCTTCGCGAATGGCTTCAATTTTGAGCTCGATGCGCAGCGCAATCCCCGCCAAGGGGTGGTTGCCGTCAAGCACCACATGCTCGGGATAAATCTCGGTAACGGTGTAGAGCAGCTCTGGCGGTGCATCCGGGCAGGCGTTGGCGGGCAGGCCCAGGCCATCAAAAGTCATGCCTTCTTCCAAGGTCTCCGGAAAGGCGCTGCGGGCTGAGAGGAACACCCGCTGCTCGTCATAGTCGCCAAAGGCATCTTCCGGCTCCAGGTGCAGTTGCAGGGTATCGCCCACAGCGTGGCCTTGCAGCGCCTGGTCGATGCGGGTGAGCAAATCATCGCCGCCCACCAAAAATTCCACCGGCGTCTCCAGCACATCCAGCACCTCGCCCAAAGTGTCTTTTAACGTCCAGGTCAGGGCAACAACACATTGTTCGCTGACTTCGGTGGGGTGCGCTGGGTGCATGGTCGGCAGTCTTTCATTCTGGCAAAAGGCTGCGATTGTAGGAGCAGCCCCGATAGCCGGGGCAAGCGCTGGTTTTGTTGTGCTGTCGCAAGCGCTGGCGTGCGCAGGCGTTGCACAATCGCAGCATCTTTCGGGCGAATTTTCTTAAAAATAAGAGCTACTCGCGCTTTTAAATAAACAGTTTTTTATACTTTAATGGCTTAAATCATGGATACACGTACGCCTCTAGCTCTTCTTGGTGGTATCTCCCCCGCCCAATTCATGCGCACCTACTGGCATAAAAAGCCCCTGCTGGTGCGCCAGGCCATCCCCGGTTTCAAGCCGCTGCTCAGCCGCTCCGAGCTGCTGGACTTGGCGGGACAAGACGGTGTCGAATCGCGCCTGGTGCAACAGCAAGGCGGCGGGCAGTGGAGCCTGGCGCACGGCCCGTTTTCGCGCCGGCGCTTGCCCGCGCTGAAACAACCGGGCTGGACGGTGCTGGTGCAAGGCGTGGATTTGCACGTGCAGGCCGCGCACGAGTTGCTGCAGCCGTTTCGCTTTATTCCGGATGCACGGCTTGATGACCTGATGATCAGCTTTGCCACCGACCAAGGCGGCGTTGGCCCACACTTTGACAACTACGATGTGTTCTTGCTGCAAGCCCATGGCAAGCGCCGCTGGCGAATTGGGCGGCAAAAAAACCTCAGCCTGCAGCCCGATGTGCCGCTGAAAATCCTCACCCACTTCGAGCCCGAAGAAGAATACGTGCTGGAGCCCGGCGACATGCTCTACCTGCCCCCCATGTGGGCGCACGACGGCATTGCCGAGGGCGAGTGCATGACGTACTCCGTCGGTTTTCGCTCCCCCAAACAAGACGAGCTGGCGCGTGAACTGTTTCTGCGCCTGTCCGATGCGCCCGATGAGTGCCCCAAGGATGTGGTGTACAAAGACCCCAAGCAAACGGCGGTGGCCCACCCGGGCGAAATTCCTGCGGCCTTGCTGGACTTTGCCCGCCAAGCGCTGGAAAAAGCCCTGGCCGAGCCCTTGGCGCTGGAGCGTGCCCTGGGCGAAACCTTGAGCGACCCCAAACCCGGCGTGTGGTTTGAGCCGGCCGACGACTTTGGTCTGATCGAAAACGTGCGCCTGAACCAGCGCACCCGCATGCTTTACGACGCGCAGCACATCTTCATCAACGGCGAAAGCTACCTGGCCGCAGGCCGCGATGCCGAACTGATGCGCCAGCTGGCCGATACCCGGCAGTTGTCCTCGGCCGAAGTGCAGCAGCTCAGTGACGATGCGCTGCAGCTGCTCTCTTCGTGGGTGGATGCCGGCTGGGCGCACAGCACGGCAGGGTAAGTGCCAAGCCTGCCAGCCTTAACACCTGCTTAGAACAACTCGACATCGTCGTGGGTGATTTGTTCTTGCTTTTTCAGCACCCCTAAGGCTTGCAGTGTTTCGTAGTGGCAGACGCGGTTGCGGCCATTTTCCTTGGCGTAGTACAGCGCCTCGTCGGCCTGGCTGAGCAGCTCGGTGGGCGATGGCGAGCGCATGTGCGCCCCGGAAAAGCCCAGGCTGACGGTGATTTTGCCAATTTGCGGAAATTCATAATCCTGCACAGCTTGGCGAAAATGCTCCAAGGCCTCCGAGACGGCACTCAGGCTCATGGGTTGCAGCAAGATCACAAACTCTTCCCCGCCAAAGCGAAACACCCGGTGCTGCGAGCCAAAGTTAGAGCGCAGCAAATTGGCCACCAAGATCAGCACCTCATCACCAAACAGATGGCCGTAGCGATCATTGACCTGCTTGAAGTGGTCAATATCAATCACCGCCAGCCAGGGCTGGATTTCGGTCATGTTCTCAGCCTTGGTGGAGTTGGAAAAGCGGTGCAGATGCTCGTCAAAAGTTTTGCGGTTAAGCAGCCCGGTCAAAGCATCGCGCTCGCTGTAATCAAGCAGGCTTTGGTAGTTTTGGTACACCTGAAAAATGGCCAGCAAAATATCCAGATCGTGCGTGGAAAACTCAGCCGATTGGGTAATTTCAATGCACACCCGGGCCTGTTCGCGCATCCAGACCGGCAGCCACAGAATGTGCAGCCCATCGGCGGTGGTGATGGCAATGCGCTCTTGCTTGCGCAGCATGCCTGCGTTCAAGGTGGGCAACGTGCTCAAAGGCTTGCGTTGTGGGTCATGCAGAAAATCAATATCGGTATTGACCAGCTGCCCATCTTGCAGCCAAGTACGGGGGCGTACCCAGGGCTGGCCTTCAAAGGGATGAATTTCCAGGGCCCGTACCTGGGTGACATGGGGCAGCTGTAACAGGGTGGAGAGCACAGAGAATTCCAAACGCAAATGGTCGCGTTGCCCTGTCATGTGAACCAAATTCTGCAGGATATCCATAGCGGCTTTTACTCGCGTTGTCTCGGCGGCTTACCGTTTTAAAAAAATAACATCCCACACCCCATGGCCCAAGCGCAGGCCGCGTTTTTCAAATTTGGTGGTGGGACGGTAGCTGGGGCGCGGCGCAAAGCCGTCGGTGCTGTTGCGCAATTGGGGTTCAGCACTGAGCACTTCAAGCATTTGCTGCGCGTAGGGTTCCCAATCGGTCGCGCAGTGAATATAGCCCCCTGGGGCCAGCCGGCTGACCAGCTTCGCTAAAAAAGGCGCTTGAATCAAGCGGCGTTTGTTGTGCTTTTTTTTGTGCCACGGATCAGGAAAGAAAACATGAATGCCCTGCAGGCTGCCTTCGGGCAGCATATGGGCCAGCACTTCGACGGCATCGTGTTGCAGGATGCGGATGTTGTCCAGCTTGTGCTCACCAATGCGCTTGAGCAAAGCGCCCACGCCGGGCTCATGCACCTCGCAGCATAAAAAGTTGTCATCCGGGCGCACTTGGGCAATGTGGGCGGTGGCTTCGCCCATGCCAAAACCAATTTCCAAAATTACTGGGGCACTGCGGCCAAAGGCCGCCACCATGTCCAAGGGCGCGGTTTGGAAGGGCAGAACAAAGGTGCTGCCCAATTCAGCAAAAGCTTTGGCTTGGCCAGTGGTGACGCGGCCTGTGCGGCGCACAAAGCTGCGCACGGTCTGGGGGTGTGCCACATGGGCCGGTGCCCTGCCTGGGGTGGCAGGGGTGGTTGTGGGCTGGGGGGAAGCAGAAG
>NZ_JAFNME010000018.1 GCF_017368815.1 Comamonas denitrificans | reverse complement strand
GCTCAAAGCCAGCCCCCGGCTGCAGGAAACACTCCCCCCAGAAACCCGTGGCCAGCTGCCCACCTATGTGCAAGCCGACCACTTTGAGGGCCAAACCGACATCCGCGCCCGCTTGAAAGGCCATGTGCAGCTGCGCCGGGGCGACACCGTCATCCGCGCCGATGAGGCGCAATACACCCTGGCCGACGACACCGTCACCGCCCAGGGCAACGTCCACATCAACCGGGGCGGCAATATTTACCAGGGTGCCCAGCTCAAACTGCAAGTCGATGCCTTTCAGGGGGACTTCACCGAAGCGTCCTACCAGTTTCTGGACACCCAGGGCCATGGCGATGCCCAGCGCGTCGAGTTTCTCAGCCGCGAGCGCTCGACCATCCACCAGGCCACCTACACCACCTGCCAGCGCGATGACAGCGACAGCTGGGCCCCCGACTGGGTGCTGCAGGCCCAGCGCATCGAACTGGACCGCGCCACCGATACCGGCGTGGCCCACGGGGGCGTGCTGAAATTCAAAGGCATTCCCCTCTTGCCCGTGCCACGGGTGAGCTTTCCGCTATCGGACAAGCGCAAATCCGGCCTGCTGCCGCCCACCATTGGCATCGACAGCGTCAGCGGTTTTGAAATCAGCCAGCCCTATTACTGGAACATTGCGCCCAACCGCGATGCCACCCTCACCCCCACCCTCATGAGCAAGCGCGGGGTGAATCTGGGGGCCGAATTTCGCTACTTGGAGCGGGACTTCAGCGGCGACCTCACCCTCAACCACATGGCCAACGACCGCCTGCGCGAACGCGATCGCTGGTCGGTGGCGTGGCGCAACCAGGCCGATTTGTCGCCCCTCGTTGCGGGCCTGAACGCCGATTGGAAAATCCACCGCGTCAGCGACAACGACTACTGGCGCGATTTTTCTCTGCCCAGCCGCGATGGCCTGACCAATGAGCGCCTGATCGAAAGCTACGGCACCCTGTCCTGGGGCCGCGATGGCCACAACCTGCTGGCGCGGGCGCAAAAATGGCAAACCCTGCAGGACGTGGACAGCCCCATCGCTCCGCCGTTTGACCGCCTGCCCCAGTTGCAATGGCGCTACAGCCCACAGGCCCTGCACGCCCCGCTGGGGCTGGACTGGAGCCTGGAGGCCGACACCACCCGCTACCGCGCCCGCACCATTGATGAGCGCCAGCACATCGACAACGGCCAGCGCAGCTACTTTGCTGCCCAGGTGGCCCGCCCCTTCTTGCGCCCCGGTGGCTTTGTGACGCCCAAGCTCAAGATGCAGGCGGCCAACTACCGCTTTGACAACGCGCAACCGGGCCGGGCCAGCAGCCGCTCGCTCATGGTCCCGACGGTCAGCGTCGATAGTGGTTTGATTTTTGAGCGCCCCACCCAAGTACGCGGCCGCAACTACGTGCAAACGCTGGAGCCGCGTGCGTTCTACACCTATACGCCCTACCGCGACCAATCCATGCTGCCGCTGTATGACACTGCGCTGTCGGACTTCAACCTGAGCAGCATCTACAGTGAAAACAGCTACACCGGGCACGATCGCATTGCCGACAACCACATGGTCACCGTGGGCCTGACCACGCGCTACCTGCGGGCCGATACCGGTGCCGAAGTGGCCCGCTTTGGCGTTGCCCAGCGCCTGCGTCTGGCCGATCAGCGCACCACGCTGGGCTATGACACAGCGGGGCGCAAAGGCTGGTCGGATATCTTGGTCGGCGCTGGTCTGAAGTGGAACCACCGCTGGGCCACCGATGCCACCGTGCAGTACAACCGCGATATAGAGCGCACTACCCGCTCGGCCATGACCGCACGCTACAGCCCGGGGCCCTTCAAGGTCATCAGCGCCGCCTACCGCTACCAGCGCGAAAACAGCGCCCAAATTGCCAACCAGGGCAGCGAGCAAATCGACCTGGGCTGGCAATGGCCACTGAACGCCGCCGCCCAAGCCTTTAGCACCAACCCCAGCGCCGCCCCCAAAGGCCGCTGGTTTAGCGTAGGCCGCTTGAACTACAGCCTGCACGACAAAAAACTGGTGGACACCGTGGTCGGCTTTGAATACGACAGCTGCTGCTGGATTGGCCGCGTGGTCATTGAGCGCCTGCAAAGCAGCCTCACCCAGGCCAATACGCGCCTGCTGTTTCAGCTAGAGTTTGTTGGCTTCTCGCGCCTGAGCCTGGGGGCCGACCCCTTGTCCAGCCTGCAAGAACATGTGCCCGGCTACCAAAGCCTGCGCAGCCAAAACCCGGCAGCACCCAGCCGCTTTAGCAACTACGATTAACCCCCCTTTTGCTTTTACCGCTTTTTGCCCATCACGATGCTTTGCTTGAAAACCCTGCCCCATCAGATTGCTCTGGGCTTTGCCTGCCTGACCCTGGCCTGTGCCAGCACCGCCGCCCCGGCAGAAAAAACAGCAAAAGGGGCCAAAACTGGTGCCGCCACCCCCACCCAGTTGCAGCAGGCCCTACAACAATCGGCCACCCCCACCCCGGTGGCCGGCCCCCGCACGGCTGACTTTATTGTGGCGGTGGTCAATTCCGAGCCCATTACCCGCAACGATGTGCAAACCCGCACTGAGCGCGTTCTGCGCGCCATGCAAGACCAAGGCGTGCAAACGCTGCCCACCCCCGAGCAGCTGGCCCCCGAAGTGCTCGAGCGCCTGATTGTCGAAAAAGCCCAGGTGCAGCACGCCCTGGAAACGGGCATTCAAGTCGATGACCTGGCCGTGACCCAGGCCGTCACCAACGTGGCCCAGCAAAGCGGGGGCACACTGGCGGACTTGCAGGCCGAGTTGCGCCGCCAAGGCATCAGCGAAGCGCGCTTTCGCCGCGAAATTCGCGACCAGCTGCTAATGCAGCGCCTGCGCGAACGCGATGTCGATAGCCGTGTCAAAGTCTCCGAGCAAGACATTGACCAATACCTGGCCAAACAAAACCAGCGCCCCGACCAAGGCCCAGCGCAAGCGCTCAACCTGGGCCACATCCTGGTGGCGGTGCCTGAAAACGCCAGCGCCACCCAGGTGCGTGAGCTGGAGCAGCGCGCCGAACAGGCCGTGCAAGCACTGCGCAATGGCATGGACTTGCCCACAGCAGCCAAGCGCTATTCCGATGCGGGCGAACCCGAAATGGGCCTGCGCCCGCTGGAGCGTTACCCGCAAGCCTTTGTGCAAGCCGTGGGCAATACCCCCGAAGGCGGGCTGGTCGGCCCCCTGCGCACGTCCGCAGGCTTTCATATCTTGGTGGTGCTCGATAAACGCACCGCTGGCGTGCCCAGCGTGGTCACACAAAACCACGCCCGCCACATCTTGCTGCGCCCTTCCGCCCAGCTGACCGAAACCCAGGCGGCCGCCCAACTGCAAGAACTGCGCCAGCGCATTGAGCGTGGCCAGGCCAGTTTTGCCCAATTGGCCCAGCAGTACTCCCAAGACGGCAGTGCCCCCCAAGGCGGCGATCTGGGCTGGTCCAGCCCTGGCCAATTCGTGCCCGAGTTTGAAGACGCGCTCAACCGCCTGCAGCCCGGCGAAATCAGCCAACCCATCGTCTCGCGTTTTGGCGTGCATTTGATTACCTTGGAAGAGCGCCGCCAAGCCACCCTGAACCCCCGCCAACAGCGCGAAATGCTGCGCAACGTGGTGCGCGAAGAAAAAGTTGAAAAAGCCTACGCCACTTGGCTGCAAGAGCTGCGCAGCCAAGCCTACGTGGAATACCGCAACACCGAGGAACGCGGCCTGTGAACCAGCCCAAGCACATCGCCCGCAAGCGCTTTGGCCAGAATTTTCTGGTCGATGGGGCCATCATCGACAACATCGTGCGCGCCATTGCACCGCAAGCGGGCCAGCCCATGGTGGAAATTGGCCCTGGCCTGATGGCCCTGACCAAGCCCTTGCTCGAGCGCCTGGGGCAACTGACCGTGATTGAGCTGGACCGCGACCTGGCCACCCGCCTGCGCGGCCGCCAAGGCCTGAATGTGGTGGAAAGCGATGTCCTCAAAGTCGATTTCACCGCCTTGGCGCACGCCCTGGGCGCACCCAAACTGCGCGTCGTAGGCAATCTGCCGTACAACATTTCCAGCCCCATCTTGTTCCACCTGCTCGACCATGTCGATGCGGTGCAAGACCAGCACTTCATGCTACAAAAAGAGGTAATAGACCGCATGGTGGCTGCGCCAGCTACCAGCGACTATGGCCGCCTTAGCGTGATGCTGCAATGGCGCTACGCTATGGAAAACGTACTGTTTGTGCCCCCGGAAAGTTTCAACCCCCCGCCCAAAGTCAATAGCGCCGTGGTGCGCATGCTGCCGCGCAGCGCCCCGGCCGTGCTCAACCGCGCAGTCCTGGAAGAGTTGGTGCAGGTGGCCTTTAGCCAACGCCGAAAAATTTTGCGCAACACCTTGGGACGCTGGCTGGATGAAAAATCTTTTTCGGGTGCTTTCGATCTGCAGCGCCGTGCCGAAGAAGTCAGCGGCGCAGAATACCAAGCCTTGGCCGCAGCCCTGAGCTAAGAACGTGTTCACGTTCTAAAACACCATGCATTGCCGCGCCGCCGGCACACTACGCTTCGTTGCTGGCGGGTGCCTCGATCGTGGCCAGGCGCACCGTCATGCAGGTGCCCGGCGGCTTTTTCTCTGGGTGGGCATCCAAAATGAGCAGCTCACCCCCATGCTGGGCCGCAATCTCTTGCACGATGGGCAGGCCCAGGCCCGAGCCATCGGCCTCATTGCCCAGGGCACGGTAAAAGGGCTGCAGTACCAGCTCTTTTTCCTCCGCACCAATCCCCGGGCCGTTGTCTTCCACCTGGAGCACCACATGGGCGCTAAAACGCTCGGGCAGCACCCGGGCGGTCACCACGGCCGGGCGCTCGGGGGTGGAGGGGCTGTAGTGGATGGCGTTGGTAATCAAATTGCTCATCATCTCTTGCAGCAGCGTGGGGTTGCCCATGACCCAAACGCCGGGGTCGTCCTCCTCGGCCCCCTCGTAGCCCAAATCGGTATTTTTGGCCGAGGCCAGGGGCAGCACCTCTTGCACCACGGTCACCATCAGCGCGACCAAATTGCACGGCTCATGCTGCAAGCTGGCGCTGCCCACTTCGGCACGGGCCAAGGCCAGCAATTGGTTCACCGTGTGCGTGGCCCGCATGCTGGAGCGGCCAATGAGCTGCAAAGAGCGCTTTAACTCCTCGGCGCTCACATCCAGGCGCAGGGCCAAGTCGGCCTGCATGCGCAGCCCAGCCAACGGTGTTTTGAGCTGGTGCGCCGCATCGGCCAAAAAGCGTTTTTGCGTGCCCAGCGATTCATTCAAGCGCTGCAGCAAATCGTTCACCGCCTCCACCAAGGGCAGCACCTCTTGCGGTACAGCGCGGGAATTGAGCGGCGAGAGGTCTTCGGGCTTGCGGGCACGAATGCGCTCCTCCAGCCGGTGCAGGGGCTGAATGCCCCGCGCCAGCGCCAGCCACACCAGCAGCACGGCCAGCGGCAGGATGGCAAATTGCGGCAGCATCACGCCTTTGATGATTTCAGCGGCCAGCATGCTGCGCTTTTCCCGTGTTTCTGCCACTTGCACCAGCACCTGCCCCGCCGAGGGCAAGGGCAGCGCAATCCACAAGGCGGCAATCCGGATGGGGATGCCGCGCAACTCATCATCGCGCAGCTGCACTTGCCCCAGGGGGGGCAGGCTGGGGCTGCGCTGCACACTGGGAAAGTCATGCTCACCGGCAATCCAGGTGCCATCCAGATGGCTGATTTGGTAGTACATCAAATCGGCATCGTCCGTGCGCAGCACTTCGTAGGCCGCCAAAGCTTGGTTAAAACCAACGCGGCCATCGGACTCGATGCGCACCTGCTGGGCCAAGGCATGGGCGTTGTATTCCAAAGCCCGGTCAAACGGCTTGTTGGCCAAGGATTGCGCCACCAGCCACGTCAGCGCCAAGCTCAGCGGCCACAGCAATAACAGGGGCGTGAGCATCCAATCCAAAATTTCGCCAAACAAGGAACGCTGTTCCCGTTGGAAAATTTTGAGAACATTTTTTTTAGTATTTTTGCGCTTTTGCAATGGTGAATGAAGCGGTTACAGCTATCAATATTTTAGCGTATGCGCAGCAAGGCCCGCCGCAGCAAACGGGCCGCCCGGTCACGAATCTGAAAGGGGCTGTGGCTGCGGGCCGGGCGCTGCTTGGCCAAGGCACAGGCGGCCAAAAAATCATCCAGCAAAGGCCGGCTGTTGAGCGTGGGGCATTCCGCAATTTCAAACTCTGGGTGCCATTGGGTCGCAGCCACATAGCTTTTGCTGCGGTTTTGGCGGTAAATCGCCTCGGCAATGCCATCGGGCATGCTCCAGGCATCCACGGCAAAGCCCGGGGCCACGTCCTTAATCGCTTGGTGGTGGATGCTATTGACCCGCGCCGTGCGCACGCCGGGATAGAGCCGGGCCAGGTGCGAGCCGTCCACCACCTCAATATCGTGCTGGTGGCGGTCGTAGGCATGGGCATTGCGGTGTACCTGGGCCCCAGGCACCTGGGTCAAAATATCTTGGTAGAGCGTGCCGCCAAACGCCACGTTGATGAGTTGCAAGCCCCGGCACACCCCAAAAATGGGCTTGCCGGCCTGGCTGAAGGCCTCGACCACCGCCAGATCGTACAAATCGCGCACCCGGTCGCCCAACCACTCGGGGCGCAGGGGCTCTTCGCCATAGCTGCCGGGCCACACATCGGCACCGCCGTGCATGACCACGCCATCGAGCCAATCGGCGTAATGCGCCAAACTGACATCGCCCTTGGCCGTTTCTCCGGTCGGGCAGGGCACCATCACCACCATGGCCCCGGCGGACATGATCCAGTGGGCAATCGACTGCTCGACGTACTGCAGCGTTTTGCCCGTAAACAGCGGCCGCGTGGCATCGGCATGGGAAAAGCAGGCCGAGAGGCCAATTTTTAAACGATGAGAAGCAGGTGCAGACATTCGGTAAACCCGGCAAAGCGGTGCGTTGGTTGTAACCCGAGGAAGGGGTTTTGTCACCTCAGGGCAATTCTTCTTCAAGATGGCTTGCGTCCGGGTATTTTGGGTTTAGGATGTACCCAGGTCGGTGGAAAAGCCGCTCATCCCACAGGCTCCACCGGTTTTGGCACTGCGCCATGGTGTGCAGTGCAGCAAGCACAAGGAGGATATGCATGCAAGTACAAGTTCATGCCGACGATTCCATCCAGGGCGGTGACTCCCTGGCGCAATGGGCCCAAGAGGAGATCAATGCCAAGCTCTCCCGCCTGAAAGAATACGTAGTGCGCGTGGAGGTCTTCCTCTCCGGGGTCGATGCCCTGAAAGGCACAGGCGGTCCCGGGAAAAAATGCGTACTCGAGACCCGCGCCAATGGCCGTCCACCCATTGCGGTGAATGCCGAGGCCGAGAAGGTGAAAGATGCTTTCACCGCCGCCCTTGAGAAACTGCGCCGTGCCGTAGAAACCGACCTTGACAAAGTCAAAGACAAAAACGGGCGTGAAAGCGTTCGCGGGGTGGAAGACACGGTGTAAAACAACCGCCCAGCCTTAACCATAAGGCACCGGTAAACAAACAGGCCCTCTTGCGAGGGCCTGTTTGTTTATGGCCATGGGCCTTAGAACGTGTTCACGATCTTAGCTGGCGCGCAGGGCCCCAGGGGCGGTCAGCGTATCGACCACCAGCAACGCCTGCATTTTCTCCCGGCTCATGATGCCCAGGTCTTCGGCCACCTGGGCAATGGGCTTGCCCGTGGCGATGGCGGCTTTGGCAATCTTGGCGGCTTTTTCGTAGCCAATCAGCGGGTTCAGCGCCGTGACCAGGGTGACCGATTCGTTGATGCGCGCATCCAGCAGCACCGTGTTGGCCTCGATGCCTTCGACGCAATGCACTTGCAGCGTGCGGCAGGCAGCGGCCAGGTGGCGCAGGCTTTTGTGCAGGGCCCAGGCCATGAGCGGCTCAAACGCGTTGAGCTGCAATTGCCCGGCTTCGACGGCCATGGTGATGGCGGCATCGTTGCCAATGGCTTCAAAGCAGGCAATGCTCACCACTTCCGGAATCACCGGATTGACCTTGCCGGGCATGATGGACGAGCCCGCCTGGCGGGCCGGCAGCTTGATATCCCCCACGCCGGCCTGCGGGCCGGACGACAGCAGGCGCAAATCGTTGCTGATCTTGGAGAGCTTGACGGCGATGCGCTTCAAAATGCCCGAAATATCGGCAAATACCCCGGTATCGGCGGTGGCGGCAATCATGTCCTCGGCTTTGACGACGGGCACGCCGGAAAACTCGGCCAACTTGGCGGTGACCACATCGGCGTAGCCCACGGGGGCGTTGATGCCGGTGCCAATGGCGGTGCCGCCCATGTTGATTTCGCACAGCAGGCTGGCCGATTCGCGCAGGCGTTTTTCGTCGGCGGCAATCATCGAGGCGAAGGCGGTAAATTCTTGGCCCAAGGTCATGGGCACGGCATCTTGCAGCTGGGTGCGGCCAATTTTTAGAATATTTTTAAACTCTTCCGCTTTCACCTGGAAAGCCCCGCGCAGCGCGGCCAAGGCGGCCAGCAAATCTTGAATGCCAAAGTAAGTGGCCAGCTTCACCGCCGTGGGGTAGGTGTCGTTGGTCGATTGCGAAGCGTTCACGTGGTCATTGGGGTGAATCACGTCATAAGCGCCTTTGGGTTGGCCGATGATTTCCAGCGCCCGGTTGGCAATCACTTCGTTGGCATTCATATTGGTCGAAGTGCCTGCGCCGCCTTGCAGCACGTCCACGACGAAATGCGCATCCAGCATGCCGGTGGCCACGTCATCGCAGGCTTGGGCGATGGCCTGGGCCTGCTGGGCATTGATGGTGCCCAGGCTCAGGTTGGCCGCAGCCGCCGCTTTTTTCACATAGGCGAACGCGCGGATCAGGTGGGGCATTTGCGCCACGCTGTGGCCGGTGATGGGGAAGTTCTCCACCGCACGGGCCGCGTGCACGCCCCAGTAGGCGGTATCAGGCAAATCTTTGGAACCGAGGAAGTCGCTTTCTTGGCGCATGGTGTGTTTCTCACTGTCAAAAAATAAAACCAATAGACGCTGCGCTGCAGGCCCAGCCTGACGTAGCAACGCCTTGTTCCTCTGGGTCGTTCGGCGTTGCGCAGGCAACGGCCCAGAGGGACAAGGCGGAAGCTGAATTATCAAACCCCTGGTGCATGAGCTGCACATGTTTGGTGCATAACCTTGGGTGATTTGATTCACTATGGTGCAAAAGTCAATTTATTGCCTCATTTATAATCACAACTATTCTTAAAATGCATTATTAAGTTGTTTTTTTCGCATTTCCCTGCAAGGCAGTGCGATAAAAATGCGCCCAGCCATAAAAAAAGAGCTGCGCTCGCGCAGCTCTTTTGCAAGGACAGCAGCCATCTGCCGAATCAGTGCGCCGCAGCGCTGGCCGCCCCTACGCCGGTTTGGGCGCGCACGTACTGGTCGTCAAACGCAGCCCGTTCGGCCTGGGCCTGGGCGCTGGTGTCCAGCTTGGAGAACACATAAATCGCCAGGAAAGCCAACGGCATGGCAAACAGGGCCGGTTGGGTGTAGGGGAACAGCGGGGCGGGGTTGCCCAGCACATCCACCCAAACCGATTTGGAGAACACCACGAACAGCACCGAGCTGATCAAGCCGGTGTAGCCTCCCACCAGGGCACCGCGCGTGGTCAGCCCCTTCCAGTACATGGACATGAGCAGCACGGGGAAGTTGGCACACGAGGCCACGCCAAACGCCAGGGCCACCATAAAGGCCACGTTCATCTTTTCAAAGGCCATGCCCAGCAGCACCGCCACCACGCCCAGGCCCAGCGTGGCGATCTTGGAGACGCGGATTTCGCTGGACTCGCTGGCCTTGCCTTTCATGATCACGCGGGCATACAGGTCGTGCGAAATGGCCGAGGCACCGGCCAGCGCCAAGCCCGCCACCACGGCCAAAATCGTCGCAAAGGCCACCGCAGACAAAAAGCCCAGCAGCAGGTTGCCACCAGCGGCCTTGGCCAGGTGCAGCGCCACCATGTTGCCGCCGCCAATCAGCTTGCCGCCGACCACGCCACCCTCAAAAAACTCGGGGTTGGTGCCCACCAGCACGATGGCGCTCAGGCCCATGATGGCGATCACGTTGAAGAAGAAAGCAATGATGCCCGAGGCGTAGAACACCGATTTGCGCGCCTCTTGGGCGTTGGTCACGGTAAAAAAGCGCATCAGAATGTGCGGCAGACCAGCGATACCAAACATCAGGCCCAACCCCATGGACAGGGCGGTGACCGGATCGGCCAGCAGCTTGCCCGGCGAGAGCATGTTGGTGCCCAGGCGGTGCACTTCCATGGCCTTGGTCAGCAGCGTATCCAGGCTAAAGCCAAACTGCGCAAACGCCAGCAGCATGATGGCCGTGCCACCGGCCAGCAGCATGCAGGCCTTGATGATCTGCACCCAGGTCGTGGCCACCATGCCGCCAAAGATCACATAGACCATCATCAGCACGCCCACCACCACCAGGGCCACGTTGTAGTCCAGACCAAACAGCAGCTTGATCAGCTGACCAGCCCCCACCATTTGCGCCACCAGGTAGAAGCACACCACCGTGAGCGAGCTGATGGCCGCCATGGTGCGCACCGGGCCTTGGCTCAGGCGGTAGGCGGTGATGTCGGCAAAGGTGAACTTGCCCAGGTTGCGCAGGCGCTCGGCCATCAAAAACAAAATGATGGGCCAGCCCACAAAAAAGGCCACCATGTAGATGTAGCCATCCACACCGTCGCCGTAGATCATGGCCGTCAGGCCCAGCAGCGTGGCGGCCGACATGAAGTCACCGGCAATCGCCAGGCCGTTTTGCTTGCCGGTGATGCCGCCACCGGCGGTGTAAAAATCCGAGGCCGATTTAGAGCGCCCCGCGGCCCAGTAGGTGATGCCCAGCGTCATCAGCACAAAGGCAAAAAACATGCCAATGGCGTGCCAGTTGAGCGGCTGCTTTTGGGCTGCGCCCAGGTCGGGGGCGGCCAGCGCCAGGGCAGGCGTGGCCAGCAGGGCCACGGCGGCCGCATTGCGCAGCCAGGAATGCGTGCGTAAGCGGGTCATGCGGTTTTCCTCAGGGCATCTTGCACAATTTGTGCGTTCAAAACGTCAAATTCGCCATTGGCGCGGCGCACGTACACCCAGGTCAGGGCACAGAAAAAGACAAACTGCGCAAAGCCCAGCGCGATGCCCACCGTCAGGTGGCTCCCCTCAAACAGGCGGATGGCAATCACCTGCGGGGCAAACGCCACCAGCAGCACAAAGCTGAAAAAAACCACGATCACCAGCAGCGCCAGCGTGGCGGCAAAGCGCCCGCGCCGCTGCACCAGCTCGGTGTAGCGCGGATCGCGCTTGATGTGTTCGTACAAAGGATTGGACATAGGGCTCCCTGGATGAATGACTGTTCTCGGTATCACAGCAAATTGCTGCAGTGCAGCAATGTCGCGCAGGGGATTCTATGGTGTCAATCTCTGGGGTTTTTGGGACATTTCCAGGGGTTTACCCGCATAAAAAAAGCCAGCACTTGCGCACTGGCTTTTTTTGCGATCTTTTAGCGCTTTGTTTATAAGGATTTCAATATGTTTTGATGTTGAAATCCTTTATTTACAAGCGCAACAAGCTATGGTTTTATATTGACCACGGTGCCGGCTTACTTGGCAATCACGCGCACCATTTCCAGGCACTTGTTGGAGTAGCCCCATTCGTTGTCGTACCAGGCCACGACTTTCAGGAAGGTTTTGTCCAGGGCAATGCCGGCTTCAGCGTCGAACACGCTGGTGCAGCTTTCGCCACGGAAGTCGGTGGCCACCACTTTGTCTTCGGTGTAGGCCAACACGCCTTTCAAAGCGCCTTCGGACTGGGCTTTCATTTCAGCGCAGATGTCTTTGTAGTCGGCTTCTTTTTCCAGCTCGACGGTCAAATCGACCACCGAAACGTCGGAGGTGGGCACGCGGAAGCTCATGCCGGTGAGCTTTTTGTTCAGCGCCGGAATCACCACGCCCACCGCCTTGGCCGCGCCAGTGCTGCTGGGGATGATGTTTTCCAGAATGCCACGGCCACCGCGCCAGTCTTTGTTGCTGGGGCCGTCCACGGTTTTTTGCGTGGCGGTCGCTGCGTGCACGGTGGTCATCAGGCCGCGCTTGATGCCCCACTTGTCGTTCAGCACCTTGGCCACGGGGGCCAGGCAGTTGGTGGTGCAGCTGGCGTTGGAGACGATGTCCTGGCCGGCGTACTCGGCGTGGTTCACGCCAAAGACGAACATGGGGGTGCTGTCCTTGGAGGGGGCCGACATCAGCACCTTTTTGGCACCGGCAGCAATGTGCTTGCGGGCGCTGGCATCGTCCAGGAACAGGCCGGTGGCTTCAATCACCACGTCGGCACCGACTTCGCCCCACTTCAGATTGGCCGGGTCGCGCTCTTGCGTCAGGCGGATGGTTTTGCCATTCACCACCAGGTTGCCATCCTTGACGGCCACATCGCCCTTGAAGCGGCCATGCACGCTGTCGTACTTGAGCATGTAGGCCAGGTAGTCGGGCTCCAGCAGGTCGTTGATGCCGACCACTTCGATGTCCGAGAAGTTCTGCACGCACGCGCGGAACACCATGCGGCCAATGCGGCCAAAACCGTTGATACCAATCTTGATAGCCATAGTTGCCTCTACTTTCTGGATAAATGGCGAGAGAAAAAAAAACTTAAGCCAGCACTTGCTTGACGGTGGCCGCCACGTTGGCGGCGGTAAAGCCAAAGTGCTCGAACAGCACCGGCGCGGGGGCCGAGTCACCAAAGCGGTCGATGCCAACGACGGCACTGACGCCGTATTTCCACCAGCCATCGCTGCTGCCCATTTCCACGGCAATGCGTGGGATGTCGTCGGGCAGCACGGCCGCTTGCACTTCGTCGCTTTGGCGGTCGAACACGCTGGTGCTGGGCATGGAGACTACGCGCACGGCGATGTTCTCGGCCGCCAGCAGTTGCTGCGCCTGCAACGCCAGCTGCACTTCCGAGCCGGTGGCAATGATCACGGCCTGCGCTGCGCCGCCTTCGGGCTCGGACAGCACATAGGCACCGTTGGCGATCTGGTCCAGGGCGGCTTCGCTCTTGGCCAGGTAGGGCAGGTTTTGGCGCGACAGCAAGAGCGCGGTGGGGCGGTTGGCCTGGGCCAGGGCCAGCGTCCAGGCCACGGCGGTTTCGGCGGTGTCGGCGGGTCGCCACACGTCCAGGCCCGGAATCAGGCGCAGGCTGGCGGCGTGCTCGATGGGCTGGTGCGTGGGGCCGTCTTCGCCCAGGCCAATCGAGTCGTGCGTGAGCACATGGATGACGCGCTGGCGCATCAGCGCGGCCATGCGGATGGCGTTGCGGCTGTAGTCGCTGAACGTCATGAAGGTGCCGCCGTAGGGGATGTAGCCACCGTGCAGGGTGATGCCGTTCATGATGGCGGCCATGCCAAATTCGCGCACGCCGTAGTTGATGTGGCGGCCAATCTGGCCGTCTTCGGTTTTCACCACGTTGCCCTTGTCATCCACGCGCAGGGCGGGGGTGCCCTTGGTGTTGGTGAGGTTGGAGCCGGTCAGGTCGGCACTGCCACCCAGCAGCTCGGGCAGGGCGGCGGTCAGGCCTTCCAGCGCCAGCTGGCTGGCTTTGCGCGTGGCCACGGTGGCGGCTTCATCGTGCGCCTGCGAGGCAATTTGCGCGGCAATTTCAGCAAAGTTGGCGGGCAGCTCGCCGCGCATGCGGCGGGTGAAGGCAGCGGCCTGCTCAGGGTAGGCGGCGCTGTAGGCGGCAAAGCGCTCGTTCCAGGCGGCTTCGCGCTGGGCACCGGCGGCCTTGGCATCCCAATCGGCGTACACCTCGGCGGGGATTTCAAATGGGCCATGGCTCCAGCCCAGGGCAGCACGGGTCAGGGCGATTTCATCGGCCCCCAGCGGCTCGCCGTGCGCCTTGGCGGTGCCAGCGCGGTTGGGCGAGCCAAAGCCGATGCTGGTGCGGCAGCAGATCAGCGTGGGTTTGTCGCCGCTTTGCTTGGCCTGGGCAATGGCGGCGCTGACGGCGGCGGTGTTGTGACCATCCACGGCGCGGATCACGTTCCAGCCATAGGCCTCGAAGCGGGCGGGGGTGTCGTCGCCAAACCAGGGGGTGACCTGGCCGTCGATGCTGATGCCGTTGTCGTCCCACAGGGCGATCAGTTTGTTCAGCTTCCAGGCACCGGCCAGGGCGCAGGCCTCGTGGCTGATGCCTTCCATCAGGCAGCCATCGCCCAAAAAGACGTAGGTGTGGTGATCGACGATGCTGTGGCCGTCGCGGTTGAACTCCGCGGCCAGCAGCTTTTCAGCCAGCGCCATGCCCACGGCATTGGTAATGCCCTGGCCCAGCGGGCCGGTGGTGGTTTCCACGCCGGGGGTGTGGCCCACTTCGGGGTGGCCGGCGGTTTTGCTGCCCAGCTGGCGGAAGTTTTTCAGCTCTTCAATGGGCAGGGCGTAACCCGTCAGGTGCAAGAGTGCGTAAATCAGCATCGAGCCGTGGCCGTTGGACAGCACAAAGCGGTCGCGGTTGGCCCACTGCGGGTTGGCCGGGTTGTGCTGCAGATGCTGGCCCCACAGCGCCACGGCCATGTCGGCCATGCCCATGGGGGCACCGGGGTGGCCGGATTTGGCTTGTTGAACAGCGTCCATAGCCAAGGCGCGGATCGCGTTGGCCATCGTCTGGGTGTTTGCCATGGGAGAAAAGCTCCGAGTGGATGGAAGTGAATGGAGAGAAAACCCCGGATTTTAACGGCGCAAAGCCCTCGGGTTTCCACGTGGTTACAGAGCCCAGGTTCTTGGGGGTAGTAAGTGAGGATACTGGGCAACCACTACATTCACGGCTCTTGCCGTATCCATTGCTTTGTTCCTTGCTGGTATGACTCCTTCTTTTTCCTCGCCGGCGGCCATGCTGCTGGCCGCCGGCCGCGGTGAGCGCATGCGCCCGCTGACCGACCACACCCCAAAACCCCTGCTGCCCGTGCAGGGCCGAGCGCTGCTGGATTGGCACATCGCCGCGCTGCTGCGCGATGGCGTGGCGCAGGTGCTGATCAATACCGCCTGGCTGGGCGCACACATTCCGCAGCACCTGGATGCCACTTGGCGCGGCAGCCCGCTGCAATTGCGCTATTCGCATGAGCAGGACGATTTTGGCCATGCCCTGGAAACCGCGGGCGGCATTGCCCGCGCCCTGCCCCAGTTGCCGCCGGTGTTCTGGCTGGCCGCGGGCGATGTGTTTGTGCCAGACTTTGTGTTTGACCCGGCCGCCCATGCCGCCTTTGCCGCCAGCGACGATCTGGCCCACCTGTGGCTGGTGCCCAACCCAGCGCACAACCCGCAGGGCGACTTTGGCCTGGCCGCTGGCCGGGCGCTCAACCTTCCTGCCGACAGCCCCATGCCGCGCTACACCTACAGCACCATTGGGCTGTTCAAAGCGGCACTGTTTAGCGCCCCGTGGTGTGCGCTGGCCCCCGGCAACCCCACCGGCCAGGCCGCCCCCCTGGCCCCACTGCTGCGCCGCGCCATGGATGCCGGGCGGGTGGGGGCCAGCCTCTACACCGGCCGCTGGACCGATGTGGGCACGCCCCAGCGCTGGGCCGAGTTGCAACAATAGGCGCAAAATTTTCACCCCTCTTTGCCCCCTCTTCTGCACACTTTTGCGCATTCCTGCGCACAACGGACTTCACCATGACGCACTCCCCCCTCAACCCCAGCCAGGCGCTGGCGCAAGTGAGCCACCAGTGGGACCGCAGCATCCTGCCCCAGCTCAAGGACTACATTGCCATTCCCGCCAAATCGCCCATGTTTGCGCCCGACTGGCAGCAGCAAGGCCTGCTCGACCAAGTGGTGCGCAACGCCGCCCAGTGGGTGGAGGCGCAAAAGGTGGCGGGCCTGAAGCTAGAAATTTTGCGCCTGCCGGGGCGCACGCCGCTGTTGTTTTTTGAAGTGGCGGGCACGCAAGAGAACGCCGCCAGCCGTCCCACGGTGCTGATGTATGGCCACCTCGATAAGCAGCCCGAGTTTGACGGCTGGCGCCGCGATCTGGGGCCGTGGACCCCTGTGCTCGAGGGCGACAAACTCTACGGCCGGGGCGGCGCAGACGATGGCTACGCCATTTACGCCAGCATTGCCGCCATCCAGGCGCTGAAAAGCCAGAACACGCCGCACCCGCGCATCGTCGGCCTGATTGAAACCAGCGAGGAAAGCGGCTCGGGCGACCTGCTGCCCTATATCGACGCACTCCAACCCCAGCTGGGCGATATCGGCCTGGTGATCTGCCTGGACAGCGGCGCGGGCAACTACGACCAGCTGTGGCTGACCACCAGCCTGCGCGGCATGGCCAGCGGCACCCTCAAAGTGCAAATCCTGACCGAAGGTGTGCACTCGGGCGATGCCTCGGGCGTGGTGCCCTCGTCGTTTCGCATCCTGCGCCAGGTGCTGGACCGGCTGGAGGACAGCGCCACCGGCCGCATCCTGCCCGCCAGCTTTCACTGCACCATCCCCACCGAGCGCGTGCAGCAGGCGCAGGCCACTGCCGCCATTTTGGGCAACACCACCTGGAACACCTTCCCCTGGGCGCAGCACGATTGCGGCAGTGGCAGCCCCCGTTTTGCCCTGCCCATGACGGACGACCCCGCCCAGGCGCTGCTCCAACGCACCTGGCATCCCACCCTGTCCGTCACCGGTGCCGAAGGCCTGCCCGCCCTGCGCGATGCGGGCAATGTGCTGCGGCCCTACACGGCGTTTCAACTGAGCCTGCGCCTGCCGCCGCTGGCCGATGCCGCCACCTGTGTGGAAGAACTCAAAACCCTGCTGGAAGACAACGCGCCCTACCACGCCAAAGTCACCTTTGAAGGGGCCTCAAGCGCCAACGGCTGGAACGCCCCCGGCATGGCCCCGTGGTTTGAAACCGCCCTGCACGCCGCCAGCCGCGCCCACTTTGGCGCCGACTGCGGCTACATCGGCCAAGGCGGCACGATTCCGCTGATGAACATGCTCAGCCAAGGCTTTCCTAAAGCGCAAATGATGGTCTGCGGCGTGCTCGGCCCCAAAAGCAACGCCCACGGCCCGAACGAGTTTTTGCATGTGCCCTATGCGAAAAAGCTGACCGCCGCCGTGGCGCAGGTGGTGGCGGCCATGGCAGCCAACGCGGCAGCCACAGCCACGGGGTAAAGCAGCAAAGCTTTAAAAAAGAAAGCACCTTGCGCAGGTGCTTTCTTGATTTTTGGCGTTAAACCCGTGAAAACGTTTTATTTAAAGCGGTAGCAGCTCTTGGTTTTTTACAAATACGAATAAAAACACCGAAACGCCACGCCCTGCTCAGCCCAGAAATCGGCCGCATCCTGAAAGCAATCGAGCAATTGCTCGCGCACGGTTTTGTCAAACTTGGCGGTGACGGGCAGTTGGTCCAGCACCACGACAAAGCCCGGCTGCTGGCAAGCGCGGGCCAGGGGGGTGGTCAGGCAGTCGTACAGGGCATCAAAGTTTTTGCCAAAGTAGGCGGGCAGGTGAAATTCCTGGCCAATCAGCTCCAGGGCCTCGGCCTTGGTGTCGATGTGGGCCAGGTTGGCATACAGAA
Source organism: Comamonas denitrificans (assembly GCF_017368815.1). Taxonomy (GTDB): domain Bacteria; phylum Pseudomonadota; class Gammaproteobacteria; order Burkholderiales; family Burkholderiaceae_C; genus Comamonas; species Comamonas denitrificans. The sequence goes on along the minus strand of NZ_JAFNME010000018.1, from coordinate 50,594 downwards.
AATGCTGGCCGCTGGCCTGCGCGGCGGCTTGCAAGTCGGGCACGCGAAAGGCGCGGATGGACTGCACCACCTGGGGTGGGAGGTTGCTCAGTAAATGGGCGGTATCAGCAGTCATGGCAGGGGTGGGCTTAAGGGGTGATGCGGGCAAAACTGGCGTAGTGGTCGGCGGTGTAGTAGCAGGCATCGGGCCGGGTGGCTTGCCAGCCGCCGCAGACGATGCGCCGCGCCCCCCGGCTGCGTTCGCGCGGGGTTTTGACGGTGTATTCGCGGTAGTAGCCGCGTTTTTCGGCCGGCAACAGGCGCTCGCGGTTGCCAAAGATGCTGCCGTCTTTGTCGTAGGGAAAGGGGCCACCGTTGTGGATGCGCTCATAGGTGGTGCGGGCCTGCACGGGCAGCTGGGCCAGGCTGACTTGACTGGCCGTTTGGTCGGCGCAGGCGGTGTGCAACACGCTGGCTGCCAGCGCGGCCGCCACCAGCCGCCAGCGGCGGGGTGCTACAAGGTTTGCAGTACGCTGCGCAAGTGAAATAAGAGATTTCACAGATAAAGGCTTAAAAGTAAGGTGAAGTGTGCGCGAGCAGCTCTTAAAAACAAACTCGCGCCCAGGTTGTGCCAGCAAGGTTTAGCGCGGATTAGCGCCCCACGTTGGCATCGGCCACGGTCAGCGCGGTCATGTTCACGATGCGGCGCACGGTGGCGCTGGGGGTGAGGATGTGTACCGGGCGGTTGGCCCCCAGCAGCACCGGGCCGATGGCGATGCCGCCGCCAGCGGCTTGCTTGAGCAGGTTGTAGCTGATGTTGGCCGCGTCGATGTTGGGCATGACCAGCAGGTTGGCATCGCCCTCCAAGGTGCTGCGCGGCATGAGGGCGCGGCGGGCATCGCCATCCAGGGCGACATCGCCGTGCATCTCGCCATCGACTTCCAGCCACGGGGCTTTGCTGCGCAGCAGCGCCAGGGTTTGGCTCATTTTGACGGCGCTGGGCTGGGTGCTGGAGCCAAAGTTGCTGTGCGAGAGCAGGGCCACCTTGGGCTTGATGCCAAAGCGGCGCACCTCTTCGGCGGCCATGATGGTGATCTCGGCCAGCAGCTCGGCGCTGGGGTCGTAATTGACGTGGGTATCGACGATGAACACCTGGCGCTCGGGCAGCAGCAGGCAGTTCATGCAGGCGTAGGTGTGCGCTGTGGGGCTGCGGCCAATGACCTGGTCGATGTACTGCAGGTGCAGCTGGGTGGTGCCCCAGGTGCCGCAGATCAGGCCATCGACTTCGCCCTTGTGCAGCAGCATGGAGCCGATCAGCGTCAGGCGGCGGCGCATTTCGATCTTGGCCATGGGGGCGGTCATGCCCTTGCGCTCGGTCATCTGGTGGTAGGTCTGCCAAAAGTCGTGGTAGCGCGCGTCGTGCTCGACATTGACCACGTCGTAATCGCGCCCTTCTTGCAGGCGCAGGCCGAATTTTTCGATGCGCTTGGCAATCACGCTGGGCCGGCCAATCAGGGTGGGGCGGGCGATGCGCTCGTCAATCACCACCTGGGCGGCGCGCAGCACGCGCTCTTCTTCGCCTTCGGCGAAGGCGACACGTTTTTTGGTCGCCTTTTTCGCGGCCATGACGATGGGTTTCATCATCGTGCCCGAGGCATAGACAAAGGTTTTGAGCTGCTCGCGGTAGGCGGCCATGTCGGCAATCGGGCGCTGGGCCACGCCGCATTCGGCCGCCGCTTGCGCCACGGCCGGTGCCACGATGAGCATCAGGCGCGGATCAAACGGTTTGGGAATCAGGTATTCGGGGCCAAAGCTCAGGGTGTGGCCAATGTAGGCGGCGGCCACTTCTTCGCTTTGCTCGGCCTTGGCCAAATCGGCAATGGCGTGAACGGCGGCCACTTCCATCTCTTTGGTGATGGTGGTGGCACCGCAGTCCAGCGCGCCCCGGAAGATGTAGGGGAAGCACAGGACGTTATTCACCTGGTTGGGGTAGTCGGTGCGGCCCGTGGCGATGATGGCATCGCTGCGCACGGCTTTGACATCCTCGGGCAGGATTTCGGGCGTGGGGTTGGCCAGGGCAAAGATGATGGGCTTGGCGGCCATGGTGGCCACCATCTCTTTTTTCAGCACATTGCCCGCCGACAGGCCCAGGAAGGCATCGGCCCCCTCAATCACCTGGGCCAGGGTGCGCAGCTCGGTTTTTTGGGCAAACAGGGCTTTGTCCTCGTCCATCAACTCGGCGCGGCCCTCATAGACCACACCGGCCAGGTCGGTGACAAAGACGTTTTCGCGCTTCAGGCCCAGCACCAGCAGCAAATTCAAGCAGGCCAAGGCCGCCGCACCGGCACCAGAGGCCACCAGTTTGACCTCCTCAATTTTTTTGCCCGCCACGCTCAAGGCATTGACCATGGCCGCCGCCACGGTGATGGCGGTACCGTGCTGGTCGTCGTGGAACACGGGGATGTTCAGGCGCTTGCGCAGCTCGCGCTCGACGTAAAAGCAGTCGGGCGCTTTGATGTCTTCGAGGTTGATGGCGCCAAAGGTGGGCTCCAGCGCGGCAATCACTTCCACCAGTTTTTGGGGGTCTTTTTCGTTGATTTCGATGTCAAACACATCAACCCCGGCGAACTTTTTGAACAGCACGGCCTTGCCCTCCATCACCGGCTTGGAGGCCAGCGCACCAATGTCGCCCAGGCCCAGCACGGCGGTGCCGTTGGAGATCACGCCCACCAGATTGCCCCGACTGGTGTAATTGAAGGCGGCGGCGGGGTCTTTCACGATTTCTTCGCACGGCGCAGCCACACCGGGGGAATACGCCAGCGCCAAATCGTGCTGGTTGGCCATGGGTTTGGTGGCCGCAATGGCCAATTTGCCGGGCTTGGGAAACTGGTGGTACTCCAGTGCGGACTGGCGCAACAGTGCTTTTTTATCAACCAGGGCGGGGGAGGTGGTGTTTTGGGGCATGGCAGGCGGGCGGTGTCTGCGCCTGGGACCATTGAGCACAGTCCAAGGCGCAGGCAAGTCAATGAAACAAAAACAGCTTGGCATTGTAGGCTGCTGCCCAAAGAAATGCCCTTGGGTAGGAGGCTTGCCCTTGAGAAAAATTACTGAAAAACGCCCGGTAGAACCAGCAGGTTCTAAGAACGTGTTCACAATCTCCTCGCGGGTGTGCAGTCGCGGCCTCGGGCGGTCTGCGGCGTTGCAAATCCTCGCCATAGCTACCGCTATGTCTGTGGTTTGCGCCTTGCAGCCCATCCCGATCCGCATCCCGCACCCCTTCGCGCGCAGATCGTGAACACGTTCTAAACAAAAAAAGAGCTATTAGCGCAGTAAATACAATAAAAATATCTATTAATGCACTAATTCAATGGTGTGGCTTGCGCAACATGCTCTTTATTTTTTCGATCCCATAATTTTTCGTGGAGAAAAAAGAACAGCATCTGCACCGTTGGCTCCAGCAAACTCAAGGTCATGGCCACCCACCAATTGCCGGTGACCACATAGGCCACCGCAATGGCCACGGTGATGTGCAGGCAGTAATAGCTCAAGGTTTTCAGCAGGGTGTGCCGGTGGCGGCGCAGCAAGGCGCTGATACCTGTCACGATGGGGGCGGTGGCAGTGGTGGCAGTGGTGGCAGTGGCGGTGTTCATGGCGATCTCCTCAAGGTGCTCAAATAATAATGATTCTTATTGACTGATGGATCTTTTTTCCCTATCTCCAAAATCTGCAAATTCGATTACGCTTGCCCAGTGCCTGTTTCTTTTGCTTCGCTCCCCACTTTCGCATGCCTGCTGACCTGCTTTTGCCTACCGTACCCTGGACACTTCGGCCCTTGACCCCCGCCGATGTGGACGATGTGATGCGCATTCAAGCGCAAACCTATGGTGCCCCATTTCAAGAGGACAAGGCGGTCTTTGCGCGGCGACTGGCCGCGCGGCACCAATGTTCGCTGGGTGTGCAGCGCACCACCGATGCCAGCCTGCTGGCCTATGCGGCAGCGTATTGGTCGGCACCGGGCCACATTACGCCGTTGAATGGTGATTTTGAGCTGCCGATTGCAGGCCCATCGTCCTTGTATTTGCACGATATTTCAGTGCTGCCCGCGCTGGCAGGGCAAAAAGTGGCCCACGCCTTGGTGGTGCACCTGATTGAATTAGCACGCTCCAAGCACATGACTTCTATGGGCCTGGTTGCCGTGCAAGGTTCGGCCCGGTTTTGGCAGCGCTATGGCTTTGCGGAACACAAAATCTCCGATCCAACGCAGCGCCAGCACCTGGCCAGCTACGGCACAGGGGCGCACTACATGGTGCGGCGCTTGTAGCGTGTGTTGTGAGCGCAGGTGCGCCATGCGCGCTGGCGCATAGCACAGCAAAAAGCCTGATCTGCATCAATGCTATCCTTGCTTTTTGCGACTTTTTCTGTTGCCCCCAGCGCCCCCTATGACCGCCGATGTCCCCACCCTGTTGTTGATGATCATTGTGACCTCGCTGGTAACTTCTGGGGCCTTGCTGGTACTCAACGGCAACCAGCGCAATGACGGTTTGCAGTATTGGGCCGGCGGCCTGCTGCTAAGCGCCTTGGCGCATGCACTGCTGCTGTTGTATGGGCGTATTCCGTACCTTCTGGCCATTGTGCTGGGCAACGCGCTGCTGTCCTCGGCCTTGGCCAGTTTTTGGCTGGCGGTGCGCCGCTTTCATGGCTTGGCACTGCATTGGGCCCGCACGCTGGCACTGCTTGCCGCCATCGCGCTACTCATGTGGCTGTTACAGCACCAGTTTGCCAGCCGCGTGGTCATCATGGGGCTGATCCTGGGCCTGCAGGCGGCGCTGGTGCTGTGGGTACTGCGCCAGCGCGCGTTGGGTGCAGAGCAGCAGCGCAGCCGGGGGGCGTTGCTGCTGGTCTGTGGACTGGGCCTGATTGTGCTGACCATGCTGCTGCGGGCCGGTGCGGCGCTGTTTTTCTCCCTCAACATTGCCAGCATCTTGCAAAGCAATTTGGTGCAAACGCTGACCTTCATGGTCTCGTTCTTGGCCACCTTGGTCAGCTCATTTGGCTTTGTGTTTATGGCCAAAGAGCGTGCCGATCAGGCCAACCTGCGCCTGGCCAGCCAAGACCCGCTGACCGGTGCCGCCAACCGCCGCGCCCTGATGCAAGCGCTGGAGACCGAGCTGGCCCGCGCCAGCCGCCAACACACGCCCCTGGCGCTGCTGATGGTGGACATCGACCACTTCAAGCGCGTCAATGACCACTACGGCCATTTGGCCGGCGACCACGTGCTGCGCCACATCGTCGGCGTGCTGCGCCAGCGCCTGCGTGCGTCCGATGTGCTGGGCCGCTACGGCGGTGAAGAATTCATGCTGCTGCTGCCCGACACCGACCTGCACGGCGCGGCGCAACTGGCCGAGCAACTGCGCCAAGCCGTGCAAGCCGCGCCCTGCGAATGGCAAGGCCAGCGCATCCCATTTACGGTCAGCATTGGCGTGGCCGCCAGCGCCGACACGCCGGCCGACCCCAGCCGCACCAGTGAGGCCCTGCTGCAAGCGGCCGACCAAGCGCTGTACCGCGCCAAAGACGATGGACGCAACCGGGTCGCGCTGGCTTAGCCGCGCCCCACCGTCTTGCCCTGGCCACACCAGATGCAAGGGCGGCACGCCAAACAATTTCTGCATTTTTCAGCGGCCTGGGGGTTGGACTGCCGATAATGCCCGGTTATGCCTGATCGCTGGAAACCCAATGTCACGGTGGCGGCCATTGTGCAGCGGCACGACCGCTTTCTCTTGGTCGAAGAGCACACCCGCGACGGTCTGCGCCTGAACACCCCGGCCGGCCACCTAGACCCTGCCGAAACCCCGCAGCAAGCCTGCGTGCGCGAGGTGCTGGAAGAGGCCGCTTACGACTTCACCCCCACCGCGCTGGTTGGCGTGTACATGAACCGCTTTGTGCGCACCCGCACCGGCGCAGACATTACCTATTTGCGCTTTGCCTTCACCGGCGACCTGGGCCAGCACCATGCCCAGCAGCGGCTGGACGAGGGCATTGTGCGCACCGTCTGGCTCACCTACGAAGAGCTGCAAGCCAGCGCCCACCTGCACCGCAGCCCCGTGGTGCTGCAAAGCATTGGCGACTACCTGGCCGGTCAGCGCTTTGACCTGAACCTGATCCAAGCCGATGCCAGCATTTTTAGCCCGCCTTCGGCCATGGCGGTGCCGCTCTGAGGGGGGGGCGGCCTGGTGCTGATACGCTACAAACAATAAAGCGCCTACCGCAGGCGCTTTATTATTTTTAAGGTATTTTTTAGTTCAAAGCCATACTGAGCTTGCGGCGGTAGCTATTGATAAGCTGAGTCACGGTGTCTTGCTGGGCGGCATTTTTGCCCGGCAGCTCGATGCCACCGGCGGTTTTTCCGGGCACGGCATCTTGCTTTTTCGGCTTGGGCGGGGTGAGCAATTCCAAAATGGCGATGAACAGCTTGCGCGCGGCCTGCTCGTTCCAGGTTTTGTCGCGCAGGATGATTTCCAGCAACTCGTCCATGCTGTCGGTCCACTGCCCGGCCGCAGCCAGCAGCTGGGCCTTGGCAAAGCGGGTGTCAAAGTCACGCTTGTTGTGCTCAATGGCGGCATCAAACTGCGCCAGCGGCCAGTCGGCGCGGGGGTCGGTTTGGGCAAAGGCCACACACTGCAGCCATTCTTGCAAGGCGGCAAAGCGCAGCGGCTGAGGGATGCGCTTGAGCGGCTCGTGCAGCAGTGCGCTGGCTTCTTCCAAGCCGCCGCTGGCGATCAAGAGGCGCACGTAGTCAAAGCGGGCATCGTCGTTGCTGGGATCGGCGGCCACGGCTTCGGCCAGTTTTTGCAGGGCGGCCTCGGTGTCGCCCTCCTGCATGAGCTGCTGGGCCTCTTGCGCATCGGCTTCGGCGTGCAAAGCGTCTTCGCTGGGCAGGTGTTTGTCCAAGAATTGGCGCACCTGACCCTCGGTTTGTGCGCCCATAAAGCCATCCACGGGCTGGCCGCCGACCATCAGCACACAGGTGGGCACGCTGCGCACGCCAAACATGGCGGCAATTTGCTGGTTGGCATCGACATCGACTTTCGCCAAGATAAAGCGCCCGCCGTAATCGGCCTCCAGCTTCTCCAGCACGGGCACCAGCGTTTTGCAGGGGCCGCACCAAGTGGCCCAAAAATCGACCAGCACCGGGGTGTGCATCGAGGCGGCGATCACCTCGGTTTCAAACGTCTCTAGCGTGATGTCAATCATTTTTTTACTCCTGGGGATGATGGCGGGATTCTCTCGGATATATCGAGGCACTGCGCCGTTTTGCCAGACACCGAGGCAAACATTCATAAAAAACGTAAAAAACTTGTAAAGCGCTGGAACTTCTGCCTTCATGCCCCACCTTATGCTGGGTAAGACCTCTGGTTTTGCGGACTTTTTCGCTGTGGGGCACGGCCATCGTCTTGAATGCCAAGCCTGGGGGTGTCTCTCCTCCCTCCCTCTCTTAAATTGCCCACGGGTTGCCCTGCAGCGTTTTTTTATTCTTGGCCCCAGCTTGTTTCGCGCAGGCTGGGGCCTTCGCTTTTCTGGGGTGGCATTTACAATCGCCGCCCATGAACCTGTCTGCCCTTACCGCCCTTTCTCCGCTGGACGGCCGCTACGCCGCCAAACTTGCCACCCTGCGCCCCATCATGAGCGAATACGGCTATATGCACCGCCGTGTTCAGGTGGAGGTGACGTGGTTCATCGCCCTGTCCGATGCCGGGCTGCCCGAATTTGCGCCGCTGTCCAGCGCGGCGCGTGATTTTTTGCTGGGCCTGGTGGCCAACTTCAGCGAGGCCGATGCCCAGGCCATCAAGGATGAAGAAAAGGTCACCAACCACGACGTAAAAGCCGTCGAGTACTGGATCAAAAAACAATTCAAAGGCCATGCCGAGCTGGAAAAAGCCGCCGAATTTGTCCACTTTGCCTGCACCAGCGAAGACATCAACAACACCAGCCACGCCCTGCAAATGCGCGCTGGGCGCGAGGTAGTGGTCAGCGGGCTGAACGCCATCACCACCAAGCTGCGCAGCATGGCGCACCAGTTTGCCGCCGTGCCCATGCTCAGCCGCACCCACGGCCAAACGGCCAGCCCCACCACCGTGGGCAAAGAGTTTGCCAACGTGTTTGTGCGCCTGAGCCAAGCCATCGAGCAGATCGAGGCCGTGCAAATCCTGGCCAAAATGAACGGCGCTGTGGGCAACTACAACGCCCACCTGAGCGCTTACCCCACGCACGATTGGGAGGCCTTCAGCCGCCATGTGGTGGAAAGCGCCGAACCCGTCGGCCTGGGCCTGACCTTCCAGCCCTATTCGATCCAGATCGAACCGCACGACTACATGGCCCAGGTGTTTGATGCTGTGGCCCGTGCCAACACCATCTTGATCGACCTGTCGCGCGACATCTGGGGCTACGTCAGCCTGGGCTACTTCAAGCAAAAGTTGAAGGACGGCGAAATTGGCTCTTCCACCATGCCGCACAAGGTCAATCCCATCGACTTTGAAAACGCCGAGGGCAACCTGGGTCTGGCCAACGCCGTGCTGCGCCACCTGGCCGAAAAACTGCCCATCAGCCGCTGGCAGCGCGACCTGACCGATTCGACCGTGCTGCGCAACATTGGCGTGGCGCTGGGCTACGCCACGCTGGCCTACAACTCGCTCATGACCGGGCTGAACAAGCTCGAACTCAACGAAGAGCGCCTGGCCGAAGACCTGGATGCCGCCTGGGAAGTGCTGGCCGAACCCATCCAAACCGTCATGCGCCGCTACGGTGTGGCCGGGGCCTACGAAAAGCTCAAAGAAGTCACCCGTGGCAAGAGCGTGCTGGCCGAGGATTTGCACCAACTCATCCGCAGCCTGGACATCCCCGAAGCCGACAAACAGCGCCTGCTGGCCATGACCCCGGCCAGCTACATCGGCAAAGCCACCGAGCTGGCCCAACGCGTTTGAAGCCCTATTTAATAGCTCCAACCGCTGATTAAATAATCATTTCAATCCATAAAGAGCTGCTAAACCAGGTATAGCCTGCGCTAGCAGCTCTTATTTTTTATATACCCCCACGCCTTATGGCCCTGAAATCCACCATCTTCAAAGCCAACCTGTCGATTGCCGACATCGACCACGGCTACTACGCCGACCACAACCTCACCCTGGCGCGCCACCCCAGCGAAACCGACGAACGCATGATGGTGCGGCTGGTGGCGCTGGCGCTGAACGCCTGGCAGTTGCAGGCGCTGTGCAACGGCGACGGCACGCTGGCCTTTGGCACGGGCCTGTCTGACCCGGACGATCCGGACGTCCACATCACCGACTTCACCGGCGCCAAGCGCCTGTGGATTGAAGTGGGCCAGCCCGAGGAAAAACCCCTGAGCAAAGCCTGCAGCAAAGCCGACCACGTGCTGCTCTACCCCTTTGGCCCGGCGGCCGAAGTGTGGTGGAAGGGCATGGAGGGCAAAGTGGCCCGCCAAAAAAAACTGGCCGTCTGGCGCATCCCGGCCGACACCGCGCAGGAACTGGCCGCCTTGGCGCAGCGCAGCATGCAGCTGCAAGCGACGATTCAAGAGGGCGAGCTGACCCTGTCCAGCGAGCAAGGCATGGCGGTTGTGGCACCGGTGCTGTGGAAGTAACCTGCCCGTAACCGGGCGGGGCTACGCTCTACAATACCGCGCAAAAATTTTTTCACTTTCTCTATCGAGCTGCCATGCACATCCTGCGTTTTTCCGACCTCTGCGCCCAGGGCCAAGCCCAAGGCAAGCGTGTATTTATCCGTGCCGACCTGAACGTGCCCCTGAACGATGCCGGCCAGATCACCGAAGACACGCGCGTGCGTGCCTCGGTGCCCGCCATTGAAATGGCGCTGAAAGCAGGCGCTGCCGTCATGGTCACCAGCCACCTGGGCCGCCCCACCGAAGGCGAGTTCAAAGCCGAAGACTCGCTGGCCCCCGTAGCCAAGCGCCTGTCCGAGCTGCTGGGCCGTGAAGTGCCCTTGGTGGCCAACTGGGTGGATGGTGTGCAAGTGCAACCTGGCCAAGTGGTGCTGCTGGAAAACTGCCGCGTGAACGTGGGCGAGAAAAAGAACAACGAGGCGCTGGCGAAAAAGCTGGCCGCGCTGTGCGACATCTTTGTGCACGATGCCTTTGGCACCGCCCACCGCGCCGAGGGCACGACCTACGGCATCGCCCAGTTCGCCCCCATCGCCTGCGCCGGCCCGCTGCTGTCGGCCGAGATCGACGCCATTCAAACCGCCCTGGCCAACCCGGCACGCCCGCTGGCAGCCATCGTGGCCGGTTCCAAGGTATCGACCAAACTGACCATCCTGCAAAGTCTGGCCAAAAACGTCGATCAACTGATTGTGGGTGGCGGCATTGCCAACACCTTCATGCTGGCGGCGGGCCTGAACATCGGCAAATCTTTGGCAGAACCCGATTTGGTCGGCGAGGCCAAAGCCGTCATCGCCGCCATGGCCGCGCGCGGTGCCGAGGTGCCGATTCCCACCGACGTGGTGACCGCCAAAACCTTTGCCGCCGATGCCGTGGCCACCGTGAAAAAAGCCACCGAAGTGGCCGACGACGACCTGATTTTGGATATTGGCCCCGAAACCGCCGCCAAACTGGCCGCGCAGCTCAAGGCGGCCGGCACCATCGTCTGGAACGGCCCGGTGGGCGTGTTCGAGTTCGACCAGTTTGCCGGTGGCACAAAAGCCATCGCCCAGGCGATTGCCGAGTCAAAAGCCTTCAGCATCGCCGGTGGTGGCGACACCTTGGCTGCCATTGCCAAATACGGCATCGAAGACAAGGTGGGCTACATCTCCACCGGCGGCGGTGCCTTCTTGGAAGTGCTGGAAGGCAAAACCCTGCCCGCGTTTGAAGTTTTGCAGAAACGCGCTGCAGGCTAACAACCACCTTGCATACACCCAAAAAAAGCCGCTTGTAATAACCAAGCGGCTTTTTGCATCTAAACCAGAAAAATGTTGTTTTGCAACGTCATTTGGCAACAGGATGTTTAGAAATTCTATTTTTTTGGATTGGACGTGCTAAAGGTCAAAAAACTGCCAGTATTTTCGATTTTGCAAAAACGTGCCCAGAGGTAAAAACTGCCTTGCCATCCTAAAAAAAGCCGCTTGCAATAGCCAGACGACTTTTTTAGCTGAGCCTAAGAAATGTTGTTTTGCAACGTCATTTCTCCGCAATATGCTTAGAAAGCCTATCCTTTTCCTAGAATAATAGCCAGCTTAATGCGTCGCCAGCCTAGCGCTGTGCACCTTCTTGCGGGCCATCAAACCATGCCCTGCATTCTTCAGGGCAGAAGCCCAATTTAGTACAAGGAAAATCTATGCGCTTATGGAAAAGCATTGGTCTTATGGCCTTGGTGGGCGGCAGCGCGACCGTCTTAACTGCCTGCGGTTCGGCACCCATTCCAGTGGCCACCAACTTTGACTACGCCACCCAACAAAAAGCCCGTTCGGCAGGGCATTGGGATGTCATGTCGCGTGACGTTGTCGTACAGAGTTTGCAGACACTTGAAGGTATCGGAATTCAGCGCAACACCCCTGTGTATGTTGCTCTGCCCAAGCAAGCCAGCGAATTTGATCAGGGTTTCCGAGAAATGCTGCTGACCAAGTTAGTGCAAAGCGGCGTAAGCGTGCTGGACAACAACCGCGGTGCTGATTTACAAATTTCTTATACCACCCAGGTGGTAGTTCATAAGAGCGATCGTCCCTACTTCATCCCCGGCCAGTTCACCATGCTGGCCGGCGGCTTAATGGCCGCATATGGTTTGCGCACGGAGCATTTAGATGTCAAATTGCTGGGCACGTTGGGCTTGGCCGGTGCTGCTGATTTTGCAGCCAGCGTCAATGCTGGCGGTCCCACCCACACGGAGGTAATTTTGACCACTTCAGTCAAGCGCGGCGATCAATATCTCGCCCGCAAAACCGATGTGTATTACCTAGAAGATGTCGATGCCCCGCTGTTCTGGAAGCAGGTGCCCGCTACTCGCTTTAACGTGGTGGATCGATAATGAAAAAACAAGCATTTTTGACAATTTTTCTGGCTGCTGCGCTCGCCGGTTGTGCAACCCAAACCGTGCAAAGCCCAGCCTACGTGGGTCCAACATATACCGCTGCGTCCAGCAACCCGTTTATCAATAGCAGCCGTGAAGCGGTGGATACCCTGATGAACGGATTTGATCCAGGATCACTGGGCAAGGCTCCGGTTCTGGTAGCCACAGTCGTCAATATCAACGACTTGAAAAACTCGGCCCCTTTAGGCAGGACGTTGGGTGAGATGTATGCATCTCAACTGGCCAACAAGGGCTTGAACGTCACGGAAATGAAACTGCGCGGCGATGTTTATGTGCGGGAAGGAACCGGGGAGTTGCTGCTGTCACGCGAAATTCGTGAAATTGCCGCACAACACGCTGCGGGGTTGGTTTTGGTAGGTACATATTCTCAAGCCAGCCAATACACCTATATCAGCATGAAACTGGTACGCACCACGGACAGTCGCATCATGCGCAGCCACGATTACGCGATTCCGAATGACATGGATGTGCGCCGCATGCTGAAATAATCAGCAGCACATAATTCACGATTTAAAAAACCTGTACTGAACTCACCCCAAAGCTTGGATGCATTCCAAGCTTTGGGGTGTTTTTCATGACGCAACGCGATCAGAAATTCAAGCTTGCGATGGTTTCGGCCTACGAGGTGGGATTAGGCGGTTTTTTTACGCCCTCTACTGCGCCAAGCGGGTGTGGTCTTCCAGGCGGAACGCGGCCACGGAGTGCAGCAGCTCTTGGCCCTGGGTCTGCAAGCTGGTCGCGGCGGCGGCGCTTTCTTCGACCAGGGCGGTGTTTTGCTGCGTCACCTGGTCCATTTGCATGATGGCCTCGCCCACCTGGGCCACGCCGGTGCTTTGCTCGCTGCTGGCGACGCTGATTTCACCCACGATGGCCGTTACCTGGCGGATGGCGCTGACCACCTCGTCCATGGTGGCCCCGGCCTGATCGGCCAAGGTGCTGCCCTGTTCGACGCGGGTCACGCTGGCGGAAATCAAATCCTTGATCTCTTTGGCGGCCTCGGCGCTGCGCCCGGCCAGGGCGCGCACTTCGGAGGCCACGACGGCAAAGCCGCGCCCCTGTTCGCCGGCGCGGGCCGCTTCGACGGCCGCATTCAGCGCCAGGATGTTGGTTTGAAAGGCAATGCTGTCGATCACGCCAATGATGTCGGCAATCCGGTGCGAGCCCTCGTTGATGCCGCGCATGGTCTGCACGACCTGCTCGACCACCGCCCCGCCCTGCGCGGCCACGCTGGAGGCGTTCACTGCCAGCGCGTTGGCTTGGCGGGCGTTGTCGGCGTTTTGCCGCACGGTGGCGGTCAGCTCTTCCATGGAGGCGGCGGTTTGCTGCAAGGCGCTGGCCTGGCTTTCGGTGCGGGCCGACAAATCATGGTTGCCTTGCGCGATCTCGGCGGAGGCGTGGCCAATGCCCACCGCAGCATCGCGCACCTGCGCCACCAATTGGCGCAAGCTGGCCTGCATGCGCCCCAGGTCGGCCATCAGCCCCAGCGTGGCCGGGCCGCCCTGGTCGGCTGCGCCCAGCGTTAAATCGCCCTCGGCCACGCGGCGCAAGGCGCTGCGCGCCTGGGCCAGGTCGCCGCCCAATTCGCGGCGCAGGGTGCGCAGCATGACCCCGGTCAGGGCCAGCGCGGCCACTGCCGCCACCAAGGCCAGGGCGGCGGCCAGCAGTTGCATGCGCTTGGCCTGCGCCTGGGTGGCGGCATTGGCGGCAGCGGCGGCCGTGCGGGCGGTCTCCAGCTGCTGCAGCAAGGCCGAGCGCAGTGCCCGCCAGGCCGGGGTTTCTTGTGTGTTGAGCAAGGCGGCCGCCTGGGCCGCATCGCTTTGCGCCAGGGCCTGCACTTGCTGCTGGGCGGCAAGCTGGTGGTTGCGCAGCGCCAGCAGGGCCTGCACATCGGCTTCGAAGGCGGTGCCACGGGCGCTGGCCAGCGTGGCGGTGTGCGCCTGGGCAAAGGCGGACTGGGCGGCATCAAAGTTGGTGTACGCGGTGCGGTTGGCCGGGTCGAGCAAGATGTTGCGCAGCGCCTGGCCACTTTGCAGGCCCTGGGCATACATCTCGGACAGGCCCGTGACCACCGCCTGCTCAACGCCGATATAGCGGTTGAAGTCGTGCTGGGTGCGCACCAGGCTCCACAAGGCCAGGCCCAAGGCCAGCACAAACAAGCTGGACGGAATGACGGTGCACAGCACCAAACGGGTCGTGAATTTCATCACCAACTGCCTCCCTTTTTGCCCCAAAAAAAGCCACCAAGGCTGCGCAACAGAGATTTGCTATTGCCAAGCTTGGACAGTTTCAAAAAAGCAGAAGTCTACCCAGATCTAAAAACAAAGCTGCTAGCGCTTAATTTTCAACAAATTTAGGGGTTTAAGCCTTGAAATTATTTTTAATTAAGCGGTAGCAGCTATTGATTTAGGAGTGATTTTTTACCCCCTCAAGGCCCCGAGCACTTCATCGAGCATTTTTTTCGCATCGCCAAACAGCATTCGGTTGTTCTCTTTGTAGAACAGCGGGTTGTCCACGCCGGCGTAGCCGCTGGCCATGCTGCGCTTCATGACGATGCTGGTCTTGGCCTTCCACACCTCCAGCACGGGCATGCCGGCGATGGGGCTGTCCGGGTCGTCCTGGGCGGCGGGGTTCACGATGTCGTTGGCACCGATGACGATGGCCACGTCGGTGTCCGGGAAGTCGTCGTTGATCTCGTCCATCTCCATCACGATGTCGTAGGGCACCTTGGCCTCGGCCAGCAGCACGTTCATGTGGCCGGGCATGCGGCCGGCGACGGGGTGGATGGCAAAGCGCACTTGCACACCTTTGTCGCGCAGGGTTTTGACGATGTCATTCACGGTGTGCTGTGCCTGCGCCACGGCCATGCCGTAGCCGGGGACGATGATGACGCGCTTGGCTTCGCGCAGCAGTTCGGCGGTATCGGCAGCGCTGACGGGCACCACCTCGCCTTGCGGCTGGGCCGGTTCGCCTGCGGCGGCTTTCTTTTTGGTCGGCGCACCGCCGCCAAAGCCCCCAGCAATCACGCTGATGAAGTTGCGGTTCATGGCGTTGCACATGATGTACGACAGGATGGCGCCGCTGGAGCCCACCAGCGCCCCGGTGACGATGAGCAGGTCGTTGGACAGCATGAAGCCCGTGGCCGCCGCAGCCCAGCCGGAGTAGCTGTTGAGCATGGAGACTACCACCGGCATATCCGCCCCGCCAATGGCCATGACCATGTGGATGCCAAACAGCAGGGCAATCACCGCCATAACGATCAGCGGCACCATGCCGGACTGCACATCGGGCGCGTTGAGAAATTCGCGGCCAAAGTAAATCACCACCAGCAGCGCCACCAAATTGAGCCAATGGCGGGCGGGCAGCAGCAGCGGTTTACCGCCGATCTTGCCGTTCAGCTTGCCAAAGGCAATCAACGAGCCGCTGAAGGTGATGGCCCCAATGAGGATGCCAATGTAGATTTCCACCTCGTGGATGGTTTTCTCCACTCCTTCTAAAAGAATAGCTGTATCCACATAGCTGGCAAAGCCTACCAGGCAGGCGGCCAGGCCAACCAAGCTGTGCATCAGCGCCACCAGCTCGGGCATTTGCGTCATCTTCACCACGCGGGCGGCGTACAGGCCAATGCCGCCGCCAATGGCCAAGGCCCCCACAATCCAGGCCAGGCCCGAGGGGCCGACCCGGGGGCCGAACACCGTGGCCAGCACCGCCAGCGCCATGCCAACCATGCCCAGCAGGTTGCCCCGGCGCGAGGTTTCGGGGTTGGACAGGCCGCCCAGGCTCAGGATAAAAAGAATGGCCGCCCCCAGGTAGGCCACGGTTGCAAGACTTTGGGACATTTCGATGTTTCCTTCTTGTTGCTCTTCTTACTTACGGAACATGGCCAGCATGCGGCGCGTGACGGCAAAGCCGCCGAACATGTTGATGGCGGTCAGCACCAGGGCGGCAAACGCCAGCCAGGCAATCAAGCCATCGGGGCGGCCTGCCGTGCCCATTTCGGGCGGCGCAATTTGCACCAGCGCCCCAATGGCGATGATGCTGGAGATGGCGTTGGTCACACTCATCAGCGGCGTGTGCAGGGCGGGGGTAACGTTCCACACCACCATGTAGCCAATAAAGCAGGCCAGCACAAACACCGTGAAATGCCCCAAAAAGGCTGCCGGGGCATAGGCACCAATGACCCAAAACAGCCCCGCCAACACGGCAAACACGATGCTCAAGGTTTTGCCCGACATGGGTTGGCCTGGGCCGTGGGCGGATTTTTTCTCGGCCACCGGGGCCGCAGCCGCCTTGGGGGCCGGGGCCGGGGCGGTTTTGAGCGGGGGCGCGGGCCAGGTCAGTGCCCCGTCTTTGACCACGGTCAGGCCCCGGATGGCGTCATCTTCCATGTTCACCACGGCCACGCCATCCTTGGCCTTGCACAGCTCTTCCAGCAGGCGCAGCAGGTTGGTGGCATACAGCGTGGACGATTGCTTGGCCAGGCGCGAGGCCAGATCGGTGTAACCAAGAATGGTCACGCCATGGCGCACCACGGCCTCGTTGGGCACCGTGAGCTCGCAATTGCCGCCTTGCTCGGCAGCCATATCAACAATGACGCTGCCGGGCTTCATGCTTTGCACCATCTCGGCGGTGATCAGCTTGGGCGCGGGTTTGCCCGGAATGAGCGCGGTGGTGATGATGATGTCGGCGTTTTTGGCCTCTTGCGCGTACATCTGGCGCTGCGCGGCCTGAAAACCCTCGCTCATGACCTTGGCGTAGCCGCCACCGCCTGCGCCGTCTTCCTCGTAATCGACCTTGACAAACTCACCGCCCAGGGATTTGACCTGGTCGGCCACCTCGGCACGGGTGTCGTTGGCGCGCACGATGGCGCCCAGGTTGGCCGCCGTGCCAATCGCGGCCAAACCGGCCACGCCAGCGCCCGCAATAAACACTTTGGCCGGGGGCACTTTGCCTGCGGCGGTGATCTGGCCATTGAAATAGCGGCCAAAGGCGTTGGCCGCCTCGATCACGGCGCGGTAGCCGGACACCCCGGCGGTGGAGGTGAGCGCATCCATTTTCTGCGCCCGGCTCAGGGTGCGCGGCAGGCAGTCGATGGCCAGCACGGTGGCCTGCTTGGCCTGCAGCGCCTCCATCAGCGCCGGGTTTTGCGCGGGCCAGATAAAACCAATCAGCAAGGTGCCGGGGCGCATCAGCGCCACCTCGTCCGCCGTGGGCGGGCGCACCTTGAGCACGATGTCCGACGCTGCCCACAGCGTGGCCGCATCGGGCAGCACCTCGGCCCCCACGGCCTGGTAGGCCGCATCGTCGCAGTGGGCGGCCACACCCGCACCCGATTGCACGGCCACGGAAAAGCCCAGTTGCACCAGCTTGCTGACCACCTCCGGCACGGTGGCAACCCGCTTTTCCAGCGGCAGGATTTCGCAGGGGATACCAATTTTCATGTTCGCCATCCTTTTTATGCGTTTTAAGCATAAATATTTACATTCTCTTAATAAAAAGCTTACTTGAAAATTGCAGATTATTTTCCGCACGGTCGTTTCTTTTGTAGAAATACGACATCGCGTTTGCCTACGCCTGCCGCACCAAAAAAAACCCGCTGTGCAGGGCACAGCGGGTTTGCAGTGGGGTTTGCCGTTGGCTTTAGCGGCCGTTTAACGGCCGCTCAGGGGCCGAACGCGCGCTTTAGTTCACGGTTTGTTTGAGTTCACCGGCCGCGTATTTCTTGGCCATTTGCTCCAGGGTGTAGCCCTTGATTTTGCCGCCCTGGCCTTCGCAGCCAAATTCCAGGTAACGCTGTTTGCAAATGGCCTTGGCCGCTTCGCGCGCGGGTTTCATCCATTCGCGCATATCGAATTTCTCGGGGTTTTCAAACTGGAATTTGCGCACCGCGCCGGTCATGGCCATGCGGATGTCGGTGTCGATGTTTACCTTGCGCACGCCGTGTTTGATGGCTTCTTGAATCTCTTTGACGGGCACGCCGTAGGTCTGCTTCATCTTGCCGCCAAACTGGTTGATGATGGCCAACAGGTCTTGCGGCACCGAGCTGGAGCCGTGCATCACCAAATGGGTGTTGGGCAGGCGGGCGTGAATTTCTTTGACGCGCTGGATCGAGAGCACATCGCCTGTGGGCGGGCGGGTGAATTTGTACGCACCATGGCTGGTGCCGATGGCAATGGCCAGAGCATCGAGCTGGGTGGCTTGCACGAACTGGGCGGCTTCTTCGGGGTCGGTCAGCATTTGGCTGTGGTCGAGTTTGCCCACGGCCCCCACGCCGTCTTCTTCCCCGGCTTCGCCGGTTTCCAGGCTGCCCAGGCAACCGAGTTCGCCCTCCACGGTGGCACCAATTTTGTGGGCCATGGCCACCACTTCCTGGGTGACGCGCACGTTGTAGTCAAAGTCGGACGGGGTTTTGCCATCGGCCAGCAAGCTGCCATCCATCATCACCGAGCCAAAGCCCAGCTCCAAAGCGCCCTGGCAGATGGCGGGGCTGGTGCCGTGGTCTTGGTGCATCACCAGCGGAATGTGGGGATAGGCTTCGGTGGCGGCCAAGATCAGGTGCTTGATGAAGGATTCACCGGCGTATTTGCGGGCACCGGCACTGGCCTGCAGGATGACGGGGGCACCCACTTCATCGGCCGCGGCCATGACGGCTTGCACCTGCTCGAGGTTGTTCACGTTGAAAGCGGGAATGCCGTAGCCGGCTTCGGCGGCGTGGTCGAGCATTTCGCGCATGGAAATCAAAGGCATGGTCGTGTCCGATCAAAAAAAGAAGAGAAAAAACTGAAACTGGTAACTTGGCCGTAACCGGCGATTTTAGCGGGCCGCTGCATGCACAGGGTCAGCTTGGCTATTCCTGGGCGGGGTTAAGCCACCCGGCAAATTTGCAGCATATTCGTGCCGCCGGGCTGGCCCATGGGTTCGCCGCAGGTGATGGCATACACATCGCCGGGCTGCACAATGCCGCGCTCGCGCAGGTGGTTTTCGGCCTGCTGCAGGGCCCGGTCGCGCTCGGCGCTGGTGTCCATAAGCAGGGGGCTGACGTTGCGGTACAGCGCCATCTTGCGCTGGGTGGCTATTTTGGGGGTCAGGGCATAGATGGGAATGTGGATGCGGTGGCGGCTCATCCACAGCGCGGTCGAGCCGCTGTCGGTCATGGCCACGATGGCTTTGGCCCCCAGGTGGTGGGCGGTGAACAGCGCCCCCAGGGCAATGGATTGGTCGATGCGGGTCAGGTGCCGTGGGGCAAAGTGGCCGTCTGCGCCAATGTCTTCTGCGGCCTCGGCGGCGGCGCAGATGTGGGCCATTTCGCGCACGGTTTCCAGCGGGTATTTGCCCACCGCCGTTTCGGCGCTGAGCATGACGGCATCGGTGCCATCGAGCACGGCATTGGCCACGTCGCTGACCTCGGCGCGGGTGGGCAGGGCGTTGGTGATCATGCTTTCCATCATCTGCGTGGCAGTGATAACCAGTTTGTCCATCTGCCGCGCCATGCGGATCATTTTTTTCTGCAGTGCAGGCACGGCGGCGTTGCCCACTTCCACCGCCAAATCGCCCCGGGCGACCATGATGCCGTCGCTCACGCGCAAGATGTCTTCCAGGTGCGGGATGGCTTCGGCGCGTTCCATTTTGGCAATCAGGCCGGGGCGGTGGCCGGTGCCGGCGGCGGCCACGGTACACAGCTGGCGGGCCATTTCCATATCGGTGGCGTTTTTTGGGAAGCTCACCGCCACATAGTCTGCGCCCAGTTGTATGGCGGTTTCGATGTCTTTCATGTCCTTGGCGGTCAGCGCCGGGGCCGTCAGGCCACCGCCTTGTTTGTTGATGCCTTTGTTGTCGGACAGCTCACCGCCCACCACCACTTCGGTGTGTACCGCCTCGCCCAGCACCCGCTGCACGCGCAGCACGATCAAGCCATCGTTGAGCAGCAGCACATCGCCCGCGCGCACATCGCGCGGCAGCTCTTTGTAATCCAGCCCCACGCCGCCTTGGTCACCCAGGGTGCTGCGGGCCGCATCGAGGGTAAAACTGGCCCCTTCCTGCAACTGCACCTTGCCCTGGGCAAACTTGCCCACGCGGATTTTGGGCCCCTGCAGGTCGGCCATGATGGCCACCTCGCGCCCGGCGCGGCGCGAGGCTTCGCGCACGACCTCGGCCCGGGCAAGATGGTCTTGGGCGCTGCCATGGCTAAAGTTGAAGCGCACCACGTTCACCCCTGTTGAGATCATGCGGGTTAGAACCTCTAAATCACTTGAAACAGGGCCGAGAGTAGCAACGATTTTGGTAGCACGACGGATATACATCGCGGGGGGCATAGGCAGGCTCCGAAGGTTAGGAAAAAAGTAGCCCGCCTATCCTAGCCCACGGCCTGACTCCCCCATGGGCTTGCCCATGCGCCAAGCGCGCCAAGCACCCAGGCAGCGCCCCTTTCAGGCGCGGCCAGCGCCTCGGTGCTGGCACTCAATGCCTCCATCGGCGTCTGCTGGCGGGGGGCGTAGCGCAAGGCTGCGCTGGGCATAAACACTTTCTAAAACGCTAGCGTTATCCATCAGTGGGATAAGGGTTTTTGCTATTTTTTCCCACTGGTTTTGCACCTGCTGCCATTGGGCTTGCCACAGCGCCAGGCGGTCACTGGCCGGGGCGTGCCGCACCGCCGTGTACCAGTCCAAACTGCGGGTGCAGGCCACGGCCTCCAAAGCACGCACGCTTTGGCGCAAAGCGGCGCAGGCGGCCAGGGTGGTGCGCAGGTGGTCTGCGCCCAGTTGCGGGATATGCACTGCTGCGCGGGCCAGGGTGCGCTCCTGGGCCAGCACGGCGTTGAGCTGTGCCACCAGCGGCGCGTTGCGCTCGCGTTCCAATTCAGGCGCGTAGCAGACGGGGGAGGCCCGCTCGGCGCTGGAGGCAGCAAACATCGGCCACAGGCGATTGGCTTCTGCCAGCACGTGGGCCAAGGGCTGGGCATCCGCAGCCAAGCAGCCGCCATGCGCCCCCTGGTCAAGCGCTTGCACCAGGCTGCGCCCATCGGCAAGGCCATCGGCCACCACGGGAATGCCCAGCACCGCCAAGGCGGTTGGCAATTCGTCCGCCGGCACCACCACCGCAGCAGCGCCCGCTTCTTGCGCCTGCAGGGCCTGCCAAGCAGAACGGGCCTGCGCAATCAGTTGGTGTTTTTTTGGGTGTGTGACCTCCACACTGTGCCAGTGCAAACCAAGGCAGGCTTGCCACACCGGCTCGCCATGGGCCGCCCAGCCCACCCCGTGTACCACCGTGGCATCCCCTAACGGCGCAGCCACCACGGGCACGCGCCGCCCCAGCAGCTCAGAAAAATCGGTAGCAGGCAACACAGTGGGGCAAGGCATGGGCAACTCCTCAACCATCGGTGCGCCCATGATGCAAAGTCTGCGCCGCGTGTGCTCACTGGCCCCGGCGGCACTGGCGTTGGCAGCAGGGGTATGTACGCAGGGAAGGTGCGAAGGGGGTGTGCGAAGGGGGCCATCGTCAGGCCACTTTTATTCCTATTTTTGGGGCAATTACCGTAAACTTCGGCGCAATTACCAGACTTTTCATCCCCTTACATGCTGCGCAGCTTTTACCTTCTCCTCTTCAGCGTAACGCTCTGCGCCAGTGCCCAGGCTGCCGGCCCCACCGCAGCCACCGCTGCCGCTTCAGCCTCTGAACCTGCGGCCCTGGCACCGCTGCCCAAGCGCTCCACATTCCAAGTGATTGCCGCCACCGCTGCGCATGTGCAGCAACTGCGCCAAGGCGGCTTGGTGGTGTATATGCGCCACGGCCCCAGCGATGCGCACCGCCCCGACCAATTGCCGCTGCAACTGGACAACTGCGACAGCCAGCGCCCCCTGTCCGAGGCCGGGCGGGCGCTACTCAAAACCATTGGCCGCGACTTTGCCAAGCTGCAACTGCCGTACGCCGAGCTCATCATCAGCCCGTTTTGCCGGGTGCAAGAAAGCGCCCAGCTGGTGTTCAACCGCACCGGCACCATCGACCCGGCGCTGCGCTACACCGCCGCCATGCCGGACGCTGAAAAGCAGCCCGCCGTGCAGCGCACGCGCCACTGGATTTCGTTGCCGGTGGCCAGCGCCGGGCACAACCGCGTGGTCATCGCGCATGGCCCCAACATTGCCGAACTCATGGACCACCTCCCGCCCGAGGGCGGCGTGCTCCTGTTTCGGCCCCTGGGCACGCAACACCCGGTGGGTTTTGAATACCTGGCCAGCATTGAGCCGCACCACTGGCCCGCGCTGCTGCGCCAGCTGGCCCCATTATGAAAACCACCCACCACCTGCTGCGCCTGTTGCTGTTGCCTTTTTTCCTGGTGGCCTTGGTCGCATTGGTGCTGATTTACACCACGCAAAGCCAGCTCAACCAGCAATTTGAGCTCACCCAACAGGCGCAATACGCTGACCTGCAGGTGCTGCACAACGCCAGCCAATTTGCCGCCGACCTGGGGCAAATCCAGCAGCGCATGGAGCAAGCCTTCAGCGGGGCCCAAGATGCCAGCCTGGACGAATTGCAGCTCTACCGCATCCACAGCGGCATTGCCAACGACCTGCATACCCTGGGCCAGCAAGTGGCCCAGCTGGCCCAATCCACACTGGTGCAAGAGGCCAACCACGGCAGCGCGGCCGGTTTGCTGCGCGAGTTTGAAAACTACCGCCGCTTTGTCATCATGAGCACCGATGTCCTGGCAGTCGATCCGCGCGTGGCCAGCCGTTTTTGGGCGCAAGCACAGCGCCACTACAACGACTTTGCCCTCTTCGCCGCCCGCATTGAGCAGCGCCTGACGGACCGCGCCCTGCAGCGCAATGCGCAGCAAAGCCAAACCCACCAGCAACTGGCGCAACGCATGGGGGCCATTGGCCTGGGTGGGCTGGTGCTGGCCCTGGCTGCCAGCTACTGGCTGGCCCGGCGCACCAGCCTGCGCATGCAAAGCATTGCCGATGCGCTGGTGCAAATGGTGGATGCGCCCCACAGCCAGCCCAACTTGCTGCACATCCAAAAACTGCACCAACAAAGCCATGGCCCGGTGCAGCAACTGGCCGGTGCGGTGCTGGCCTTTCGCCGTGCCTTGCAACGCCAGCACCAGGCCGAAGAGCAAGCGCTGGAGCTGCTGTTTTACGACCCCCTGACGCAATTGCCCAACCGCCGCCTGCTGCGCGAACGCCTGCAGCAGGCGCTGACCCGCCACGCCCCGCTGGCACTGCTGGCGCTGGATTTGGACGGCTTTCAGCACATCAACGACTCCTGCGGCCACCAGGTGGGCGACCAGGTTTTGCAAGCCGTGGCCCAGCGCCTGCGCACCACCACCCAGGGCTGTGAAGTGCTGGCACGCACTGGCGGCAACAGCTTTGCGGTACTGCTCACCGGCCTGGGCCACGCTGCCACCGACACCGCGGCGCAGGCCGAGCGCATGGCCGAGGCCATGCAAAGCGCCCTGGCCGAGCCGCTGCCACTGCAGCACACCACCCACTACATCAGCGCCAGCATCGGCATCACCCTGTTCCAGGCCCCCTTGGGCAATCTTGACCTGCCGCTGCAGCACGCCGAAGCGGCCATGTACCAGGCCAAGACCGCCGGGCGCGGCCTGGTGCGCTTTTTTGACCCCGACACCCAAGCCCGCATCGAGGCCCGCCTGCACCTGGAAAACGACTTGCGCCAAGCCATTGCCGGCGAGCAGTTGCGCTTGTTCTACCAACTGCAAGTCGATGGCCAAGGCCGCGCCTGCGGGGCCGAAGTGCTGCTGCGCTGGCAGCACCCGCAGCGTGGCATGGTCTCGCCCGGCGAATTCATCCCCCTGGCCGAGGCCAGCGACCTGATCTTGCCCATCGGCCTGTGGGTGCTGCAGGGCGCTTGCCAACAACTGCACGCCTGGGCGCAGCAGCCCCATTTGGCCGCGTTGAGCATCGCCGTCAATGTCAGCGCCAAGCAGTTTCGCCAGCCTGACTTTGTGCAGCAGGTCTGCCAGGCCATCGCCACCAGCGGTGCGCCCGCGCAGCGCCTGAAGCTGGAGCTGACCGAAAGCGTGGTACTGGAGGAGGTGGAAAACACCATCGAAAAAATGGCCCAGCTGCGCGCCCTGGGCGTGCGTTTTTCCATGGACGACTTTGGCACCGGCTACTCCTCGCTGCAATACCTCAAGCGCCTGCCGCTGGACCAGCTCAAAATCGAGCAAGGCTTTGTGCGCGACATTACCAACGACAGCAACGATGCGGCCATTGTGCAAACCATCATCGCCATGGGGCGCTCGCTGGGGCTGGAGGTGATTGCCGAAGGGGTTGAGACCCCAGCGCAGCACGCCTTTTTAAGCACCCACGGCTGCGACCTGTTTCAGGGCTATCTGTTTGCCAAACCCCAACCGATTGACCAAGCCGAGCGCCTGCTGCAAGCGTGGCACAGCCATCACGATACTAAAATAAACTATAGCATTTAGCGCTTTTTATACGTCGTTTTTTATTAAAAAATCATAAAAAACGTTTATTTAAAAGCGCTTCAAGCTATTAATTTAAATCATCCTCCAGGGGCATGGGCAGCTGCACGGCTTGCACTTTGTCGATGATCTTGCCGTCCATATCGACCACCTCAAACTCCCAGCCCTGCCAAACGACCTTGTCGGTTTCCGTCGGCAGGCGGCCTGTGAGCAGCATGAGCATGCCGCTCAGGGTTTGGTAGCGGCCCTTGTCTTCCTCGGGCAGGTGCTTCAGCCCCAGGCGGTCTTTGAGCTCAAAAATAGGAATGTGGCCATCGAGCAGCCAGCTGCCATCGCTGCGCTGCACGGCCCAGGCATCGGCGGGGTCTTCCGGGACAAATTCGCCGGTGATGGCCTCAATCAGATCGCGCAAATCCACCACGCCCAGCACCTCGCCGTACTCATCAATCACAAACGACAGGCGCGCCCCACAGGCTTTGAAATTTTCCAACAGCTCCAAGCCCGTGATCGTCTCGGGGATGTACACCGGCTTTTCCCACAGCGCCTGAAATTGCGCCAGGCTGCGCGGGCTTTGGTTTTGAATGACGTGCAGCAGCCATTGGCGGATATTGAGCACGCCCAGAATTTTTTCCAGATTGCCATCAATCACCGGAAAGCGCGTGTGCCCATGCGCCGCAATCAGCGCCAAATGGGTTTCAAAACTGTCGTTGATGTCCAGGCACACCACGTCTGAGCGCGGCACCATCAGCGAAGAAATCTGCCGATCGTCCAGCCGAAACAGGTTGCGCACCATGCGGTGCTCGTGCGCCTCAATCGCGCCGGAGGTGGTGCCCTCGGCCAAAACCGCGTGGATTTCTTCCTCGGTGACCGCTTGCTCCGCCGTCTCGCGCACGCCCAGCAGGCGCAGCACGCCTTGGGTAGAAAGCGAGAGCAAGAACACGAAAGGCCGCGTCATCTGCGCCAGCCACTGAATCGGGCGGGCCACCAGCCGGGCGATGGCCTCGGGGTTGGACTGGCCCAGGCGCTTGGGCACCAGCTCGCCAATGACGATGGATAAATAAGTAATTCCCACCACCGCCACGGCCGTGCCCACCGTGCTGGCGGTGCTCGCTGACAGACCCGCGTGCGCTTGCAGCCACTGCGCCATGGGCTGGGCCAAGGCCGCCTCGCCAAACACGCCATTGAGCACGCCAATCGAGGTAATGCCAATTTGAATCGTCGAGAGAAAGCGCGTGGGATGTTCGCCCAGCGCCAAAGCGGCCGCGGCCGCACGGTCCCCCTCATCCAAGTATTTTTGCAGCCGTGCCTTGCGGGCCGTCACCAAGGCAATCTCGGCCATGGCAAACAGGCCATTCAACACAATCAGCCCAAGCAATATCAGCACTTGCATGGTGAGGCTTTCACAAAATTACTGCACCACCCCAGCGCCCAGGCCCAGCAGCAGCAAACTGCCCAGCACGATGCGGTACACCACAAACACGCCAAAGCCCTTGGTCGAAATCAGCCGCATAAACCAGACGATGACCGCATAGCCCACCGCAAACGCCACGCCCGTGGCCACCAGCGTCATGGCCCATTGCTCGCCACTCATGGGCTCGCGCTTGAACAACAGCATGTAAAAGCCCGACAGCAGCACCGCCGGAATGGCCAGCAAAAAAGAAAACCGCGCCGCAGCATCGCGCGTCAGCCCCAGCAGCAAGCCCACCGTAATGGTGCCGCCCGAGCGCGACACCCCCGGAATCAAGGCCATCGCCTGGGCCAAGCCCAGCAGCACGCCATCTTTCACGGTCAGCTGGGCGATGCTGCGCGTTTGGCTGCCACGCCTTTCGGCCCAGGCCAAAATCACGCCAAACACAATCAGCATGATGGCCGTAAGCAGCAGGGTGCGAAACGTCGTCTCAATCAAGTCGCGCAGCAGCAGCCCCAGCACACAAATCGGAATGGTGCCCAAAATCACCAGCCAGGCCACCTTGGCATCCACGCTCAGCGCCTCGCGCCCCAAGCGCGGCAGGCTGCGCCACCAGGCCAGCAGCATCCGCATTACATCGCGGCGAAAGTAAATCAGCACCGCCAGCTCGGTGCCCAGCTGGGTAATGGCGGTGAAGGCCGCCCCCGGATCGCCCCCCCCCGGCAACAGCGGCCCCAGGATGCGCAAATGCGCGCTGGAAGAAATGGGAAGAAATTCCGTCAGGCCCTGCACCAGCCCCAACACCAGGGCATCCACCCAACCAAACGCGGCATACATAACAACAAGCGCCTTTCGCATCCATCAACGACAAATTCCCCCGCACCAAAGGGCCAGGAAGAGGGGGCCTAGTGTAGCGATGCCGCCAAGCGGGCGTGGCTGGATGGCTTGATCAGTATTTAAAAATACAAAATACAGCAAGACTTATTTTCAAACTCTTTATTTTGTATTTTTTATTATTAAATGTAGGCTGTTTTTCATGCTGTGTGGCTTGCTTGCCAGACGGCGTTTTGAAAAACAATTTTCAGTTCTGCACAGCGTGTTGATAAGGTTTTTTCATGTTTTAAAAAAAGCTGTTGGCCAAAACATCCACAGCATTTTGCACATCGCTCCACACCGCACTGATATGGGTTTTGGGTGCCAAAAATACTGCATAAATAAAACACCATAAAATTTGCTACGACAATTTCTGTTTCAATATTTATAAATCGGCCCACAGGGTCGAATTTTTTGTTTTTACCTCCCCTTATGAGCACTTCCGCATGGGCCACACACGCCCTCCAGGCCTTTGACAACGTGGTCGCCGCCCAAGCCCATTTGCGGCCCCGCGCTGGCCAGCGGGAGATGGCCGCCCAAGTGGCCCACACCTTTGCCCACGCCCACTTGGGCAAACCCACCGAGGGCGAAGACAGCCCCCCCAACACTGCGGTGGCCCCCTCTATCGCCGTCATCCAAGCGGGCACCGGCGTGGGCAAATCCCTGGCTTACAGCGCCCCGGCCATTGCCATGGCCCTGCAGCGGGGCACGCGGGTGATGATCTCCACCGCCACCGTGGCCCTGCAAGAGCAGCTGGTAAACAAAGACTTGCCCGCCCTGGCCGCACATTTGGGCCAGCCGTTTCGCTATGCCCTGGCCAAAGGGCGAGGGCGCTTTGTGTGCCAGCTCAAACTCGAGCGCCTGGTCGGCTCCAGCGATTTGTACCCCGAAGAAGCCGATGATTTATTTGGCGAAACCTTGCCCGCCAAGCCGGTGGCCCAGGCTGAACGCCAAGCCCAGCAACAGTTCTACGCCAGCATGGCCGAGGCCCTGGCCCAAGGCCGCTGGGACGGCGACCGCGACAGCCTGGACACGCCCCCCGCCCCCGAAGCCTGGAGCCCCGTGGCCGCCGAAGGCAGCTCCTGCACCGGGCGGCATTGCCCGGCGTTCCAAAGCTGCAGCTACTACGAGCGGCGCAAGGAATTGGTCGCCGCCCAGGTCATCGTCGTCAATCACGACCTGCTGCTGTCCTCCCTGGGCGCACGCCTGCTGCCCGAGCTGGACAACTGCCTGCTGGTGCTGGACGAGGCCCACCACCTGCCCGCCACCGCCCTGGCGCAATTTGCCAGCAATATGGATTTATCCCGCCTGCAGTGGCTGGACAAGCTCACCAGCCGGGCCTTGCGCATTGGCCAGCTGCTGGAAGTAGAAGAAATTGCCGACATCCCGCAGCACAGCAGCGGCTTGCGCCAAGCCATGGGGCAGCTGGCCCAGGCCGCCATGGCGCAGTACGGCGAAACCCTGAAAAGCCCCGAGGCGCGCTTTGGCCCGGCCAGTGCCCGCATCCCCCGGGGCGTGCTGCCCGAAGCGCTCCTGCCGCCGCTGGAGGCCGTCTTGGCGCACAGCACGGGCTTGCTGGACGTTTTGCGCGCCATTGCCAAGGCCCTGCGCAGCACCATCAAAGAAACCCCGGACGAAGCCCCG
The DNA here is from genome assembly GCF_017368815.1 of Comamonas denitrificans. GTDB lineage: Bacteria > Pseudomonadota > Gammaproteobacteria > Burkholderiales > Burkholderiaceae_C > Comamonas > Comamonas denitrificans. Next base: position 22,141 of record NZ_JAFNME010000018.1, on the reverse strand, counting down.
CGCTTGGCCGCCCTGTACGCGCAGTTGGGCAGCCTGGCCCCACGCCTGGAAGCGGTTTTTGCCACCACCGAGCTGCTGCTGCACACCCCCGCCCCCGGCCAAGCCCCTGCCGCCAAATGGTTCACCCTGGAAATGGATGGCGAATGGATCGCTCTGCAAGCCCACGCCAGCCCGATCCTGCCCGGCAGCACGCTGCGCCAGCATTTGTGGAGCCAGGTACGCGGCGGGGTGCTGACCTCGGCCACGCTGACCAGTTGCGGCAGTTTTGATTTTTTTCTGCGCGAAGTGGGGCTGCACGACCTGCCCACACTGGCCACCTTGGAGGTGGCCAGCCCCTTTGACTACCCCAGCCAAGGCGTGCTGTGGGCCCACCACACCCAGGCCGACCCCAAACACGCCGGGCCCTTTACCCAAGAGATGGTGCACACCTTGCTGCACGACTTGGCCAGCGTGCAGACCGGGGCCTTGGTGTTATTCACATCGAAAGAGCAAATGCGCCAGGCTGTGGATGCCTTGCCCAGTGCCCTGCGCTCCAAAGTCCTGGTGCAAAACACCATGCCGCGGTTTGCGCTGCTCAACAAGCACCGCGAGCAGGTTGAAGCCGGGCAAGCCTCGATCATTTTTGGCATGCAATCGTTTGGCGAAGGGCTGGACCTGCCCGGCGCGTTGTGCGCCAGCCTGTTCATCACCAAACTGCCCTTTGCGCCCCCAGACGACCCCGTGGGAGAGGCCCGGGCCGAATGGTTGCGCAGCAGCGGGCGCAATCCGTTTACCGATTTGGTTGTTCCGGCCACCGCCATCCGCTTGGCGCAATGGGTTGGGCGGGCCATTCGCACCGAGCACGACCAGGCCCAGGTGTATTGCTATGACCGGCGGCTGTGTGTCACCAGTTATGGCCAGCAAATTCAAAAAAGCTTGCCTGATTTTTCGTTTCAGCAGCGTTTTGCACAGCTTGCGCACAATTAATTTTTTTAAAATAGATAGCAGGAAACGTTGTTTTTGTAAGCGTTTTGGCTGAAAAATATTTTTCTTTTCGTTATTTACACAAATTATTCAAAGTATTTCCACAGCACAGCGTTGTTTTGAATTTTTTTCTGTTCAGCGTTTTGCTAGTTTTATTTTATTTATTTTAAATATTTAGTAGGTAGTAGTAGTAAGGCTTGTCTTTTTGTGGATAAGCCTGTTTTTTTTATTTTTTTCATTGCATTAGCGCGCCGCCAACCATGGGGGCCTGGGCCCTGTTTGCGCAGGAACAAGGGCTGAACAAGATTCAAGATCGTGAAAAATTTGTGGATAACCCAAGGTTGTTCGCTCAACGATGCACAGGCCCGCGCAGTCAAAAAATCAAAGCAAGTTATTGAAAATAAATAGTTTTATTGCAATTTTCAGGCTGTGGATAGCCATTGCTGCACACCAACTGGCCGTTTGCTGTCTTGCGTGAGCAAAACAAGGCCAGCACGGCTGGGGGGTTGGCTGCCGCCACTATTCTTTATATTTAATATTGATAGATAGTAGTAATAGTAAGCCCCGCTGTTTTTGTGCATAACCCTCACTATTTTTTAAATTTCAAGGGCTTAAGCTTGGTCAAAGCCTGGGGTCAGCACGGCTGGCGGCGGTACCCGGAATGTGGGTAGATGGCTAAAAAATTTTTTCTCTGTGGACAAAGCGGTAGTTGATCGCCAACACACCACAGGCTTATCCACACAGATTTTTAAAAAAAAGGCATAAAAAAACAGGCCCGAAGGCCTGTTAAAAATGACATTCGCTGCCGCGTTAGCGCCAGTCACCCCGGCGCTTGCCCATCTGGCTGCGCCCTGCGTGGGGCAAGCTGTCAAAGGCTTTTTGCTGCTGCGCATTCAAGCTGGCGTAAAAGCTGCGCGTCGCCTGGTCACGTCGTTCGGCGTGTTTTTGGTGGCTGGTGCGCATTTGGGCCTTCCAGTCCAAGCGCTCTAAGGTGTTCATGTCTTTCGGATGTTTGGCCGGGGCCACGCGGGGTGGCGGTTGCATGGCGGCCACATAAGCCTCCCACTGGGCTTGTTGCTGGGGTTGCAGCTGCAAAAGATTTTTCTGGCGCTCCCAGTGCTGCTGCTGCTTTTCTTGGTGCCGTGCGTGGCGCTCAGCCTGATGCTGGGCCAAGCGCTCATGCGGCGCTTGGGTTTGGACTTGGGCTGCAGGTGCAGCAGCGGGGCTGGCTTGGGCTATGGCCGTGGTAGCCAGCAGGCCAGAAAAACTGACCATAGCGGCCAGGCGCAGTACAGACGTGCGGTTCATGATCCATCCTTTCAAAGCAGGGACAAGAGAGAATAAAAGCTGCCAGAAAAAACAATTTCAGCTTTCGGGCAGTGCATGGCCGCTAGTGTGTCGGGCGCATGTAAGGTTTTGGTGTGGCTTTGCGGCGCTTAGGTAAAGTAGCGCAAAGCCTATTTAATTTGAATCAAAACAGGCAAAAACGCTTACCAGTAAAGCGCAAGTAGCTATTTTTTTTATAAAGCAATATGTTTAAAAACATGGTGATGTACCGCATTGCGGCGCAATGGCAAGGCGATTTGGTGGCGGTGGAGCAGGCGTTGCAACAAGCGCTGTTCAGCCCTTGTTCGGCCACCCAAGAAGCGTCTGATGGCTGGGTGCCCCCCCGGGGCGAAGCCCATGGGGCCTTGGTGGAAAGCATTGGCGGGCAGTGGCTGCTGCGCTTTCACAGCGAAAGCAAAATCCTCCCGGCCAGCGTGGTGCAGCAACGGGTGCAGGACAAGTGCAGCGCCATTGAACGTGAATCGGGCCGCAAACCCGGCAAAAAAGAGCAGCGCGATCTCAAAGAAGAAGCCCGGCTGGACTTGCTGCCCCAGGCATTTACCAAGCAAAGCAGCGTGTGGGTGTGGATTGACCCGCAGGCGCATTTGCTGGTAGTCGATGCCAGCGCCCAAACCAAGGCCGATGCCGTGGTCAGCAGCTTGGTCGAGCATGTCCCGGGCTTGGCCCTGGCTTTGATTGACACCCGCACCAGCCCCCAGGCGGCCATGGCGCAGTGGCTGCTAACGCACGAGGCCCCGGCGGAATTTTCGATTGACCAAAGCTGCGAGCTCAAAGCCAGCGATGACAGCAAAGCCGTGGTGCGCTACACCCGCCACCCTTTGGATATTGACGAAGTGCGCACCCATATTGCGCACGGCAAGCTGCCCACCCAACTGGCCATGACCTGGCAGGGGCGCGTCAGTTTTGTGCTGACCGAAGCGCTGCAGCTGAAGAAAATTATTTTTCAAGAGCCCGTACAAAGCGAGGGCAAAGACGAGGGCGGCCTGGATGCCGATATGGCCATCGCCACGGGCGAGCTGCGCTTGCTGGTGCCCGACTTGCTCGCCGCTTTGGACGGCGAAGGCCGCAGCCTGGGCTTAGAGACCATGGAAAACACCACGGCCGCACCCCCCACGGCACCCGCTAAAACCCCACCGCGCCAAGGCAAGGACACCACCACCAACATCACCACCGGGCCAGGCCAAGCCCCCGTGGACACTGCGCCGAACGATGCGCCGTTTTAAGTCGTCGGGTCACAGGTGATTCTTGGCCAAGACACTGGCGACATCCGTCATTAACTTTGCGGTCTTCAGCTGCGGATCTTCGTGTTGAAAATATTCGAAGGCCTCAAGGTCCTGCCCCCGCTGACGATTCAATCCGGGCTCCATGGCTTCAATCAGAATGGCTTCCAGTGTTGCAATCATGTTGTTGGCTGAATAGTTGGCGGGCATCTGACCTAGCGTTCCGTCTTCCTCCACCGGATTTAGGCCGAACCAAGAAAACCGATCCCACCGAAATGACAGCCTGTTTTTTGTGTGCTGGAGCAGGCGCTGGCCAATCGAGTCATCTGTCGAGCGGCCTACGTAAATCACATCCCGCCCATCATGGAGCAGGTAAATACCCCGCTGCCCACCAAAATCGACTTTGTCGGCGAACTCCTTATTGAAACCCCACAGTTTTGGGTTGTTTTTCCAGGCCACAGCATCCCGCCGCCAATACATGCCGAACGCGGTGATGATTTGTGACTGCGCTTCATCCTGTTCCACCATCAAAGGAGACTGTGCTGCGAGGTGAGCACTCTCAGTTGGTGACAGTCCGGACTTGAGCGCAAAAACGCCCTTGTTCGTGCGGACGTACGGCGATGCATCTCCTTCGTGCTTGATGGAGGCAGAAATCTGCGCATTGACCGTTGCGGCAGGGGTGGCACCGACGGAGGTGCGCAGGCCCTGGTCGATGATCTTTTCGGCAATTTCGTTGTAGTGAAGGCCGTTCGGAAACTGTGCCAGCACTTGATTGATTGCCTCTTTCCATGTCAGTTCATGCACCATGCCATCCTCTCAGGTGGTTACGTTGTTGATTTTTGATAGCAGCTGCCCATTCCAGAGCCAATAGGCTGGGCCTTGCGCTGCAGTGACCTTGCGTCCGTAATTCTGTGGTGCCATCACTGCAGCCTTGGAGAGACTGACACACAAAAGCAAATAAAGAACTTAAAAACAATAGCTGCTTGCGCTTATCCAGCAATCGCTAAGTGCCAATTTGTCTTATAAAAAATTAAGGCATCCATCGGTGCCTTGCTGTTTTGGCTCCTGCGCCCCACTACCATCGCTGCCATCGTGGCATCGGCTCCCAGCAGGGGGCACGCACCGCCAACACTTCGAGAAAGATACATGACCAGCACACAACAACGCGCAGAACTGCAACGCCGCATTTGGCAAATCGCCAACGATGTCCGGGGGGCCGTGGACGGCTGGGACTTCAAGCAGTGCGCCGCGCAATCCGCGCCAGCATTGGCAACCGCGCCAAAGAAGGGTTGGTGGTGGACTTTATCCAGCAGACCAACTTAGACCCCATTGGCGATAAAGCCAGCGTGATTGAAGCGTTTTTTACGTTTGCCCAGGCCGAGCTACAGCGCGAAGCCCAAGCCTTGATTGATGAGGAACAGCTCAATGCCGCTGCGGCCAAGCGCTACATCAGCACCTCTCTTAAACGCGAATTTGCCAGCGACAACGGCACCGAGCTGAATGCGGTGCTGCCCAAAATGAGCCCGCTGAACCCGCAGTACCTGAGCAAAAAGCAAACCGTGTTTCAGAAGATCGCCGCGTTTGTGGAGAAATTTAAAGGGGTGGGCGGGGCGCTTTAAAGCGGTGAGCCCAAATCGTCCAGGATGGGGCAGTCCGGGCGTTCGTCGCCTTTGCAGCAGGACACTAGCGTTTGCAGGCTGCGTTGCATGGCTTGCATGGCGGCGATGCGTTCGTTGAGTTGGTGGATGTGTGCCTGGGCAATGTGCTTGACCTGGGCACTGGCCCGCAGTTTGTCGCGCCACAGGGCCAAGAGCTGGCGGATTTCTTCTATAGAAAAGCCCAAATCGCGGCAGCGGCGGATAAAGCGCAGGGTGTGCACATCGTTGGTGGTGTACTGGCGGTAGCCGCTGTCGGTGCGGGCCACTTCGGGGAGCAGCCCCAGCGCCTCGTAATGGCGCACCATCCGTGCCGATACCCCTGCCCGCGTTGCCGCTGTGCCAATGGGAACCGGCCAGGTCCACGGTTTAGGCGACGGCATAGCCTTCTTCAGCGATGGCGGCGGCCAGGGCCTCGCGGCTGGCATGCTCGGATTGGACGACCACCTTGTTGGCGGGGCGATCAATCTGAATGTGCGCCTGGGCATCCACCCCGTGCAGGGCTTGTTGTACTGCGCGTTCGCAGTGGCCGCAGGTCATGCCGGTGACAGTAAAAATGTGTTCCATGGGTTTTCCTCTTTCAAAATATTGCAACAAGCCTAGGATGGTGCTCCTTTGCACCATGTCAAGGTCAAGCGTTATTCTTGCAACAATTCTTCACAAATTGGCTGACAATAGCCCCTGACTTTTTCATCTGCCAGTGCAGTTTTTATGCAAAAAAACCGATAAAGAAGGTGTTTTTATGAATTTAATGGCCTTGATACGCATGTTTACCATTCGATTGCGGATGGAAGGCGCCATTGGCGTGGTCTTGTTGCTGTTAGGTTTGCTCGGTGGCGTTGGCATGTGGAGCATGCTGCGCATTCATGACTTGCACCAAGACTTTATGCAAGTGCCCTGGCAGCAAAACCAGCAATTGCAGCAAATGCAAAGCAAGTTGGATGCGTTGCAATTGAAAGAAAAAGAGGTGCTCATCACCTTCTCGCGCAGTGCCAATCTGGATGATTCGTATAGCCAATGGAAGGCAGGCGTGCAGGCCGTGCAGGGACAGATGCAGCAAATCAGCCAAACCATCGATGCCAGCCAGAAAACCAATCTTGAAAAATTGGGCCAATCGGTGCAAGCTTATGTTGATGGCTTTGGCCCATTGGTGCAAGGTTTGCAAGCCAACCCTTATGTGAGTATGGAAGAAACCTTGGAAGCGGCGAATGTGCCCTACCAACACCTGCTGGCCGCCCAGCAAGCTTTGGGCGCTTTGCAAATGCAATTGCACGAACAGGCCCAAGCCTTTGAGGCCAAAGGGGCCTCGGTGAAGGATGAGGCGCAATGGCTGTTTTTGGCGGCGGTGTTGCTCACTGTGCTGGTGGTGGGGCCACTGACGTGGATGAATATGCTGGCCATTTGCCGCCCTCTGGCCCAGGCACAAAAACTGGCCAAAGCCATTGCCATGGGGGATTTAACCCAAAGCATTGATAGCACGGGGAAAGACGAAGTGGCCGATTTGCAAAGAGATTTGCAAGCCATGCAAAGCAATTTGGCCCAGCTGGTGGGGCAGGTGCAATTGGCCAGCAACAGCATTGCCATTGCGAGCCAAGAAATTGCCAGCGGCAATACCGATTTGTCTTCGCGCACGGAGCAAACGGCTAGCAACTTGCAGCAAACGGTGGCTTCACTGGAGGAGCTGACCAGCACGGTGCAGCAAACGGCGGATGCGGCAGGCCAGGCCAACCAACTGGCCGCAGTGGCTTCGCAAACAGCGGGGCAGGGCGGGGCGGTGGTGCAAGGGGCGGTGGTCAGCATGCAAGAGATTGCCGATTCCAGCCGCCGCATTGCCGACATCATTGGCCTGATTGATTCCATTGCGTTTCAAACCAATATCTTGGCCCTGAACGCGGCGGTTGAAGCTGCCCGCGCCGGCGAGCAGGGCCGGGGCTTTGCGGTGGTGGCGGGGGAGGTGCGCTCTTTGGCGCACCGCAGCGCAGATGCCGCCAATGAGATTAAAAAGCTGATTGGCACCAGTGTTGCCGCCGTGGATGGTGGGGTGCGCAATGCGCAAGATGCGGGCACGACCATGCAAGAGATCGTCAGTGGCATTGAAAAGGTGGTGGGCATTATTCGCGACATCACTGCGACCGCCAATGAGCAATCCAGCGGTATTGCCGAAGTGAACCAGGCCGTGGGCCATATTGACCAAATGACCCAGCAAAATGCCGCTTTGGTCGAGCAGTCTGCGGCGGCAGCCCAGTCGCTGAACGAGCAGGCGCAACGCCTGGCCCAAGTGGTGGGGCAATTTAAATTGGCCGCCGGGCAGGGCCGGGCCACCAGCCAGCCGGGGCCCGCCGCGGCACCTTATTTGCTGCAGTGATGCTGCTGGCTGCCAGGCATAAAAAAAGGTTCCACGTGGAACCTTTTTTTATGCAATGGCGGGTGGAATTACTTCAGCAGTCCCTCGGCTTTCAGTGCCGCTTGTACGCCGGGGCGGGCAGCAACGCGGGCCAGGTAAGCCTGCAGGTTGGCAAACCCAGACAAATCGACACCAACAAATTTGCCCCAGTTGGAGACGGTGAACAAATACGCATCGGCCACGCTGAAGGCATCGCCCAGCACATAGTCTTTGCCGGCCAGTTGCTCATTCACCCAGGTGAAACGCTGCAACAGGCGCTGCTTGACGGTGGGCTTGAAGTCTTCCGGGGTGCCGGGCACGAACAAGGGCGAGAAGCCTTTGTGCAATTCGGTGCCAATGAAGTTGAGCCATTCCAGTGCGCGGTAGCGCTGCATGCTGCCCACGGGGCCGATCAGGCCTTTGTCTGGGGCTTGGTCGGCCAGGTATTGGCTGATGACCGGGCCTTCGCGCAGGGTTTGGCCATCGTCCAAGACCAAGAAGGGCACGTAGCCCAGCGGGTTGATGGTGTAAAAGTCGGTGCCATCGGCCAGTTGGTGAGTTTTGGTGCTGGCCACAATGGCTTCGACGGCCAAGCCCGCTTCGCAAGCAACGATATGGGGTGCGAGGGAGCAAGCGCCGGGGCTGTAATAGAGTTTCATGGTGCAGGGCAAAGGTGGTTGATAAGCGTGGCATCGTAGAACTTTTTCAAGGCCTTGGCCGCATTGTCACTATCTGCAAAAAGTGCGAAAGAATGGGAAAATCGCTGGTTTTTCTTGCGCCAACAGTGTTTTAACGCACCTCCCTTTTTCTATTTTTTATCCCTGGCGCAACAGGGCTGTGCCGTACAACGCGGCCTTGGTTTGGAGTTTTTAATCATGCTGTACCCCCAAGAATTTGATGTCATCGTGGTCGGTGGTGGCCACGCTGGCACCGAGGCCGCCCTGGCCGCCGCTCGCATGGGCTGTAAAACCCTGCTGCTTACCCACAATATTGAAACCCTCGGGCAAATGAGTTGCAACCCTTCGATTGGGGGGATTGGCAAAGGCCATTTGGTCAAAGAGGTCGATGCCATGGGCGGTGCCATGGCCCTGGCGACTGATAAAGCGGGCATTCAATTTCGTATTTTGAACAGCTCCAAAGGCCCGGCCGTGCGGGCCACCCGTGCCCAGGCCGACCGGATTTTGTACAAAGCAGCCATCCGCGAGATGCTGGAGAACCAGCCCAACCTGTGGCTGTTTCAGCAGGCGGTGGATGATTTGCTGGTCGAGGGCGATCGCGTGGTGGGTGCGGTGACGCAAATTGGCATTCAGTTTCGTGCCCGTGCGGTGGTGCTGACCGTGGGGACGTTTTTGGACGGAAAAATCCACGTTGGCCTGCGCAACCACGAAGGCGGCCGCGCGGGCGACCCCCCTTCCATGGGCTTGTCCGCACGCTTGAAAGAATTGAAGTTGCCCCAGGGCCGCTTGAAAACGGGCACGCCGCCGCGCATTGATGGCCGCAGCATTGACTTTAGCCAGTGCTCCGAGCAGCCCGGCGATGGCATGCCCGGCGGCGTGAATGAGGGGGTGCTGCCAGTGTTCAGCTACCGGGGCCATGCCAGCATGCACCCGCAGCAAATGCCGTGCTGGGTGACGCACACCAACCAGCAGACGCACGACATCATTCGCAGCGGCTTTGACCGCAGCCCCATGTTCACCGGCAAGATCGAAGGCGTGGGGCCGCGCTATTGCCCCAGCGTGGAAGACAAAATCAACCGTTTTGCCGACAAAGACAGCCACCAGATTTTCTTGGAGCCCGAAGGGCTGACGACCAACGAGTATTACCCCAACGGCATTTCGACCAGCTTGCCCTTTGATATTCAGTACGCGCTGGTGCGTTCGATCAAAGGGCTGGAGAACGCCCACATCCTGCGCCCTGGCTATGCGATTGAGTACGACTACTTCGATCCGCGCGAGCTGAAAAGCAGTTTTGAAACACGCCAAATTCAAGGCCTGTTTTTTGCTGGGCAAATCAATGGCACCACCGGCTACGAAGAGGCTGCGGCCCAGGGCATGTTTGCCGGGATTAATGCCGGCCTGCAAGTGCGTGGCCAGGGCCCCTGGCTGCCGCGCCGCGATGAGGCGTATTTGGGCGTGCTGATTGACGACCTGATTACCAAAGGCGTGACCGAGCCTTACCGCATGTTTACCAGCCGGGCCGAGTTCCGCTTGCAGCTGCGCGAAGACAACGCCGATATGCGCCTGACCGAAGTGGGGCGCAGCCTGGGCGTGGTGGCCGATGCCCAGTGGGATTTGTTCAACCGCAAGCGCGATGCGGTGGCGCGTGAAACCGAGCGGCTCAAAGCCACGTGGGTGAACCCGCGCATCCTGCCGCAGAGTGAAGCCGAGCGGGTGCTGGGCAAGGGCATTGACCACGAATACAACCTGTTTGATCTGCTGCGCCGCCCCGGCGTGGATTACACCAGCCTGCTGGGCATGGACGATGGCAAATACGCCAGTGCCGATGTTTCACGTGAAACCTTGGGCGATTTGCAGGCGGCAGTGGTGGAGCAGGTGGAGATTGCCGCCAAGTATTCCGGCTACATCGACCGCCAAAAAGAAGAGGTGCAGCGGGCGGCGCATTACGAGAGTCTGAAGCTGCCGGCCGATTTGGATTACATGCAAGTGGCTGCGCTGTCGATTGAGGTGCGGCAAACGCTGCAAAAGCACCGCCCTGAAACCCTGGGCCAGGCCTCGCGCATTTCTGGGGTGACCCCGGCGGCGGTGTCGCTGCTGATGATTCACCTGAAAAAAGGCGGCTTTAAAGGCTTTGCCGTGGCGCAGGTGCAGGCATGAAGCCCGCCGCGTCGCATCATGATTTGGCGGCCACTTTGCAGGCCGGTGTGCAGGCTTTGGGCTTGGACTTGAGCAGCGCCCAGCAGCAAAGCTTGTTGGATTTTTTAGACCTGCTGCAAAAGTGGAACAAGGTGTACAACCTGACAGCAGTGCGCAACCCGCAGGAAATGCTCACCCACCATTTGCTCGATAGTTTGGCGGCGGTGCCCGCCTTGCAGCGCCATTTGGCCACCCAGCCTGGGGCTGCGCGGCTGTTGGATGTGGGCTGCGGTGGTGGTTTGCCCGGCGTGGTGTTTGCCATTTGCTGCCCGCAGCTGACGGTGCATTGCGTGGATACCGTGGCCAAAAAAGCGGCCTTTATCCAGCAGGCGGCGGCCAGTTTGCATTTGCCCAATTTGACGGGCATTCATGCCCGGGTGGAGTCGCTGACCGGCCCCTATGCGGTGGTGAGCAGCCGGGCCTTTGCTGCGCTGGCCGACTTTACTGCCTGGTCGCGCTCGGCCATTGCGGCCGATGGGGTGTGGCTGGCGATGAAGGGCAAACAGCCCGACGATGAAATCGCGGCCCTTGATGCCCAGATTGCCCAGGTGTTTCACGTGGAACCTTTGACCGTGCCCGGCTTGGATGCACAGCGTTGCATTGTTTGGTTGCGCCCCGTGCGGGCGGCGTAATTTAAATTCAGGCGCTGATTTACACTAGCCGCCATTTTTGACATTCGGGTAGGGACGTTGCATGGCCAAGGTTTTTTGTATTGCCAACCAAAAGGGCGGAGTCGGTAAAACCACCACGGCGGTGAATTTGGCCGCAGGCTTGGCCAAAATTGGCCAGCGGGTTTTGTTGGTTGATTTGGATCCGCAGGGCAACGCCACCATGGGTGCCGGCGTGGACAAGCGGACTTTGGCCCTGAGCGTGTACGACGTGTTGCTCGAATCGGCCAGCGTGGCCGAGGCGGCGGTGCGCTCTGAACAATGCGGGTTTTCTGTGCTGGGGGCCAACCGGGAACTGAGCGGTGCCGAGATTGAGCTGGTCACCCTGGAGCGGCGCACCGAGCGCCTGAAAGCGGCTTTGGCGCAGGCCGATCGTGATTTTGATTTTGTGCTGATTGACTGCCCGCCCAGCCTGTCCATGCTGACGCTGAACGGGCTGTGCGCGGCGCATGGCGTGATCGTGCCCATGCAGTGCGAATATTTTGCGCTGGAGGGGCTGACCGATTTGGTGAACACCATCAAGCAGGTGCATGCCAATATGAACCCGGACTTGCAAATCATTGGCCTGCTGCGCGTGATGTTTGACCCGCGCACCACGCTGCAGCAGCAGGTGAGCGATCAGCTCAAAGAGCATTTTGGCGACAAGGTGTTCAACAGCGTGATTCCGCGCAATGTGCGCCTGGCCGAAGCGCCCAGCTACGGTTTGCCCGGTGTGGTGTTTGACCCTTCGGCCAAGGGCAGCAAAGCGTTTATTGAGTTTGCCCAGGAAATGGTGCAGCGCATTAAAAAAATGTAATAGCAGTTTGCGCTTGATTCTTCAGTTATTTTTAGTGTTTTTATCTTTTAATCGTTTAAATTTCAGCGGTAACAGCTATGAATAAAGAGTATTCGGTCTTGCTTTTGCCCGGTTGGCAAAACTCCGATGCCGACCATTGGCAAAGCCGCTGGGAGCAGGCGCATGGCTACCAGCGGGTGCAGCAGCACAACTGGCAGCAGCCCCTGCGTGGCGATTGGACGGTGCAGTTGAATGAAGCCGTGCTTGCTGCGCCCACGGCGGTGGTGCTGGTGGCGCACAGCCTGGGCTGCATCTTGACGGCTTGGTGGGCCCGCCATGCTCCGCCTGCGGTGGTGGGCAAAGTGCAGGCGGCCCTGTTGGTGGCACCGGGCGATGTTGAGCAAGCCGACCTGCGCCAGCACCTGCCTGGCTGGGTGCCCATTGCCCGCCAGCGCTTGCCGTTTGCGGCGGTAGTGGTCGGCAGCCAAAATGACCCCTATTGCCGTTTGGCGCGGGCCCAGCAGCTGGCCGCCGATTGGGGCGCGCAGTGGGTGGATGCCGGTGCGGCCGGCCATATCAATAGCGCCAGCCAGCTGGGCGATTGGCCGCAGGGCCACGCGCTATTGCAAGATTTAGTAAAGGACACTGTTCATGGCAAGCGCTAAACCCAAAGGTTTGGGCCGGGGGCTGGAAGCCTTGTTAGGCCCCAAAGTGAGTGAGGCCAGCCCGGCCGCGGCCTCCGATGCCCCTTCCACGCTGCCCCTCACCGCCCTGGTGCCCGGCCAATACCAGCCGCGCACGCGCATGGACGAGGGCGCGTTGTACGAGCTGGCCGAAAGCATTCGCGCCCAGGGCATCATGCAGCCCATTTTGGTGCGCAAGCTGGCCGCGGGGCCGCAGGCTGGGCAGTACGAAATCATTGCCGGGGAACGCCGTTTTCGCGCTGCCACCTTGGCGGGATTGACCGACGTGCCCGTGCTGGTGCGCGATGTGCCCGACGAGGCCGCCGCCGCCATGGCCTTGATTGAAAACATTCAGCGCGAAGACCTCAACCCGCTGGAAGAGGCCCAGGGCCTGCAGCGCCTGGTACACGAGTTTGGCCACACGCACGAGCAGGCGGCGGCCGCAGTGGGGCGCAGCCGCTCGGCGGCCAGCAATTTGCTGCGCCTGCTGCACCTGGCCGAGCCGGTGCAAACCATGCTCATCGCCGGGGACATTGACATGGGCCATGCCCGGGCGCTGCTAAGTTTGGACAAGGCCGAGCAAATCACCACCGCCAACCAAGTGGCGGCGCGCAAGCTGTCGGTGCGCGAGACCGAAGCGCTGGTGAAAAAAGTTGCTGCCGGGGACGACGGCCGCAGCCCCAGCGCCCGCAGTGTGGCGGCCAAATCGGGCGATGTGCTGCGCGTGGAGGAGGAGCTGTCCGACCTGCTCATGGCCCAGGTGCAGGTGCGCCTGAAAAAATCGGGCAAGCAGCACACCGGGGAGGTGGCCATTGCATTTGGCTCGCTGGAGGCGCTCAATGGGCTGATCGAGCGCTTGCGCCAGTGCCCATAGGCTTGGCGCTGCCCATAAAAAAACCTTCGCAAAGTGGCGAAGGTTTTTTTATGTTCCACGTGGCCGCTGCATGGCACAGCGGCCCCCACGGGGGTGGGGCTTAGTTGCCCACTTTCAGCTGGCCACCACGGCCCAGACCGCCTTTGACTTCCTGGGCTTTGTAGTTGCGCAGGGACACCACCATGTTGTTGTAGGCATCCATGAATGCAGCGACGGTGGCTTTGCCTTCGGGCGAGCGCGAGAAGCCACCCAGGCCGGCACCACCGGCACCACCCAGCGCACCCATGGCGGCGCCAAAGTTGGTGGCCGTGGCGTTGCCCTCAGAGATGGAAATTTGCACGCCAGAACGGATGTCGAACATGCTCAAGGTCACGACCGAAGCCTTGCTCTGCATGGCGCCACCGATGGCCGCGCCCACGCTGCCAAACAGGCCACCCACACCGGCGGCCATGCCACCGACGGCATCGTTGTCAATGATGATGGACGGCTCCAGGTAGTAATCGGCGGCCACGCGCTGGCCTTTTTGCTGTTTGGAGCCGGCACGGAACTCGCCAGAGTTGCGCTGCTTGTCGGTGATGGCGGAGAGCTTGCTCTCGGTGCGGCCACTGCCGATGGAGGTGATCACAAAGCAGTTCGATTGCTGTACGGCCAGGCGGATGAGGGGCTCAATGGTGGTGATTTTGGTGGCTGCGCCAAAGCTGCCGTACCACTCTTTGTCGCGACCATCGTCCACAGCCAGGGTGCCCAGGGGCGCATCGCAGCGCTCCAGCGACGGGTTGGCATTGACGCTGCTGGCACCACCGGCTGCACCGGTGGAGGCGGTGGCGGCGTTGCCAGTGGTAATGCTGCCACCACCGGGGGTGACACAGGCCGTCAAAGCCAAAGTGGAGAGCAGAGCCAGAAGACGCAGGGAAGGTTTACGCATGAAGAGTGCTTTCTTTCTAATTGCTAAAGATCAAAACAAAGGGAATAGGGGGAGGCGATGCACATTGGTGCGCATGGCACCAACGCACATCAGTAGCGCTGCCAGCCGTGGTGGCCCCAGTGCCAGTAATAGGGGGAGGGCGTAGATTGCATCCAGCGCTCCCAATCTTTGCGTGCCTGTTCACGCGCTTGGTATTGTGCCTGCTCGTCGTTCTTGATTTTTTCAGCCTGGGCCAGCAGCTTGCGGGCTTGGGCACTGCCTTGGGCGGCGGCGCGGCTGAGCCATTGCTGGGCTTCGGCGGCATCGCTGCCCATCTCGGCAACGCCCGAGAGGTACAAACGCCCCAGCAGCAGCTGGGCATCTACCAGATTTTGTTCTCCGGCCTTGCGCAGCCATTGCAGGCCTTGGTAGCTGTTGTGGGGCACTCCGTCACCCCGCATCAGGCGCAGCCCCAGATCGTAGGCCGCATGGGGGCTGTTTTCGGCCAAGGCTTCCAGTTGCTGCAGTCGCAGCTGGGCTTGTGCTTCGTGGGCGCTGGGTGCTGCCTGCGGCAGTGCGGCGCTGCGCGGCTGATCGGTGCAGCTGTTGCCTGTGCAGATGCGTACGGTCTCTGGGGTGGTAACTTGCGATTGTGGTGTTTGTGCCGCGCAGCCTGCCAAAATCAGGGCGCATGCCGCTCCAGTCCAGGATAGGGATCGCATGGGGACAGTCTTTCCTATGGATTAAATAGGTCGGGAGCATAGGGGAAAACTATAAATCGTGGCAATCCTTCCTACTACGGCACACGTATTTTTTTGCGAAAGCATTCAACGATGAAAACCTCTTTTTGGCAGCGCGGGTTGCTGTCCTTGGTCTGGCCTTTGCCCGCGCTGCTGGTCTGGGGTGGCGCTTGGTTGTTGTTTGTCGGTGGGCAGCGCTGGCTGCCTTGGTGGGCCGCCGCTGGTTTGGCGGTGGTGTTCAGTGTCGGTGCCAGCCTGTGGGGTAGTACCTGGTGGCGGCGGGGCTGGATTGCGGCGGGGTTTCCGCTGTCGTTTGCGGTGCTGGTGGCGGGCAGCTTGCCTGGCTGGGGCTGGCTGCTGCTGCTGGGCGGCCTGTTGCTGGTTTATCCCTTGAATGCCTGGCGCGATGCGCCGATTTTTCCCACGCCTTCCGGGGCGTTGCAGGGACTGGCAGCACAGTTGGCGCTGCCGCCGGGGGCCAAGGTGCTGGATGCCGGTTGCGGCCTGGGGGATGGCCTGCGGGCGTTGCGCCAGGCCTGGCCGCAGGCGCGCATTCACGGGGTGGAATGGAGCTGGGTGCTGCGCTGGGCCTGCGCCCTGCGCTGCCCCTGGGCCAGCGTGCGCCAGGGCAATATGTGGGTGGCCGACTGGGGGCCTTACCACCTGGTGTATTTGTTTCAACGGCCAGAGAGCATGAGCCGGGCCGCGGTGAAATCCATGGCAGAAATGCCACCTGGGGCCTGGCTGGTCAGTTTGAACTTTCCCTTGCCCGATACCCCGCCCACACTCAGCGCCAGCTTGCCCGATGGCCGGGCGGTGTATGCCTACCAATGCCCCATTGCCAGCATGGATGCGCAAGAAATTGCTGCCCACGAAGCCGCTGGCCACACGGCGGCGCTGACCCCCGACGGCGTGATGGTGCGCGGCCAGCGCCTGTATCCCTTGCCCCGCCGCCCGGGCGGACGGCGGCGTTCCACGTGAAACCGTAGCCGCCGCGTTTGCGCCTCAGAACACCCCCAACGCCAGCCCCTGCGCCAGCGCCTCGCCCAGGGCGTGGCAGCGCTCCAGGTCGTGTTTGCCGATCTGTTTGGCGGCCAGGATGGCCTCGGGGGTCTGGGCGTGGGTGCAGACGATGAGCGGCTCGGCCACGGCCTTGAGGCGCCAGCCGGTGGCAATGCGCGCGATTTGGCGTGCTGCGCCCGCGCCGTCGCTGCCGGCGCACACCAGGCTGGCGTAGGGGCGGCCGCTGATGCGATCAAGCACCGGGTAGTAGCAGCGGTCGAAAAAGTCTTTGAGCATGCCGCTCATTGCCGCCAGGTTCTCTGGCGTGGCAAAGAGGTAGCCGTCGGCCTGCAGCACCTGCGGCGGGCTGGCCTGCGCGGCATGCAGCCACAGTGTGGATACGCCGGGCACGGTCTGTGCGCCAGCCTGCGCGGCTTGCGCCATCTGGGCTGTGCCGCCGGTCAGTGAGTGGTAAACGATCAGCAGCATTTTGCGCGTGGTGGCAGGGGGCATGGTGGTGGACATTGGCGCATTGTCAGGCTTCTAAGAACGTGTTCACGATCTCCTCATGGGTATGTGGGCGCGGCTTCGGGTGGTTTGCGCCTCGCAATCCATCCCGAACCGCATCCCCCACACCTTCATTCGAGATCATGAACACGTTCTAAGATGCCGGCATGACCAATGCCACTGCAAGCACTTCTTTGGGGCACGATGCCCGCACCATTGGCCTGGTGGGTTTGGCCCACGGGGCTTCGCATTTCTTTCATCTGCTGCTGCCGCCATTGTTTCCGTGGTTGATGGCGGAGTTTGGCTACAGCTATGTCGAGCTGGGCACAGTGGTGTCGGTGTTTTTTGTTGTCTCTGGCGTAGGGCAAATGCTGGCCGGTTTTTTGGTGGACAAAGTGGGGGCGCGGCCCATTCTGTTTGCGGCCTTGGCCAGTTTTGCGCTGGCCGGTTTGGTGGCCGCCAGTGCGCAAAACTACGCCATGCTGGTGGCGGCCGCGGTGTTGGCCGGTTTGGGCAATGCGCCCTTTCACCCCGTTGATTTCACGATTTTGAACCAGCGTGTTTCGCCCCAGAACATGGGCCACGCGTTTTCTGTCCATGGCATTTCGGGCAATGTGGGCTGGGCTGCGGCCCCGGTGTTCATGGCGGGGATCACCAGCTGGACCGGCTCGTGGCGCATCGCCTGCTTCAGCGGCGCGGTTTTGGCCTTGGTGGTGTTGGCCATCGTTGTGCACCAGCGCCGCTGGCTGGATGATCGTCCGCATTTAACGGCGGGTGCATCAAAAGGTATAGCTGTAGCCGCTGTTAAAACAGAAGAAAACCCCTTTTCCTTTCTTGCATTGCCTGTTGTATGGCTGTGCTTTGCTTTCTTTTTCTTTACGACGGCGGGTTTAAGTGCGGTGCAAAGCTTTGCCAGTCCGGCGCTTCACAGCCTGTATCCGCAGCTAAGTTTGGCAGTCACGTATTGGATGGTGACGGGCTTTATGCTGTGCAGCGCCGTTGGCATGGTGGGGGGCGGCTTTTTGGCAGCCCGAGTGCTGCGGCTGGACCGGGTGATTGCGGTCTTTTTGCTGCTGGCTGGGGCGTTGTTGGCCTTGGCGGGAACGGGTTGGTTGCCTGGCTATTTGGCCTTGGCGGTGGGCGCTGCGGCAGGTTTTGGTCAAGGCCTGGCCGGGCCTTCGCGCGATATGTTGATCAAGCAAGCGGCGCCGCCTGGGGCCACGGGCCGGGTGTATGGCACGGTGTATTCGGGGCTGGATTTGGGCTTTAGCGTGGCCGCGCCCATTTTTGGCTGGTTGATGGACCACCAGCAGCCCCAGGGGGTTTTTTACGGGGCGGCGTTGGCGCTGGCGGTGAGCGTGCTGGCCGCTGGGGCTGTGGGCTCCCAGGTGCAGCAACAGCGCCTGCAAGCGATTTAAGAACGTGTTTTAAAAGCACAGCAGGCTTTTACAATCGCACCCATTGCTGCAGGCCCGGGGAAACTCGGGCCTGTCTTTGTCTTTTGATTGCTTTTTTATTTTTTACTGTGTCTTACGCTTCAGAAACGCGGCGCCGCCGCACCTTTGCCATCATCTCCCACCCGGACGCGGGTAAAACCACGCTGACGGAAAAGCTGTTGCTGTTCTCCGGTGCCATCCAGATTGCCGGGGCGGTGAAAGGGCGCAAAGCCAGCCGCCACGCCACCTCGGACTGGATGGAGATTGAAAAACAGCGTGGCATTTCGGTGGCCTCCAGCGTGATGCAGATGAGCTACCGCGACCACGTCATCAACCTGCTGGACACGCCCGGCCACAAGGACTTCAGCGAGGACACCTACCGCGTGCTCACGGCCGTGGATTCGGCCCTGATGGTGGTCGATGCCGCCAATGGGGTGGAGGAGATGACCCGCCGCCTGATCGAGGTGTGCCGCCAGCGCGATACGCCCATCATCAGCTTTGTGAACAAAATGGACCGCGAGGTGCGCGACCCCCTGGACATCTTGGACGAGGTCGAGCGCGAGCTGGGCATGCCCTGCTGCCCCATCACCTGGCCGGTGGGCCAGGGCAAGCAGTTCGGCGGCATCATCGACCTGCGCACGCAAAGCATGACGGTGTTTGAGGCGGGCAGTGAAAAGCGCCCGCAAGATTTTGAAGTTATCCCGCTGGCTGAAGCCGACAAGCTGCGCCAGCGCTTTGGCAAAGCCTTTGACGATGCCCTGGAGAGCATGGAGCTGGCCGTGGGTGCCTCGGCTGCATGGAACCACGAGCAGTTTCTGGCGGCCAAGCTCACCCCGGTGTTTTTTGGCTCGGGGGTGAACAATTTTGGTGTGCAGGAAGTGCTCAATGCCGTGGTGGACATGTCGCCGCCGCCGGGCACGCGCCTGGCCTACCAGGAAGTGAACCGCCAGCGCCAAGAGGTGACGATTCGCCCCGAGGACAAGGGCTTTGCCGGTGTGGTGTTCAAGGTGCAGGCCAATATGGATGCCAACCACCGCGACCGCATCGCCTTTGTGCGCGTGGCCAGCGGCAAATACACGCCCGGCATGAAGATGAAGGTGCAGCGCACCGGCAAAGAACTGCGCCCCACCAGCGTCGTCACCTTCATGAGCCAGCGGCGCGAGGCGGTGGACGAAGCCTACGCGGGCGACATCATCGGCTTCACCATCCACGGCGGCGTGCAGCTGGGTGATTCGATCACCGACGGCCCCAACCTGCAGTTCACCGGCCTGCCGTTCTTTGCGCCGGAAATGTTCATGACCGTGGTGCTGAAAAATCCTTTGCGTTCCAAGCAGCTGCAACAGGGTTTGATGGAGCTGGGCGAAGAAGGTGCCATCCAGGTGTTCAAGCCCGATGCGGGCGGCAACATGCTGCTGGGTGCCGTGGGCCAGTTGCAGTTTGAAGTGGTGCAGCACCGCCTGAAAACCGAGTACGACTGCGACATTCGCCTGGAAGGCTGCCAGTACACCGGCGCGCGCTGGATCACGGCCGACACCCCTGCCGAACTGCGCCAGTTTGAGGCCGCCTACCCGCTGCGCCTGGCGCACGATGCGGCCAATACCCTGGCCTTCCTCTGCACCAGCCCCTACGACGTGCGCCTGGCGCAGGAGCGCTTTCCAAAAATCCACTTCCATCCGCTGCGCGAGCATGCCGGGCTGGAGCTGCAGGCCCGTGGCTAGGCTGGCCCAGGGTGCCCACTGAGCAATAAAAAAACCCGCTAATTCGAAAAAATTAGCGGGTTTTGTTGTGTGGTGCCCATGGGCAGGATTGAACTGCCGACCTCTCCCTTACCAAGGGAGTGCTCTACCACTGAGCCACATGGGCGAAGCCAAAGATTATATATCAGGATATGACCTTGGTGCTGCTATCTCGGCTAGGCCATACTTGCCGCCTTGATCTGGCGCACAGTGGCGGTGGGCCTAAAGGGAATCCGCTGTAATCGCCGAAGCTAACTTTGGAAAGTATCTTCATGACAAAAACCTCGCTGGACAAATCAAAAATCAAAATTTTGCTCTTGGAAGGGGTTCACAGCAGTGCTGTGCAAACCTTTACCAAGGCTGGTTACAGCAATGTGGAGCTGCTCGCGCACGCGCTGGAGGGCGATGAGCTCAAGGCCAAGATTGCCGATGTGCATTTTGTGGGCGTGCGTTCGCGCACCCAGCTGACGCGCGAGGTGCTGGAGGCGGCGAAAAAGCTGGTGGGCATTGGCTGCTTTTGCATTGGCACCAACCAGGTGGATTTGATCGCCGCGCAGGAAAAAGGCATTGTGGTGTTTAACGCCCCGTACTCCAACACCCGCTCGGTGGCTGAGTTGGTCTTGGCCGAGGCGATTTTGTTGCTGCGCGGCATTCCCGAGAAAAACGCCGTAGCGCACCGGGGTGGCTGGTTGAAATCGGCCGACAACGCGTTTGAGATTCGTGGCAAAACGCTGGGCATTGTGGGCTACGGCTCGATCGGCACACAGCTGTCGGTGCTGGCCGAGGGCTTGGGCATGCACGTGCTGTTCCACGACGTGGTGGCCAAGTTGCCGCTGGGCAATGCGCACCAGGCCGCCTCGCTGGAGGATTTGCTCTCGCGCAGCGACATCGTGACCTTGCACGTGCCCGAGTTGCCGTCCACGCAATGGATGATGGGCGAAAAAGAGTTTGCCGCCATGAAGCCTGGCAGCATCTTTATCAACGCGGCGCGGGGCACGGTGGTGGTGATTGATGCGCTGGCCAAGGCGCTCAAAAGCGGCAAGCTGCTGGGCGCGGCGGTGGATGTGTTTCCGGTCGAACCCAAGAGCAACAAGGATGAATTCATCTCGCCTTTGCGCGGGCTGGACAATGTGATTTTGACCCCGCACATTGGCGGCTCGACCATGGAGGCGCAGGCCAATATCGGCCTGGAAGTGGCCGACAAACTGGTGCGTTACAGCGACAACGGCACCACCATTTCGGCGGTGAACTTCCCCGAAGTGGCGCTGCCCGAGCATCCGGGGCAAAACCGCATCCTGCACGTACACCACAACGTGCCGGGCGTGCTCTCGGCCATCAACCAAGTGTTTGCTGAAAACGGCATCAACGTGGCGGGCCAGTATTTGCGCACCCACGAAAAACTGGGCTATGTGGTGATTGATCTGGAGCCTGGCTCATCGGCCCTGGCGCTGGAAAAACTGGCACAAGTGCCGGGCACGGTGCGCTGCCGGGTGCTGTTCTAAAACGCTGCGGGTGGCCGGGTTGTGAGCGATATTTTGCCGCCCAGCAATGCCGCTGCGGCCCCTCCCGCAGTGGCGGCGGCGGCTGCGTCAGCGGTGGCTGCGGCCTCCACGGCGGCGGCCAATGCTTCAACAATGCTAGCTGCATCCGCTGGTAATTCAGCAGAAGATGCTAGTTTTAATCAAAAAATACAGGAGCAATCAGCGGGAAGTGCTCCTGTAAGCAAGCAGCCTGCCGCCACCAATGCGGCCACCCCGGCAACGGCGGTGCCTGCTGCGGCCCCGGTGAGCGCCCCCCAGGCACCTGCGGCCACTGCGGCGGTGGCCCAGGCGCAGGCGGCTGCGGGCAGTTCGGTCAATCTTTCCCCACAAGCGCAGCAAACGGTGCGGGTGGAGGCCTTTACCCAGCTGGTGGCGCAATTGGTGCAGCAGGTCGGCGCTGGCGGGCCGCTGGCCGCTACGGCTTGGCCGGCCAATGGGGTGCCTGCAGCGGTGCTGGCCTTGCTCAGCAGCTTGGTGCAGCAGGCCACGGCGGGGCAGGCCTTGCCGCAGCAATTGCTCAGTGCCCAGGCCTGGCCGCAAAACTTGCTGCAGGCCGTGCTACAGCAAGCGGGGCGATCTGCGCCCTCAGCGCCAGCGGGCCCGCCCTCTGGGCACAGCCAGGGCGCAGCCATGGCGATGGCCGCGCAGCAGGGGCAGGGCAAGGCGGTCACCATTCCTGCGTTGCAAAACTGGCTGGTGCTGCAAGGCAGCATTGCGGCCCAAGATGGCACGCGGGGCATGAGTTTGATGCTCAA
Source organism: Comamonas denitrificans (assembly GCF_017368815.1). Lineage (GTDB taxonomy): Bacteria > Pseudomonadota > Gammaproteobacteria > Burkholderiales > Burkholderiaceae_C > Comamonas > Comamonas denitrificans. The sequence goes on along the minus strand of NZ_JAFNME010000018.1, from coordinate 79 downwards.
AGTCCCCGTGGCCTGGGCCCAGGCCCAAGCGGCCCTGGCGGTGGCCTTGCCGGGCGGGGGCAGTCCGGCCGGTGGGGGC
>NZ_JAFNME010000017.1 GCF_017368815.1 Comamonas denitrificans | reverse complement strand
GAGGTGACAGTATGACAAGGAAGACACCTGTGGCAACGCGGAAGCCCGCCTCCTTACCGGCTGGCTATGCCGGCATCCACGGCGGCATCGTCGAGCTGCTGGATGCTGCGCGTCAGGCAGCGGCGCGCAGTGTCAATGCATTGATGACGGCCAGCTATTGGGAGATTGGCCGCCGGATCGTCGAAGCCGAGCAGAAAGGGAGGCGACGGGCCGGTTACGGCGAGCAGTTGATGGAGCGCCTGTCCGCCGACTTGACGGCCCGATTCGGGCGTGGATTCGGTGTCAACAACCTGGAGAGCATGCGGCGTTTTTTCCTCGCATACGCCCAGCCCGAGATTTCCCAGACAGTGTCTGGGAAATTGGGAAATGAGTCGCCTGTCGAGAAATCCCAGACAGTGTCTCGGAAATTCGACCTCTCCGAACTGGCCCAGGCCTTCACCTTGCCGTGGTCGGCCTATGTCCGGCTGCTGTCGGTCAAGGATGACCATGCCCGTCAGTTCTACGAGGCCGAGGCGCTGCGCGGCGGCTGGAGCGTGCGCCAGCTCGACCGGCAGATTGGAAGTCAGTTCTACGAGCGCACGGCCTTGTCCAAAGACAAGGCGGCGATGCTGGTCAAGGGGGCGGTGGCCAAACCCGAGGATGCCGTCACGCCCAATGACGCCATCAAAGACCCGTATGTGCTGGAGTTCCTCGACCTCAAGGACGAATATTCGGAATCCGATCTGGAAGCGGCCTTGATCCAGCGTCTTGAGGACTTCCTGCTGGAACTGGGGGAAGGCTTTACCTTTGTCGGGCGGCAGCGGCGCTTGCGTATCGACCAGACCTGGTATCGGGTAGATCTGCTGTTCTTTCATCGGAAGCTGCGCTGCCTGGTCATCATCGACCTGAAGCTGGGCAGCCTGACGCATGCCGATGTGGGGCAGATGCATATGTACTGCAACTATGCCAAGGAGCATTGGGCCTACCCGGACGAGAACCCGCCAGTTGGCCTGATCCTGTGCGCCGACAAGGGCCATGCCCTGGCGCGGTATGCGCTGGATGGTCTGCCGACCAAGGTGATGGCGGCGAACTATCGCACCGTGCTGCCGGATGCTGAATTGCTGCAAAAAGAGCTGGAGAACACGCGGCGTTTGCTCGAATCTCGCGGAACGCTGTCCCTCAAGGACGACAAGCCATAGTTGTGCGCCCCGGCGTACCGCCGTCGGGCTCGCGGGCTGCGCCCCGTGCTTCGTACCGAATCACAGCCATTCGGCGCAGATCCCTGACGCCTCCGGCCTGGATCGCTGATCCGGGCCTGCGCGTGCTGCGCACTTGCCAACGGCGGGGGTGTGGCTGAGTGGGGTGTAGGCGGTCTTGCTGTTCCCTTCACCGTATCACGGCGTTCTCGCCGTCAATGACTTCGCGTGCTCGCACGCTTGCGGCCTGTCGACCGTCTTCGATCCCTGACTGCTTGCGCTGCGCCGTGCTGGCCACGGTTCCGGGCAATTCCGCCCGAGCAACCGGAGCACGATCATGTCGCAACTGTCCTTTTCCTCGTTCGATGACGCTTTGCTGGTGCGTGATGCCCAAGGGCGCTACCTGCCGGCATCGGTGGATCAAATTCTTGAAGCGGCACGCCAGGCCATCGAGCTGAAGATGCAGCGTGGTGCTGAGTTCACTTCGCCGGCGCTGGTCAAAGAGTACCTGCGCAATAAGCTGGCAGGTTTCGAGCATGAAGTCTTTGCGGTGCTGTTTCTGGATACGCGCCATCGGCTGATCGAGTACCGAGAGATGTTTCACGGCACCATCGACAGTGCATCGGTGTATCCGCGTGAAGTGGTCAAGGAGGCGCTGCGGCTTAATGCAGCAGCAGTCATCATCTCGCACAACCATCCGAGCGGAAATCCTGATCCAAGCAGTGCCGACAAGGTGCTGACACAGCGACTCAAGGAAGCGCTGGGGCTGGTGGAGGTTCGCATACTGGATCACGTCATTGTGGCTGGGGCACATTCGACGTCGTTTGCAGAGTATGGGTTCTTGTGAACCTTGGGCTTCGGCCCATTTCTAATTTTGAGCACTCTTCAGAAGTGCTTGTGATTTCACCTCAACAGGCTGCTGAAATACTGGTTGATCTCTCTAAGGGGCGGCCTCAGTGGTTTTTATTCCAGTTACATTCCGCTCCGGAAATGCTGAAGAAGACAGGTAATTACCTGTGCCTGCAGGTCAAAAGCAGTATTTCAGTAGCCTATCAAGAGAGTTGGTGAAAATTTAAGATCAAAAAATCAAGATTTAACATGCTTGAAAGCCGCATCTCTTGCTTCTTGAATTTTCTGGATGATTGATTTTCTCACCTGGTTTTTGCTTCCCTCTTCTAGCCTAGGAAGCCTTTCAATACCAAAATCAAACGTCGTGCCAGAATAGTTGTCATCTCTTGACGTCTTTCCAAAGAAAGAAAACTCAACACCGCAGTCGCCTGCATTTGCGCCAAATTTAAACGCATAAGTAGCCGTCATCTTTATTAAATAGTAATATTGATAGTAGTTTGGCTCGTGAAGAAGAAATATCTTTCCGAGATCACTTCCTTTAATTTGTATTTTGTTTACATGTCCTTCCATCCATTCAATTCTCTGTTCTTTCGGTAGAGCACCAGCTTCCTGGTCTCGAATAATCTCAAAATTACCGATTTCCTTAAATGAAAACTCTGGGCTATTTGCTGCTGTCAACTGAAGAAAGAATCGAATTCGTTCGCTGTTTGTGAAGTCATCAAAGGCAATGGATTCTGGTTTTTCATCTAATATGGTGCCTTTTGATTTGTAGAACTTGCCAATGGCCCCTGAAATTGCGTCGTTGAGCTTATTTGTGTCCTTGGATGTTCTAAATCTGTTGACCTCGATCTCCAAGCCGCTACCTGACTGTTTAAGTAGGACTTCACCTGGATAAACAACTTCTTGTTCTATCCAGTCTTTACTAAAATCCAACACTCGCAATGAATATGAAATCCTAACATTTCCCTCGGGATCAATCGAGATAGATGGCTCGGATGCAAACTCACGATCATCTTCCAGTTTAATCCCCTCAATTGCTGATTCGAAACCATTAAGAATTTCTGTTTGCCAGTCAGCAGTGGGAGACGATAGCTTAAAACTACAAGACGAATATTTTTTTCCTGATTCTCTTGTAAAAGATTTTTCAACAAGCCTCTTAAACTCAGCGGGGGTCAATAAAGAAGCGCTAAGAAGTGGGACCGTGTCTGACTTGCTGGTGCTACCTATGAATATCCCTTTTTCCTTAAGTGTTTCTGTTATTTCACCATTGCTGATGTGGTCGCTATTGAGGAGCACTCTTAAGCGATCCCCCCACAGCATGGCCCTTTCATAATCAAACTGTTTGGCCGGGGCTTGTTTGGTCGTGATGCTCATGATCAGCACTCCAAAAGATCAAGAATGGATTCTTTGTAGCAAAATACTTTAATGCGTGCCTTTCTCTCTTGATAAGCCATCAGGACAGAATCTTTTTCTTGTTTGTCATCTGCCGGGTGATAGCTTTCCAAGCCAATAAAAATTTCCTCAACCCACCCATCAGCGAAGTCGAAAGCCAGGCTGCAAATTTTCTTCAGGGATTCTTCCGAAAACGCTTGTTTTACATATAGGCACAGAGAAGGTTTCTCTCCTAGCATGAATCTGATAGGGATAAGATCTGAAGCTATAAGTTCTATTGGCAGAACGTCACCATATCGCTCGTCTGCAGAGGCGATAACGTTTCCTAGTTTTGGATAGTAGAAATTATATTCTTTCCCTTGCTTGATTCCTCTGAAATGGCTAATTGCCTCTTTTATAAATGAGGCTCGTGACATATCCAAAAGATATAGGGGGGAGTTAGAGGATAAGTCAAGCTGAATGTTGCTTAAGGCCGGCTTAATGTCTCTATCTAGATTTTTACTGTCTCCATGCAGCCAGACAAGAAGACCCACGTGCTTTTTCTGGCGACGACCTTGGAAGGTTTGTAGTTTCTGAGAAACTTCAGAACTTATTTTAGAACATGAGACAATTTCATCAAGTTCGGATAAGTGTTTTTTGAATTCAGTCCTGACGCCTTGATCTCCTTTTGGATATCCTTTTTTAACATTTTTAGAAGAGATGTAAATTACGTCTGTTCGGCTGTCATGGAGTGGATTGTCATAGATGAAGATAAAATCATTTCCGTGCGTTTTTTCGCGGCTATGAGATTTATTGACACAAGGCACACTTACGCCTTTCAGAAGATTCTCCCATCCGATCAATTTCAGTAGTTCTTCTGTTATTTTCTCTCCATTCTCCCCGGAAGTTTTTGAAGACTCACCCATTATTCCTCTCCAATGTTACGTTTATTAGTATTGAATCACCATCGTTCGTAAAAACTGCATCGCTAAAAATAAGACCATCGGGTATAACCAAGCCAATGTCGTTGCCTATATTAATGCGATTAAAAATTCGACTTAACTTTGCCTGAAGTTTTTTTGCGGAAATGCTGATTTCTCTTGTATCAACGAGCCCTTTGCGCTCAACAAGTCTGTCAAGCTCTTTGCTCCATAAATCAGGATGCACATATTTTTCTGAAACTTCCCTGATTTCTTCGCCAAGAACCTTTTCTTTACTATTGCATAAGGCAATGACTTCTCGATAAAAGTCCTGTCGTGCAGTAGGGCTTTCAATATTCTCACGGACTTTTTCTATCAGTCCGGTAGCTACGGCCGACTTGACTCTTTCATCTGGAATTTGCTTTGCTTTCAGAAAATCATCAATCCAGTATTTTGTCCGACTGCTAAGTCGATCAATCGCATAAATAACATCGGAGCCGCTAATAATTAAGACTCCTTTATCAATCAAATCAGGATTTATTCCGATTGAGACTTCGAGTTTCTGTGTTTGTCCATCTATATGCGCTGACAAGTATTGCTGCTTTGATTCCGATTTATAGATTCCAATTGCAGAGCGGCATTCTCCATCCACCTTTAGGTTGTCAAAAAGAATAACAAAGAGATCACCAGACGCAACGTTTGGGTGGTGGGTCGAAGAATATAAGTGACTGGCCAAGTTTTTAGATAATTCTTCGAAAGTTATCTCTTCTCTAAAGAAGCTTGATGAGTGATGCGCCACATCATTTAAAGCCATGTCACTCTCATGACTCAGCACATACTTGTTTCTTTCGCTGAAAATTCCGCGGAAATAACCGCCAAGTATTACTTGAGAAATGCTTTCTGTGATGGCGAAGCATTTTTCCGCCAGAATCAAAGGCTCCTCCCGCAGGCGGTTTCCAACTTGATGCAGTATGACTGCCTTGACAACTGATTCGCCAATTTCCATCAATTTCCCCTTTAGCCGGAACGTCCATCGTTTCATAGCGACGCGGCTTGCTACTCCGAATTTCCCAAGTGCTCGCTTTCAATTTTGAAAGTTTCCCTAACACAAATAGATAATAAGCGAAATACTTCCTTGCGTCTCCGTTTCGCGGACCGCGCTGCTCCAGGTTCGCTATTCGCTCATCCCTGACGGGACTGGCATTCGCCAGCCTTCCACATCCCTGACGCCTACGGCCCGGCTTCCAGCTTCGGGCCTGCGCGCTTCGCTTGCGTGCGATCTGCACATCGCGGCGGCCCCAGCCGTCTCTCCTGACTCCATCACCTTGCTCGCGACTGTAGCCCGTGGCCGCGTGCCATCAAGGCGCGCCAGGCCGTGTCCTCGGCTGCGCCTGCGGGCCGCACCAACCCTGACGCTTTTCTCCTTGACGACCCACGTCCGTGGGCTCCTTACCGTCGCGGGCGATGAACTCAGGAAAGACGGTGGCAATAGGGCCAACCGGGTTCCTCGTGCCAACCGCACCGAACAGCCGAAAGGCTGGGCTCCGAATCTAGGAATCCGGTGTGAACAGCTAACCCTTTTCGTCAGGAGAAAGACCATGCTTGCATCCCGTTTCGCTTCCCGTTCCCCGGTACTGCGCAGCGACTCCCCGCTGTCCGATGACCAGATTCACCGCGTGGCTCCGTCCATCTTTGCGGAAGCGCCCCACGAAAGCCGTTCCCAGCGTTACGCCTATATCCCCACCGCCACGGTGCTGACCGAACTGCGCAAGGAAGGGTTTCAGCCCTTCATGGTGACGCAGACCCGCACCCGCCACGAAGACCGGCGCGACTACACCAAGCACATGATCCGGCTGCGCCATGCCAGCCAGATCAACGCCCGAGGCGAAGCCAACGAAATCATCCTGCTGAACTCGCACGATGGCACCAGCAGCTACCAGATGCTGGCCGGCATGTTCCGTTTCGTGTGCAGCAATGGCCTTGTTTGCGGCGATACCGTGGCCGATGTGCGCGTGCCGCATAAGGGTGACGTGGCCGGACAAGTGATCGAAGGTGCCTATCAGGTGCTGCACGGTTTTGCCCCGGCGCTGGAATCCCGCGAATCCATGCAGGCCATCACGCTGGACGAAGGCGAGGCCGAAGTGTTCGCCCGCGCCGCGCTATCGCTCAAGTACGACGACCCGGACAAGCCCGCACCCATCACCGAATCGCAAATCCTGATGCCGCGCCGGTTCGATGACTGCCGCCTGGACTTGTGGAGCGTGTTCAACCGCACCCAAGAGAACCTGACCAAAGGCGGTTTGCACGGGCGCAGCGCCAACGGACGCCGCCAGCAGACCCGCCCGGTGCAGGGCATTGATTCCGATATTCGCCTCAATCGCGCCCTGTGGCTGCTGGCCGATGGCCTGCGCCAGTTGAAAGCCTGATTCCCCTGCGCGGCAGGGGCAGGCAGCAACCCTTGCCGCGTCATTCGCTGCTGCATTCCATCATCGCAAGGAGTTTTCACCATGAACGCCATCAACCACACCGAAGCCCAAGCCATCCACGCCACTGCCAGCGCCACGCCTGCCGTGTTGCTGGAAGCCGCCGACCCGAGCAAGAATCTGATTCTGGTGCCGCTGTCGCGGCTGGTATCGCGCCCCACGGGCCGCAACGTGCGCAAGACCCCGCGCATGTCGATTCCCGAACTCGCCGCCAGCATCCAGCGTGTCGGCCTGCTGCAAAACCTGATCGTGATTGCATCCGCCGATGGCGAGCGTTACGAAGTCGTGGCCGGAGGCCGTCGCCTTGCCGCCCTCAAGCTGCTGGCGAAGAAGCACCGCATCAGCAAGGAATGGGAGGTGCCTTGCCTACTGGTGGCCGATGGCACCGCCCGCACCGCCAGCCTGACCGAGAACGTGCAGCGCGAAGCCATGCACCCCGCCGACCAGTTCGAGACATTCGCCGCGCTGGTGGCCGAAGGCCGCCCCATCGAGGACATTGCCGCAGATTTCAGCGTCACGCCGCTGGTGGTGCAGCGCCGCCTGAAACTCGCCAACGTGTCGCCGCGCCTGCTTGCCGACTACCGGGCCGAGGCCGTGAGCCTTGACCAGTTGATGGCCCTTGCCATCACCGACGACCACACCGCGCAGGAAGCTGCGTTCTACGATGCGCCGACATGGCAGCGCAGCCCGCACAACCTGCGCGACCGCCTGACCGAGCGCGAGATTGATGCCCACCGGCATCCGCTGGTGCGCTTCGTTGGGCTGAATGCTTACGAGGCCGCAGGCGGTGGCACCCGCCGCGATCTGTTCGCGGAAGCCGATAGCGGCGTGTATCTGACCGATGCCACGCTGCTGGAACGGCTGGCGCAGGACAAGCTGGCCAGCCTTGCCGCCGAGGTGAAGGCCGAAGGCTGGGCATGGGTGGATGCCACCCCCGGCACGACCCATGCCGACCTGCAAGCCTTCCAGCGCGCCCCGAGGCAGCGCCGCAGCCCGAACAAGCGCAAAGCCCAATGCATTGAGAAGCTGCAAACCAAGCTAGACGAACTGGCCGAAGCCGTGGATGTCGCCCTGGACGCCGACGATGAAGAAAAGGCCGAAGCCTTGCAGGAGGAAGGCGAACGCCTGGGCGAACAGTTGCAGGCGCTGGAAGATGGCTTGCAGGACTATGGGGAAGCCATCAAAGCTGCCGCCGGGGCCATCGTCACCATCGACCGCAACGGTGAGGCCGTGATTCATCGTGGCCTGCTGCGCGAAGCCGAGGCCAAGGCGCTGCGCACGCTTGAACGGCTGCGGCAAGGTTTCGGCAGCGAGGGCGAAGCCGGGAACGACGATACCGGCGAGGAAACCGACGACGCCCCCAAGCCCGCCGCCATGTCCGACCGGCTGGCGCAACGCTTGAGCGTCCACCGTACCGCCGCGCTGCAAATCGAAGTGGCCCGGCATCCGCAGGTGGCGCTGGCCGCACTGGTGCATGGCATGGTGCAGACTGTCTTGCAAGGCAGCCACTACGGCCACGATCTGCCGCTGGGCGTGAAGCTGACCCAGCAAGATCGACTGGAAGGCATGGCCCCGGACTGGCCGGAATCGCCCGCCGCCGTGGCGCTGCGCGAACTGCAACAGGTAGCCGGTGAAGCCTTGCCGGAGGACAGCGCCGACCTGTTCGCCGCGCTGTTGGCGAAGTCGCAAGACGAACTGGTGCGGCTGCTGGCGGTATGCGTGGCCGTCACGGTGGACGTGGTGACGCCACGCGCCACGCCACACCAGCCCGGCGAGGAACTGGCGCAGGCCGTGGGCCTCGACATGGCCGCATGGTGGCAGCCGAGCGCCGAAGGCTATTTCAAGCACATTCCGAAGGCCGCGATCCTGCAAGCCGTGGGCGAGTACGCGCCCGAGCACGTCACCCGACTGGCGAAGTTGAAGAAGGCCGACATTGCCAGCGAAGCCGAGCGGCTGGCGGATGGCACGGGCTGGATGCCCGCCATCTTCAAGGCCGCAGGCCCGCAGGACGCCGTGCAGGAGGCAGGCCCGGAGCAGGACGCCCCGGAGGATGCCGACGCCGTGGCGGATGAACCCGCCGAGGCACTGGCCGCTTGACCCGCGCCGAAGGCAAGCGCCCCGGCCTCGACCGGGGCGCTTCGCTGGAAGGAGAACCGCCCATGACCCGCACCACGACCGGCCGCCCGCGTATGGCGGCGACCTATGCCCCCGGCACGGTACGCGCCCGCCGATGGCACGGCGAAGGTGACGTGCGCGGCTACCGCCCGCCCTCGGGCTGGACGGCCCGCGCCGACCTCACCGACATTCATCCCATCACGGGCCGCGCCTTGCCGCGTGCCGTGTGGTGGCTCATCGAAACGAAGGAATAGCAGCGGCAGCCCCGGCACATTGGGCCGGGGCTACTCCAAAATCCGGGCGCGGCGGTGGCCGCGCCCGGCTCCAACGTCCAAAGCAAAATCGCCCCGTCGCCGCCTTCGGCCAGGCGGCGACGGGGCGAGCGCGCAACGGCCTTGCGCGCGACACAGCAATCGGTGCCCGCTGGCGCGGGCGAGGTTTCGATGGCGCCCCGCCGCGATGGGCAGGGCTTGTGGGGCTACGCCCCGGCTTGCTGCGGCAGGTTGTGTGAAAGCGTGCCGTCCTCGACGCTGGCGATTCGTTGCCTGTCCATCACGAAGGACAGTTCACCGACAGCCGCCCGGCCTCGCTATGGAGCTTCCATGCCACACCTCAAGCACGTTGCCGCAATCTGCGGCAGGGGCGTCCTTGCCTTGTCGTCGGGGCATTGACTCTGGCCCGTGTCAGGGCGCGCGCCGGTGCAGCCTTCGTGCGGGGATGCCGAGCCGGCCCTGTCTCCTTTCGGGGGTGGTTCGACCCAAGGCGTCCTTGTCTCGTTGTGAATCCTGGCGGTGGCGCGGCTGCGCCTCCGGGCTTCATGGCTGCAACCGTGCGGCGAAAACAATTTCCCCTGCGCTGCGCGCATTCCTCGCGGGACAAATTCTTTTCGCCTTCCGGTTCTCCACTGCGTTGCGACCGCAAGCGGTGCAGCCAGCCCGTCCCCCGCCGGTCGGATCACAACAAGGACGCGATGGGCGCGAACCTTGTTCAACCGAAAGGAGAAACATCATGGCCAACATCGGCACCTTCACCGCAGACAAAGACGGCTTCACCGGCACGCTTCGCACCCTGACGCTCAACGTCAAGGTCAAGCTGGTTCCCAACGACAAGGGCGACACCGAGAACGCCCCCGACTTCCGCCTTCAGGCGGCCGGCCACGACATCGGCGCGGCGTGGAAGAAGACCAGCGAAGCCGGGCGGCCCTACGTGTCCGTATCCCTCGACGATCCCTCGTTCCCGGCGACGGTCTATGCCCGCCTGATCGAGAACGAGAACGGCACGCACGACCTGATCTGGTCGCGCAGCAAGCCCCAGGCGGCGTGACCACCGCAGCGCCCCGCCCATCGCGGCGGGGCGCTGTGCTGCTGGTCGCAGCACATCACCACTTCACGCGCGCGGCTTCGCCGCGTCGCGCTCCTTCAACACCGACTCCAGCTCCCGGCGTACCTGCGCCAGCAGTTCGTCGGCCTTGCGCGGGCTGTCGCCCGCAAAGGCCAGCGTCAGCAGCGTGAGCGGGTGGATCTCCATCACCTCGCACAGCTCGGTCAACTTGTGCAGGGTCGGACTTTTCAGGTCGCGCTCCAGGGTACTCATGTAGGTACGGCTGGACACGTCAGAGAAGGCTTCCTGGCTCAAGCCACGCGCCTTTCTGACTGTCTTCAACGCCTTCGCCAATGAGTTCCCAGCCGCCACCAATGGTTCCTCTCAAAAACCAAGATGACAGCCCATTGCGCCCTATAGAACTACAATCTATAGTGTTCATTTGGTGTTCTCCGTTTTTGTGCTTCTACGGAAATCCGTATCGGCGGATTCCAGCAAAGCCATAGAACCGCATCCGTGCTTGCGCACGAAGTCGTGCATCCGGCTTGGCGGTTCTGCGCTTCTGCGTGAAACCGCGTTCGTGCATCATTGGATGTGTGGGATTGCCGACCATGCCCCAGCCACTCGCCACCGCCCCGGAGCGCGCGCAACTGCTCGCCAACGGCGAGGCCCGTGCCGCTGGCCGGGCCATCGACCCGGTGCCTGTGGTGCGGCTGTTCACGCCGGACGCGCACGTGACCTGGCTGCTGGCCGCGCTCGATCCAACCGATGGCGACACCGCCTGGGGCCTCATCGACCTGGGTATCGGTATGCCAGCGCAAGGCACCGTCAAGTTGTCCGAGCTGGCTGGCATCGTCGGGCCGCGCAAGCAGCCCGTGATGCGCGACCTTTACTTCCGCCCTACGCGCACGCTGTCGGAATACACCCGGCTGGCCGAGCGCGACGGGGCCATCCCGGACTGAATACGGCGCACTGTGACTTTTTCAGTCTGGCGCCATACCGGGTAGGTCTCAATCGGCATTCTTGCGGCGTAGCCCCACCAGTCTGATCCAAATAGGCATGATGCTTGACGCGGACTGCGGCAGGCTGGCCTGTGCAGCACTCCAACTCGGGGCGCTGCCGCCGCAGCATTGAGACGAATACCGCAACGCATCGGAGCCAATCGGTCTTGACAACCCGATTCACCTTTTTTTCCCATGACGTTTTAACGATTGCGATGTAGCGCGTAGTCCTTCCGTGGCGGCGAGTCCTGTTCGCGGGAGGTGGCGTCATGGTCGATCACAGCGCCGAGCCTTGGTATTCGACTGCCGCGTATCTGTACGTGCTGCATCTGGACGGCCTTGCGCTCGCCTGGGAGTACCTGCGCCGGCATCCCGACTATCGGCTCGACTGGCTGCGCCACCATCGCCGTTCGCAAGCGGCACAGCAGGCGGCGCATCGCTGGGGTTTGCGCCTGCTGGAAGACCCGGCCTTGGATGCGCGCGACGCGCATCCGGCCTGGCTGCCCGGCCATGCCGCTGTGGTGCAGCTCTACCCCGATGCCGATCCGCCGCTGGATGCGGCGATGTTCGCGTTCTGGCTCATCCCCGGCCACAAGCAACTGCTGCATGACGGCAAAGGGCTGGCGCTGATCGCGCGCAGCCCAGGTCATTGCCTGCGTTTCGCGCTCGCGCCCGGCCTGGAAGATGGCATGGCCGTGGCCTATGCCCATCGCGGCGGCGCTGCCGCGCCTGCACGCGGTCAGGTGCCCGGTGCCGCTCTAGCCGATGCCAAACCCAGGCCAGCACCTGCCGCACTGCTGGAACTGCACACCTTGCAGGCGCTCGACGCGACCCTGGCGGGCGCGTCCTTGCGTGAAGTCGCGGAAGGACTGTTCGGCGTAGATGCCGCAGCCGATTGGTACAGCGACGGCGGGCTGCGCTCCAAAGTGCGCCGCCTGGTACGACGTGGCGATGAGTTGATGCGCGGCGGCTATCGCCGACTAGCACAACTTCCGCCGCTTGAGAAGGGTCGTTTTGACGACGACGCAAAACGACCCTGAGCACAAGGGTCGCGCTTTCTGAGACTGCCTCCATCCGGTCGCGCTGTGTGGCCGGGCGTTTTCAACCGATGGAGGTTCACACCATGCGTCCCGCTCCTTTGCGGCCTGCCGCCGCTGTCTCGACCGCTGCCGTGCAGCCCCAACGCTATCTCACCAACGACGAAGCCGCCGAGTACCTGCGCCTGTCGCCGCGCACGCTGGAAAAGCAGCGCGTGATCGGCGGCGGCCCGCGCTTTCGCAAGTTCGGTCGCCGCGTCATGTACGCCGTGGCCGACCTCGATGCCTGGGCCGCCGACCGCAGTTTCGAGACGACCTCCGATCCCGAATACGCCGAGCACCACTCGGCCGACAGCCGTGCGCGCTGATCGGCGGCGCGCGGCAGGCCATCGCCATGTCCAGCACCGCGCTGCCGTCCCGGCAGCGGCCGTTGCAAGAGCGCGAACAGCTCGACCTGTTCCGCGCCTTGCCCGGCGACATGGCGCCGCGCGACAGCCAGGATTTGATGGCCTATCCGTTCTTCTCGCTCGGCAAATCGAAGCGGGTCAAGCCCATCGACTTCCGCGCGGGCAACGTGACGATCCGCGTGGAAGGTACGCAGGAGCACGGCATCGCCACGATTTGGGATGCGGACGTGCTGATATGGGCGGCCTCGCAGATCGTGGAAGCGAAGGACGCCGGCCTGCGGCCGTCGCGGCTGATGCACGCCACGCCCTACGAGATCCTGCGCTTCATCGGGCGCGGCAAGTCGCTGCGCGACTACCAGCGCCTCAAGGCCGCGCTCGACCGGCTGCAATCGACCACGGTGGCCACGTCCATCCGCGAAACGACCGGGCGGCGCCTGCACCGCTTCTCGTGGATCAACGAATGGAAGGAACTGGCCGATGCCAGCGGCACGCCGCTGGGCATCGAGCTGATCCTGCCGGACTGGTTCTATGCGGGCGTGCTCGACGCCGCCCTGGTGCTGACCATCGACCCGGCGTACTTCCGGCTCACTGGCGGCATCGAGCGGTGGCTGTACCGCCTGGTGCGCAAGCACGGCGGCAAGCAGGCATACGGCTGGCAGTTCGACTTTCGCTACCTGCACCAGAAATCGGGCAGCACCGCCAAGCCCTACGACTTCGCCTGCGACCTGCGCGCGCTGGTCGCACGGCAGTCGCTGCCCGGCTACGTCCTGGGCATCGAGCGGATGCCGGACAACGGCATGGAACTGCTGACGTTCCGGCCCGTGCCGCATACGGCACGGGGATAACTCCGGGAGAGCCTGTGGATGGTGTCGTGCTATCAGGCGTGCGGGGTATCGTGCTATCAGGCGTGGGACTATCGTGCTATCAGGCGTGCCGATCGGCCGCAAACCCGCGCCAGCTTTGGGTTTCCTCGCCCTCTAACTTCCCTAACTTAATTTCTCTAACTTGTTGTAGAGAAGCGCCGCTGCGGTGGACAACCGCCACGCGGCCACAAACGGCAGGCAATCCAAGCCGCCAGAAATCAGGTTTTGCAGGCGACTCGAAGCAAGGCTTTCCAGCTTGGAGGGCCGCGCCATGATCGTCGCTCTGCTGAACCAGAAAGGTGGTGTCGGCAAGACCACACTCGCCACGCACATCGCCGGCGAGCTGGCGATGCGCGGCCAGCACGTCGTGCTGCTGGACGCCGACCCGCAGGGTTCATCGCTGGATTGGACGCAGCGCAGAAGCCAGCAAGGCTTGCCACGGCTGTTCAGCGCCGTGGGCCTGGCACGCGAGACGCTGCATCAGGAGGCGCCAGAACTCGCAAGGCGGGCCGATCACGTCGTCATTGACGGCCCGCCGCGCATCGCCGCCTTGGCGCGCTCCGCGCTGCTGGCGGCCGAGCGCGTGCTGATCCCGGTGCAGCCCAGCCCTTACGACCTGTGGGCCAGCGCCGAGATGGTGGCGCTGATCCGCGAGGCGCAAGTCTTCCGACCTGCGCTGCGCGCGGCCTTTGTCATCAATCGGCGCGTCAGTACCACCGTGATCGGGCGCGAAGCGCGCCAGGCGCTGGCCGACCAGCCGCTCCCTGCGCTGCGCGCGGAAGTGCATCAGCGCATCGTCTTCGCCGACAGCGTGGCCGCTGGCCGGCTCGCACGCGAGACGGCGCCGGACAGCGCCGCCGCGCGCGAAATTACCGCGCTGGTGGACGAACTGCTGCGGTGGCCGACATGACCGCGAGGCCGCCACCGAACAGCAAGCGCACGGCAAAGCGCGTCGGCATCGGTGCGCGTCCGCCCGCGAATCCGCACGTCGAGGCGTGGATTCGCCAGGGCGACGCCGATGCGCTCAACAAGGGCGACCTCTACACCGCCCGCCTGACCCTCGACGTGACGCCCGCGCTACGCGCTCGCATCAAGATCGCCGCCTTCGGTCAAGGCGTGACGGTGGCCGATCTGCTGCGTGGCCTGTTGGAGCGCGAGTTTCCAGAGCAACGCAGGGAGAACACCCCATGACTGCATCCGCTTCGCCTGCCGCTGGTGCGGCCACGGCTGCGCTCGCAGCACCTTCCGGCCAGCCTGCCAGCGTACCGCTGACGCGCGTGGCGCTGGCCTATATCGAACCGCGCTTCAAGCTCTACCTGCGCTTTGGCGAACCCGCGCGCACGCTTCAGCTCGACCGCTGGCGGCGCTGCGCGGTGTTCCTGCCGGGCGCGATGCTCTGCCGCATCCGCTGGCAGGCCAACGACTACGGCACGATCCGCTGGCAACTCATGGTGATGCAGGCTTGCACACCGCTGGACGCGGCGCAGCGCATCCCCGGTGTTCAGCCGGGCGCGCGCTTGCTCCTACACACCGAAGGCGATGCCAACGTGCGCGCCGTGCTGGAGCGCATCGACGGCATCGAGGCGCTGGGCATCGCTGCCATCGACGTGTCGCCGGCGTACTGGCGCACGCTGGGCAACCGTCTTGCGGCTCGCCTTGCGCTGCCCGAATACACCACCGAGCGGCATACCGCCTGGCTGGCCGGGAAGGTGCTGCCATGACCGCCCCGACCACCACACCCAACGCGCCCGACGTGGCGCCGCGTCCTCGCTCACGCCTGCGCGCTCGCATCGTGCTGGCGACACTGGCCGCCATCGGCTTCGCTGCGCTGGCCTGGGCGGCTTTCGTGTCGCCGCTGCCGCGTCTGACCTACAACCCGTCCGACAGCGTGGCGGTCGGCTGGTATCGCATTGACCCGTTCGACCCGCGCACCGCCTCGCTGCCACGTCCGTTGTCCGTGGACAGCATCGTGCTGGTGCCGCTTCCGGCCACGGCTGCCGCGCTCGCTGCGCAGCGCGGCTACCTGCCGACGCGCGTTCCGCTGCTCAAACGTGTGGGCGCGGTCGCGCCGCAACACGTCTGCATCGTCGCCGGTCAGGTACGCATCGACGGCGTGCCTTCGGCCGCCGTACTGCCCGCCGACCGGCTGGGCCGGGCGCTGCCGTCCTTGCAGCTTTGCCGCCGCCTTGAACCGGGCGAACTGCTCCTGTTGAGCGTGACGAATCCAGCATCGTTCGACAGCCGCTATTTCGGCCCGGTCAGCGCATCCGCCGTGATCGGCGTTGCGCATCCGGTGTGGCCGGAGATACGCCCATGATGGCCGCCGATTCGCTGCGCTCTGACGTGCCATCGGGCATGTCGTTCTGCTGGCTGCTTCAGTGTCGCTGCGCCTGTCGTGCCGGTGCATTCGCACCGCACGTCGCGCAGCATCCGGCGCAGCCGTCCAACGTTCAGGCGTCTTGCCTCGAACGCGCCCGGCCTGCGGCCATTGGCGCTTTCGCCGGCGCGCTGTCTGTTCACGCAGCAGCGCCGCCGGGCCGCCGTTGCCTGGAGCGACAGCGAAGGGCAAAGGCGGAAGGCAAGACAAAAGGACGCGGCACCTGGCCGCGTCGAAAGCCAGTCAGCACATGGGGGGAACGCGGCACGGAGCGGCTTCGCCACCGTGCCGCGTTTGGCGCGAGGGTCGCGCCAATGCTGGCATGTCCGCGTGCTTCGCACGACAGGACACGCCCAAGCTTGCGGGGAGCGCAGCCATGACCGACAGCCGCGACGACGACTTTCGCGTGCGCCCCAGCGCCCCGAAGAACCGGGGCAAGGGCCAGGGGCAGAGCTTCGTTTCCAAGGTGCTCAAGCAGGCCGGCAAAGCCAGCAGCGGCAAGTCGGCAGTACGCCGTCCTGGCGCGGCTGGCACCGGCCAGCGGCCCGGCTCTCGGCTCGGACGTGGCCACACGGCGGCGCGCTTCGCCGGGGCGAAGCTAATGCCCATGTCGCGGCGCGTGACCATCAAGACCTTGCTGGTCAATCACCAGCGGGCCAGCCCGCAATCGCTCGCCAAGCACCTGCGCTACATCGAGCGCGACGGCGCGGGTCGCGATGGCGAACCGGGCCGGGGCTACGGGCCACAGGCCGACGAAGCCGATCTGGACGCCTTCAAGGAACGCTGCGCCGACGACCGGCACCATTTCCGCTTCATCGTCTCGCCCGAGGACGGGGCCGAGCTGGACGACCTGCGCACCTACACCCGGCATCTGGTGAGCCGCATGGAAGCCGACCTGGGCACGCGGCTGGATTGGGTGGCGGTGGATCACTGGAACACCGACAACCCGCACACCCACCTGATCGTGCGCGGGCGCGACGACACCGGCAAAGACCTCATCATCGCGGGTGACTACATCGCCCACGGCTTCCGCCATCGCGCCGCCGAGCTGGCGACCGAGTGGCTGGGGCCGCGCACCGAACTGGAGATTCAGCAGACCTTGAGGCGCGAGGTGGAACAGGAGCGGTGGACGAGCCTGGATCGCACCTTGCAGCGCGAGACCGGCGAGGATGGCCGGGTGCATGTCGAACGGCTCAACGAGCCGAGGTTGCAACGCCAGCGCCTGCTGCTGATCGGCCGCCTGCAACGCTTGCAGCGCCTGGGCCTAGCCGACGAGGTGCAGCCCGGCACCTGGGCCATTCATGCCGATGCCGAGAAGACCTTGCGTGCCCTGGGTGAGCGTGGCGACATCATCCGAACGATGCAGCGGGCCATGAGCGGCCAGCCGCGTGAGCTGGCGGTGTTCGAGCCGGGCGACGATGGTCGCAGCCTCATCGGCCGCGTGGCCGCGAAGGGGCTTGCCGATGAGTTGCACGACCGAGGCTATCTGATCATCGACGGCACGGACGGTAAGGCCCACTACGTTGCACTGAACGCCCGCGACGAACTGGCGAACTATCCCACGGGCGCTGTGGTAGAGGTGAAGGGTTCGACTGAGGTGCGCACGGCCGACAAGAACATCGCCTCGCTGGCGAGCGATGGCCTGTACCGCACCGATCATCACCTGGTAATCGAGCAGGGCCGGGCTACGCCCGGACGCGACCCGCAGGAAGTCGTCGCCGCTCATGTCCGGCGGCTGGAAGCCCTGCGCCGGGCTTGCATCGTGGAGCGCGTGGCCGAAGGGCTATGGAAGGTACCGGACGACCTGGCCGAGCGTGGCCGCCAATACGACGCGCAACGGCTGGGCGATGTAGCCGTAGAGCTGAAATCACACCTTCCTATTGAACGGCAGGCCCGCGTCATCGGCGCGACTTGGCTTGACCAGCAACTGATCGGCGGTGGCCGTGGGCTGGGCAACTTGGGCTTTGGCGGTGATACCAAGCAGGCCATACAGCAGCGAGCCGATTTCCTCGAAGAACAGGGGCTGGCACAGCGCCGCGGGCAGCGCGTCATCCTCGCGCGCAACCTGCTGGGCACGCTACGCAATCGGGAACTAGTGCAGGCCGCGAAAGACATTGCGGCGGAAACCGGCCTAGAGCATCGCCCGGTGGCCGACGGGCAGCGCGTAGCCGGTATCTACCGGCGTTCCATTATGCTCGCCAGCGGGCGCTACGCGATGCTCGATGACGGCATGGGGTTCAGCCTTGTGCCGTGGCGGCCGGTAATTGAGCCGCGACTGGGACAACAGCTTGCCGCAAAGGTTATCGGCGGAAGTGCCTCTTGGGAACTTGGACGAAAGCCCAGTATCGGTATCAGTTAGATATCAAGGGAAGCTGAGTACCAGGCGCAGTCTGCTTGGCTGCTGTGATTCTTCTTAGAGATTCAATCAATGCCATAAACTCCTTGGATTGCCTCAGTGCTTCGCCTCCCGCAGTTTGCAGGTCCAAGACATCCGTAGCCTCGATCGTGAAGGCTGTGGGCACGCGCAGCAGCGAATGCCGGATCTTGTCGTCCGGCACGTCGTTCAGACTTACGCTTACTACGTAGATTTCTGCGTCGGCCGCAAAGGGGCTGTCCGCTTGGCCACGGGTGCGGACAATCTCGGAACGCCAGTGTTGCAGGTCGTCGTTAAGCATGGCCAGCGTCACCTGGGTCTCGCGAGCGCCGGCACCGAAGATCAGCGACTCAAGTACTTGCGTCGTGCTGGGAACTCGGTCGCTACTGTCCACTCTCTCGCTCAGTCCTCGTTCGGAGTTCACCGTCACCAACACGAGTCGGCGCAAGCTTCCGGGCTTGACCTCCGAGAAATTGGCGCTCATTGAGCCCGAAGCTACTAGCCGGTCTAGCATCAGACGTACGCCGAGGTTGTCGGAGACACCACCGTCCACGAGGTGGATATAGGGCCGATCGTGCGCATTGAGGTAGCTGTCTATGCCGCTTTGCAGGATGCGTGATCTGTAATTTTGCCCTCTGACAGGCAAAGATCGGAGAGGCGGCGGACAGGTATTGGCGTTGTTTCGCACCGTTACGGGCGACAGCACCAGCGGTACTGCCGACGAGGCCGCCACCGCGAAAGACAGCGGCGTTGCATCGAGGTCGGAACAGATTAGCCGGAATTGCTCGGTGGTGAAATCGAAAGGGGCACCGGTCGTGAGGTCGGTTGCCGTGATCATCAGTTCGGGCGCGCCCGGTCGTCGGCGCACGTCACCAAAGGTGCGGCCTTCAAAAAGTTCGTCCAAGCGTTGAGCCAGGATCTGGCTGCGCCCAAACCAAGGTGAAGTTAGTCTATAAAGACGCTCAGGCCACAGAGCTTCACGTATGAGTCGCCCCTCAAAAGGCACAAGCAGAAAATCCGGCTCGAAACGAGTCAGCGTGGCATCGCCGAAGGCCGCGAAGTGCGCGGCAAGGATGCTGCCCCCCGACACTCCGCTGACCAGGAACACCTGATCCAACAGAGTGGTCTCCTGGCCCTCTAGCGCGAAGCGTGTGGCCTTGAGTTCGCGCAGCACGCCCAGGCCGAAGGCCGCCGCCCGAGCGCCCCCGCCTGACAGTGTCACCGCTACAACCACCGGTTGGTTGACCTCCGACGGCCTGATGCGTTGGTCGTTCTCGGCGAGAGACATTAAGGCGGCGTCGGAAAGTGTCGGGTTGATCCAAGGACGGTAAGTGGAACACCCTGTCAGAACTACCGTTGCCAGCACACCGGCCAAACTCCATCGTGTGAATTTACACACCTCCAGGCGCTTTACCTCTGCAAGCAGCACCACGCAGCGTTTCGAATAGACAAGAACGAGAAACGCCGGCAATTTTGCGACGAAGCAGAGCCACTCCAGAATGCTGCAGACGTTACAAGAACGGCACCCTACGAATCCCCTTGATGAGGCTCCTCGCGATCCGCGCGAAGTTATGGAATAGCAGCTATTCACGAGCCAGCACTTCTCCAAGCGCTATTGATCCGTTCAAGGCAGGTGGTGATTGCAGACTTTGCATGCCCGAGCAGTGTGTAGGAGCCTTTGAAATCCGCGAGAGCGTTGCCGTGCTCGAAGCAGCTAGCAGCAGCCACCCGACGATCTGTTTGTTCATCTACTGCCTCAAACTCCAAACTAGCTCCCCCAGTTGTCACTGGTCCAACAAGCAACGTCGTTAGGGTGTTGACTGCTCTATTGGGCGTCTCAATGGTCGTAATTGCCACACGCACACGTATGCGGCCTGACGATGCGGGAGCTTCGGACTTAGTTTGGAGATGTCGCAGTTCACTGTTGACGTGATCGAGAAGCTCTCGCACTTGCTCAGCTTCAAGCCCACCTATGCGTCCAGTTGCCGTCACTACCTGAGCATCCTCGACTAATATTTCCCGGTAACGACTGGGTTCAAAGCCTGGCGCCTTGAAGAGCAGAACATTTTCGTACTTCGTTTTTCCCAATACATCGTAATCACCAAGAAACCCTGATCGAGTCATTCCGTTTGAAGCACAGCCAGATAAGGTTGCCGTGAGGCCTGCCAGCAGCACAAAATGGATTAATGAAATAGGGCGTTTCATATATATTTTCATTTATCCCATTTTCAGACAGACGATGCCAGCAACAACCAGCGCAATTCCAACCCAACGTATCAAGGAGGCGGTATCGCCGAACACATACACGCCCACGAAAAACGCGCCCAGCGAACCGATGCCGGTCCAGACCGCATAAGCTGTTCCTATGGGGATCTGTTTAAGAGATAACCATAGGAAAAAGCCGCTGGCTGCCATACAGGCAACTGCAATCGCCGGCCCCACGTAGCGCATCGCTGCATTGGCCGCACCCATCTTGAGGCCTAGTGGCCAACCGATTTCGAACAGGCCGGCAATCAGTAGAACCAACCATGGATTCCATGACAACGGGTTCATATATTTCTCCAAATCTATTCAGTGAAAATTGATTATCAAAGCATCAAAGCATCAAAGAATAGGCAGTAGGCGGTCAATTCGCTCTGCTTCTGATTTCTTCTTAAACTCTCTGATGGCGAGAATCTGTCTCCCCGATCTCTCCGGCCACGAGAGAGATCGGGGGAAGCGTGTGGACAGTTACGCTGAGGGATCAGACCGGTTGCACTGGTTGTTGTACCGCCTCGTGACTCCGTTTGCTGCCCGGCCACTTCATTCCGAACAGCACCTCGTAGAGCAACGGAATCAGGCCAAGCGTCACGAGCGTGCCAAGTGCGAGACCACCGATCATGCCGATGGCCATGCCCTTCCACAGCGGCCCCGCAAACAACATCAGGGGCACGAGACCCGCGATACAGGTCACCTTGGTCATCACGATTGGACGCAGCCGCTGCATCGCAGCTCCCACCAGGGCTTCATGTCGGGCGAGACCTTCCGAGAGGCCGTGTTCAATTTGTTCGAGCAGAAGAACGGCGTTGTTGACGATGATTCCGAACAGCGCAAGCACCCCGAATGTCGCCATGAAGCTGAAAGGAGTGCCTGTTGCCTTCAGTGCAATCACGACCCCAATCAACGTGAAGGGAATCGTTGCGAGAATCACGATCAGCTTGCGGAAGGAGTTGAACTGCCAGATGAATAGCAGCAACATCGCCAGAAGAGCGAACGGCATGTAGTGCGTGAGCGATGCATTCGATTCAGCCGATTCCTCAATTTCTCCACCAAGCTCTATGGCATAGCCTGCAGGTAGTTCAATTGCGGCGATCCGAGGTGCGAGGTGATCCACGATCTCTTGCGCGGTGTATGCGGTGTTCTGCCCCTGAACTGTGACTGTACGAATGAGATTGCGGCGCTGGATCACAGACGGCTCGCTAGCGAGCGTGACATCGGCCACTTGCGCCAGGGAAACCGGCTGGCCACCCGACGCTGGATAGATGGTCGTCGAACCAACGTCCGCAGTGCTGCGCCGATCATTGGACGTCCCGCGCATCACGATTGGCACGCTGGTATCGCCATCTCGGATCACAGAGATCGACTGGCCGATGTAGCGGGTGCCAAGCCAGGCAGCTATGTCGTCGGTGGTGACGCCAGCACGTCGCGCACGATCTTGATCGACCCGAACATCGAGACGGCCGACACGGGTATCCCAGTTGTTCTTGATGTTGGCCGTACCTGGCAGCTCCCGTAGCGCGGACTCAATTTTCGCCGCCGCATTCATCAGCACCTCATGATCCGGCCCACTGACCCGGTAGACGGCTGTGCCGGCTTCGGTAGTGCCTAGCGAGAACCGCTGAGGCTCTGCGCGTACATCTCCATGATGCTGCGCGAAGTAAGCCCGAGTTCGGGCAATCACGACGTCAATGTTGGTGCCTGCCTTGACCGTCACGACAAAGTACGCGATGTTCGATGCTGGCAATGGGGGATTGAGCCCAAGGATGAAGCGCGGCCCACCGTCAGCGACGTAGCCAATGTGATCCGTGATTTCGGGGTTGATTTCTTGATCACCGAGCCAGCCGCTCACTTCCTTCACTTTGGCAAGAGTGAGCCGTGAATCCGTTCCAGGGGCGAGCTGCACCGGTATTTGGAATTGAACTCGGTCGGACTTCGGCAAGAAGTCGTATGGCAGTGTCGTGAATCCGTACAGAGCTACGGCCAATGCACCCGTCATCACACCAACGTAGATCGCCTTGTGGTCAAGCACCCACTCAAGCAACTTGCGATAGCCGCGATAGAAGCGTGTGTTGTAGGTTTGCGCGTCATTCGCCGGTTGATGATGCACTTTGGTGAAGTGGTAGCACAGCAGTGGAGTGACGGTCAGACACAACAGCCAAGATCCGAGTAACGTGAGCGCGAGGACAATGACGAGAGAGCGCAGATACTCACTCGTCGCACTCTGGCCGAAGAAGAACGGGGAGAAGGCGATGACGATAACCAATGAGGACGTCAGCAGCGGCAGTGCGAGGGTACGACCCGCTTCGAGACAAGCCTGTTTGCGGTCTTCACCGGCTGCCAAGCGCCGTTCAATGTCTTCGGCAATCACGATGCCGTTGTCTACCAAGAGCCCCAAAGCGATGATGATGGCTGCCATCGAAACACTTTGCAGCTCGATGTTCAGCGCGCGCATCACGATCAGTGCCCCCAGAATGGTAAGCGGCACGATCATCCCGACGATGAATCCTGTGCGCCATCCCAGGAAAAGGACGACGACGCCGAGCACGATGACAATCGTTTCGATCATCACCTGGTTCATCTTGCCCATTTCACGTTTGACGACGTCTGCCTGGAATGTCACATAGGAGAGCTCGAAACCTGCGGGCAGAAGTTTCTCAAGCTCGGCCACACGGGATTTGAGGGCTACGCCGAATTGCTCCACGTTCTGGCCCGAGGTCATGGACACTGCCATCACTACGGCAGGCTGGCCCTTATAGACTGCAGCAGACTCGGGAGGATCTGCAGGTTGTACCTGCACGCGCGCAAGCTCTCCCAGTGAGATTGAAGGAGCAGGCGAAGCACCGCGCGCACCCTGAGCTTGCGCCATCATGATCGGCAACGCGCGCAGCGAAGCGGCGTCGCGAACCTCTCCACTAACAGCCAGCGAAGCGTTGATGCCACCGATGGCGATTTGCCCGCCTGAAAGCACGACGTTTTGTTTAACGAGTTGATCGATCACCCCTTGTGGGGTCAATCCAAGCTGGGCTAGTTTTGGTCGATCAAATTCGAGATAGACGCGCTCTTCCTGCAAGCCGTAGAAGCTGATGCGATCAACGCCGGGAAGCGCGTATAGGCGATCGCGCATCTCTTTCAACGACACACGCATTTCGCCCATGGAGTAGCCCGGCGCGGTCACCGCAATGGAGGCCACGGCAACACGGCCGAAGTCGTCGTTGACAAATGGCCCCAACGTACCCTGTGGAAGCAGAGGCTGAGCATCGGCAACCTTCGCGCGAACGCGCTGCCATATGGGGGCTAGGTCGGTGTACCGCTCCCAGATCGTGACCTGTATGACGGCCCCGCCCGCGCGAACGGTTGTGGTTACACGCTTGACCTCGGCCAGCTCCCGCAAACGCTCCTCGATCGGACGCGCGATCAACTGCTCAACACGTTCGGCTGGCATGCCAGGGTTCAGAACGGCAACAACCGCATCTCGAATCGTGACCGATGGCTCTTCCTGCGAAGGGAAATTGAGAAACGTGGCAATGCCGGCAACAAGAATGATGACCGCGGCAAGGTAGGTGAGTCTGCTGGCGCGCAGCGCCATTTCTGTGATCTTCATAGCGAAGTCTTCCTGTAGCGGGTCAGCGTCCGGCCAATTGGGTCGTGGCCTTGAGTGGGGTGACTTGTTGCTCGTTCGTCAGCCAACTCGCGCCAGCCGCGACTACCATCTCGCCGCGCTTCAGGCCGCCCACAACGCGAACGTTGTCGCCGCCTGGCTCGCTCTGGAATTGCACTTCCCGGCGGTGCACCTTCTTTCCGGTCACGTCATATACAAACACTGCGGCTTGTCCTGCTTTCTCACTGAGCACCAGTGCCGAATAGGGAAGCATCAGACGATCTGGTGAGGCATCCTTCGCTTCCGGTGCCTTCAGCAATACTTGAACGGCAGACCCGGGTCGAAGACTGCGCGCAAGAGTAGCATCTTGAGGAACGAGCACGACAGGTAAAAGTGAGCCATTTTCAGCACGCAAGCCGATGCGTTGTACCGAAGCACGAACGGGACTTGCTGACTCGCTCAGGCGCAGTTCGGCGACCTGCCCAATTTTGATATTTGCCGCCTGGGTCGTCGATGCAGTCGCAAGGACTTCTACGCCGCTGCGTAGTCCATCCACTTGAAGCACCGGCGCTCCGGCTGCAATATCTGTGAACGGCAGAGCGAGTTTCTCCGCGACGACGCCGTCGAATGGCGCATGAATGGCGGCCCCCCTTCGCGCACGCTCGGCAAGGCCGAATGCGGCCTTTGCATTGCGCACCTGGCCTTCAGCTGCAACCAACTGTGCTTTCACACTCTCGAATGCAGCCGGGGAGATTACGTTGCCCTCAAGCAGCCCCCTTTGCTGCGTTGTCTGCACGATTCTGTCTGCCAATGCGGCTTCCGCAGCAGCGAGTGTCGCCCGAGCCTGTTCTAGGCGGAGTTGCTCGGGCTGAACATCCAACTCAGCCAGAAGCTGTCCGCGAGAGAAGCGATCTCCCACGTCCACATGAAGCTTGCTGATACGCCCGCCAGTCTCGAACCCCAAGGTACTCCGCTCACTGGAGCGAGCTAGACCACTCAATTCAATGCGATTGGCCACAGAACCTACATCCCCCACCGTGAGCAGCTTGACCGCTCGCGGTGGATCGGAAGCAGGCTCCTTCTGACTACCACAGCCGGCAAGCGATGCGAGCAGAACAAACGCGAGGCCGACTTTCTGCATTTGCCAGGACTGGGATTTAAAGGGAGTGCAAGACACGGGAAGGCCTTTCATCAGCGTTTATCAATAGGGGTGAGTTCCAGTTCGCCGCGGGCGAGCGCCTGGAGGGTGTGCATGAGTCGAGAAAGGTCTTCGGCAGCAAACGTCGGAAAACCCATCATTTCGGCGAGGAAGACTCCGTCCAAGGCAAATAGAACGATTCCGGCGATATCGGTGCCGCGTGGAGATTTGCTCGCGTTCTCGTACTGCCTGCGGTACCAGCCGCGCACAGGCTCAAGCAGCGTGGGGTCTTCAGCCACGGCCGCCAGCAATGCAGCGCTCATCTTTTGCATCCCGCCGTCAGGCATAGCCGAGACCTGGCTGGATAGCCAAGGGTCTGGATCGCCGACGAATGGCAGCTCTCGCTCTTCCTGCCCGCCATCAAACGCCGAGACCTGGTCATCAATCATCGTGAGGAGCAGATCGCGCTTGGTCTTGAAGTGGTACAGGAACACACCTTTGCTCATTCCTGCCCGTGCAACGACCGCGTCAAGCGTTAGGTGCCCGGCACCTCCCTCCATGACTACGTCACGCGCAGCTTGAAGGATGCGCTCCCGTGTTTGTTGCGCTTTCTTAGAGATGGAGGGGGCTTCAGCGCCGTTGTCCGCCGAATGCGACTCCTCTGGGCTTGATTTCATACGAGTTGCCATGGTGAAACTCCAAAGATGCTTGATTTTTGAACCGTCTGGACGGTATAGTACACGCCATGAACTATGCCCGTCAAGACGGCCTCCTCAATTCACAACCTAGTGGCTCAACATGTCCGATCCCTACGCCCGCCGCGGCCTTACTGCTGTTGCATTCCTATCGATCACGCTTCTCGCCGCGTGCAGCCACTCGCCTCACAGGGTGGAGACATCACGCGTTGAGGTTCCGGCCAAATTCATGAACGAAGCGGGTCTGGCTGTGCAGCAGGTGCCAGCACAAGCACTCCCGGCCGAGTGGTGGACGGCGTACGGTGATCCGCTGATTGACGCGCTGGTGCGCAACGCGCTGGAGCACAACACCGATCTCGCTATTGCAAGAGCGCGGATTGATGAAGCTGTGGCGATCACCCGACGTACACGCGCTTCAATGTTCCCTAGCTTGGCGCTCACGCCCCAAGCAACGCGCGCGCGCGACTTTTCTTTGGCACCGACCATCAGCAGCGATGCCAGGCTTCCGCTGTCGGCTTCATGGGAAGTTGATCTAGCGGGCCGCCTCTCGCATGCCGCTGATGGCGCACGGATGGACGCAGTTGCTGTCGAACAGAACTGGTTCGCGACACGTTGGCAGATCGCCTTTGAGACAGTGTCCGCTGCACTGCAGCAGCGGCAGGCGGCAGAGCTGGAAGATCTGGCAAAAGAGCGACTTCAAGTCGCCGAGCGCCTTGAGCGTCTGACAGAGCAGAAGTTCAAGGCAGGTCAAGCTACGGGCTTTGACATTGAACGCACGCGTTCCGAGGTCATCGCCCTCCGGGTGGAGCAAGAGCAGTTGCGACGCGTACGCGGCGAAGCAACGCATGCCTTGGATGTGCTCGTTGGCCGGATTCCGGGGGCGCTTGGCAGCGGTCCTGCGCTTGCCTCTCTCACCATGCCCGATTGGACTCCCAGAAGCGTGCCAGGCGAATTGCTGCAGCAGCGCCCCGACGTCAGAGCCGCGCAGGCGCGTCTTGCAGCGGCGACGGCGCGATGGAACGCAGCAGAAGGCGAGCGGTTCCCCAAACTTGTGCTCGATTTGAGTGGTGGGCGCCAACGCTTCGAGAACAACGGAACACGTGTGGCAGGGAACATTTTCTCTCTGGGCTTGGGTGTGACGCTTCCGATCTTTGACGGTGGAGCAATACAAGCGGGAATCGACGAGGGCTCAGCACGCAGTCGCGGCGCACAGGCTGACCTGGAACGCACGGTTTTGCTTGCGCTTCAGGATGTGGAGAACGCTTATCTGGGCTGGCAGACCCAGCGGACTTCTCTGCAGCATCAGGTCGATGGTCTTGTCGTCGCTGATCGACTCCTTGACCGCAGTCGACGCCTCTTTGAGGCGGGACAGGTGGATGCGACCGTTGTTGCAGAAGCGGAGCGTGGCACCTTGTCCCAGCGAGCGGCTCTGGTCCGTGCTCGCGCCGACGCAGCCGTGCAATGGGGTGTTCTCGCTAAAGCGCTTTCTGGTTCGCCAGAGCATGTGAATCTGCAATCTTCACCCTGAGTCCTTGAGTTGGAAGAACGCAGCATGGCAGCGAGTTTTAAATACTGAATAGATCGACGATTAGTAGGGGACGCATGGAAATTCGACATCTACGTTGTTTTATGGCGCTCGCCGAGGAACTTCACTTCGCTCGCGCCGCTGCGAAACTGCATATTGAGCAGTCCCCACTGTCTCGCACGATCAAAGAACTCGAAGAGGAGTTAGGAGCACAGCTCTTTATTCGGAACACGAGAAGCACGCGTTTGACACGAGCTGGGTTGATGCTCATGGAGCACGCACCTCGGGTGTTCGCATCCTTGCAACAGGCGCGGGACTGCGTGAAGGCAGCAAAAAATGGCTTTCATGGACAACTCCGCGTCGCCTTGTCAGACGGCGCAACACTACTGTGCTTACCAGCCCTATTGGCGTTGTGTCGCGAGGAGGAGCCCGAGGTTGAGATTCGCTTTTTTGAGGTGCCACTATCCCAACAAATCAAAGGATTGCACGACGACCTGTATGACGTCGGCTTTGCACAGTCCGACGACGTAGGTGATGGAATCGTCGCACTTCCCGCGTGGACTGACACGCTTATGGTGGCGCTGCCAGCTCGGCATCCGTTGCTGGCTCTTAAGCGAATTCCATTGGATGAACTGCTGCGCTACCCGCTAGTGCTATCTGATCCTCAAGTGTGCGAGGGCCACGCCAAGCACATTGAGCGAGTACTTAGCCGGGCTGAAATGCAGCCTCTAGTTGCCGAGCGGGTTACCACTTTCGACCTGATGATGGCGTTGGTATCTGCCGGTTTTGCACTCGGACTTACAGGGGCTGCACACATTGCAGCCTCCCGAGAGCCAGGAGTCGTGGCGAGGCCGCTTTCGACACGCGTACCACCTTTGACGACCTATCTACTCAGACTTGAAGGCGATCCGTTTGACGAGCTTGCGCGCTTCATTCAGCGAGTACAGGCCATCGAATTGCCAGAGTTTCTCAGGTCAACAAAAAGCCGAAATCCCGATCTTCCGGAGGAATTGATGCCATGAGACTCGCCATCACGCTCGTCGCTGCAATGCTAGTCGCATGCGGTCAATCTGATAAACCGCACAAAGCCACTAGTGCAGAAAAGAAAACCCCGACAGTAGAAGAGCTGGTGGCAGACCCGGAACAGCTCAAGAAGTTGCGCCAGCAATGCAAGACGGATCGGCCTACTTTGGGCGAACTGCTTTGCAACCGGGTAGCGGAGGCAACACGTAAGCGGTTCTACGGTGACGGAAAAACGCCATACACACCGCCCAAAGAATCCCCCAAATTCTGAAATTCAGCAATTCAGCAATTCAGCAATTCAGCAATTCGCTAGTCTGCCTGAATCTTCTGTTCGGCACGCTGATATTCGCCGGCGCTTACGGAGTCACTCCCTGGCTAGACACAGCGCGAATTCATTCTTTCTTATCGACCTTTCTGCCCCAAACGGTCTTTGACCGGCACTAAGCCAGCACCGATCCTGACGCCTGCGGCACATTTCTAAGCCGCGTTTCCCAAGGGAATCAGCGTAGGAGAGATTGGAGGCGGGGCTATGCAAGGTACGAATGTGCTGTTCGGTCAGATAGCCGTGGTATTCGGCATCGTGATCGCCGGTGTGTGGGGTGCCACACAATGGACAGCGGCGGCCCTTGGCTATCAAGTACGCCTTGGCTCGCCCTGGTTCGACTTTCTTGGCACGTCGATCTACCACCCGTGGAAGCTGTTTGAGTGGTGGTTCTTCTTCGGCGCCTATGCGCCGGAGGTCTTCGACACCGGCGGTGCCATTGCCGGCGCCAGCGGCATGGTCGCCGTGGTCGTTGCCATCGCCATGTCGGTCTGGCGCTCGCGCCAGGCACGCATGGTCACGACCTACGGCTCGGCGCGATGGGCGAATGCGCACGACATTCGCAAGGCCGGCCTCACACAGCCTGCCGGCGTGTTCCTCGGTCAGCACGATCACCAGTACCTACGTCATGAAGGACCGGAACACGTCCTGACCTTCGCGCCCACGCGCTCGGGTAAAGGCGTGGGCCTAGTCATTCCCACACTCTTGAGTTGGCCGGCATCCGCCGTCATCCATGACATCAAGGGCGAGAACTGGAGCATCACCGCCGGCTGGCGTTCGCGTTTCTCGCACTGCCTGCTGTTCAACCCGACCGATGCGAAGTCGGCAGCCTACAACCCACTGCTGGAGGTGCGGCGCGGCGCGCATGAAGTGCGCGACGTTCAGAACATCGCGGACATTCTGGTCGATCCCGAAGGCGCGCTGGAGAAGCGCAACCATTGGGAAAAGACTTCGCACGCGCTGCTGGTCGGGGCCATCCTGCATGTGCTCTACGCGGGCGAAGACAAGACGCTGCGCGGCGTTGCCAACTTCCTGTCCGATCCGGCCAGCCCTTTCGAGCTGACCTTGCACCGGATGATGACCACGCCCCACCTGGGCGATGGCCCGCATCCGGTAGTCGCATCGGCTGCGCGCGAAGTGCTCAACAAGTCGGATAACGAGCGCTCCGGCGTGTTGAGCACCGCCATGTCGTTCCTCGGCCTGTACCGCGATCCCACGGTGGCCGAAGTCACTTCGCGCTGCGACTGGCGCATTGCCGACCTGATCGCGGCCGAACATCCGGTGTCGCTGTATCTGGTGGTGCCGCCTTCGGACATTTCGCGGACGAAACCGCTGATTCGCCTGATCCTCAACCAGATCGGGCGGCGCCTAACCGAATCGCTTGATGGCTCCGACGGCATCGAGCGCCGCCACAAGCTGCTGTTGATGCTCGATGAGTTCCCGGCGCTGGGGCGCCTGGACTTCTTCGAGACGGCGCTGGCCTTCATGGCCGGCTATGGCATCCGCAGCTTCCTCATTGCGCAGTCGCTCAATCAGATCGACAAGGCGTATGGGCAAAACCACTCCATCCTCGACAACTGCCATGTGCGCGTGACGTTCGCCACGAACGACGAACGCACCGCCAAGCGCATCTCCGAGACGCTGGGTACGGCCACCGAGCTGCGCGCCCAGCGCAACTATGCGGGCCACCGGCTGGCGCCGTGGCTCGGGCATCTCATGGTGTCGCGCCAGGAAACGGCCCGACCGCTCCTCACGCCCGGCGAGGTGATGCAGCTTCCGCCCGACGAGGCCGTGGTGATGGTGTCCAGCGTGGCGCCGATCAAGGCGAAGAAACTGCGCTACTACGCGGACGCCAATTTCAAGCGTCGCGTGCTGCCACCGCCCACGCTGGCGAACCAGCAGTACGCCGACGCGCCGCCGTCGCGGCCCGACGACTGGAGCGGGCTGGCGATTCCGTCCGTGCCCGCTGCACCTGCCACGGCATCCGCCGATGGCCTGGAGAACTCGGCTTCGGCCGACGACGGCGGCCCGCGCCGTCAGCCCGAACTCTCCGAAACCGTCGCCTACGACCCCGAGCTGGCCGCGCCCGCGGCCGACCTTGGGCTACTCGATGACGACGACGATTTGCCGCTTCCCCTTCCTCGCCAGCTCGATCCAGCCATGCAGCGCACGGCGCGGCTGGCTTCCCTCGACCCCAACGACGGAATCGAGCTATGAGCCACTACCGCCTCAACCTGTTCATCCAGCCGGAGCACGCCAAGCGCCTGGACGAGCTGGCCGCCAAGAAAGGCGTGTCCAAGTCGTCCATCGTCGCGGCGGCGCTCGCATCGTGGTTGTCGCCTGATGCCGCCGACCAGCGCGAGGCGGCCATCGCCAAGCGGCTTGATCGCCTGTCGCGGCAGGCGGAGCGCATGGAGCGCGACCAGAACATCGCCATCGAAACGCTGGCGCTGTTCATCCGCTACTACCTGACCGTGAGCACGCCCGTTCCCGAGGCGCACCAAGACGCGGCTCGCGCCCAGGGCAAAGCACGCTTC
The DNA here is from genome assembly GCF_017368815.1 of Comamonas denitrificans. GTDB lineage: Bacteria > Pseudomonadota > Gammaproteobacteria > Burkholderiales > Burkholderiaceae_C > Comamonas > Comamonas denitrificans. The sequence continues at coordinate 38,825 of NZ_JAFNME010000017.1, read as the reverse complement.
GAGCAGTTCGTGGAGCAGCTTGGGCGCCACCTGCTACGCGGACGCAGCCTGGTGCGCGACGTGGTGGAGGAACTGCACCCCGATCCGATGCGGATGGAGGACGCGGCGGCAGTCGCCCAAGCACAGGAGCGTGCGTCATGAGCGCCGTTCCGCAATCCATGACCGCCACGTCGCTCGACCGGCGCATCCAGATGTTGCGCACGGCGATGGGGCCGCTGATCGCCGCCGCGCTCGAAGACCCGGACGTGGTGGAAGTCATGCTGAATCCCGACCGCACCCTTTGGGTGGATCGGCTTTCATCGGGGCGTGCGCCGATGGGCGTGGAGCTGTCCGAAGCGGACGGCGAGCGAATCATCCGTCTTGTGGCGGCCCACGTCGGCGCGGAAGTGCATCGCGGCCAGCCGCTGCTGTCGGCCGAGCTGCCCGAGACCGGCGAACGCTTCGAGGGCATCTTGCCGCCCGCCGCGCCGGGGCCAGCCTTCGCGCTGCGTAAGCGCGCCATCGGCGTGATCCCGCTGGAGCGGTACGTCATCGACGGGATGATGACCAGCGCGCAGGCGGGCTTTCTGGTACGGGCCGTGCGCGAGCGGCAGAACATCCTGATCGCCGGTGCCACCAGCAGCGGCAAGACGACCTTGGCCAATGCTCTCCTGGCCGAGATCGCCGCCACGGGCGACCGCGTTCTCGTGCTCGAAGACACGGTGGAACTGCAATGCGCGGCCCGCGACCACGTTCCGCTGCGCACGCGCGCAGGCGTGGTGTCCATGACCGAGCTGGTGCGTTCATCCATGCGCCTGCGACCTGATCGCGTCGTCGTCGGCGAGGTGCGCGGCGCCGAAGCACTGGATCTCATCAAGGTGTGGGGAACGGGCCACCCCGGCGGCATCGCCACGATCCACGCCGGTTCCGCGCTCGGCGCGCTGCTGCGCTTGGAGCAACTGATTCTCGAAGTGGCCGTGAACCCGCCGCGTGCGCTGATCGCTGAGGCGGTCAACGTGGTGATCTACATCGCCGGGCGTGGGCGCAAGCGCCGCATCGAGAGCATCGCCCGCGTCGTCGGCTTCGACGGCGTGGGCTACCAACTGGCGGACGCGATGGATGCGCCATTTCCCGAGCTGCCATCGCAGTCCGACCTTTCTTCCCCGTCCCTCAACCACCCTGGAGAACTGCCATGACGCAGATGCACGTTCCTGCTTTCCGTATTTTCGTAGATCCGCTTCCTCACCTGACCGGCTTGGCACGGCTGCGCAGCCTGGCACGCCCTGCGGGGCAAGGACTGCTGCTGGCCGCGCTGCTGCTGTTCATGGCCGGAACCGCGCAGGCCGCCGGTTCCTCGATGCCGTGGGAAGGCCCGCTGCAATCCATCCTCGAATCCATCCAGGGGCCGGTGGCGCGCATCGTCGCGGTCATCATCATCATCGCCACGGGCCTCGCGCTCGCCTTCGGCGACACGTCGGGCGGCTTTCGCAAGCTGATCCAGATCGTCTTCGGCCTGACCATCGCCTTCGCGGCTTCGAGCTTCTTCCTGTCGTTCTTCAGCTTCTCCGGCGGGGCCGTCGTATGAGTGCCCCGGATGCCTTTGCGGCCGGGTTTGAAGTGCCGCTGCATCGCTCGCTGACCGAGCCGATCCTGCTGGGCGGTGCGCCACGCACCGTGGCGATCGCCAACGGCACGCTCGCTGCCGCAGTGGGGCTGGGCCTGCAACTGTGGATTCCCGGTGTCGTGCTCTGGATCGTCGGCCACTCGCTGGCGGTATGGGGCGCGCGCGTCGATCCGCAGTTCATGACCGTGTTCGCGCGGCACATCAAGCACCGCCCGCTGCTGGACGTGTGAGGGGACGCCGCCATGCTGAACCTTGCCGAATACCGCCAGCGGCCCGCACTGCTCGCCGACTGGCTACCGTGGGCCGGGTTGGTCGCGCCGGGCGTCATCTTGAACAAGGACGGTAGTTTCCAGCGCACGGCCCGGTTTCGCGGGCCTGACCTCGACAGTGCGACGCAAGGCGAGTTGATCGCCACGTCGGCGCGCTTGAACAACGCGCTGCGTCGCATGGGTTCGGGCTGGGCGCTGTTCATTGAGGCCGAGCGCCGACCCGCTGCCGACTATCCGCACTCGGAGTTTCCCGAGCCGCTGTCGTGGCTCGTGGAGGAGGAGCGCCGAGCCACCTTCGAGGAATCGGGCAACGACTTCGAGAGCGGCTATCACCTGACGCTGGTGTACCTGCCGCCCGAGGAATCGCGTGCCCGCGCGGCGGGGATGCTGTACGAGAACCGGCCCACCGAAGGCGTGGACTGGCGCGAGCGGCTGCAAGCCTTCGTCGCGGAGACGGATCGCGTCTTTGACCTGCTCGATGGCGTGATGCCGGAAATCGCTTGGCTCGATGACAGCCAGACGCTGACCTACCTGCACGCCACCATATCGACGCAGCGCTACCGCGTCGGCGTGCCCGAAGTGCCGTTCCATATCGACGCGCTGCTGACCGACTCTGCGCTGGTCGGTGGTCTGGCGCCCATGCTGGGCGACCAGCACCTGCGCGTGGTATCGGTGCGCGGCTTTCCGACCTCGACTTGGCCGGGGGTTCTGGACGACCTCAACCGCCTGGGCTTTGGCTACCGCTGGAGCACGCGCTTTCTGTGCTTGGACAAAGCCGAGGCGGAAAAAGAACTCGGTCGCCTGCGTCGCCAGTGGTTCGCCAAACGGAAGAACGTCGTCGCGCTGCTGCGCGAAACGATCTTCCAGCAGGAAAGCCCGCTGGTCGATACCGACGCCAACAACAAGGCCGCCGACGCCGATGCCGCCTTGCAGGAGCTGGGCAGCGATCAGGTGTCCTTCGGATACCTGACGGCCATCGTCACCGTCATGGACACGGATGCCGCCGCTGCCGACGAAAAGCTGCGCATGGTGGAGCGCGTCATTCAGGGCCGGGGCTTCGTCACTATCCCCGAAACCTTGAATGCGGTGGATGCCTGGCTATCGTCCATTCCCGGCAATGCCTACGCCAACGTGCGCCAGCCCATCGTCTCGACGCTGAACCTGGCGCACATGATGCCGCTGTCCGCCGTGTGGGCTGGCCCGGAGAAGAACCACCACCTTGACGGCCCATCGCTGATCGTCACCCGCACCGATGGCGCAACGCCGTTTCGGCTGGTGACGCACATTGGCGACGTGGGCCACACGCTGGTCGCCGGGCCGACCGGCATGGGCAAGTCGGTGCTGCTGGCCACGCTGGCGATGCAGTTTCGCCGCTATCCCGGCTCGCGCATCTTCGCCTTCGATATGGGCCGCTCCATGCGCGCCACCATCCTGGGGCTGGGCGGCGAGCACTACGACCTCGGCAACGACGGGGCGATTGCCTTCCAGCCACTGGCCCGCATTGACCAGGAAGGCTATCGCACCTGGGCCGCCGAATGGGTGGAAGGCCGCCTGCTGCACGAAGGTGTCGCCATCGGCCCGGACGAGAAGGCTGCGATCTGGTCGGCACTCGGCAGCCTCGCCGGCGCACCGGTGGAGCAGCGCACGCTGACCGGCCTGTCGGTGCTGCTGCAATCGAACGCGCTGCGCCAGGCGCTCGCGCCCTATGTGTTAGGTGGTGCCCACGGCAAGCTGCTCGATGCCGATGCCGACCGCCTGGGTTCCGGCAGCGTGCAGGGCTTCGAGATGGAAGAACTGATGCACAGCAAGGCGGCGGTGCTGGCCGTGCTGGGCTACCTGTTCGCCCGCTTCGATGAACGCTTCGACGGTGCGCCCACGCTGCTGATCCTCGATGAAGCCTGGTTGTTCCTCGATGACCCGGTGTTTGCCGCCCGCATCCGCCAGTGGCTCAAGACGCTGCGCAAGAAGAATGTCAGCGTCATCTTCGCCACGCAGTCGCTGGCCGACATCAAGGATTCGAGCATTGCCCCGGCGGTGATCGAAAGCTGCGCCAGTCGGATTTTTCTCCCTAACCCACAGGCGACCGAGCCGCAGATTCGCACGATCTACGAAGGCTTTGGGCTGAACTCGCGCCAGATCGAGATTGTGGCGACCGCGCAGCCCAAGCGCGATTACTACTACCAATCGCGCCTGGGCAATCGCCTGTTCGACCTCGACCTGGGGCCAGCCACGCTGGCCTTCGCGAGTGCATCCACCCCGCAAGACCAACGCGACATGGATCGCGTGCTGCTGGATGCCGGCACACCGGGCTTCGCCGGTGCCTGGTTGCGCCATCGCGGCCTCGATTGGGCTGCCGACCTGTTGCCGTCCTCACCGGCAGCAGCGTCCTTCCTCGCTTCTCAACGACCGGAGGTTTCACCATGAAGACCCAACCCCGTTTGCTGTCCGTCTCGCTCGCCGCCGTGCTGTCGGTATCGCTGCTGGCCTCACAGCCTGCATCCGCGCTGACGGTGTTCGACCCGTCCAACTTCGTGCAGAACACGCTGACCGCCGTGCGCACGCTGGAGCAGATCAACAACCAGATCAACCAACTCCAGAACGAAGCCCAGATGCTGATGAACCAGGCGCGTAATCTGGCGAATCTGGACTTCAACGTCGTCAATCGCTTGCGTTCGACACTGGCGACCACCGAGCGGCTGATCGCCGAGGCTCGCGGCCTGGCCTACGACGTGCAGAGCATGGATGCCACCTTCGCCCGGCTGTACCCGGAGCAGTACGCCGCGACCGTCAGCGGCGACCAGATGCTGCGCGACGCGCAGGAACGCTGGAAGAACACCTTGAACGGCCTGCATACCGCGATGCGGATGCAGGCGCAGGTGTCGCAGAACCTGGCGCAAGACGAAAGCGCGCTGTCCGATCTGGTCAGCCAGAGCCAGTCCGCCACCGGCGCGCTGCAAGCCATGCAGGCGACCAACCAGCTTCTGGCCTTGCAGGCCAAGCAGTCCATCCAGGCGCAGCAACTCCAGATCACGCAGGAACGCGCCGCCGTGCTGGAACTGGCACGCCAAGCGGCGGCTGTCGAACGTGGCCGTGAAGTGACGCGCCGCTTCCTGGGTGATGGCACGCCCTACACGCCGCAGCGCGTGGATTTCTACGGCAACTGACGGAGCGCCGCCATGAATGACGTGACGGTCATCGACCGCTTCCTCGCTACCTTCTCGCGCTACATCGACTCGGGCTTTGGGCTGCTGCAGGGCGAAGTCGCGTTCCTCACCGCCACGCTGATCGTCATCGACATGACGATTGCCGGGCTGTACTGGGCGATGAGCCATGCCACCGGCCAGGGCGAGGACGTGATCGCCAAGCTGCTGCGCAAGGTGCTGTACGTCGGCGCCTTCGCCTACATCATCAACAACTTCAACTGGCTGGCCAGCATCGTCTTCCGCTCATTCGCGGGCCTGGGCCTGACGGCCAGCGGCTCGACGATGAGCATGGGCGAGTTCCTGCAACCAGGCCGCCTGGCCAAGACCGGCATTGACGCGGCGGCCCCCATCCTTGAGCAGATCAGCGACATGGCGGGCTTCCCCGAAGTGTTCGTGAACATGACGCCCATCGTGGTCATGTTCCTGGCTTGGGCGGTGGTGATCCTGTGTTTCTTCGTGCTGGCGATCCAGCTTTTCATCACGCTGATCGAGTTCAAGCTGACCACGCTCGCGGGCTTCGTGCTGGTGCCGTTTGCGCTGTGGAACAAGACCAGCTTCCTCGCCGAGAAAGTGCTGGGCAACGTGGTGTCTTCGGGCATCAAGGTGCTGGTGCTGGCCGTCATCGTCGGCATCGGCTCGGGCCTATTTGCAGAGTTCCAGGTGCATCCAGCCGAGCCGTCCATCGACCATGCGGTGGTCATCATGCTGGCCTCGCTCACGCTGCTGGCGCTGGGGATCTTCGGCCCAGGCATCGCCACCGGGCTGGTCTCCGGCGCACCGCAGTTGGGTGCCGGGGCAATGGCTGGTGCTGCGATTGGTGCCGCAGGCGCGGCGGTGGCCGTAGGTGCTGCGGCCACCGGCGTGGGCGGTGCCGTGATGGCTGGAGCGCGCATGGCACCGGCTGCCGCCAAGCTCGCCGGGTCTGGTGCGCGGGCTGCGACATCGGCGGCGGGCAGCGCGAAGTCGGCATTCCAGGCCGGTTCTGCCGCTGCGGGCGGCGGAGCCAAGGGCGCGATGGCGGGGCTGGGCAATGTCGCCAAGGGCGGCGCACAGGCGGCAGGCCAACGCGCCGGTGCGGGCATCAAGACAGCGGCGGCCAAGGCGGCCGCGCCACTCAAAGCAGGCTGGCAAGGCTCTGGCGCCGATGGCGGCTCAGGCGGTGGCACTGCCGCTTCCGGGCAAGCCGCCGCTGGCGATGCCAACGCGCAGAAGCAGGAACAACCCGGCTGGGCCAAGCGCCTGCAACGCCGCCAACAACTCACCCAGGCCACCACCACGGCCGCGCACACGCTGCGCGGTGGCGACGGCGGCGGTTCGGGCCAAGGCCCGAGCCTGCGGGATTCCGATAGCTGACTTTCAAGGAGAACTCCATGCGATTCAAACGACCGCAGGTGCGCTATGCCGATACGCCACAGCCTGCCACTCCGTATCAAGCCGCTGCCCAAGTGTGGGACGAGCGCATCGGCTCGGCCCGCGTGCAGGCGAAAAACTGGCGGCTGATGGCCTTTGGCTGCCTGGTGCTCGCGCTGCTGATGGCCGGTGGCCTGGTGTGGCGCTCAGCACAGTCCATCGTCACGCCCTACGTCATCGAGGTCGATCAGTCCGGCCAGGTGCGCACCGTGGGCGAAGCGGCCACGCCGTACCGGCCCACTGATGCCCAGACGGCACACCACATCGCGCGCTTCGTGACGCTGGTGCGCTCGCTGTCCATCGACCCCATCGTTGTGCGCCAGAACTGGCTCGACGCCTACGACTACACCACCGACCGGGGCGCGGCGGTGCTCAACGACTACGCGCGGGTGAATGACCCGTTCGCCCGCATCGGCAAGGAGTCGGTGACGGTGCAGATCACCAGTGTGGTTCGCGCCAGCGATGCGTCGTTCAACGTGCGCTGGACAGAACGCCGCTACGTCAATGGCGCGGCGGCCGGGCTGGAGCGATGGACGGCGGTGGTGTCCATCGTGCAGCAGACCCCGCGCACCGAAGAACGCCTGCGCCGTAACCCGCTGGGCATCTACGTCAATGGCTTGTCGTGGAGCCGTGAACTGGATTCTTCTGAAGGAGCCAAACCATGAATGCACATTTCCGTAAAACCGCATTGCCGGTGATCCTGCTGGCATCGACTGTTCTGTTTGCGGGCTGCGCCACGCAGGGCAAACCGCCGCCGGTCATTTCGCTCGATGAGCCGGTGCAGGCGCAGCCATTGCCCGAGCCGCCCAAACCCATCGAAGTCGTGGCTGTGCCCGAGCCGTTGGCATTGCCCGCACAGTTGAAGCCGCTGCCGGACGTTGTTGCGGCCCCGACCACGCCGGAGCCTGCCGACGAGAAGGTGCGCGTCTCCCGCGCCAATGCCGAAGCGCGGATCGCGCCGACCCGCGAGGGCTACGTCAATGCGATCCAGGTCTGGCCTTTTACCGATGGTGCGTTGTACCAGGTCTATGCGTCCGTGGGCCGCGTGACGGTGATCGCGCTCCAGCCCGGCGAGGAACTGGTGACGGTCGCTGCTGGCGACACGGTGCGCTGGATCGTGGGCGACACCTCCAGCGGCAGCGGGGCCGATCTGCGCGTCAATGTGCTGGTCAAACCAATCCGTTCCGGGTTGAAGACCAATCTGGTCATCACCACCAGCCGCAGGACGTACCTGCTGGAACTGACTTCGACCGACAAGACATGGATGGCGTCGGTGTCCTGGGACTACCCCAAGGATCGAATGCTGGCCTTGCAGCGCCAGGCACAGGCTGCCAACGCTGTCGCTCCGGTCGATGCGGGTCTGTCGTTGGAGAACATCCGCTTTCGCTATGCAATCAGCGGCAGCAATCCGCCGTGGAAGCCGCTGCGGGCGTTCGATGATGGCGAGAAGGTTTATATCCAGTTCCCGGCAGGCATCGCCCAGGGCGAGCTGCCGCCGCTGTTCGTCATCGGTGCACAGGGCGACGGACAATTGGTGAACTACCGCTTCCGTTCGCCGTACTACATCGTGGATCGCCTGTTCGGTGCGGCCGAACTGCGCCTGGGCGCTGACAAGGGCGATGTAGTGCGCATCGAGCGCACCGATGGCATTGCCGGGAGGAACTGAGCATGAGCCAGGACGATACCCCCGACCTTGCCACGCCGAAGGTGGACAAGGTGGCACCCGAGGCGGTGGCGCTGCGCGCCCAACCGCGCCCGGTCACGCGCCTGAACCGGCGCACGCTGGCCATCCTCGCCGGCGGCCTGTCGGTTGGCGTGATGGGCGCACTGATCTGGTCGCTGCAACCGCAGCAACGCGGTGCGGGCGAATCCACGGAGCTGTACAACGTGGATCGTGTGTCGCGCTCGGAAGGCCTCGACCAACTTCCTACCGACTATTCCAAGTTGCCAGCGCTGCCGCCCGATGTGCCGGGGCTGGGGCCACCGCTGCCGGGGGATCTGGGGCCAGCCATCGTCAATTCGCAGCAGCCAGTTGCCGCCTCCTATGCCGCGCCCGGCTACGATCCTAACGATGCGCTGCGCAAGGAAGCAGAAGCTGCGGCAGCTTCTTCGGTATTCTTCCGCACCGGCTCCCCGCAGGCAACGCCCGTGGCGCAGTCGCAGGTCACTGCCGCACCGGGCTTTGCCGCCAATGCGGCCTTCGACCCGATGGCCGCCGGCCCGGCCTCGACGGCGGCCCAGCCCGCCGATCCGACTGCCGTGCAGAACCGGCAAGACCAGAAAGAGGCGTTCCTGATAGGTGGTTCTACGGAAACCCGTAACTCCGGCAACCTGCAAATGCCCACCTCGCCGTATCAGGTGATGGCCGGAACGGTCATTGCCGGGGCACTGGTCACGGGCATCAAGTCCGACCTGCCGGGCGACGTGATCGCCACGGTGACGGAGCCGATCTATGACACGGCCACTGGCAAATTCCTACTGATCCCGCAGGGTTCGCGCATCCTGGGCAAGTACAACAGCCAAGTCAGCTACGGCCAGAGCCGCGTGCAGGTGATGTGGAACCGCATCATCCTGCCGGATACGTCATCGCTCACGCTCGACGACCTGATCGGCACCGACCCGGCGGGCTATGCCGGTCTGGAAGACGACGTGGACTGGCACTGGGATCGGATCTTTGCAGGTGCCGTGCTGACCACACTGCTGGGCGTCGGTGCCGAACTGGCTGCACCCGAGAACCGCCAGGACGGTGATCGCGTCATCATCGCTGGGCGCGACAGCCTGCAGGACACCGTGAACCAGGTCGGCCAGGAAGTGACCCGGCGCAACCTCAACATCCAGCCCACGCTGACCAGCCGCCCTGGCTTGCCGGTGCGCATCATCGTCAACCGTGATCTGGTGCTGCGGCCCTATCAGCCGTTGTTCTTCAACAAGGGGACTTCACGATGAGCACGACCAGGAAACTGCGGCTGGGGCCGTTACCCAAGACCGAAAGCGTCAAGCTGACCTTCGCTTGCCCGGCCAGCCTGAAAGCCGACCTCGACCGCTACGCCGCGCTGCACGCGCAGGCGTATGGCGAGGCGGTCGATGCCACGACGCTGATCCCGCACATGCTGGAAGCGTTCATGGCGGGGGATCGGGGGTTCAGGAAAGAGTTTAGGCGTCTCAATTCTTGCCAATAATATGGCTGCCGTTATGGTTTCACCCAAAGTCCACCATTCGCATTTGGGCTGTATTCCGTGCAACCAATACAATGATCGCAGTTAAGTACTGTACTGCCGTATATAAACTCAGAAGAGTGCGGATCTTCACCGATACCTTTTGTTATGAATTGCTTTGAGAAAGGTATTTTAGTCACTCTTGCAAGTGCAAAATCAGGCTCCCTAACCACATCAAATGTAGTTATCTGCATGTCGTAGACGATTTTTATGGCCTCGACGTTATCATATGCTTCGCCCAAATTATGACTACATGAGGAATTTTCTTCACAGCATATATTGCAACGCCCGCCAAACCTATTGCACTCAACATTATTGTACTTTCGCCCAGTCCTATGAAGGCAGTCTACAGGATCTATGTTGCATATGGAGCATTTGTATTTTTCAAACCCTCGCATGCTAAATCCAAAATCACGATGTAAAAGCATGTTTGGGCACTTTGTGTAATAAAGCCCATTTTCAAATCCGAATGCACACCCATATGTTTCATGCAGCACCTTTCCTATAGAGTGCATTTGCCTTGAAACTGGAATACGTAAATCTTTGTTGATCCAGAAAACATTCAGCAGCATATCCAATGCGCTTCTGAGCGCGGGTTCTGGATTCTCTAGTTCCCCTGCGTTATAAGCTTGAATAATATTTTGCGCTTCGTTAAAGCTGTTCTTTTCCATTTCGGAGAGATTGACTCTTCCCGATGTCATCAGTATAGCCTCGTAGGCTGGCTCGTCGTCCTCATCTCTTCCCATTAGTGATCCTTCAGGCTTTCGATGATTTTTTCAACATCCTCACCCAATCCTTCTATGGTTATTTCTTTATATTTTTCCCCATCCTTCTTTATGAATTTTACAGAAACCGTCTTGCCTTTTTCTATATTGGATCGCAACCAATCTGTTAGAAAATTAGCAAGTACAGCAAATGGGATTCCAAGAATTAAAGGCAAAATTATGTCTGCACTTCTTAATGCTTTGTAAGTATGCTCATCTCCTTTGACAACCACCGAATTTACGCCAAATTCTTCTAAATCTTTCCTTAAGTCTGGCGAATACTCATTCAGGATATCAATGCCATCGGCGCTGCCTTCCGGCATGATGTAAGCCACGTTTTCTTCGTAGATTATTTTCCTATCGGATATTGCTTTTATATAAGAATCAATATTGATTTCATTTTCTTTTATCATTTTTAGCTTCCATATTTTGATTGATGGGAAATGGCGGATTTTATCGTTTAAAATAGCTGCCCGCCAAGTATGCAAGGAATTATTGCGGAAGCAAGTTTAAACGGCGTTAGTAGCCCAGCTTTTTTCAGCGTGTAGCTTTCCTGGACTCTAGCGCGCTGTGCCTGGCAAGTCGTCAACCGCAGCGATCGCCTCCGTGCACTTCCCGAACATGATCTAGTTGTGCCTATTCGCTCTGCTGACGAAAACTATCAACCGAAATGCCTCTGGCATCCACGGTTCAAGGTCAGACATCCTGTCTTCGGAGCTGGTTTAGCGTCCGTTCGGGTTTGGGTGGTGCGCGAAGGAATGGGCTACTATGACGAACAAGTCAAGCCCGCTGTCTGGATAGTTTTCACCGTCACAGTACGATGTGGCTTACTTCCCCAAGACTCTCATGTGGCTCCCAGCCTACAACGCCGCATCTCCTGCAAGCGGCACGGAACAGAGCTAACCTATTGCCCCGTATATGCTTTCAAGCCCCACGTGATTTGCACGAAAGGCTTGACGCCGGCCTTTTTTTGGGGGGAAGACGGGATTGCCAGATGACCGTGGCAACTTTTACCGCTCAAAATCCTCTTCGTGCAGTTGGGGTGCCGCGCGGCGAAAGCCTTTGGTGAGCCAGCCCAGGTAAATCAAGCCCACTGCGGCCCAGGAGATACCGGCTTTGAGCGAGGTTTCCTCCACCTCCAGCCACAGCGCACCAATCGAGGCAAAGCCCAGCAGCGGCAGCACAAAAAACTGCCAAAAATCCTTGGGGTGTTTCAAGCGGCCATCGCGAAAACCGTAACTGCTGATGACCGATAAATTGACAAAGCTAAAGGCCGTAAGCGCCCCAAAGCTGATCAGGGCGACAACAAATTCCAAGCTTAAAAAACCGGCAGACAGGCAAACCACCCCGGCCAGCCAAATGTTGTACGAGGGGGTGTAGCCCTTGGGCGAGATATGACCGAAAAAGCGTTTGGGCAGCACGCCATCGCGCCCCATCACATACATCAGGCGCGACACGCCGGCATGGGCGGCAATGCCCGAAGCCAGGACGGTGACAATCGCAAAACTGAGCACCACCGACTGGAACAGCGCACCGCCGACCAGGAGCAAAATTTCTGGTTGGGTTTCATCCACCAGTTTGAAATATTGGCTGGGGTCACCCGGAAAAAACAGCTGCAAAAAGTAGGTGCAGAAAATAAACAGCAGGCCCGAGATCAAGGCCGTTAAAAACATGGCGCGGGGCAGCGTTTTTTTCGTGTCCTTGGTTTCTTCGGCCAAAGAGCTGAGCGAATCAAAGCCGGTAAAGGAAAAGCACAAAATCGTCGCCCCGGTGATCAGGGCCCCGACTTCGGTTTTTTCGCTCCAAAAAGGGCTAAAACTCCACAAGCCATCGGCGGTTTGGCCGTCAATGCCTCCCAACGCGTTTTGACCGGCGGCCAGTTTTTCGTAAATCAAGAATGTGAAGATGCCGATGATCAAAATCTGCAAAAACACAATCAGGCTATTGAAGTTGGCCACAAAGCGAATACCACGCAGGTTGATGGCCACCATGAGCATGGTCAGCCCGATGATCCATACCCAGTGGTTCACTTCAGGGAACATATCGGTCAAATAAATGCGGGCCAGCAAAATATTCACCATGGGCGAGAGCAAATAATCCAGCAGCGATGACCAGCCCACCATGAACCCGGCATTGGGGTGAATCGACTTTTGCACATAGGTGTAGGCCGAGCCGGAGGAGGGGTACTTGCGAATCATGTGCCCGTAGCTGATTGAGGTCAGCAGCACGGCTGCCAGCGCAAACATATACGCCGTTGGCACGTGCTGGATGCTGTCGCGCGAGACCATGCCAAAGGTGTCCAGCAGCGTCATGGGCTGGATATAGGCCAGGCCAATCATGATGACTTGCCACATCACCAGTGTTTTTTGCAGGCGGGCGATGCCATGGGCGGGGTGGGTGGCCGCGGCGGCGGTCGAGGAGGGGGGCTGTGTGCTCACGATGGTGCCTTTCTTGGCTTAGAACAACAAGGGGGGCTTGGCACCGGGGCGGTGGGCCGCAGGGCAGGCAAAGTGGGTGGCAAGGCACAGCGTGCAGGGACGAGGGTGGGCAGGCATAAATAACAATCCGAAAGTGTGCAAAAGCGCGGGATTCTACCTAGGGATGCGCCATGGGCTGCGGACACGGCTGTGCATGGTTTTTGTCTTTTCACCAATCCTTTAGATCGATTTGAAATAAACAAAAAAATATATATTGTTTTGAGTTTTAAGAGCACATTCGCACAATCACGGCATTCTTCATAACACCATCAGGGATGCCTGCCATGTTCTCCACCACTGTGAAATCGATTGTTGTTGCCACTGCCCTGGCCCTGGGCGGCACCGCTTTGGCGCAAGACAAGCTACTGAACGTCTCGTACGACGTGGCCCGTGAGTTCTACAAAGACTACAACGCCGCGTTCGTGGCCCACTACAAAAAAACCACCGGCAAAGACGTGAAGATTGACCAGTCGCACGCTGGCTCCAGCGCCCAAGCGCGTGCGGTCAATGATGGCTTAGAGGCCGACGTGGTGACCTTCAACACCACCACGGATGTGCAATTTTTGGCCGACAACGGCGTGGTAGCCAAAGACTGGGCGACCCAATTTCCGCACGCAGCCTCGCCCACCACCTCGACCATGCTGTTCTTGGTGCGCAAAGGCAACCCAAAAAACATCAAGGACTGGGACGATTTGATTCGCCCCGATGTGAAAGTCATCGTCGTCAATCCCAAAACCGGGGGCAATGGCCGTTACGCGTATTTGGGTGCCTGGGGCAGCGTGCGTGAAAAAGGCGGCACCGATGCGCAAGCGGCAGAGTTTGTTGGCAAGCTGTACAAAAACGTCCCCGTGCTGGCCAAGGGCGGGCGCGATGCCACGGCCACTTTCTTGCAGCGCAATATTGGCGATGTGCTGATTACGTTTGAATCCGAAGTGGTTTCGGTTGAGCGTGAATTTGGCAAAGGCAAAGTCGATTCGGTGTACCCATCGACAAGCATCAGCACTGAAAACCCCGTGGCCATCGTGCAGCGCACGGCAGCCAAAAAAGGCTCCAGCGCCTTGGCCAAAACGTATTTGGACTATCTGTACTCCGATGAAGCGCAAGAAATTGCCGCCAAGCATGCGCTGCGCCCCCGTTCGGAAGCCATCTTGGCCAAGCACCAAGACCAGTTCAAGCCCATTGCGCAATTTGCCGTGAGCAAATACTTTGGCTCTTTGGCCGAAGCGCAAAAAGTGCACTTTAACGACGGCGGCCAGTTCGACAAGCTCTACCAAGTCGGCAAGTAAAGCCCGCGCAGCAACCCAGCATTCAAACGCACGCATAAAGGCTTGCCATGACTTCGATTGTGCTCGGTGCCCCGCCGCGCTCCCCCCGCAAAGGCCCCGGCCGGGTGCTGCCCGGTTTTGGCCTGAGCTTGGGCTACACCCTGTTTTACCTGAGCATCATTGTGTTGATTCCGCTGCTGGCACTGCTGGCCAAGACCTTCACCATGAGCTGGGCCGACTTCGTTCAGGCCACCACCGCCCCGCGCGTGCTGGCGGCCTACAAACTCTCGCTGGGCGCTTCGCTGTTGGCCGCCAGTGTGAACTTGGTGTTTGGCCTGCTGATTGCCTGGGTGTTGGTGCGCTATGACTTTGTTGGCAAAAAGCTGGTGGATGCGCTGGTGGATTTGCCTTTTGCCCTGCCCACCGCCGTCGCTGGGATTTCGCTGACGGCGCTGTTGGCCGGTAACGGCTGGGTCGGCCAGTACCTGGAGCCCTTGGGCATTGAGCTGGCCTTTCAGCCCGGCGGCATTGTGATTGCGCTGATTTTTATTGGCCTGCCTTTTGTCGTGCGCACGGTGCAACCGGTGCTGCAAGATTTTGAAAAAGAGCTGGAAGAGGCCGCCACCAGCCTGGGGGCCAACCGCTGGCAGATTTTTCGGCTGGTGATTTTGCCCAGCATCATCCCGGCCCTGCTCACCGGCTTTGCCATGGCCTTTGCCCGGGCGCTGGGCGAATACGGCTCGGTGATTTTTATCGCCGGCAACATGCCCATGGTGTCTGAAATTACCCCGCTGATCATCATCGGCAAGCTCGAACAATACGACGTGGCCGGGGCCACTGCGGTGGCGGTGGTGATGCTGGTGATCTCTTTCATCATGCTGCTGGTGATCAACCTTTTACAAGCCTGGCAGCGCCGCCACGCAGGGATGCAAGCATGAGTTCCCCCACCACTGATACCCGCGCCCTGCGCCGTGCCCAGGCGGGCACCACCGAGGCCACCTGGCTGCGCAACCTGCTGATTGGCCTGGCCCTGGCGTTTTTGCTGCTGTTTTTGGTGCTGCCGCTGGCCGCCGTGTTTACCGAAGCCTTGCGCCAAGGCTGGGATGCCTATGTTGAGGGCCTGACGGACCCCGATGCTTGGTCGGCCATTAAGCTGACCTTGCTCACCGCCGTGATTGCTGTGCCGCTGAACCTGGTGTTTGGCGTGGCCGCAGCCTGGTGTGTGGCTAAGTTTGAGTTTCCGGGCAAGGCCTTTCTCATCACCTTGATTGACCTGCCGTTTTCCATCTCGCCGGTGGTCGCCGGCCTGATGTACGTGCTGGTGTTTGGTGCCAATGGCTGGTTTGGCAGCTGGCTGGCCGCGCACGACATCAAAATCATTTTTGCGGTGCCCGGCATTGTGCTGGCCACGGTGTTTGTCACCTTCCCCTTTATTGCGCGGGAGCTGATTCCGCTGATGCAAGCCCAGGGCACTGACGAGGAGCAAGCCGCCGTGGTGCTGGGGGCCAATGGCTGGCAGACTTTTTGGTATGTCACGCTGCCCAATATCAAATGGGGCCTGGTCTATGGCGTGATTCTGTGCAACGCCCGGGCGATGGGCGAGTTTGGCGCGGTGTCAGTGGTCAGCGGCCACATCCGGGGGCAGACCAACACCATCCCGCTGCACGTGGAAATTCTCTACAACGAATACCAGTCCGTGGCCGCCTTTGCCGCCGCCTCGCTGCTGGCCTTGTTGGCCCTGGTGACCTTGGCGATCAAAACCGTGGCGGAGTGGAAAGCCGAGCAACAGATGAAAGCCATCGCCGAATTGCCCGCCGAGCGGCCTACTATTAGTGCAGCAGCTACCGCAAGTGTTTAAAAGCTTTCAGGTAGAAAACTATCTCAATATATTGAAAACAAAGCGGTAAGAGCTATTAAAAATGAGCATTGAAGTACGCAACATCGACAAACGCTTTGGCAATTTTCACGCCCTGCGCAATGTCAATTTGAACATCGCCTCAGGCGAACTGGTGGCTTTGCTGGGGCCGTCGGGCTGCGGCAAGACCACGCTGCTGCGCATCATCGCCGGGCTGGAAGCGCCGGACAGCGGCAGCATCCACTTTGCCGGGCAGGACACCACCGGCGTCCACGTGCGCGAGCGCGGCGTGGGTTTTGTGTTTCAGCACTACGCCCTGTTCAAGCACATGACCGTGTTTGACAACGTCGCCTTTGGCCTGCGCATGAAGCCCAAAAAAGAGCGCCCCAGCGAGGCGCAAATCCGCGCCCGGGTGCTGGAGCTGCTCTCGCTGGTGCAGCTGGACTGGGTGGCCGAGCGCTTTCCGGCCCAACTGTCGGGCGGCCAGCGCCAGCGCATCGCCTTGGCCCGCGCCCTGGCCGTGCAGCCGCAGGTGCTGCTGTTGGATGAACCCTTTGGCGCTCTGGATGCCAAGGTGCGCAAAGAGCTGCGCCGCTGGCTGCGCCGCCTGCACGATGAGCTGCATGTGACCAGCATCTTTGTCACCCACGACCAAGAAGAAGCGCTGGAAGTGGCCGACCGCGTGGTCGTCATCAACCAGGGCAAAATCGAACAAGTCGGCACCCCGCAAGAGGTTTGGGACAACCCGGCCAGCCCCTTTGTCTATGGTTTTTTGGGCGATGTCAATCTGTTCCAAGGCCGCGCCCACGATGGCAGCGTGAAATTTGCCACCGGCCTGGAGCTGGCCAGCACCGAGGCGCAAGGGGCCAACGATGCCCAGGCCTGGGCGTATATCCGCCCGCACGAGCTCGATGTCAGCCGCCCCGCCGCAGGGGTCACCCGTGTGGCCGGGGGCTTGCTGGCGCAACTGGACCGCGCCATTGTGGTCGGCCCGGTGGCACGGCTGGAACTTATTGCCCAGCAGGCACCCGAAGTGGCCCACAATCACGCCTCTGAAAAATTAATCGAGGCACACATCTCGGCCCACGAGTTTCACACCCTGGGGCTGCGCGAAGGGGAAACCTTGCTGGTCACGCCACGCCGCGCCAAAGTGTTTGTCGATCAGGGGGCCGGAATTTAAGGCAGGCGCAGCGTTTAACGAAGGCCTGTCGCGTCCCATTTTTCAGGCATTCGTTAAAGGATTTTTATGCAATGGATTTTTGCGGCACCGCGCCGCAGCTTGGCCTTGATGAGCGCCGCCTGTGTGGCCATGCTGGCTTTTGGTTTGTACCTGCAACACGCGGTGGGGCTGGACCCCTGCCCGATGTGCATCGTGCAGCGGTACGCTCTGGTTGGTGTAGCTATCACCACAGGACTGGCAAGCCTAAGGCCGCAAAAAACATGGCAAAAAATATGGGCCGCTCTGGCCTTGCTGCTGGCCGGTTTTGGCGCCTTTACAGCCGCCCGCCAAAGCTGGCTGCAGTGGAATCCGCCCGAGTTTTCCACCTGCGGCCGCGATTTTTACGGCATCGTCGAAAACTATTCCTTTAGCCGTGCGCTGCCCATGCTCTTTCGCGGCTCGGGCGACTGCTCGGCCGTCGATTGGACATTTTTAGGCGGCAGCATTGCCAATTGGTCTTTCCTGTGGTTTGGTGCCTTTGCCATTGTTTTGGCCGTTTTGCTTGTGCGCCCCAGCCGCTAAATGCCGCGCTACGTACTGTTTCACAAGCCATACGGGGTGCTCTCGCAATTCACCCCCGAGGACGGTGCCCGCAGCCTGGCCGAGTTTGACCTGCCCAGCGGCATCTACCCCGCAGGGCGACTAGACAAAGACTCCGAAGGGCTGCTGCTTTTAACCGATGACGGCCCGCTGATTGAGCAATTGCTCAACCCGCGCAACGCCAAGCCCAAAACCTATTGGGCCTTGGTCGAGCGCGTTCCCGACGAAGCCGCCTTGCAACGCCTGCGCAGCGGCCTGCGCATCGAGGACTACCAAACCCGGCCCTGCGAGGCCAAAATTTTGGCCCCCCAGCCCGAAGTGCCGCCGCGCACGCCCCCCGTGCGGGTGCGTAAAACGGTGCAGGATGTCTGGCTGGAAATTACCCTGGTGGAGGGGAAAAACCGCCAAGTGCGCAAAATGACGGCCGCCATTGGCCACCCCACCTTGCGCCTAGTCCGGCAAAGCCTGGCGAATCTCAGCTTGGCCGGCTTGCTACCGGGCCAATGGCGGGAAATTGCCCGGGCCGACATTGCATGGCAGCCAGACACAGGCAGCAAGCCCACTTGCAGCCGCCCCAAAAACCCCAAACAACGTCGATAAATAGTAGAAACCCCTGGTTTTCCGCGCACAATGCGCGGCTTCTGTTCTTCTTTTTTAGCCGGTTGGGGACCCTATGAAAAAACGCTTGGCCTGTTTACTGGCTGGTATTTGTACGCTTGCTTCCGCAGAGTTGGTGGTGAAAAACCTGCCGCCAAGCCTAGAGCGCCCTCTGCAAGGCAATGGTTTGCTGGCCGCTGAGATGGATGCCCAAGGCGTGCTGCACCTGCGCAGCAAAAAAGCCACTATTTCTGAATTGGATTACAACAATTTCGTCATGCACGGTTTGTGCTCTGAGCAATGGCGCGACCCGGCCCGCTTTGCGGCGTGGAACTTGGGCAAGGTTGAGCTGCTGGCAGTTGATGGCCAACAAGGCTATGCCTTTGATGCCAGTGGTGATGTTTGCGAACAACTGGGCCGCTTTGGGCAACCGGGACAAAACTACCGCAAGCGCGTGGCCGAACGCACTACCGTGTGCCAGCAAGGGCAGTGCGGCAAGTAAACCTTGTGGCTTAGGCACAGCACAAATCAGGAACAAGGTTATAATCTACGGTTTTCGTGCTTGTAGTACTTGGCCTTTCTGATGATGGCGCTGGCAGACACCAGCCGCTTGCTTGCAATGCTCATCTTGAGCAACTGCTATGCGCAAGGTTCTCAGTCAAGGCAGCTATTCCTGATTAAAGAGATTGCACATGGCAAAAGAAGAATTGATTGAAATGCAAGGGCAAGTCACCGAGGTGCTGCCTGACTCGCGCTTTCGCGTCACCTTGGAAAATGGCCACCAGTTGATCGCCTACACCGGTGGAAAAATGCGCAAACACCATATTCGCATTCTGGCCGGCGACAAAGTTTCTCTTGAAATGTCGCCTTATGACCTTTCTAAAGGCCGCATTACTTTCCGCCACTTGGCAGGTCGTGGCCCAGGCCCATCGCCACGGTAAAACCTTTTTGCATTTCCAATGCGCAAACCTCAACTTCAGTTGGGGTTTTTTTATGTCTGAAAAAGACAAAAAAAGTATTTTTTAGTTGCAAACGATTACACTGCAGCCGAACTTTTGTTGGATGAATCAAGCTATGTCTTTGTGGCCGCGCACGCTCAAGCAAAAAACCATTTTGGTAGTGGTGTTGGTTGCCTTGTTAGCGCTGGGCAACGTTGTGACCCTGCAAGCCATGCTGCGCCGATTTGATGACATTGGCGCTACGGTGAACTTGGCTGGAAAAATGCGCATGCTCAGCCAGCGCATTGCGTTAGAGGCATTGGCCGAGAATCTCGCCCAAGGGGGCAATTGGCCCGAAGTGCAGGAGCGCTACGCAAGTTTTACGGAGTCTTATACCGCCTTGCGCCAGGGGGGTATAGCCTATGGCTTGGCAGTGCGCCCGGTTGATCCGCTATTTACCCCCACTTTGGATCAATTGCACCACGCTTGGCAGCATTTCCAGACGGTCGTCAATGCCGCCCACGCCACCATTCACGCACAAAACAACCTTTCACGCATCCAAGTACTGGAAATCATGGCCGCCAGCGATGATTTATGGGCACATTCTGAGAATTTACTGAATCAATTAGTTGAATTTTCTGGCCAAGTTCAACAGCGTGCTTTATGGGCTAGTTTTTTGCTGTTTGGAATCGATATTTTTGTCTTATTGATTGGATTTTTTATAATTCAATTGCGGGTTTTGCGCCCTGTGCAAGAAATTTCTGCCCAATGTGCAGAAATGATCGTAGGTAACTACAGCATACGAAATAAAATAACTGCCAGCGATGAGCTGGGACAATTGGCCGCAGTATTAAATCAGGCCGCAGAACAAATCGAAAAATTATTGCTCGATATCGCTACCGAACGCAGCGCAGTAGCGCAAATGCAGGCCATGTTCAATGGTCTGGCTGAAAATGATGTGGCTGGCATTTATATGATTTCTTCTGAAATGAAGTTAATTTATGCCAATGATCAGCTGGCAACAATGCTCGGCTACTCGAAAGAAGACCTCACCAGCAATTTCGAGGCAGTACGCATGTTTGCACCCAAAAGCGGCGTTCTGGTACGGGCCAAGATTCTTGATCGTCTCGAAGGGCGTGCGCATTCTACGCGCTATGAAACCATAGCAGCTCACGCAAATGGAACAACATTTGACGTTGAAATTTTCGGTACATCCATGATGTACCAAGGGCAGCCCGCTATCATTGGCATGCTGATTGATATTAGTGCCCGCAAGCGCACCGAAGACTCCATGCGCCGCGCAGCCCTTGTCTATCAGCACACCAGCGAAGCCATGGTCGTGACGGACCCTAATGGTGTGGTGCTGGACATTAACCCTGCCTTTACCACTATCACGGGCTACCGTGCAGATGAAATTATTGGTCGCCGACTAAATATTATCAGTTCAGGGCGGCATGACCGTGATTTTTACAAAACTATGTGGGATGCTTTGAAAAAATCGGGCACATGGTCTGGAGATATTTACAATATCCGAAAAAATGGTGAAGAATACATTGAGCGCCTCACAATTACCACTTCCTTCAACACCGATGGCTCTATTAATAGCCATATTGGACTTTTTACCGATGTAACAAAATTACGACAGCGGGAGGCTGTTATTTGGCGACAGGCCCATTTTGATAATTTAACCCAGCTGCCTAATCGCCAAATGTTCCAGGAAAGTTTACTGAGTACAATTGAATTTTCTCGACGTGAGCAAAAAATATTTGCTTTGGTGTTTTTGGATTTAGACTTTTTTAAAGAAGTCAATGACACCTTTGGGCATGATGAGGGTGACGAGCTGCTTCGCCAAGTGGCTTCCCGACTGCAATCCTGTGTTCGCAGCACAGACTTGGTTGCTCGCCTCGGCGGTGATGAGTTTGTTTTGATATTACACAATACAAAGAGCAGGGAAGATATATTTTCTATCTGCAAAAAAGTTTTAGAAAATATTTCTAAGCCTTACAACTTAACCAATAATATTGTTAATATTTCTGTCAGTGCTGGAATTACTTTTTATCCTGAAGACGGGCAAGATGGGCGGACTTTGCTCAAACATGCGGATTTGGCGATGTACGCAGCAAAAGATAAAGGACGTAATCAATTTGCCGTATTTGATATTGAGATGGAGCAAGAAGCACAAAGTCGTCGTATGCTGCTACGTGATTTGCAAAAAGGTTTGGACAAAAAAGAGTTTTTGCTTTATTACCAACCCATTGTGGCAATGCAGACAGGGAAAATAGTCAAGGCAGAGGCTTTGATCCGCTGGGATCAACCTTTGCGAGGCCGGGTCAATCCCGGGGATTTTATTCCTCTGGCTGAAGAGTCCGGGATGATCGTTCCTTTGGGAAATTGGATTTTTAATGAAGCGATGCAGCAATTGGCTGTATGGCGTACTCAATATAAGTCCGATTTTTCAATTAGTGTGAACGTCTCACCGGTTCAATTATTAAGCACCGATTTAGATTGCAAGCAGTGGTTGGAAAAACTTGCACAACTTAAAATTCCAAGCCAAGCCTTGGTCATAGAAATTACCGAGCGCATGCTACTCGAATCCGACAAAATTAGTGATGAAAACATCAACACCTTGCAAACTGCAGGTATTGAACTGGCGCTTGATGATTTTGGAACGGGCTATTCTTCGCTGTCGTATTTAAAACGTTTTGATATTAATTACATCAAAATTGACCGCAGTTTTGTATGCAACTTGCACCGTGCTTCAGAAGATGTTGCCTTGTGCCAAGCCATCATCGTCATGGCGCACCAGCTGGGCATCCAAGTGGTTGCAGAAGGGGTGGAGACCCAAGAGCAGCACAGCATCTTGCTGGAAGCAGGTTGCGATTTTGGGCAAGGTTATTGGTACTGCAAACCCATCACTGCCGCCGAGATGACGCAGCGACTGGTACAAGAAAATTTAAAAATTTAAAAAAGTAGCTTAAAAAGTGGTTAGAATACTAGCTTAGTCGGAGCGTAGCGCAGCCTGGTAGCGCATCTGCTTTGGGAGCAGAGGGTCGCGAGTTCGAATCCCGCCGCTCCGACCAATAAAATCAAGGGTTTGCATCGTTTTGGTGCAAACCCTTTTGTCTAACGGATTTGCAATTGTCTAACGGACTGCTACAGCTTTGATAGCTTTTTGTGCCATATATAGTCGGCACTTTTGCTCTGAATAAAGTGACTGCCCAGTTGTTGAGCAGCCCAGATCACACTGAATCGCCCAGGATTTCCTAGACACCTTGGAGCCTCAGGAAGTGACGCCGCTCAAACTCGGCAGGCGGCAGGCCGTCAGCACTGGAATGACGACGTCTGGGGTTATAGAACATTTCGATGTAGTTGAAGACATCGCTGCGGGCAGCTTGCCGGGTGGCATAGGTTTTACGGCGGATGCGCTCACGTTTGAGCAACTGGAAGAAACTCTCTGCGACAGCGTTGTCATGGCAGTTGCCCCGTCGGCTCATGCTGGGCTGCAGTTTGTGGCTCTTGAGGAAGTCTTGCCATTCATGGCTAGTGAATTGGCAGCCCTGGTCGGAATGAACCAGCACCGTTTTGCTGGGCCTGCGCCGCCAGACGGCCATCAGCAAGGCATCCAAAGCCAATTGGGTGTCGATGCGGTTGCCCATGGACCAACCCACCACCTGACGCGAGAACAGGTCAATAACCACCGACAGGTACAGCCAGCCTTCGTGAGTGCGGATGTAGGTGATGTCCGTCACCCACGCCTGGTTGGGCATTTCCACCGAGAACTGCTGCTCCAGCACATTGGGTGCGACCACAGCAGGCTGGCCGCCTCGGGAGCTCGAGCGCCTGCGGTAACCCCGCTGGGCCTGCAAGCTTTCTTGCTTGAGCAGCTTGGCCACCCGGTGTTTGCTGCACTGCTCGCCCAGCTCACGCATGTCCAGGGTGAGTTTGCGGTAACCGTACACCCCACCGCTTTCCAGCTAGGCGTGCTTGAGCAAGCCCAGTAACCTGCGGTCGTCCTGGGTGCGGGCACTTTGCGGCTGCGACTTCCAAGCGTAGTACCCGCTGGGGTGCAGCCGCAAAGCACGGCACATGCGTCGCACGCTGTACAGAGCTTGGTGCTGAGCGATGAATGCGTACTTCAGCGGGACTGCCGCGCGAAGTACGCCGCCGCTTTTTTTAGGATGTCACGCTCCTCGGTGACCCGTTTGAGCTCGGCCTTCAGGCGGCGCAGTTCATCGCTTTGGCTCAGTTGCTGGGTGCGTGCTGCCAGCGGCATTTGGCGTTCACGCACCCATTTGTACAGGCTGTGGGTGCTTACGCCCAGGCGGTTGGAGACATCGGCCACGCTGTGGCCGTGGTCAAGGATTTGTTTGACCGCCTCGGTCTTGAATTCTTCGGGGTAACGTTGACTGCTCATACGGGCTCCTATTGGACAGGAAATAGGAGGCTCTCAACTGTCTACAAAACCCTGGGCGATTCAGGTCTTTGCTTTCTGAGCGCTGCATTTGTGCGTGATTCTTTGCCTTTTTCTACATTTGACATAATGCACATTGTATTTTTAAAAGTGTAGCAACAACAAAACTCCAAGTTGCTTGCACAAACCATGCTGGCATCCTTCGCAACGATAAAAAAAGCCCGGCAAAGCCGGGCATCAAGAAGGGTAAACAAAAAATCAGCGGTGGCCGTATTAGTGCAGCGCTAGCGAGCCAGCGGCCTTGCTTTTGCCAGCACGTGCGGGTGGATTGCACAGGCCGCATTCGTAGTGTTTGGCGTTTTCATACATTTCGCTGACAAACATGCCGGTGCACTTGCTGCACTGGGTGCGGGTGAGCATTTGTGCATCGACAAATTTCACCAAGCGCCAGGCGCGGGTAAAGGACAGCAGGGGCTCCAAGTCCAGCGCCTGCACCTGTTCGTTATACAGGCGGTAGGCTTTGGTGAGTACCTCAATCGCATCGGCATCTACGCCTTTGGAGAGGTATTCGTAAATATTCAGGAACAGCGAGCTGTGGATGTTTTCCTGCCAGGTCAAGAACCAGTCGGTAGAAAACGGCAGTTGGCCCTTGGAGGGGGATTTGCCCGCGATTTCTTTGTACAGGCGGATCAAACGCTCATACGACAAGCTGGTTTCCGATTCCAACACCTGCATGCGGGCCCCCATTTCGATGAGCATGGCGGCGCGCTCAATCTGGCGCGATTCATTGAGCACGCTTTTGGCGCTGGTGCTGGCATTTGCGCTGGCTGTGGTGGCAGACATGGCGGACTCCTTCGGGAAATGGTGCAAGGGGGCTTACAAAACTTCGGAAACACGGCCTGCCATGACGATGTTGGCGTGCAGGGTGTTCAAAGCGTCGTTGGTGTTTTTGTTGCTGCTGTGGTTGGTCAGCAAGCTCCAGACCATTTCATCGTCAGCGCGGAAGCTGCACAGCAAGGTGTTGCGTGAGGCCAATTTCAGCACCTGACCTGCCGACAGGGTCACCAGCAAATCGCAGGCTTCTTCACTCAGGCCCAGGCGGAAGATGGCTTCGGCCTTGTCCTGGCGAATCAGGTTTTGCGCCAGCATCAGGTAGGTGAGGTTGGCTTCGCGAATCTCGGCAAGGATTTGTTCGTTGGTCATGGTGCTTCCTGTCTTGAAAAAATGGCAGGTCGGCCTGCCTGTGGTGCGGTATTGGTTCCGCGCTGTTGTTGGAAGCAATTGTGGCCAAACAGGGGGGATAACTTAAGTCGGCGCTGGCCCATACCGCCTGTCAGAAATGCGGAAGGGGGTTTGTCAGATGCGGAGAAGGTGGCGTGTCAGATTTTTTCTTACAAAGAGCAAGCGCCACTGCCTGCTGCTGTTTTATTTTGTAGTGCTACTGTAACCGTAGCTGCTAACGCTGAAAGGCTGGAATAAACAGTGCTTTCGCCCCCAGCCTTGCCCTTTTACTGCGGGCCTTGCTATCAGTTTTAAATCTATTGTTAGCACGCTGCGCATCATCGCCCAGGTGGTCAAAGTTTGTCGGGGAAAAAGCGGGGCGCTTACGCCCCACTCTTGCCGACTGCGGTCCTTTGCGCCTGCCCTGCCCTCACAGCCCTTTTCAGGCTCCTTGGGCACACGGGCGGCTGGGGTCACTGCACCATTGGCTCCAGCTGCCGGCAAACAAGGCGGTGGGGGCAAAGCCGGCCACTTCCATGGCAATCAGATTGGGCACGGCGCTGACCCCGCTGCCGCACTGGTGCACCACGCTGGCCGGATCGCGCCCGGCAAGCAGCGCATCGAACTCGGCTTTGAGCAACTCGGCGGGCTTGAAGCGGGCATCCAGCGCAATGTTGTCGCTGAACGGGCGGTTCAGCGCACCGGGGATGTGGCCTGCCACGGGGTCCAGCGGCTCTACTTCACCGCGAAAACGCGCGGGGGCGCGGGCATCCACAATGGTTTGGGCCGCGCTGCCTAGCTGCGCTTGCACGGTATCGACGCTGACCAGGCGGCGCAGCGGCGTTTGCAAGGCAAAGTCGCCGGGCGCTGTGGGCACCGGGCTGCTACCGCTTTGCACGGCACCGCCAGCGGCTTGCCACACGGGCAAGCCCCCATCGAGCACGGCCACGGCCTCGTGCCCGGCCCATTTCAGCATCCACCACAGGCGGCCACAGTAGTTCACCCCCTGGCGGTCGTACACCACGGCTTGCATGGCGTTGTTAAAGCCGACGGAGCGCAGCCACGCCGCAAACGCTTCGCGGCTGGGCAGGGGGTGGCGGCCCCCGCTGGCGGCGGGGTCACCGGGGCGGGCACTGAGGTGCTTGTCCAGATCGGCATAGAGGGCACCGGGGATATGGGCCTCTTGGTATTGGGCCATGCCAGCGCTGGGCTGGGCCAGATCAAAGCTGCAATCGAACACCATCAACGGCCGACCGCTGGCCTGCAGGCTTTGCAGTTGGACGGCAGAAATCAACAGGGGGAAAGAAGGGGCAGAGGTCATCAACAAGCTTTCGGTGTGGGTTTGCGCATGGGATGGCGCGAAAGGGTACGAACGCTGCTGATTGTGCCCCCCGTTTTAACGCCCTGCGACTACGCTGGCAGGAACCGCCGCTGGGGTTGCAAGCGCTTTCTCGCGGGTGCGCAGCACCGTGGCGGCAATGCCGCTGGTGGCGACCAACGCCATGCCGGCCCAGCCCTGCCAGGGGATGGCATCATCAAACCAGACTAGGCTGTAGAGGCTGGCAAAAATCAGCCCGGTGTACTGCAAGTTGGCCACAACCAAGGTGGCCCGAGGGGTTTGCGCCAATGAGTACGCCCGCGTCATGCACAGTTGCCCGCCTGCGGCCAAGATGCCCACGGGCAAGAGCAGCAAGCTTGGGCCCAGCCCGGGCCACGGTGACACGCCCCACCCCAGCATGACGGCACCGCCACCCACGGCACAGCCCAGGCAAAAATAAAACACTGTGCGCGATTCTGGCTCGCCCGCCCGCGCCAGGGCGGACACCTGCATGTACGCCATGGCCGTCAAAACGCCCGAGGACAAACCGATCACCCCCGCCAGCCCGTGGGGCTGGGCGATATTGGGCCGCAGCATGAGCAGCACGCCGACAAACCCGAGCACGATGGCCCCCAACAACGCAATATTGAGCGAGCGCCGTGGCCCGGCATAACCGGGCCGCCACGTCCACAGCGCGCCGGCCACCAAAAACGAGGCGATCCATAGGCTGCTCATGTAGTTAAACGTCATGCCCGTGGCCAGCGGCATTTTGGTGACGGCATAAAACCAGCCCGACATGGCCAGCACCCCCACCAGTGAGCGCCAGCCATGCATCACCGGGTGGCGGGTGGCCAAGCCAATGCCTTGGCGGCGGGCCAGCCACCACACAATGGCCATGCCGATGATGCCCCGGTAAAAAACCACCTCGGCCGTGGTGAACGAGGCACTGGCGTATTTCACAAACACGCCCATAGTGGCAAATAAAAAAGCAGCTGCCACCATCCATAAAGCTTGCATAGTTGGGTTAAATATTTAATTAAATGTTATTTAATAAGCGCAAGCAGCTCTTTAAAAGATAGTTCATAGCCCTTTGAAAACGCTATATCGGCTTATTGAGATGCCGTCAATCGTAAAACTCCCTGGTTTTTATTGCTGGCACTGGGTCAATGGTTTTTCAATAGGGGTGCTATGGATAGCAAGGGGCACAATGGCCTGGCCCATTTCTTTCCAACGCCCCTCAGAAAGGATTTCGACCATGTCCCACACTCCCCACGCATTTGCTGCCACCCTCCAGCCGCTGGCCTTGGGCCAAGGTCGCCAGGGCCAGCTGTATTCCCTGCCCGAGCTGGCCAAACAGTTTCCCAACGTGGCGCGGTTGCCGGTGTCGCTGCGCATCGTGCTCGAAGCCGTGCTGCGCCACTGTGATGGGGCCAAGGTGCTGCCCGAGCACGTTGCCCAGCTGGCCAACTGGCAGCCCCAGGCCGAGCGCACCGAGGAAATTCCCTTTGTCGTCGCCCGCGTCGTGCTGCAAGACTTCACCGGCGTGCCCTTGCTGGTGGATTTGGCCGCCATGCGGGCCGCTGCCCAGCAACTGGGCAAAGCGCCCCAGGCGGTTGAGCCGCTGGTGCCGGTCGATCTGGTGGTCGATCACTCGATCATGGTGGACCACTACGGCACCCCGCAGGCGCTGGAGCAGAACATGCAGCTCGAATTTCAGCGCAACCACGAGCGCTACCAGTTCATGAAATGGGGCATGCAGGCCTTTGACACCTTTGGCGTGGTGCCGCCGGGCTTTGGCATCGTCCACCAGGTGAATTTGGAGTACCTGGCCCCCGGCATCCACCAGACCAAAGACGGCATCTGCTACCCCGACTCTCTGGTCGGAACCGACAGCCACACCACCATGATCAACGGCATCGGCGTGGTCGGCTGGGGCGTGGGCGGCATCGAGGCCGAAGCGGCCATGCTGGGCCAGCCGGTGTACATCCTCACCCCGGATGTGGTCGGCTTTGAGCTGACCGGCCAACTGCGCGAGGGCGTGACGGCCACCGACCTGGTGCTGACCATTACCGAGCGCCTGCGCCAGGAAAAGGTCGTCGGCCAGTTCGTCGAATTCTTTGGCGCGGGCACGGCCAGCCTGTCGGTGCCCGACCGCGCCACCATCGGCAATATGTCGCCGGAATACGGTGCCACCATGGGCTTTTTCCCGGTCGATGACAAAACCCTGGACTACTTCCGGGGCACAGGCCGCAGTGCGCAGGCCATTGCCGACTTTGAAGCCTACTTCCGCGCCCAGGGCCTGTTTGGCGTGCCCCAGGCGGGCGAGCTGAACTACTCGCGCGTGGTGACGCTGGATTTGTCCACTGTCCACCCCAGCGTGGCCGGCCCCAAACGCCCGCAAGACCGCATTGCGCTGGAGAACGTGGCCCGCCAATTCGACCAACTCTTTAGCGCCCCGATGGCCGACAACGGCTTTAACCTGCCCGCAGCACGGCTGGGCCAGCGCTTTCCCATCGAATGCGGCGCAGGCGGCCCAGCAGACAACAGCGCCAGCGCCGACCTGGGTGCCCCGCGCTCCGTGGTCGAAATGGACAGCAACCGCCCTACCCTCAGCAGCGCCCACAGCGCTGAGCACAAGCCTTCGGCGTGCGAAATCGACGGCTCTCAGGCCGCCAGCCAGGGCATTGCCGATGGCGATGTACTCATTGCCGCCATCACCAGCTGCACCAACACCAGCAACCCCAGCGTGCTGCTGGCCGCCGGGTTGCTGGCGCAAAAGGCGGTGGCAGCAGGCCTGACGGTGCAGCCGCACATCAAGACTTCGCTGGCCCCCGGCTCGCGCGTCGTCACCCAGTATTTGACCGAGACCGGCTTGCTGCCTGCGCTGGAAAAACTCGGCTTTGCCCTGGCCGGTTACGGCTGCACCACCTGCATTGGCAATGCGGGCGATTTAACGCCTGAGCTGAACGATGTGATTACCCGCAACAACCTGGTGTGCGCCTCGGTGTTGTCGGGCAACCGCAATTTCGAGGCACGGATTCACCCCAACATCAAGGCCAACTTTCTCATGAGCCCGCCGTTGGTGGTGGCCTACGCCATTGCCGGCACGGTGCGCCTTGATCTGCAAAAAGATCCGCTGGGCATTGGCAAAGATGGGCAGCCGGTGTACCTGCGCGACATCTGGCCCAGCAACCAAGAGGTGCAGGCCCTGGTCGCCAGCGCCATGCAGGGCGAGGCCTTCCGCGCCAACTACGCCAAGGTCAAGACCGAACCTGGCGCTCTGTGGGAAGCCATCACGGGTGTCACCGGCGACACTTACGATTGGCCCACCAGCACCTATATTGCGCAGCCGCCGTTTTTTGACGATTTCACCCTCACGCCGGACACCACCTCGCCCGCACAGCCCATTCGCAGTGCCCGCATCATGGCGCTGTTTGGCGACTCGATCACCACTGACCACATCTCTCCCGCTGGGGCCATCAAGGAAAGCTCGCCCGCAGGCCAATGGCTCAAAGCGCACGGCGTAGCCAAAGCCGATTTCAACAGCTACGGCTCGCGCCGGGGCAACCACGAGGTGATGATGCGCGGCACCTTTGCCAACGTGCGCATTAAAAACCTGATGATTCCCCCGCTAGCAGGCGGATCGCGCGAGGAAGGCGGCGTGACGCTGTACTACAGCGGCGATGGCAAGGGCGGCATCAAAAGCGAAAAAATGCCCATCTACGATGCCGCCATGCTCTACCAGGCGGCCGGCACGCCCACGGTGATTTTTGCGGGCGAGGAATACGGCACCGGCTCCAGCCGCGATTGGGCCGCCAAGGGCACGCAGCTGCTGGGCATTCAGGCGGTGATTGCCAAGAGTTTTGAGCGCATTCACCGCTCCAACCTCGTTGGCATGGGCGTGCTGCCCCTGCAGTTTCTACCCGGCGACAGCTGGGAAAGCCTGAACCTGCAAGGCAACGAACGCGTCGATGTCATCCCCCAGGCCGACCTGGCCCCGCAAAGTCTGGCCCAGCTCATCATCCACCGCGCCGATGGCACGCAGCAGCCACTGAGCGTGAAACTGCGCATCGACACCCCCATCGAAGTGCAGTACTACCGCCACGGCGGCATCCTGCCATTTGTGCTGCGCCAGTTGTTGGCCGATTAGCCCCACAACCCCTGCATACAAAAAGGCGACCTCTTGAGGCCGCCTTTTTTGTTGGCGTTCACGTCAGTCAGGCTGGCATACAAGAAAACAGCGAAGCGCAACAAAAAAAGCGGATGGGGATAGTAATGAGTAATGGCCCTGTTTTGCCCTACTCACAACAAAACAATGTCGTACTGCTCTTGACCCAAGCCGACTTCAGCCTGCAGGGAAATGGGTTTGCCAATGAAGTCGATCAGGCCCGCCAGATGCTGGCTTTCTTCTTCCAGGAGCAGATCAATTACATCGGCATGGGCGACGATGCGAAACTCTTTGGGGTTGAACTGGCGCGATTCGCGCAGAATTTCGCGCAGAATTTCATAGCACACAGTGCGTATGGTTTTAACGCTGCCCTTGCCTTGGCAGGTTGGGCAGGCCTCGCACAGCAAATGTGCCAAAGATTCACGCGTGCGCTTGCGTGTCATCTCCACCAGCCCGAGGTGCGAGAAATTGCCCGCCATGGTTTTCACACGATCGCGGGCCAACTGCTTTTTAAATTCCGCCAATACCTGGGTGCGGTGATCGTCGCGGCTCATGTCAATAAAGTCCACGATGATGATGCCGCCCAGATTGCGCAGCCGCAGCTGCCGGGCGATGGCCTGCGCGGCTTCCAAATTGGTTTTGAAGATGGTGTCGTCAAAATTGCGGGCACCGACAAAGCCGCCGGTGTTCACGTCCACAGTGGTCAGTGCCTCGGTCTGGTCAATGATGAGGTAACCGCCCGACTTCAGATCAACGCGTTTGCCCAGGGCTTTGGTGATTTCTTGGTCAATCGAGTACAGGTCAAAAATGGGGCGTTCGCCCTTGTAGAGCTGCAGTTTTGCTGCCGCAGCCGGCATAAATTCTTGGCCAAATGCCAGCAAATGATCGAATTGCTCGCGCGAATCAATGCGGATGCTGTTGGTGTGCTCGCCGACCATGTCACGCAGTACACGCTGCAGCAGGTTTAAATCTTGGTACAGAAGCGATAGCGGCGGCAAGCGCTGGGCACTGGCCTTGATTTGTGCCCAGGCTTTGCGCAGGTAGGCGATGTCCTCGGCCAATTCATCATCCTGGGCATCTTCGCCATTGGTGCGCAAGATAAACCCTCCGCAAGGCGTTTGGGCACAGCTGCTTTCGGCCAAAGCTTGCACCCGTTTGCGCAAAGCATCGCGCTCTGGGGCCGGGATTTTTTGGGACACACCAATGTGGTCATCTTGGGGCAAAAACACCAGCAACCGCCCGGCAATGCTGATCTGAGTCGAGAGCCGCGCCCCCTTGCTGCCAATGGGGTCTTTAATCACCTGCACCATGATGGGCTGGCCTTCAAACACTTGGCGCTCAATTGGCTCGGGCGCTTCGCGGGCGAACATGGGCGCTTCGCCGCCCTCTTGGCGGTGCCAGACATCGGCCACATGCAAAAAGGCGGCCCGCTCCAGGCCAATATCAATAAACGCCGATTGCATCCCCGGCAGAACCCGCGCCACCTTGCCCAGGTAGATGTTGCCGACCAGGCCGCGCTCCAGAGTGCGCTCCATGTGCAGCTCTTGCACCGCGCCGCTTTCCACGATGGCGACGCGGGTTTCCTGGGGAGCCCAGTTGATGAGGATGTCTTGTTGTTGCATAAATTTTATTAATGAGTTCGCCCGAGTCTAATTGCGCCAGCCAGGCTATTGCAGTGTGCAAACAATAAAGCACGCGACCGGGATGGCTCGCGTGCTGTTACGTGATCTAAGGAATTAATTGCCTATCCTATTTTTGCGGATTATTTTCAAGCAATTACAAGTAATTACACCGATTACACCCGTTATAAATTGTTTTGAAAGAAATCTTCTCTACACTCCCCCGCAGATTTGTCGCCGCTTTTTTTAAAAAAATCTTACAACGCACGCTTTGATCTTACAAAGCCAAGCACACGACGGACCACTGCCTATTCATGCTGATTTTTCTCGCCCCGCTTGCCTTGCTGGCAGCACTGTGGCTATGGCACCCGCTGCTGCGCACGGGGAAAAAATATTACGCCATCGCCGTCATCGCCACCGCCATTTTGGGGGCTTTGCCTGCGATGCTCATTTGGGCCATTCGCAACACAACAGTGAGCTATACCGCCATTGCTTATTTGCAAGTACCCGCTGGTTGGTTGTTTGCCAGCATCGCCGGTGCCTGGGCCGTGGCGGTGCTGCGCGATACGGTGGCTGTGCTGGGCAAGATGTTGCGCTACCCCGGGGTGGCCAAAATCCTTTGGCAGCCGCACTACACCTTGATTGTGATGAGCGCCATGCTGCTGGTCTGCGGCCATGGGGCCATTCAGGGCCTGCGGGTGCCCGCAGTGCGTGAGCAAGAGCTGCCCCTGGCCAAACTGCCGCGCGAACTCGATGGCTTGCGCATTGCGGTGATTGCCGATTTGCACGCCAGCCCCATCAACAACGCGTTTTATGTGCGCGAGGTGGTCGAGCGCACCAATGCGGCCAAGCCCGATCTCATCGTCTTGCCCGGGGACTTGGTGGATGGCGATGTGGCCACCCAAGCGCAAAACATTGCCCCGTTGGCCGATTTGTATGCACCGCATGGCGTTTGGGTCGCCCCCGGCAACCACGAGTACTACAGCGGCTTTGACGACTGGGCCAAGGTGTTTGGGCAATTGGGTCTGCCCTATTTGGTCAATCAGGCCCATACGGTGCAGGTGCGTGGCAAGCGCTTAACGCTTTCTGGCGTGGGCGACCCGGCGTATGCCCAAAGCCACAACAATGGTGGTGGTGTCCCCCCCGATATCGTGAGCGTGGCGCAGCAGGCCCAGGCGCAGCAAGCGCAGTTTCATATTTTGCTGGGCCACCAGCCCAAAATGGCGCGTGAGTACGCCGCCCAGCACAGCGTGCATTTGCACATTGCAGGCCATACCCATGGGGGGCACATTCGTGGGTTTGACCAATGGGTGGTTGCCCCGTTTAACAAGGGGTTTGTCCGAGGTCGTTACACCGTGGGGGATATGACCTTGTTCGTCAGCAACGGCGCAGGATTGTGGGCCGGTTTTACCCAGCGGCTGGGGGTGCCTGCAGCGATTGATGTGCTGGTTTTGCGCAGCACGCAGTAAGAACGTGTTCACGATCTCCTCATGGGTGTGTGGGCGCGGCTTCGGGCGGTCTGCGTCGTTGCAAATCCTCGCAATAGCCAAGCTATTGCTGTGGTTTGCGCCTCGCAACCCATCCCGAACCGCGTCCCCACACCTTCATTCGAGATCATGAACACGTTCTAAGGCTCTGTACAAGTTAAAAGCGACAAGCTCCGAACGCGCGGCTGGGATGCTCCCTAGCGCCCGGGTGATGGCCATCGGGCAAGGAAAACTTATTTAACTATATAATTAAATAGTTAAATAATTTGCAATTTGATCTATGGTCTCCCCAACGCCCTCCACCACCGCTACCCCCTCGTCCTTTCAAGCCCGCAACCTGAGCTTGCTGGTCGCCGCGCAGGCGTTGGGTGGGGCATCGCCCCCGATCATCATTTCTTTGGGGGGCTTGGTGGGGCAGCAGCTTTCGAGCAACCCAACGGCCACCACCTTGCCCGTCAGCATCTACCAACTGGGCTTGGCGCTGTCCACTTTGCCGGCCGCTTGGCTCATGCAGCGGCTGGGGCGGCGCTGGGCCTATGTGCTGGGGGCGGTGCTGGGCGTGGTCTCGGGCATCATCGCTGCGCAGGGCATTGCACAGTCGGACTTTGTGACCTTTTGCATTGGCACCGCCTTGGCCGGGTTTTACGCCGCCTGTGTGCAAAGTTACCGCTTTGCCGCTGCGGATGCGGTGGGCGCGCCCCACCTGCAGGCCAAGGCCATCTCGCGCATCATGGTTGGGGGCTTAATTGCCGCCATCATCGGCCCCCAGGTGGTGATCTGGACGCGCGATGCCCTGCCAGCCACACCTTTTGCCGGCAGCTTTTACAGCCAGGCGGCATTGGCAGCGCTGGCGTTGCCCATCTTGCTGCTTTTGCGCCTGCCCGCGCCGCAAAAGCAAGCCATTGTCGGCACGGCCCGACCGTTAAAAGCGATTGCCGCCACGCCGCAATTCATCGAGGCCGCCGCCGCAGGCGTGATCAGCTATGGGTTGATGGCTTTTTTGATGACCGCCGCCCCCATGGCCATGGTGGGCTGCGGGCACAGCGTGGGCGAGGCTGCCCTGGGCATCCAGTGGCATGTGCTGGCCATGTTTGGCCCCAGCTTTTTTACCGGGCGGCTGATTGGCCGCTTTGGCCAGCGCAAAATCACCGCCTTGGGCTTGGTGATGATTGCCGCCTCGGGCCTGCTGGCGCTGATGGGCGAAGGGCTGTCGGAGTTTTGGGGCTCGCTGATTTTGCTGGGCGTGGGGTGGAATTTTGGCTTCATTGGGGCCACGGCCATGCTCACCGCCTGCTACACCCCGGCCGAGCGCACCAAGGTGCAGGCGTTGAATGACTTTTTGGTGTTTGGCACGGTGGCCATAGCCTCGTTTGGCTCAGGGCAATTGCTGCACAGCGTGGGCTGGAGCGGCATCAACATCGGCATGCAGCCCCTGGTGGTGATCGTGCTGGCCATCATGGCCTGGCAAGCACGCAAAATAAAGAGCTAGACGCGCTTTACCAGTAAGCGTCAAAGCACTATTTGACTGTTTTTTTTATTCAGGCAACAAGGGGGGCAGCGCAGGTCGCTACACTTGGCAGCCATCATGCCCTCCTCCATGTCTACCGTCTTTAATTTCACCTTTGTGCCCTGGTTTCGCTCGGTGGCACCCTACATCCATAAGTTTCGCCAGCAAACTTTTGTCGTCGGCATCACCGGCGAAGCCATTGCTGCGGGCAAGCTGCAAGCCATCGTGCAAGACCTGGCCATGATCCAGGCCATGGGCGTAAAAATTGTGCTGGTACACGGTTTTCGCCCACAGGTGAACGAACAACTGCGCCTGAAAAACCACGAGCCGCAGTACGCCGCCGGCATGCGCATTACCGACAGCATCGCCCTGGATTGCGCCCAAGAGGCTGCCGGCCAACTGCGCTACGAAATCGAAGCTGCCTTTAGCCAAGGGCTGCCCAACACCCCCATGGCCGGGGCGCGGGTGCGGGTCATGTCGGGCAACTTTTTGACCGCCCGTCCGGTGGGCATCGTCGATGGGGTGGATTTTCAGCACACCGGGCTGGTGCGCAAGGTCGATGTTGAAGGCATCCGCCGGGCGTTGGAGTCGGATGCCATGGCGCTGATCTCGCCCTTTGGTTTTTCGCCCACGGGCGAAGCCTTCAACCTGTCGATGGAGGAGGTAGCCACCCGCGTGGCCAGCGAGCTGCAAGCGCACAAGCTGATTTTTCTGACCGAAGTGCCCGGCGTTGCCACCGACCCGCTGCTGCCCATCAGCGACGACAACCCGATTGATACCGAAATTTCCCTGGCCACCGCGCGGCGCATGCTGGCGCAACTGCCCCCTGCGGAAAAGCCCACCGACACCAGCTTTTACCTGCGCCATTGCGTGCGGGCCTGCGAGCATGGCGTAGAGCGCAGCCACATCCTGCCCTTTGCCGTTGATGGTGCCCTGCTGCTAGAGATTTACGTCCACGACGGCATCGGCACCATGGTGATTGATGAAAAGCTTGAAGAGCTGCGCGAGGCCACCATTGACGACGTGGGCAGCATCATCCAGCTGATCGAGCCCTTTGAGAACGACGGCACCCTGGTCAAGCGCGACCGCACCGAAATCGAGCAAGACATTGCCAACTACACCGTCATCGAGCACGACGGGGTGATCTTTGGCTGCGCCGCCCTGCACCTTTACCCCCACGGGGCGGACGGCGAAATGACCGCTGAAATGGCCGCCGTCACCGTCTCCCCCAAAAGCCAGGGCACGGGCGATGGGGAAAAGCTGCTCAAGCGCATCGAGCAACGCGCCCGCGCCCAGGGGGCGAAAACGCTGTTTGTGCTGACCACCCGCACCATGCACTGGTTCATCAAGCGCGGCTTTGAACCGGTCAGCCCCGATTGGCTGCCGCAAGAGCGCAAGGCCAAGTACAACTGGAGCCGCAAAAGCCAGGTGCTGGTGAAAAATTTGAAATAACAGGAGTTGTATGCGCCCGTCCACCCCCTCCCGCACGCTTTGCGCTCTGGCGCTGGCCCTGCTGACGGCCTGCAGCACGGCGCCCCGGCCGCCCTCGGCAGCGCTGCTGCCCCCCACCCCAGCCACGGCCCAGGCCGCCGCAGCCTACGACGCGGGCATGGACGTGTTCCACCCCGTGGTGGCAAAAAATGGCATGGTCGCCACCGAGCAGGCCCTGGCCACGCGCATTGGCCTAGAGGTGCTCCAGAGCGGTGGCAACGCCGTAGATGCCGCCGTGGCCGTTGGCTTTGCCCTGGCCGTGGCCCTGCCCAACGCGGGCAACATTGGCGGCGGCGGCTTCATGCTGGTGCATGAGGCGGCCAGCGGCCAAAGCGTGGCGCTGGATTTTCGCGAAACCGCCCCGGCCAGCGCCCAGCGCACCATGTACCTGGATGCCCAAGGCCAGGTGATCGACGGCAAATCGCTCTACACCCACCATGCCGTTGGCGTGCCCGGCACCGTGGCGGGCCTGACCCACGCCCTGCAGCAATGGGGCACGCTGCCGCTGGCGCATGTGCTGCAACCGGCCATTGATTTGGCCGAACAGGGCTACCCGGTCAGCACCACCTTGGCCCAAGCGCTGGAACGGGCCCAAACCACCATGGGTCGCTGGCCCGCCACCCAGGCCATCTTCTGGAAAAACGGCGCTCCGCTGCGCGCGGGCGAGCGGCTGGTGCAAAAAGACTTGGCGCATTCGCTGCGCCTGATCGCCCAGAACGGGGCCAAGGCGTTCTACGAAGGTGAGATCGCCCAGAAAATCGCTGCCGAAATGGCCCGGCACGGCAGCCCCATGACCCTGCACGACCTGCGCAGCTACCGGGTGGTAGAGCGCGAACCGGTGCGTGGCAGCTACCGGGGCTACCAGATCGTGACCATGCCGCCGCCCTCCTCCGGCGGTGCCCACCTGGTGCAAATGCTGAATATTTTGGAGCGCTGGCCGCTCAGGGACTGGGGGCCCAACAGCGCCCAAACCGTTCACCACATGGCCGAAGCGATGAAACTGGCCTACGCCGACCGCGCCGAGTACCTGGGCGATCCGGCCTTTGTCAGCGTCCCACTGGCCGGTCTGACCTCGAAAAAATACGCCGATACGCTAGCGCAGCAGATTCGCCCGGACAGTGCCCGCAGCGCCCAGACGATCAAGCCCGGCCAGCCGCTGCCCTTTGAGAGCGACCAAACCACCCACTACTCGGTGGTGGACCAGGCGGGCAACATGGTGGCCGTGACCTACACGCTGAACACCAACTTTGGCAGTGGCATCGTGGCCGCAGGCACCGGCATTTTGCTGAACAACGAAATGGATGATTTCTCCGCCAAACCTGGCGTGCCCAACGCCTACGGCCTGGTCGGCGGCGCTGCCAACGCCGTGGCGCCCGGCAAACGCCCGCTGTCGTCCATGACGCCCACCCTGGTGCTCAAAGACCAGCAGCCCTGGCTGGTCACCGGCAGCCCCGGCGGCGCGCGCATCATCACCACCGTGCTGCAGCAAATCGTCAATGGCATCGACTTTGGCATGAACCCGGCCGAGGCCGCCGCCACCGTGCGCTTTCACCACCAGTGGATGCCCGACGAGCTGCGCGTGGAAAAAGGCTTCTCGCCCGACACGCTGCACCTGCTGCGCCAAAAGGGCCAGAACGTGGTCGTCAAACCCGCCATGGGCCGCACCCAAACCATTCAAGTGCAAGGCCAGGCGCTGTGGGGCTACTCCGACCCGCGCAACCCCGACGGGCTCACCCTGGGCTACTGAGCCACCACCGACAACCGAAGCTGCGCAGCAAGCGAGGCGGCTTTCGTTACCCCAACCTCACCGTCAGAGCGCAGCCCCACTAACAGGCAAGTCGCCTCCCGTCTGACTCACCGCAGTTGTCCGAGCGCAGCGCCCAACGGGCGCGTAGCGAGTTCTGCGGTGCCCAAGCTGCGCAGCACGCTTTCTTTGCTGACTTTCTTGCGCGCGCAAGAAAGTTAGTCGCCTGCCGGGGCGAAACCCGGCCAGCAGCCCCAAAAATCAAAAAACAAAGCTGTTACCGCCAACAAACATAAGCTTTAAAGCATTAAAACCATAAAACATCAATAAATATCAGCGCAAACAGCTCTTTTAAAAGAAGCACCACCAGGCCAGCACCTGATGTTGTCCCCGTATTCCCGTCCCCGTCCTAGTCGCAATAAAGCGCCTGGTCCATCGCCGGTTCCTGGCGCACTTGTGCAGCCCGCTGCCTCCTGAACTCCCGAGGCGAGCGCATTTTCAGCG
>NZ_JAFNME010000016.1 GCF_017368815.1 Comamonas denitrificans | reverse complement strand
CCGTCTTTCTGCGCGCACTCTCCAGCAATGGACGAATCGCTTCGAACTGCTCGCGCTTGATATCGCTCGGGTAACCTTTTCTCATCTCGCAAGCTTCTCACATCAGACGAGACTTTGAACACGTTCTAAGAACGTGTTCACGATCTCCTCATGGGTGTGCGGGCGCGGCTTCATTCGAGATCATGAACACGTTCTAAAGCTTGCGCACCGCCACGCTGCCCACCGAATAGCCCGCGCCAAACGAGCAAATCACCCCCACATCGCCCGCTTGCAAATCGCTGCGGTGCTGGTGAAAGGCGATGATGGAGCCGGCCGACGCGGTGTTGGCAAAGGTGTCCAAAATCAGCGGGGCGCGGTCGGCCGTGGCCGTGCCAACCAGCTTTTTGATGACCAGCTGGTTCATGCCCTCATTAGCCTGGTGCAGCCAGTAGCGGCGCACCTGGTCGGGCTGCAAGGCCAGCTGGGCCAGGTGGCCCTCAATGTGGGCGGCGGCAATCGGCACCACTTCTTTGAATACCTTGCGCCCTTCTTGGCGGAAGGTTTTATCGCGGGCCTGCGGGTCGGCATCCTCGCAGCGGTTCATAAAACCGAAGTTGTTGCGGATGTTGTTGGAAAACTGCGTGGCCAGCCGGGTGCCCAGCACCTCCCAGCGCTCGGCAGCCACCGCCGTATCGGCCCGTTCGATCAGGATGGCAGTACACACATCGCCAAAGATAAAGTGGCAGTCGCGGTCGCGCCATTCTTGGTGGGCCGAGGTGATCTCCGGGTTCACCACCAGCACGCAGCGGCTGCTGCCTGAGCGCACGGCGTTCACCGCCTGCTCCAGCGCAAACGTGGCCGAAGAGCAGGCCACGTTCATGTCAAAACCATAGCCCCCAGCCCCCAGCGCCTGCTGGATTTCCACCGCCATGGCCGGGTAGGCCCGCTGCATGTTCGAGGCGGCGCACAGCACCATGTCCACCTCCGCCCCGGTGCGCCCGGCCTGCGCCAGCGCCTGCTGGGCCGCAGCCACGGCGATTTCGGCCATCAGCGACAGCTCCTCATCGCCACGCTGCGGGTAATGGGGGTACATGCGCTCGGGGTCGAGAATGCCGCTTTTCTCCAGCACAAAGCGCTGCTGAATGCCCGAGGCTTTTTCAATGAACTCCACGCTCGAATGCTGCAAGGCCTGCTGCTCGCCCCGCGCGATGGCATCGGCATGGCGGGCATTGTGCAAATCCACATAGCGGTTAAAAGCTTGAACCAACTCGGCATTGGTGATCGTAAACGGCGGCTGGTACAGCCCGGTGCCAGTGAGAACGGCAGAGTGCATAGACATGAAGATTCAAAAAAAAAGAAGGCCCCTGCGGGGCGGTGCGCCAGTGTAGCCAAGGCCGGGGGCATTATTCGCACGCACGTACTTTTACCCGCGCCCCCCGGCCTGCGAAGGCCGGCACGGCACTGTTTACAATCGGCTCGCATTTATCGTAAAAAAATTTATAAGAAATAACCCCTTTCTGCTTATGCAGCCAGCGTTACCAGCTACTTATTTTTAAAGACTATGAAACTCTTGATTACCGGCGGTGCCGGCTTTATTGGCTCCGCCCTGGTGCGCCACATCATTCGCCACACGAGCGACAGCGTCGTCAATGTCGATAAGCTGACCTACGCGGGCAATCTGGCCTCGCTGGCCGAGTGCAGCGCCAGCCCGCGCTACGCGTTTGAGCAGGTCGATATTTGCCACCGCGCAGAACTCGACCGCGTCTTTGCCCAGCACCAGCCCGATGCCGTCATGCACCTGGCCGCCGAAAGCCACGTCGATCGCTCCATCGACGGGCCAGCGGCCTTCATCGAAACCAACATCGTCGGCACTTACACCCTGCTGGAAGCGGCCCGCAGCTACTGGGGGGGCTTGGACAGCGCCAAAAAATCGGCCTTTCGCTTTCACCACATCAGCACCGACGAGGTGTATGGCGACCTGCATGGCACCGATGACCTGTTCACCGAAACCACCCCCTACGCGCCCAGCAGCCCGTACAGCGCCAGCAAAGCCAGCTCCGACCACCTGGTGCGCGCCTGGCAGCGCACCTATGGCCTGCCCACGCTGGTGACCAACTGCTCGAACAACTACGGGCCTTACCACTTCCCAGAAAAACTCATCCCCCTGGTCATCCTCAATGCGCTGGAGGGCAAGCCCCTGCCGGTGTACGGCCAAGGCGAGCAAATCCGCGATTGGCTCTACGTCGAAGACCACGCCCGGGCGCTCTACACCGTCATTACCCAGGGCCACATCGGTGCCACCTACAACATCGGCGGCCACAACGAAAAGCGCAACATCGACGTGGTGCGCAGCCTGTGCGCCCTGCTCGACGAGCTGCAGCCGCGCGCCGACGGCCAAAGCTACGCCAGCCAAATCACCTTCGTGACCGACCGCCCCGGCCACGACCTGCGCTATGCGATTGATGCCCAAAAAATCCAGCACGAATTGGGCTGGGTACCGCAAGAGACTTTTGACACCGGCCTGCGCAAGACCGTGGCGTGGTACCTGGACAACCTGGACTGGTGCCGCCAGGTGCAAGATGGCAGCTACCGGCGCGAACGGCTGGGGTTGGAGACCCCGCGCACGTGAAACCCCGCGCACGTGACGCAGCCCATTGGGCATGGCCCATGGCCCAAAAACTGTGCCCGCATCGGCCAGCGCCGGCATTTTTTGTGGGCGCATCCTGAGCCACAATTGCATCTGTTTGTTTTCAGCCAACCTTTTTGTTTTCCACCATGACGCTCCCTGCCATCCCCCCCCACGCCAAGGCCGACATCCTGGCCCAGGCACTGCCCTACATCCGCAAATTCCATGGCAAAACCATGGTCATCAAATACGGCGGCAACGCCATGACCGATCCGACGCTGCAACGCGCGTTTGCCGAGGATGTGGTGCTGCTGAAACTGGTGGGCATCAACCCCGTGGTCGTACACGGTGGCGGACCGCAGATTGAAACCGCGCTCAAGCGCCTGGGCAAAGAAGGCCACTTCATCCAAGGCATGCGCGTGACCGATGC
This sequence comes from Comamonas denitrificans, assembly GCF_017368815.1. Lineage (GTDB taxonomy): Bacteria > Pseudomonadota > Gammaproteobacteria > Burkholderiales > Burkholderiaceae_C > Comamonas > Comamonas denitrificans. Next base: position 72,523 of record NZ_JAFNME010000016.1, on the reverse strand, counting down.
CGAGACCATGGAGGTGGTCGAATGGGTGCTGGCTGGTGAAGTGCAGCAAGACATCGTCGGCCTGATCAACCAAGCGGGCGGCAAGGCCGTGGGCCTGACCGGGCGCGATGGCGCCATGATCCGCGCCAAAAAGCTGAAGATGCTCGACCAGCAAAACCCCAGCCTGGAGCACGATGTGGGGCAGGTGGGCGACATCGTGGCCATTGACCCCAGCGTGGTCAAAGCGCTGCAGGACGATGCCTTCATCCCGGTGGTCAGCCCCATTGGCTTTGGCGAAGAAAACGAAAGCTACAACATCAATGCCGACGTGGTGGCCAGCCGTTTGGCCACCACCTTGCACGCCGAAAAACTGCTGCTGCTGACCAATATTCCGGGCGTTTTAAACAAGGCCGGGCAGTTGCTGCCCACCTTGACCGCCCGGCAAATTGACGAGCTGGTGGCCGATGGCACGATCTCCGGCGGCATGCTGCCCAAAATTGCCGGCGCGATTGACGCGGCGAAGGCCGGCGTGCACGCGGTACACATCGTCGATGGCCGGGTGCCGCACGCCATGCTGTTGGAAATTTTGACCGATCAAGCCTATGGCACGATGATCTGCAATCACTAACACAACCCGCCTCTTATGACGACCGCGCCCTCTTCAGACACCCCCACCCGCAAACGCCTCAAACCCGGTGAGCGCAGAGCGCAAATTCTGCAAACCCTGGCCGCCATGCTGCAAGAGCCGGGCAACGAGCGCATCACCACGGCCGCCCTGGCCAAACGGCTGCAGGTCAGCGAGGCCGCGCTGTACCGCCACTTTGCCAGCAAGGCGCAGATGTTTGAGGGGCTGCTGGACTTTATCGAGCAAACCGTGCTCAGTTTAGTGCAGCAGATTGCGGGCGAAGAGGCTGTATTAGGCACATTAACCCTTGAAGAAGGCCGCGCCCGTGCTGCGCGGATAGCTTCTGTTTTGTTGCAGTTTGCCGAAAAAAACCCCGGCATGGTGCGCATGATGGTGGGCGATGCCCTGCAAGGCGAAAACGAACGCCTGCAAGCGCGCATGAACCAGTTGCTCGACAAGGTCGAATCCACCCTGCGCCAATGCCTGCGCCCAGCAGCCGGGGCAGTCGATGCCGCCGATGCGGCGGCCCGCATGCACGATGCCCAGGTGGCGGCCAATTTATTGATGAGCTTTGTGCAGGGGCGCTGGCTGCGCTTTGTGCGCACCGGGTTTAAGCGTTTGCCCACCGAGCATTGGGATGCCTGCGTGGCCATCTTGGTTTAGCGCGCAGAAAAACAAAGCAATTTCGGGTTTTCCCTAGCTTTTCAATGGCGGGAGTGACTTAAGATAAATAGAACGAACGTTCGTTTTTGTTTATCGCTTATGTCACGTACACCTACCCTCCCGTCTTTAGCCCGCGCCTCCAGCGCAAGCCGCTCCCGCCCCATGGCCAAGGGGCAGCAGACAAAAACCAACATCATCGACACGGCGCTGCACATTGCCACCCACCATGGGCTGGAGAGCCTGTCGATCGGCGGCCTGGCCGAAGCCACCAGCATGAGCAAGTCGGGCGTGTTTGCCCACTTCGGCTCGCGCGAAGAGCTGCAAATCTCTGTGGTGCGCGAGTACCACCACCGCTTTGAGCAAGAGGTGTTCTACCCCGCTTTGCAGGCCGAAAAAGGCCTGCCGCGCCTGCGCGCCATGTTCGGTAACTGGATGCAGCGCACCACCATCGAATTGGACTCGGGCTGCATCTACATCAGCGGCGCTGTCGAATTTAGCGAGCGCGAAGGCGCGGTGCGCGATGCCCTGGTGGCCTCGTTCAACACCTGGCACGCCGCCATGCGCCGGGCAATTGAGCAAGCACAGGCCGCCGGCCATTTGCACGCCGATGCCGACCCTTACCAGCTGCTGTTTGAAATTCACGGTTTGATTTTGGTGCTGCACTACGACGTGCGCTTTTTAGGGCGCAAGGATTCTGTGCCGCGCGCCCTGGCCGGGTTTGAAAACATCTTGCGCCGCAACGGTGCCAAGGTGGACTGACCCCATCGCCGCCGTCTGCTGGCTTCTATTTTCGGTTCCCTTCCCCCCCCCTCATCTCTCATCCTTTTTCGCCAAGGAGTTCCTATGCCTACTTACAACCCGCCCCTGCGCGACATGCAATTTGTGCTGCATGAAGTGTTCAACGTCGAAGCCGAATTCAAGGCCATGCCCGCGCACGCTGAAACCGATGCCGACACCATCAACGCCGTGCTGGAAGAAGCCGGCAAGTTCGCCGCCGAAGTGGCTTTTCCGCTGAACATCAGCGGCGATGCCGAGGGCTGCACGCACAACAAGCAAGACTACAGCGTGACCACGCCCAAGGGCTTCAAAGAAGCCTACGCCACCTACGTGGAAGGCGGCTGGCCCGCCCTGTCGTGCGACCCCGAGTTTGGCGGCCAGGGCCTGCCCCACACCGTAAACCAGTGCCTGTACGAAATGCTCAACAGCGCCAACCAGGCCTGGACGATGTACCCCGGCCTGTCGCACGGTGCCTACGAAGCCTTGCTGGCCCACGGCACCGACGAGCAAAAGAAAACCTACCTGCCCAAATTGGTCAGCGGCCAGTGGACGGGCACCATGTGCCTGACCGAACCGCACTGCGGCACCGACTTAGGCTTGCTGCGCACCAAGGCCGAGCCGCAGGGCGATGGCACCTACAAAATCACCGGCAACAAAATCTTCATCAGCGCCGGTGAGCACGACGTGGCGGAAAACATCGTCCACCTGGTGCTGGCCCGCCTGCCCGATGCGCCCAAGGGCAGCAAAGGCATCAGCCTGTTTGTGGTGCCCAAATTCAATGTGAATGCCGATGGCTCGCTGGGCAGCCGCAACCCCATTTTCTGCACCGGCCTGGAGCACAAAATGGGCATCCACGGCAACTCCACCGCGCAAATCAGCATCGACGGCGCGATCGGCACCCTGGTGGGCCAGCCGCACAAGGGCCTGGCCGCCATGTTCGTGATGATGAACGCCGCCCGCCTGGGCGTGGGCAACCAGTCGCTGGGCCTGACCGAAGTGGCTTTCCAAAACGCCCTGGCCTATGCCAAAGACCGCATCCAAATGCGCTCCTTGAGCGGCACCAAGGCCAAGGACAAGGATGCCGATCCCATCATCGTCCACCCCGACGTGCGCAAGATGCTGCTCACCGCCAAGGCCTACGCCGAAGGCGCGCGCGCCCTGCAAGTGTTTTGCACCTTGCTGCTGGACAAGGCGCACAGCCACCCCGATGAAAAAGTGCGTGCCGACAGCGATGAGCTGGTCGCCCTGCTGACCCCCATCGTCAAAGCCTTTGTCACCGACAACGGCCACATCGCCACCAATGCCTGCATGCAAGTGTTTGGCGGCCACGGCTTTATCAAAGAGTGGGGCATGGAGCAGTTTGTGCGCGACAACCGCATCAACATGATCTACGAAGGCACCAACACCATCCAATCGCTGGATTTGCTGGGCCGCAAGGTGCTGGGCAACCAGGGTGCCACGCTGAAAAAGCTGGGCAAGCTGATCGGTGCCCTGGTGCAGGAAGAAGGCGTGAACGAGAAGATGGCCGAGTTCATCAACCCGATCGCCATCCTGGGCGAGCAAATGACCAAGTTCACCACCGAAATCGGCTTCAAAGGCATGCAAAACCCCGACGAAGTGGGCGCGGCCGCCGTCGATTACCTGCGCGTGGCTGGCCACCTGGTGTTTGGCTATTTGTTTGCGCGCATGGCGCAGGTGTCGCTGCGTGCCATTGCCAACGGCAGCACCGACCCGTTCTACACCGCCAAGCTGCAAACGGCGCGCTTCTACTTTGCCAAGCTGTTCCCCGAGACCGTGCTCTTGATGCGCACCGCCCGCGCTGGCAGCAAGGTGCTGATGGATACGGATGCGGCCCTGGCCTAATCCATAACAAATAGCGCGTAGCGCTTGCTACGCCTTATTTTTAAATAGAAAGTTATTTGAAATGAAGACATACCAAGCGCTAACAGCTATTGCTTTATCTGCCCTGGCCCTGCCCGCTCTGGCCCAGCTGACCCCCGTGGGCACCTGGAAAAGCGTGGACGAGAAAACCGGCCAGCCCAAGTCGCAAATCGTCATTGAAGACCAAGGCGGCGTGCTGCAAGGGCGCGTGCAGCAATTGCTGCGCCCCGGTGCCGACCCCAAAGCCCTGTGCGTGGAGTGCAAAGATGCGCTCAAAGACCAGCCCATGGTGGGCCTGCCCATCATCCAGGGCGCAAAGAAAGCGGCTGACAAAGACGTGTGGGAGGGCGGCAAGATTCTCGACCCCGAAAACGGCAAGTTCTACACCCTGCGCCTGACCCCCATCGACGGCGGCCAAAAGCTGGAAGTGCGCGGCTCGATTGGCCCCTTTGGCCGCACCCAGACCTGGGTGCGTGTGCAGTAATTTTTAGCAAAGAAGTTTTATGTCCCGATTCAATGTGAAAAAAGTCGCCGTCCTCGGCGCGGGCGTGATGGGGGCGCAGATCGCCGCCCATCTGGTGAACGTGAAAGTGCCCGTCATCCTGTTTGACCTGCCCGCCAAAGAAGGCGACAAAAACGGCATCGTCACCAAAGCCATTGCCAACCTGAAAAAGCTCAAGCCCTCGCCCATTGGCGTGGCTGAAGATGCCGATTTGATTCAAGCGGCCAACTACGAAGAGCACCTGAAACTGCTCAAAGAGTGCGACCTGGTGATCGAGGCCATTGCCGAGCGCATGGACTGGAAGCTGGACCTCTACACCAAGATCGCCCCGTTTGTCGCCAAGCACGCCATCGTGGCCAGCAACACCTCGGGCCTGTCGATCACCAAGCTGTCTGAAGTGCTGCCCGAGGCGATCAAGCCCCGTTTCTGCGGCATCCACTTCTTCAACCCGCCGCGCTACATGCCGCTGGTGGAGCTGATTGCCACGCCCACCACCGAGCCCATCGTGCTCGACCAGCTCGAAGCCTTTGTCACCAGCGGCCTGGGCAAGGGCGTGGTGCGGGCCAAAGACACGCCCAACTTCATCGCCAACCGCATCGGCATTGCCGGCATGCTGTCCACCATGAAAGAGGTGGAAAACTTTGGCCTGACCTACGACGTGGTCGATGACCTCACCGGCAAAAAACTGGGCCGCGCCAGCAGCGGCACCTTCCGCACCGCCGACGTGGTGGGCCTGGACACCATGGCCCACGTCATCAAAACGCTGCAAGACAACCTCAGTCTTGAAACCGACCCCTTCTACGGCAGCTTTGAAACGCCCGCCGTGCTGGCCAAGCTGATCGAACTGGGCCACCTGGGCCAGAAAACCAAAAAAGGCTTCTTCAAAAAAGTGGGCCGCGACATCCTGCGCTTTGAGCTGGAGAGCGAAGACTACGTGCCCGCTGGCCAAAAGGCCGACGACGTGTACGCCCGCATGCTGAAAAAGCCCGCCGCCGAGCGCCTGCAACTGCTGCGCAATGCCGAGGGGGCCCCCGGCCAGTTTCTGTGGGCCATTTTGCGCAACAGCTTTCACTACGCCGCGCTGCACCTGGAGCACATTGCCGAGTCCGCCCGCGATGTGGACCAGGCCATGCGCTGGGGCTTTGGCATGAAGCAAGGCCCGTTTGAGCTGTGGCAAGAAGCCGGTTGGCTGCAAGTGGCCCAAATGGTGCAAGAAGACATCGACGCAGGCAAAGCCCTGTGCAACGCGCCCCTGCCCGCCTGGGTGTTTGAAGGCCCGGTGGCCCAGGCCGGTGGCGTACACACAGCCCAAGGTTCGTGGAATGCGGCTGAGAAGAAATTTGTAGCACGCCGCGTGCTGCCCGTCTATGAAAAGCAGCTTTTCCCTGAAAAACTGCTGGGCGAAGACAGCCTGCCCGACTGGAAAACCGCCGGTACCACGCTGTTTGAAAACAAAGCCCTGCGTGCCTGGACGCTGGACGATCAGGTCTTGATCGCCAGCATCAAGAACAAGATGCACGCCATCAGCCCCGAAGTGATGGAAAGCCTGATGGAAGCCATCGAGCTGGCCGAGGCCGATTACCAAGGCATGGTCATCTGGTCGGGCGATGCGCCGTTCAGCGTCGGGGCCGACCTGGAAGCGACCATGCCCGCCTTTGTCGTCGGCGGGGCGGATGCCATCGACAGCATCGAGGGCGAGCTGCAAAACCTGATGATGCGCCTGCGCTACGCCCAGGTGCCCGTGGTCAGCGCCATCCACGGCATGGCCCTGGGCGGTGGCTGCGAGCTGGCGGTGTACAGCGCCCGCCGCGTGGCGCACATGGAAAGCTACATCGGCCTGGTGGAAGTGGGCGTGGGCCTGATCCCCGGTGCGGGAGGTCTCACCTACATCGCCCGCCGCGCCGCCGAAAAAATGCAGCAAAGCACCAGCAAAGACCTGCTGCCCTTCCTGACCGAAGGCTTCACCGCCGCCGCCATGGCCAAGGTGGGCACCAGCGCCATTGAATCGCGCAAGCTGGGCTATTTGCTCGATAGCGACATCATCGTGCCGCACAAGGACGAGGTGCTGTTTACCGCCATCAACGAGGCCAAGGCCCTGGCCGCCAGCGGCTGGCGGGCCCCCGTAAAGCGCCTGTTCCCCGTGGCCGGGCGCAGCGGCATTGCCACCATCCAGGCGCAGCTGGTGAACATGCGCGACGGCGGCTTTATCAGCGCCTACGACTTCAAAATCGCCCGCATGATTGCCGAAGTGGTCTGCGGCGGTGAAGTGGATGGCGGCACCCTGGTGACCGAGGAGTACCTGCTGGCGCTGGAGCGCAAAGCCTTCTGCCACCTGATCGGCCAACCCAAAACGCACGAGCGCATTTTGGGCATGCTCAACACCGGCAAGCCGGTGCGCAACTAATGCGGCAAAGAGAGAAATCACTATGAAACAAGTTCAAGAAGCCTACATCGTTGCCGCCACGCGCACCCCCATCGGGCGCTCGGGACGCGGTTATTTCAAAAACACCCGTCCGGACGATCTGCTGCTGGCCGCCGTGCGCGGGGCCATGGCCCAGGTGCCCACGCTGGACCCCCGGGCGATTGAGGACAGCATCATCGGCTGCTCCTTCCCCGAGGGCGAACAGGGCATGAACATGGCGCGCATCGTCATGGGCCTGGCCTTTCCCCACCCGGTGGGCGGCGTAACGGTGAACCGCTTTTGCGCCTCGGGCATCACCGCCATCCAGATGGCCGCCGACCGCATCCGCGTAGGCGAGGCCGACGTGCTGATCGCCGGGGGGGGCGAATCCATGAGCATGGTGCCCATGGGCGGCAACAAGCCCTCGTTCAACCCCTCCGTCTTCGCCCGCGACGAAGACGTGGGCATTGCCTACGGCATGGGCCTGACGGCGGAAAAAGTCGCCCAGCAATGGAAAGTCAGCCGCGAGGCGCAAGATGCCTTCGCGCTGGAATCGCACCTGCGGGCCATCAAGGCCCAGCAGGCCGGTGAGTTTGCCGACGAGATCACGCCGTTTGAAATCATCGACCGCAGCCCGAATCTGGCCACCGGCGAAGTGATCGAAAAGCGCCGCACCGTCAGCCTGGACGAAGGCCCGCGCCCGGATACCTCGCTCGAAGGCCTGGCCAAGCTGCGCCCGGTGTTTGCCGCACGCGGCAGCGTCACCGCCGGCAACAGCTCGCAAACCAGCGACGGCGCAGGTGCGTTAATTTTGGCCAGCGAAAAGGCCGTGAAGCAGTTTGGCCTCACGCCCCTGGCGCGTTTTGTCAGCTACGCCGCGCGGGGTGTGCCGCCCGAGATCATGGGCATTGGCCCCATCGAGGCCATTCCCGCCGCGCTGCGCTACGCCGGGCTGCAATCGGACGACATCGGCTGGTACGAGCTGAACGAAGCCTTTGCCGCCCAGTCCCTGGCGGTGGTGAACACCCTGGGCCTGAACCCGGCCAACGTGAACCCCATGGGCGGTGCCATCGCCCTGGGTCACCCGCTGGGCGCGACCGGGGCCATCCGCGCGGCCACCACCATCCACGCACTGCGCCGCCACAAGCGCAAGTACGGCATGGTGACCATGTGCATCGGCACCGGCCAGGGCGCTGCCGGGATTTTTGAAGCGCTGTAAGCCCCAAAAATCTGGCGTATTTTTTGAATGATCATTGCGTTTTACCCGCCTGTGGCTTGCCCGGGCGGGTTTTTTTACACAGACGATGCAATGCTTTAACCAGAGCTTGTACCGCTTGAATCCATTGGGTTTAAGGTGTTTTTATATCTGAAACCCTTTAAATTTAAGCGCTAGCAGCTATTTTTAAAGTTTTTCACCCCTAGGAATTGCAATGCCCCAGCCACACCCCCTGGATGCCATGCTGCAGCTTCAGCCCCAGCCGGACGGCAGCTTTGTCGCCCACACCCATGCGGGCTACGCCAACATGGTCGGCCCTTACGGCGGTGCCACGGCCGCCTTGCTGCTGCACAGCGTGCTGCAACACCCCGATTGCCTGGGCCAGCCGCTGTCGCTGACCGTGAACTTTGCCGGCCCGGTGCAAGACGGTGCCATGCACCTGGTGCCCCGCGCCGTGCGCACCAACCGCTCCACCCAGCATTGGGTGGTGGAGCTGCGCCAAACCAATGCCAGCGGGCAAGAGGAAATCACCACCACCGCCACCGTGGTCACCGCCGTGCGCCGGGCCACCTTCAGCGCCGATGCCGTGGCGGCCCCCACCGTACCGGCCGCCGCCGATTGCCCCAGCGTGGACGTGCGCCGCGCCATGACCTGGCTGCAGCGCTACGACTGGCGGGCCATCAGCGGCAACCTGCCCAGCGTATGGGACGACAGCCTGCACCCCACGCAAAGCCAGCTGTGGGTGCGCGACGAACCGCCCCGGCCGCTGGACTTTGCCAGCCTGGCGGCGCTGTGCGATGTCTTCTTCCCGCGCGTTTGGCTGCGCCGCGCCCGCATCGTGCCCGCCGGCACGGTGTCGTTCACGGTGTACTTTCACGCCGACAGCGCCCAGCTGGCCGCCCAGGGCAGTGCCCATGTGCTGGGCCAGGCCGACGCGCAGGCGCTGCGCAACGGATTTTTCGACCAAACTGCCCAAATCTGGGACACCCAAGGCCAGCTGCTGGCCACCAGCCACCAAATCGTTTACTACAAGGAATAAAGCGCCATGCACCAAGACCTCCTCATCCACACCGAAGCCGGTGTCACCACCATCACCTTCAACCGCGTGGAGAAGAAAAACTCTTTCACCGAAGCCATGTACGCCCAGCTGACCCAGGCGCTGACCGCCGCCGATGCCGACGCGGCCACGCGCGTGCTGGTGTTTCAGGGTGATGTCACCGTCTTTAGCGCGGGCAACGATATTGGCGATTTTTTAAACAACCCACCGGCCAACGAAGAAGCAGCGGTCTTTCAGTTCCTTCGGGCCTTGGTGGGCTTTAGCAAACCCATGCTGGCCGCCGTTTGCGGCCCGGCCGTGGGCATTGGCACCACGCTGCTGCTGCACTGCGATTTGGTCTATGCGGGTGACAACGCGGCCTTCTCTTTGCCCTTTGTGAACCTGGGCCTGTGCCCCGAGGCCGCCTCCAGCCTGCTGCTGCCGCAAATGCTGGGCTACCACCGCGCCGCCGAAGCCCTCTTGCTGGGCGAGCCCTTCATGGCCGAGGCCGCACTCGAGGTGGGCCTGGTCAATCGCGTGCTGCCGCCCACCGAATGCAACGCCTACGCCCAGGCCCAAGCCAAAAAACTGGCCGCCAAACCCTTGGCATCGCTGGTGGCCACCAAGCGCCTAATGAAGCAAGGCCAGCAAGCGGCCACGCTGCAGCGCATCGAGGAAGAAGGCCACACCTTTGGCCAACTGCTGCGCGGCCCGGCGGCCAAAGAAGCGTTCTCGGCGTTTATGCAGAAACGCCGCCCCGACTTCAGCGGCTGCTGAACGCACGTTCCAAAGCGTAATAAGCCAAGGCAAAGCCGGCGCAATTGATTAGCATGGCGGCTTTCCAAGAAAGGCTCACCATGCTGTCTTGCTTTCGTTACGCTGGGGGTGCCGCCGCCTTGGTGGCCATCACTTCCACCGCCTTGGCGGCAGGCGCTCCAGCCACACCGGCTTCAACCATCCGCGCGGTCACGCTCTACCCTGGCGTGGCCTCGGTCGAGCGCGTCTTGCGCCTGCCTGCGGGCAGCACGCAAGCCGTCTTTGCCTGCCTGCCCGCCCAACTCGATCCCCGCAGCCTGCAAGTGCGCAGCGACCGCAGCGTGCGCATTGGCGAAGTGAATGTGCAAACCCTGGAGCGGCGCATTGCCACCGGCTGCGACAGTGCCGTGGCCGAGCGCATACGCAGCGCCCAGGACGATGTGGCCCGCGCCCAAGCCGAGGTCCAAGGGCTGGAGCTGGCCCACACCTGGCTAACCACCCAAGCTGGCGCAGCCCCAGGCACCCAAGGGCTGCCGCCGCCCCCCCAGATTGGGGCCAAAGCCCAAGCCCTGCGCCGCTCAGCGGTCGATACCCTCACCCAACTGGCCCGCGCCCAGCGCAGCTTGGAAGAGCGCCAACAGGCGCTGGAGCGCATCCAGGCCGAGCAAGGCAGCGTGCAATCTGAGCAAGTGGCCATGGTGCGCGTGACCTTGGCCAGCGCCAACGCCGCCGACATCCACCTGCACTACCAAGTGCGCGGCCCCAGCTGGGGGCCCAGCTACCGCGCCCGGCTCAATACCGAGACCGCCACCGTGGAGCTGGAGCGCCTGGCCCTGGTGGCACAAACCACCGGCGAAGATTGGCGCGGCGTGGCGCTGACCCTGTCCACCGGCCAGCCGCTGGCCGCCAGCCAAGGGCCACTGCCGCGCCCCTGGACGCTGGATGTGCCACCGCCGCCAGCTGCGCAGGCCGAAATGAACATGGCCAGCGCCCCCATGGTGGCCCTGTCGGCACCAGCGCCAGCGCTGCGCAAAGCCGCCAGCGCCGATGCTGCCCCCCTGCCCAGCTTTGAGGCCGTAGCCACCGAGGGGGCCTACGCCACCCAGTTTGCCCTGCCGCAAAAGGTGAGCATCCCCTCGGGCGGGGAGCGCGTCACCTTGTCGCTCAGTGCCGAACAAGTGCCTGCCGTGCTGGTGGCACGCACCACCCCCATGCGCGAGCCCCACGCCTGGCTGGTGGCCCAATTGCCCAAACTGTCCGGCGATTGGCCCGCGGGCCCCATGGCCCTGGAGCGGAACCAGGCCAACGTGGGCCAAACCCGGTTTGACCCGCAATCGAGCGATTTCGAGCGCCTGGGCCTGTCCTTTGGCCGCGACGATCGCATCGTGGTGCGCACCGAACCGGTCAAAGAGCTGACCGATACCGCAGGCTTTATGCAGGGCCGCAGCGAACGCAGCATCGAGCACCGCTTCAGCGTCGAAAACCGCCACCGCCAGCCCATCGTGCTGCAAGTGTTGGAGGCAGCGCCGGTGGCCAAAAACGCCGCCATTCGGGTGCAAACCAGCTTTAGCCCCAACGCCACCAGCACCGAATGGAATGGCCAGCCAGGTTTTGTGCTATGGGAACAAGAGCTAGAAGCGCAATCCAGCAAAGCGTTTTCAGCCAAATACACCATTAGCACAGAGAAAGGCACCCAGGTGCACGAGCAGCGTTAAGTAGCGTTAAAGCGCCCGTGCCGCCCCCGCCGTCGGCTCAATGCACGGCCGCGGGTGCCACCGGGCGCGGGCGGCCTTCGTCGTCAATGGCCACATAGGTAAGGATGGCGTGCGCCACTTGCACATAGGCGTTTTGCGTGGCCAGGCGCTGGGCCAGCACCTGCACTTCCACCGTGACCGAGGTCGTGCCGACGCGCTCAATCTTGGCGTAGAACGAGAGCAAATCACCCACGCGCACCGGCTGGGTGAATAAAAACTCTTTCACCGCCACCGTCGCCATGCGCCCCTGGCTCAAGCGCATGGGCAAGATGCAGCCAGCCAAATCGACCTGCGACATCAGCCAGCCGCCAAAAATATCGCCATTGGCGTTGCAATCAGCAGGCATGGGAATCACTTTCAATACCAGCTCGCGGTCAGCGGGCGGCGCTTGCAGGGTGAACTTATCCAGATTCATGGGGGACAATTCCTTCATCTTAAAACGCCCAATTCTCTCCTATGCCCCCCTCTTTTGATTCCAGTGCGGCCAGCCACCGCCCCGGCGACTGGCGCACCATTGCCCGCCTGCTGCCCTATTTGTGGGAGTACAAGTGGCGCGTCATCATTGCCATTGCCTGCATGGTGGCCGCCAAAAGCGCCAACGTGGGCGTGCCCCTGCTCCTGAAACAGTTGATTGATGCCATGGACGTGCCCGCTGGCAGCGCCCAGGCGCTGCTGGTGGTGCCCGTGGGCCTGCTCGTGGCCTACGGGGCCTTGCGCTTTGCCAACTCCTTGTTCAATGAACTGCGGGAATTTGTCTTCTCCAAAGCCACCCACGGCGCGGCCCGCTCGATTGCGCTGGCCACGTTTGAGCACCTGCACCGCTTGAGCCTGCGCTTTCACCTGGAGCGGCAAACCGGCGGCATGACCCGCGACATCGAGCGCGGCGTGCGCGGCATTGAATCGCTGGTGTCGTTTGCGTTTTTCAACATCGTGGCCACCTTGGTCGAGGTGCTGCTGGTGCTCACGGTGCTGGGCAACAAGCTGGACATCGGCTTTGCCCTGATCACCCTGGCCGCCCTGGTGGTGTATGTGATTTTTACCGTGGCGGTGACCGAATGGCGCATCCAGTTTCGCCGCCAGGCCAACCAGTTTGATTCGGCGGCCAACACCAAGGCGGTCGATTCCCTGCTCAATTACGAAACGGTCAAATACTTCAACAACGAAGCCTTTGAGGCCCAACGCTACGACACCAGCCTGCAGCAACTGCGCAGCGCCCAGCTCAAAAGCCGCACCAGCCTGTCGCTGCTCAACGGCGGGCAGCAGCTGATCATTGCCGTGGGGCTGGTGGCCATGCTGTGGCGGGCCACGCAAGGGGTGGTGGATGGGCGTTTGAGCCTGGGCGATCTGGTCATGGTGAATGCCTTCATGATTCAGATTTACATCCCGCTCAATTTTCTGGGCGTGATCTACCGCGAAATCAAGCAAAACCTGGTCGATCTGGACAAGATGTTCACCCTGATGGACCGCCCGCAAGAGGTGCAAGACCGCCCCGATGCCACCGCGCTGACCGATCTGGCCACGCCCACCGTGCGCTTTGAAAACGTGCGTTTTGCCTACGAAGCCGAGCGCCCCATCCTGCACGGCCTGAGTTTTGAGATTCCGGCAGGCAAAACCGTGGCCGTGGTCGGCCCCTCAGGCGCGGGCAAATCCACTTTAAGCCGCCTGCTCTACCGCTTTTACGATGTGCAAGAGGGGCGCATCACCATCGCCGGGCAAGACATTCGCCAGGTCACGCAAGCCAGCCTGCGCCGCGCCATCGGCATCGTGCCGCAGGATACGGTGCTGTTCAACGACAGCATCGCCTTCAACATTGCCTATGGCCGCACCGATGCCAGCCAAGAAGAGATTGAGCAGGCCGCCCGCGCCGCGCACATTCACAACTTCATCGCTGCCCAACCCCAGGGCTACGCCACCACGGTGGGGGAGCGCGGCCTGAAACTCTCCGGGGGCGAAAAGCAGCGCGTGGCCATTGCCCGCACCCTGCTCAAAGACCCGCCCATTTTGATTTTTGACGAAGCCACCAGCGCCCTCGATTCCGCCAACGAACGCGCCATCCAGGCCGAGCTGCGGGCCGCTGCCCAGGGCAAAACCACCTTGGTGATCGCCCACCGCCTGTCCACCGTGGTCGATGCGCACGAAATTCTGGTGCTCGATGCCGGCCAGATTGTCGAGCGCGGTAACCACCAGCAACTGCTGGCACTGAATGGCCGCTACGCCAGCATGTGGGCCCTGCAACAACAGTCCACTTAAACCACAACCACCTTGCACACCCACAACACCTTACACACCATGCCCACCCTCGCCACCTTGCCCCCCTCCCCTCTGACCCTGTGCCTGCTGGGCACCGGCAACATGGGCCTGCCCATGGCCCGGCGCTTGGCCCAAGCCGGTTACCCGGTGCGCGTCTGGAACCGCACTCAGGCCAAGGCCGAAGTCTTGGCCGCAGATGGAGCCGTCATTTGCGCCACCCCGCGCCAAGCTTGCACCGGGGCCGACATCACGCTCAGCCTGCTGGAAAACGGCGATGTGGTCGAGCAGGTGCTGTTTGGCCTGGGCGCGGACAGCGCCTGCCACGGCCTGGCCAGCGGCAGCCTGGTGATCGACATGGCCTCCATCCAGCCGCGCCAAGCCCGTGCGCACGCCCAACGCCTGCAGACGCAAGGCGTGCGGCACCTGGATGCTCCTGTTTCAGGAGGTACTGTCGGTGCAGAGGCGGGCACTTTGGCAATCATGGTCGGTGGAGATGTTGAAGATGCAGCGCAAGCAGCTCCTATTTTTAATGTTTTAGGCCGTGCCACCCATGTGGGCCCCCACGGCAGCGGGCAACTGGCCAAGCTGGCCAACCAAATGATTGTGGGCATCACCATCGGCGCCGTGGCCGAAGCCCTGCTGCTGTGCGAACAAGGCGGGGCCGACCCGGCCAAAGTGCGCGAAGCCATCACCGGCGGCTTTGCCGACAGCCGCATCCTGCAACTGCACGGCCAGCGCATGGTGCAGCGCAACTTTGCCCCTGGGGCCCGCATGGGCGTGCAGCTCAAAGACCTGCGCAATGCGCAAACGACTGCGGCAGAAGTGGGGCTAGAGGTGCCGATTACCGATTTTTTCGCCCAGCTCTACACCAGCGCCGTGGAACATGGCTTTGACCAGCTCGACCACAGCGGCCTGTTTGCCGAACTGGCGCGGCGCAATGGGCTGCAATAAATCACCCGCTGAATCACCCGCCAAGGCACCGCCTGGCTAAGAACGTGTTCATGATCTCGAATGAAGGTGTGGGGGATGCGGTTCGGGATGGGTTGTGAGGCGCAAACCACAGCAATAGCTTGGCTATTGCGAGGATTTGCAACGACGCAGACCGCCCGAAGCCGCGCCCGCACACCCATGAGGAGATCGTGAACACGTTCTAAACAATGCGGCCCAGCATCAGCACGGCAAAAAAGCTGATGCCCGCAATCACACTCCACTTCAAAATCAACAGCGCCCAGCGTTTGAAATAAACGCGGCCTGTGCCCAGATAAAACGCAAACGACAGCGCCGCCCCCAGCAACAAAAACAGCACCAACCAACGAAAAATCAGCATGCCAGCTCCTGGGTTGTGCTGTGTTTACCAGGCCGCAGCGACGGCATTAAATCCGGCCGGCGCGTCCCGATCGCGGGCAAAGGTCACCTCCTCCCAGCTATCGGGCTGGGCCAGCAAGGCCCGCAGCAGCTGGTTGTTCATGGCATGGCCAGAGCGAAACGCGCTGTATGCGCCCAAGATCGGGCGGCCAATCAGGTACAAATCGCCAATCGCATCAAGGATTTTGTGTTTGACAAACTCATCCCCGTAGCGCAAACCATCGCTGTTCAACACCTTGTAGTCGTCCATCACAATCGCATTGTCCAGACCACCGCCCAGCGCCAAACCATTGGTGCGCAGCATTTCTACATCGCGGGTAAAGCCAAAAGTGCGGGCCCGTGCAATATCGCGCACGTAATCCCCCCGGCCGAAATCAAACTCAAAACTTTGCCCCGTTGAATCCACCGCCGGATGGGCAAAATCAATTTCAAAGCGCAATTTAAAACCATGGTAGGGCTCAAACCGCGCCCACTTCAATTGGGCACCGGCGCCTTCGCGCACCTCCACAGGCTTTATCACGCGAATAAATTTTTTTGCTACTTTTTGTAATTCAATACCGGCACTTTGCAATAGAAATACAAAGGAAGAAGAAGAACCATCCAAAATGGGCACTTCCTCGGCCGTAATATCAATCACGATATTGTCAATTCCCAGCCCGCACAAAGCCGACATCAAGTGCTCCACCGTATGCACCTTGGCCCCGGCTGCGCCAATCGTCGAGGCCATGCGGGTATCGACCACCGCTTGCGCAGAAATGGCAATATCCACCGGTTCCGGCAAATCAACGCGGCGAAAAACAATACCGGTATCCGGGGGCGCGGGCCGTAGCGTCATCTCCACCCGCTGGCCACTGTGAAGCCCCATGCCCACGGCACGGGTGAGTGTTTTAATGGTTCTTTGCTCTAGCATGGCGCGATTGTAGAGAGCTAAAACAAAAACCATCCAAAGCAAACTTATAGATTTTTCTATAAGCACCATGGATGGTTTCTAAGGCTGCCCAACCGAAGCTGGAATCGCCACCAAGCTGGGCGCGTGGGCCGCAGAGAATGCGGCTCAGTGCCCTTAATCGGCCTGTTTGCGCAAGAAAGCGGGAATTTCCAAATCGTCCATGCCGCCAGAGGACAAGGCATCCACACGGGCCGCAGCATGGGTGCGGTTGGTGCGGTTAGAGCCCCAAACGCTGGAGGTCGAGGCATCGCCGCTGCCATAGGCACCTGCGGCACCCACGGGAGCAGCAGCCACCGGATTGCCGCCGGCCAACGCCGCGTTCATGCTGGCCGTTGGGGTGCCGACCAGGGTCATGTTGTCGGTACCAGTGCGCAAACCGCCCTGCACCACCGACATGGCCTGGCGACGTGCCCCTGGACGGGACAGGCCCGTAGCCACCACCGTCACGCGAATATCTTCACCCAGGCTGTCGTCATACGCTGCCCCGTAAATCACGTGGGCATCTTCCGAAGCATAGGCCTTGATGGTGGTCATGGCCTGGCGCGACTCCGACAGCTTCAAGCTGCCACGGGCCGCCGTGACCAGCACCAGCACGCCTTTGGCACCCGAAAGGTCAATGCCTTCCAGCAGCGGGCAAGCCACTGCTTGCTCGGCGGCAATACGGGCGCGATCGGGGCCGCTGGCACGGGCCGTGCCCATCATGGCCTTGCCCGGTTCGCCCATCACGGTACGCACGTCTTCAAAGTCCACGTTCACGTGGCCGTATTCGTTGATGATTTCAGCGATACCGCCCACCGCATTGCGCAGCACATCGTTGGCGTGGGAAAACGCCTCTTCCTGAGAGACATCGTCACCCAAGACTTCCAGCAATTTTTCGTTGAGCACGACGATCAGGGAATCGACGTTGGCCTCCAGTTCAGACAGGCCCTCATCGGCGTTTTTCATGCGGCGGTTGCCCTCCCACTCGAAGGGTTTGGTCACCACACCAACAGTCAAAATCCCCATTTCCTTGGCCACGCGGGCAATGACGGGGGCAGCCCCCGTGCCCGTGCCACCGCCCATACCGGCGGTAATAAAAAGCATGTGCGAGCCATCAATAGCGGCACGAATATCTTCCACAGCGGCCTCGGCCGCTTCACGGCCTTTGTCGGGTTTGCTGCCCGCGCCCAAGCCGCTTAGCCCCAGCTGGATGGTGCGGTTGGCGTTGCTGCGAATCAAGGCCTGCGCATCGGTGTTAGCACACACGAACTCCACACCCTGCACGCTGTTGGCGATCATGTGCTCAACCGCGTTGCCGCCACCACCACCGACCCCGATCACTTTAATCTGAGTACCTTGGTTAAATTTTTCGGTGTCGATCATTTCGATAGTCGTCATGCGGGAACTCCTGGAAACCTTGTCAATCATGCACTGCTAGTGTTTTATTGGAAAGCAAATTCAATTTGCCATCGCGCAAATGTATCTGGAAAGCTTCAGATAGCGATACCTAGAAGTTTCCCACAATAAAGTCTCTGAATCGGCCTAAAGCGGTCTTCATCGAGCCACTTTTTTGTGCCACCTTGAAACCGCGCAAGCGCGCCAGGCGCGCTTCCTCCAATAATCCCATCACCGTTGCTGAGCGTGGTTGGGCCACCATATCGGCCAAAGCGCTGGCATATTGGGGCACCCCCCGGCGCACCGGCTTGAGAAAAATATCCTCTCCCAGCTCCACCATCCCCGGCATGACCGAGCTGCCGCCCGTGATCACCACCCCGGAGGAGAGCACCTCTTCATAGCCCGATTCGCGAATGACTTGGTGCACCAGATGAAAAATTTCTTCGACCCGCGGCTCAATCACCCCGGCCAAGGCCTGCTTGCCCAGCATGCGCGGCCCCCGGTCGCCCAGGCCGGGCACTTCCACCTGGGCCTGCGGATCGGCCAGCGATTGCTTGGCAAAACCGCTCTCAACCTTGATGTCTTCGGCATCTTTCGTGGGCGTGCGCAGGGCCATAGCGATATCGCTGGTAATTAAATCGCCCGCAATCGGAATCACCGCCGTATGGCGAATGGCCCCACCGGTAAAGATCGCCACATCGGTGGTGCCGGCACCAATATCGACCAAGACCACGCCCAATTCGCGCTCGTCATCGGTCAGCACCGATTGGCTGGCGGCCAAGGGATTGAGCAGCAATTGCTCCACTTCCAAGCCACAACGGCGCACGCATTTAATGATGTTTTCCGCCGCACTTTGGGCCCCGGTGACAATGTGTACTTTCGCTTCCAAACGAATGCCGCTCATGCCGATGGGCTCTTTAACGTCTTGTCCGTCAATGACAAATTCTTGCGGCTCGACCAACAGCAGGCGTTGATCGGACGAAATACTCACCGCCTTGGCCGTTTCAATCACCCGGGCCACATCCGTGGGCGTGACTTCTTTGTCTTTAATGGCCACTACGCCACTTTGATTAAGGCCCCGAATATGGCTGCCGGTGATGCCGGTATGCACGCGCTGAATTTTGCAATCGGCCATCAGCTCGGCTTCTTTTAAAGCCTGCTGAATGCTTTGCACGGTGGCTTCAATATTGACCACCACACCGCGCTTTAATCCGTTGCTGGAGGCGACCCCCAAGCCCGCCAGTTTTAAATCGCCATTGGGCAACACTTCGGCCACCACAGCCATGACTTTGGAGGTGCCGATATCCAGCCCTACCACCACATCTTTGTACTCTCTTGCCATTTCAGTGTCTGCCCTCTGCAGGTCGATTTTTTGGACTATTTGTTGTTGTTGCTGCTGCTTGGCGCTGTGCCAAGGCCTTGGCCGCAGCGGGTGAAATTGTGTTCACGCCACGCAAGCGCAAAGCATAACCATCGGTATAGCGCAAATCGGCGTACTCTATAGCATTTGCCGTGCGTTGGTAGCGTTCCAGCACCGTGCGCACCGTGCGCAGCCAGCGCTGGGTGCGCTGCAAAACTTGTTCGGGGGTGCCGCTGCCCAATTCAAGCTGCGCCTCATTGCTCAGCACCAGCAGCCAGCTGCCCCGGTCACGCAGGCTCAGGGCATCGACCGACAGGTCCAGCGCTTGAAACAATGGCTCCAGCGCATAAAACATGGCCAACACCTGGGGGGCCGAGCCCTCGGGGCCGTCCAGGCGGGGCAGGCCCTCGCGTTCGAGTTCGCCCAAGTTGGCTTCAAACACTTCCCCCAAGGTATTGACCATGGCCGCGCCCGAAGCCGCGCCCCAGTACGCCTGGGCCACATGCTCATGCAAGAGCACACGCAAACTATTGGGGTACGCGCGGCGCACCTCGGCTTTGCGCACCCAGGGCACCTGCTCGAATACGGTCTGCGCCTGGGGCAAATCAATGGTGAAAAAATTACCAGCCAAATGCGGGGCCACATTGGCCCGCAAGGTCACCGCGTTGTTGTGCACCAATTCACCTTCAACCACGATGCGGTTAATCGAAAACACCGGATGGCGCAGCGCCCAGCCAACAACCAGCACCAGCACCAGAATGCACCCGCCCCCAAACATGAACGAAGCCGTCACGTTCATGAGGCGAATATCCAGGGGGGTAGGCCGCTCGCGCATACACAGTCACTGCCGTGGCTAGGAAGTGGCAGCTGCGCTGTCCAGAGTGGCGGTGGCCAGCAGCTGCAAGCACAGTGCCTCGTAACTGATGCCTTGAGCCCGGGCGGCCATGGGCACCAGGGAGTGGCCCGTCATGCCCGGCGAGGTATTCATTTCCAGCAAGAACGGCTTGCGGTCGCTGGCGCGAATCATCACATCGGCGCGCGCCCAGCCCCGGCAGCCCAGGGTGCGGTAGGCTTTTTCCACCATGCGCTGGATGGCCTCCTCTTCCTGCGGCGGCAGGCCGCTGGGGCAGTGGTATTGGGTGGTGTCGGTGAAGTATTTGTTCTGGTAATCGTAATTACCGTCGGGCGCGACGATGCGGATCAGGGGCAGCGCCTGGGCGGCCGCGCCGGTGCCCAGCACGGGGCAGGTGGTTTCGTCACCGGCAATAAATTCTTCGCACAGCACTTCGGGGTCGTACCGGGCGGCCAGGGCATAGGCCTGGGCGCATTGCTCGGCACTGGTGACTTTGGTCAGGCCAATGGTGGAGCCTTCGCGCGCCGGTTTAACAATCATGGGGCTGCCCAGGGCGGCAAAGGCCGCTTGCGTATCGGCCACACTGGCCACCATGCGCCAATCGGGGGTGGGCAGGCCTTCAAAACGCCAGATGCGCTTGGTCATGATTTTGTCCATGGCCATGCTCGAAGCCATCACGCCCGAGCCGGTGTAGGGAATGCCCAGCAGCTCCAGCGCCCCTTGCACCGTGCCGTCTTCGCCGTGGCGACCGTGCAGGGCAATAAAGCAGCGGGCAAAGCCTTCTGTTTTCAGCGCGCACAGGTCTTTTTCGGCTGGATCGAATGCGTGGGCATCAACCCCTTGCGCACGCAAGGCGTTCAGCACGCCCTGCCCAGACATCAGAGAGACTTCGCGCTCCGAAGAGCGTCCACCCAGCAGCACCGCCACTTTACCGAAAGCGGCGGGTGTTAATTTGTCATTGTTTTGTGTCATAACCCACGTCCAATATGCGTCTCTAGCTTGTCTTTTGCGAGCAGCTGTACTACTTTGGCTGGCACCGCACCAATCGATCCGGCCCCCATGGTCAGCACCACATCGCCCGGGCGGGCATTGTCCACGATGGTGCTGGGCATTTGGGCAATGTCCGCTACAAATAAAGGCTCCACCTTGCCCGCCACGCGCAGTCCCCGAGCCAAGGCGCGGCCATCGGCGGCCTGGATCGGCTCTTCACCGGCGGCATAGACTTCGGCCAGCAACACGGCATCGGCCTGGCTGAGCACCTGCACAAAGTCTTCAAAGCAATCGCGGGTGCGGGTGTAGCGGTGGGGCTGAAAGGCCAACACCAAGCGCCGCCCCGGAAAGGCCCCGCGTGCCGCAGCAATGGTGGCCTGCATTTCCACCGGGTGGTGGCCGTAGTCATCAATCACGGTGAACTGGCCGCCTGCGCACGGCAGCTCGCCGTAGCGCTGAAAGCGCCGACCTACGCCTTTGAAGTTTTCCAGCGCCCGCAGCACGGCGGCATCGTCCACTTCCAGCTCCATGGCAATGGCCACGGCCGCCAGGGCGTTCAAGACGTTGTGCTCACCCGGCAGGTTCAGGGTGACGTGCAGCGGCGGATAGGGCTTGCCGTTTTGCCGCAGCACGGTAAAGCGCATTTGGCCCTGCTCGGCGCGAACATCCACCGCCCGCACCTGCGCGCCTTCGGCCAGGCCATAGGTGGTGACCGGGCGGGCCAGCTGGGGCAGGATGTCGCAAATGGCGGGGCTTTCGGTGCAGACAATGGCCCGGCCATAAAACGGCATGCGGTGCAAAAAGTCGAGAAAAGCCTGTTTCAGCCGCCCAAAATCGTGGCCATAGGTCTCCATGTGGTCGGCATCGATGTTGGTCACCACGGCCATGACGGGCAGCAGGTTCAGAAACGAGGCATCGGATTCGTCCGCCTCGACCACGATGTAATCGCCCTGGCCCAGTTTGGCATTGGCCCCGGCGCTGTTGAGCCGCCCGCCAATCACAAAGGTGGGGTCCAGCCCGGCCTCGGCCAGCACACTGGCGACCAGGCTGGTGGTGGTGGTTTTGCCATGCGCTCCGGCAATGGCGATGCCGGTTTTAAAGCGCATCAACTCGGCCAGCATCAGGGCGCGGGGCACGACGGTGATTTTTTGCGCCCGCGCGGCCACCACTTCCGGATTGTCAGCGCGCACCGCCGTCGAGGTGACGATGACCTGCGCCCCGGCAATGTGCTCTGCGGCGTGGCCAATAAAGGTGGCAATGCCCAAGGACTGCAGGTGCTGCAAGGTGGCACTGTCGGCCAAGTCCGACCCCGAGATGGTGTAACCCAGGTTGTGCAGCACTTCGGCAATGCCGCTCATACCCGAGCCGCCAATGCCGACAAAGTGAATGTGTTGAATGGCGTGTTTCATCGGGCCAGCTCCTGGCAGGCGGCCACCACGGCAGCGGTGGCTTCGGTTTTTTGCATCATTTTGGCCTTTTGCGCAGTCTCTAGCAGCGTTGAGCGCTGCATATTTTGAATCATGTGTGCCAGTTTTTCCGGGCTTAATGCCGTTTGTTGCACCACCCAGCCGCCCCCGGCATCGACCACAAAGCGGGCGTTGGTGGTTTGGTGGTCGTCCACCGCATGGGGAAAGGGCACGTAGATGGCGGCTGCGCCCACGGCGGCCAGCTCGGTCACGGTGCTGGCCCCGGCGCGGCAAATGACGAGGTCGGCCTGGGCGTACGCGCTGGCGGTGTCGTCAATGAACGGGGTCAATTCGGCCTGCACCCCGGCAGCGGCGTAGCTGGCCTGCAGGGCCTGCATTTGCTTGGCCCCACTTTGGTGCCGCACCTGCGGGCGTTGTTCAGGCGGAATCAGGGCCAGCGCCTGCGGCACGGTGTCGTTGAGCGCCTTGGCCCCCAGGCTGCCGCCCACCACCAAGATGCGCAACGGCCCGCTGCGCCCGGCAAAGCGCTCGGCCGGTGGGGGCTGCTGCAAAAATGCTTGGCGCAAGGGGTTGCCCACCCACTGCGCCCCCGGCAAGGCGTTGGGAAAGGCACAGAACACGCGGCTGGCAACGTTGGCCAGCACTTTGTTGGCCATGCCGGCCACGGAATTTTGCTCGTGCAGGATGAGCGGTTTGCCCGCCAGCGTGGCCATCATGCCGCCGGGAAAGCTGATGTAGCCGCCCAGGCCAATGACCACATCCGGACGCACGCGCCGCACCACGGCCCAGGCCTGGGCAAAGGCCTTGAGCAGGCGCAGCGGCAGCAAGGCCAGCGTAAGCAGCCCTTTGCCGCGCACGCCAGAGAAGTCGATTGTTTCTAAAGGAAAGCCCTGGGGCGGCACCAGGCGCTCTTCCATGCTGCCAGGGGCCCCCAGCCAATGGACTTTCCAGCCCTGCTCGCGCAGCGCCTGGGCCACGGCCAGGCCGGGGAAGATGTGCCCACCGGTGCCGCCCGCCATGACCAAGGCGGTTTTTTGTGTAGCACTCATCACGCTCTCCTGGGGCTTTGCAGTGCTTTGTTCTCGTAATCCACGCGTAGTACCACGGCAATAGCTATCAAATTAAATAATATGGCGGAACCGCCGAAACTCATCAGCGGCAAGGTCAGCCCTTTGGTAGGCAGCGCCCCCAGGTTCACGCCCATATTGATAAAGGCCTGAAACCCCATCCAAATGGCCACCCCTTGCGCCACCAGGCCCGAAAAAACGCGGTCCAAAATAATCGCCTCGCGGCCAATTTCGGTCATGCGCCGCATCAGCCAGTAGAAGGCAAAAATCAACACCATCAGGCCGACAAAGCCAAACTCCTCGCCAATCACCGAGAACAAAAAGTCGGTGTGCGCCTCGGGCAACCAATGCAATTTTTCCACGCTGCGGCCCAGGCCCACGCCGGTCACCTCGCCGCGGCCGATGGCGATCAGCGCGTGCGTGAGCTGGTAGCCCTTGCCCAGGGCGTGCTCCATGTCCCAGGGGTTGAGGTAGGCAAAAATGCGCTCGCGCCGCCAGGGCGAGGTGGCGATCATGGCCACAAAGGCCAACACCACCAGCGCCCCCATGCCAAAGAACATGCGGGCATTGACCCCGCCCAAAAACAAAATTCCCATGGCGATGATGACGATCACCAGAAAAGCGCCCATGTCCGGCTCGGCCAGCAGCAGCACGCCAACAATCAGCACGGCAAACGCCATGGGCAGCACGGCACGAAAGAAGCGCTCTTTCACCGCCATGCGCCGCACCATGTAGTCGGCGGCGTACAAAAGCACGGCGAATTTGGCCAATTCGGAGGGCTGAAAATTCATCACCCCCAGCGACAGCCAGCGCCGCGAGCCATTGACGGACACGCCCACGTGGGGGATGAGCACAATCACCAGCAGCACCAGCGCCAACATGAAAATGCGCGGGGCCAGCTGCTCCCAGCGCTCCATCGGCACTTGAAAGGCCAGCAAGGCCGCCACAAAGCCCACGCCCAGCGAGATGGCGTGGCGCAGGGCGAAGTGGTAGGGCAGTATCTTGCCAAAGCGCGGGTTGTCGGCCATGGCAATCGAGGCCGAATACACCATCACCAGCCCCCAGGCCAGCAGGCCAATCACCACCCAAATCAGCGCCTGGTCCAGGCCCAGCGTGGTCGGCGGCAAGGCTTTGCTGCGGTACTGGGCATCGCCCACGCGCACGGGCAGGACATCGACGGGCTTGTCCTGCGGGCCGCGCATCCAGCCGGTCAGGCGTGTGCGCCAAGAGCGGTGCGCCGAGGGCGCAGCGGACTGCTCGGGCGTGTGGTCCGTCTTTTGCTTGGCCATTAACTGCCCACCTCCAGCACCTGCCCGGCGGCCTCGGCCAGGGCCTGCACGGCCTCGGTAAACACCTGGGCGCGGTGGGCGTAGTCGCGGAACATGTCCATGCTGGCGCAGGCCGGGGAGAGCAACACGGCATCGCCCGGCTGCGCCTGGTCACGGGCCAGTAGCACGGCGCTGGGCAGATCGGCAGCATCGTGCAGCGCCACCCCGGTGGGGGCCAAAGCCTGGCGAATGGCGGGCGCATCGCGCCCGATCAACACCACGGCGCGCACATACTGGGCCACGGGCGCGGCCAGCGGGGCAAAGTCTTGCCCTTTGCCCAGGCCCCCCAAAATCAGCACGATGCGCTGCTGCGGCCCCAGCCCGTGCAGGGCCGCCACGGTGGCCCCCACATTGGTGCCCTTGCTATCGTCAAAATACTCTATGCCATCGACCAGCCCCAGGGACTGCACCCGGTGCGGCTCGCCCCGGTATTCGCGCAGGCCAAACAAGAGCGGTGCCAGCGGGCAGCCCGCCGCCTGGGCCAGGGCCAAGGCGGCCAAGGCGTTGCAAGCGTTGTGCAGGCCGCGAATGCGCAGCACATCGGCCGGCAGCAGGCGCTGCAGAAACAGGCTGCCATCGGGCCCGGCCTCGTCGTGCGCGCGCACCAGCCAGCGCATGCCATTGACTTCTTCCAGGCCAAAGTCACCCGGCTGCTGCGGCAGATTGCTGCCAAAGGTGGTGTGCCAGCGCGGCTGCAGCTTGCCGCCCTTCAATTTCACCGGCGCAGGCAGCATGGCCATGACGGCCTCGTCCTGGCGGTTGAGCACCATGCAGCCTTGGGCCCCAAACACCCGTGCTTTGGCGGCGGCGTAAGCGGCCATGCTGCCGTGCCAGTCCAGGTGGTCTTGCGTGATGTTGAGCACCACGGCCGCACTGGGCGCGAAATCTTGCACGCCCTCAAGCTGAAAGCTGGACAACTCCAGCACCCAGGCCTGGGGCAAATTTTCAGCGTCCAGGTGGTGCGTCAGGGTGTCGAGCAGGCTGGGGCCGATATTGCCCGCCACCGCCACCGACCAGCCCGCATGCTCCAGCAAGTGACCCGTGAGCGCGGTGACCGTGGTTTTGCCATTGGTGCCGGTAATGGCCAGCACTTTGGGCGCATAGCCGTGCTGCTGGGCCAAGGCGGCCAGGGCTTTGGCAAACAAATCCAGCTCGCCGCCCACCGGCAGACCGATGGCGCGGGCGGCATCAACCACGGGCGCAATCTCCTGCGGGGCCAGTCCGGGGGAGCGGTACACGCTGCGCACGTCCTGCCCGGCCACCAACTCGGCGCTGAACGGCCCGGCGATAAAACGCACGCTGGGCAACTCGGCATGCAGCAGCGCCAACTGCGGCGGTGCACTGCGCGTATCGGCCACCGTCACCTGCGCCCCGGCGCGGGCGCACCAGCGGGCCATGGCCAGCCCGGATGCGCCCAGACCCAGCACCAGCACGCGCTGGCCGCGCAGGTGCTGGGCAGCATCCTGCGGCCAGCGGGCAGGCACCGGGGGCCACTGCACGGCGGCCAGCGGCAGGTCGGTCTGTGCGTCGGCCGCGTCCGTGGCCGCAGCGGCTTGATCGTCTTGAAAAATCTGCGCGACAAAGGCCGCCGCGTCGCTGGCGGCGGTCAGCGCTTTGTTTTCAGGAGCTGCATCCGCTTGTTTTTCAATGCTTTCAGGCATATTTACTTCTGAAGCCTTGATTTCATCAGCGAGAGCAGCTAGGTTTTGATTCTCTTGCACCATGGCGCTTACCGCAGTTTCAGAGTGGACAGGCCAATCAGGCACAGCAGCATGGTGATGATCCAAAAGCGCGTGACAACTTGGGTTTCCTTCCAGCCGCTTTTTTCAAAATGGTGGTGCAGCGGCGCCATTTTGAGCAAGCGCCGCCCTTCGCCGTAGCGCTTTTTGGTGTATTTGAAGTAGACCACCTGCAGCATGACGGACAAGGCCTCCAGGACAAAAATGCCGCCCATGATGGCCAGCACGATCTCTTGGCGCACGATGACGGCAATCGTGCCCAGGGCACCGCCCAGGGCCAGCGCCCCCACATCGCCCATAAAAATCTGCGCCGGGTGGGCGTTGAACCACAAAAAGGCCAACCCCGCGCCGGCCATGGCCCCGCAAAACACCAGCAGCTCGCCCGTGCCCGGAATGTGCGGCAGGTGCAGGTATTTGGCGTAGGTGCTGCTGCCCGTCACGTAGGCAAAAATGCCCAGCGAAGCCGCCACCAAAATCACCGGCATGATGGCCAGGCCATCGAGCCCATCGGTCAAATTCACCGCATTGCTCGCGCCGACAATGACCAAATACGTCAGCACGACAAAGCCCAACACGCCCAGCGGGTAGCTGACCTGTTTGAAAAACGGCAGCATCAGCCCGGTTTGCGGCGGCAAATCCATCGAAAAACCCGATTGCACCCAGGTGATGAACAGCTCAAAAGCCCGGGCATTGCTGGACTCGGAAATGCTGAACACCAGCGCCAGCGCCGCCAGCAGGCCAATGACCGATTGCCAGAAATACTTCTCGCGCGAGCGCATGCCTTCGGGGTCTTTATTCACCACCTTGCGCCAGTCGTCCACCCAGCCAATCGCGCCAAAACCGAGGGTGACGATCAACGTCGTCCAGACAAAGCGGTTGCTCAGCTCAAACCACAGCAGGGTGGAGACGGCAATCGACAACAAAATCAGCACCCCGCCCATGGTGGGCGTGCCGCTTTTGACCAGGTGCGTTTGCATGGCGTAGCCGCGAATGGGCTGGCCCACTTTCAGCGCCGTGAGCATGCGAATCGCCTTGGGGCCAATCCACAGGCCAATGAGCAAGGCGGTCATGGCCGCCATCACGGCGCGGAAGGTGATGTACTGCACCACGCGCAAAAACGTCCAGTCCGGCTGCAGGCTTTGCAACCACTGGGCCAACCAAATCAACATACCCCTGCTCCCTGCTGGGCGCTGGCCGCTTGCAGCGCCTGCACCACCTGTTCCATGCGCATGCTGCGCGAACCCTTGACCACCACGCTGGCCACCCCGGCCTGCACCGCGGCCAGCACCTGCGCTTGCACGGCGGCCATGTCCTGGCCATGCCAACCGGCGGGGCCAAAAGCGACCACAGCGCCCTGGCTTTGGGGGCCCAGTGCTATCAATTGTTCAATCCCAGCGGCGCGGGCACTGTGCCCTACCTCGGCGTGAAAGGCCGGGCCTTGGTCGCCCACCTCGCCCATATCGCCCAGCACCAGCAGGCGCGGGGCGGGCAACTCGGCCAGCACGGTAATGGCCGCTTGCATGGAATCGGGGTTGGCGTTGTAGGTGTCGTCCACCAGCGTCAGCGTGCGTCCCTGCCAGGGCAGGGCCAGCGCCCGGCTGCGCCCCGTCACCGGGGTGAAGGCCTGCAGGCCCTGGGCAATGGCCGCCAAGGGCACGCCGGCCGCCACCGCGCAGGCGGTGGCCGCCAGGGCATTGCGCACGTTGTGCCGCCCGGCAATGTGCAAGGCGGTGTGCAGCGGGCCATGCGGGGTGGTGATGCTCACCTGCCAATGGTCGCCCTGCCACACGGCGTGCGACGCTTGCACATCGCCCACGCCAGCGCCAAAGGTGAGCACCGTGCGCCCAGCGGCCAAGCCTTGCCACAGGGGGGTAAAGGCATCGTCCGCCGGGAACACGGCCGTGCCATCCACCGGCAGCATGGCCAGCACGCTGCCGTTTTCTTCGGCCACGGCCTGCACGGTGTGCATGAATTCCTGGTGCTCGCGCTGGGCGTTGTTCACCAAGGCGATGGTGGGCTGGGCAATGCAGGCCAGGTCGGCAATCTCGCCGGGGTGGTTCATGCCCAGCTCGACCACGCCCAGACGGTGCTGCGCGGTCAAGCGCAACAGCGTCAGCGGCACGCCAATCGCGTTGTTGAAATTGCCCCGCGTGGCAAAAGCGGCCTCGCCCGCTGCGGCGGTCAGGATGCTGGCCAGCATTTGCGTGACGGTGGTTTTGCCATTGCTGCCGGTCACCGCCACCAATGGCAGGCCAAACTGGCTGCGCCAACCGGCGGCCAGCGCCCCCAGGGCGGCGGTGGTATCGCTCACCTCCAGGCACGGCAAACCGGGCAGGCTGCGCCCCAGCTCGACCACGGCGGCAGCGGCACCGGCCGCTTGGGCCTGGGCCAAAAAGTCGTGTGCATCCAAGCGCTCGCCGCGCAGGGCGATGAAGAGATCGCCGGGCTGCACGCTGCGGCTGTCGGTGTGCACGCGCTGCAGGGCAAGGTGCTGGGCCCCTTCGGCAGCAGCGGCACTGCCGTACTGCACCTGGGGCAGGGTCTGGGCTATCCAGGCAGCCGCCTGGGCCAAAGTCATCATGGCTGGGTTCTTTCTTGGCGGGCCTGCACGGCGCGTGCGGCCTCGTGGTAATCGGAAAACGGGCGTTTGTGGCCCTGCGCGTCTTGGTAATCTTCGTGGCCTTTGCCGGCCAGCAAGACCACATCGCGGGCATCGGCCTGGGCAATGGCCTGGGCAATGGCGGCCGCGCGGTCCAGTTCATAAGGGGTCTGGGGGCGCATGCCCGCCAAGATATCGGCCACGATGGCCTGCGGATCTTCCAGGCGCGGGTTGTCGCTGGTGACCAGCACCTGGTCGGCCCCTTGCTCGGCGGCGGCCCCCATCAGCGGGCGCTTGCGGGCATCGCGGTTGCCGCCACAGCCAAACACGCAGCACAGCCGCCCGCCCCGCGCCTGGGCCAAGGGGCGCAAGGCGGCCAGGGCTTGCTGCAGGGCATCGGGGGTGTGCGCGTAGTCAATGGCCACCAAAGGCTGGCCCACCACGGCAATTTGCTGCATGCGCCCAGGCACGGGTTGCAAGCTGGCGCACGCCGCCACGGCCTGCGCCAGGCTGTGGCCTTGGCCGCGCAGGGTGGCCAGCACGCCCAGCAGGTTGCTGATGTTGTACTGGCCAATCAGGGCCGTTTGCATGGGCTGGCGCTGCTGGCCCTCTACCACGGTAAAGGCCATGCCTTGGGCGGTGTGGGCAATATCGACGGCCATCAAGCGCGCAGGGTGCTGCAGGCCCACCGTCCACACCTCCAGCGCGCAACGCGGGGCCAGCGTTTGCGCCAGCGCCCGGCCTTGGGCATCGTCCACATTCACCACGGCCACGCGCAGGCCGGGCCAATCGAACAGCTGGGCCTTGGCCTGCCAGTAAGCGTCCATGCTGCCGTGGTAGTCCAGGTGGTCTTGGGTGAAGTTGGTAAAGACGGCAGTATCAATAGCAGTGCCCGCAAGGCGATGCTCAACTATTCCAATAGATGAGGCCTCAATGGCTGCAAATTCAGCGCCAGCAGCTATGAACTTTGCAAACTCGGTCTGCAGCAGCACCGGGTCGGGCGTGGTCATGCCGGTGCTGGTGAAGTGCGGCGGCAGGCCCACCCCCAGGGTGCCAACCATGGCACAGCGCGGCAGGGCGTGGGCCAGCCACCAGGCGGTGCTGGTTTTGCCATTGGTGCCCGTGACCGCCACAATGCGCAGCGCCTGCGCGGGGTGGCCCAGCCACTGCGCGGCCAGGCTGCCGGTGATGGCTTTCAGGCCGGTAAAGCTGGCAATGCGGGCATCGGCAAACGCAAAGTCGGCGCTGCCGTCGTGCTCCACCAAGCACGCCGCAGCGCCGTGCGCCAAGGCCTGGGCGACAAAGGCGCGGCCATCGACTGCGGCCCCCGGCCAGGCAATAAAAATATCGCCCGGCTGCACGTGGCGGCTGTCGGTGCGCAACTGCCCCTGAGGGGCGCGCGCGCGCAACCAAGCCAAGGTGCTGGGCAGATCGGATAAATGCAAAAAAACTGAACTCACAAAGATTCCTCGACCGGATCGGCGACGATTTGGGGCTGCACAGCCATGTCCGGCGGCACGCCCATAAAGCGCAAACTTTGTTGCACCACGGCACTGAACACCGGTGCGGCCACGGTGCCACCGTAATAGGTGCCATTGTTGGGCTCATCGACCATAACGGCGACGATGATGCGCGGCTCTTCCACCGGGGCCAGGCCGGTAAACCACGCGCGGTATTTGCCGGCGGCATAGCCCTTGCCCACCTGCTTGCGCGCCGTGCCGGATTTGCCGCCCACGGAGTAACCCACCGTTTGCGCCCGCTGCCCCGTGCCCCCAGGGCCGGTGGCCAGGGCGAGCATGTGGCGCACGGCATTGGCCGTTTTGATGGAGAAGATCGGCACGCCCACAGGCGGCTGCTTGAGCTTGAGCATGGAGGCCGGAATCACCCGCCCATCATTGGAAAACACGGTGTACGAGCGCGCCATTTGCAGCAAACTGGCCGACAGGCCATAGCCGTAGGACATGGTGGCCTGCTCAATGGGCCGCCAGCTTTTAAAGGGCCGCAAGCGCCCACTGGCCACACCGGGGAAGGCAATTTGCGGCTTTTGTCCATAGCCCACGGCCGAGAAGGTTTCCCACATTTCCTGGGCGGTGAGTTGTTGGGCAATTTTGGTCACCCCAATATTGCTGGACTTTTGAATCACGCCTTCGACCGTGAGCACCCCGTGGTTGCGCGTATCGGAGATGGTCGAGCCGGTGACGTTCAAGCGCCCTGGCGAGGTATCAATCAAGGTATCGGGCCGGAACTTGCCCGACTCCAGGCCCATGGCCACCGTGATTGGTTTAACGGTTGAGCCCGGCTCAAACACATCGGTGATGGCACGGTTGCGCAGCTGCTCACCCGTGAGTTTTTTGCGGTTGCCCGGGTCAAAACTGGGGTAGTTGGCCAAGGCCAGCAGCTCCCCCGTGCGCGCATCCATCACCACCACCGAGCCGCCCAGGGCTTTGTGGGCCAGCACCTGTTCTTTGATTTTTTGGTAGGCAAAAAACTGGATTTTGCTGTCAATGGACAGGGTAATTTCGCGCCCATCAATCGGCGGGATTTCTTCGCCCACGCCTTCCACCACCCGCCCCAGGCGGTCTTTGATCACCCGGCGCGAGCCCGGTTGGCCAGCCAGCTCTTTTTCAAAGGCCAGCTCCATGCCCTCTTGGCCTTTGTCCTCCACATTGGTAAAGCCAACAATGTGGGCCGCCGATTCACCCTCCGGGTACTGGCGCTTGTATTCGCGCGTTTGGTAGATGCCTTTGATGGCCAGCGCCTTAATTTGCTGGCCCACATCCCAATCGAGCTGGCGCTTGAGCCAGACAAAGGTTTTGTCCGTGTCCAGCTTTTGCTTGAGCTGCGCCAAGGGCACATCCATCAGCTGGGCCAACGCGGGCAGCTGGGCCAGCACGGCCGGATCGGCCATATCCACGTCTTCCGGGATGGCCCAGATGCTGGCCGCTGGCACGCTGGAGGCCAAAATCAGCCCGTTGCGATCCAAAATGCGCCCCCGGTTGGCCGCCAGCTCAATCGTGCGGGCAAAGCGCACCTCGCCCTGGCGCAGGAAAAAGTCATTGCCAATCAACTGCACATAGGCCGCGCGCCCGGCCAGGCCCAAAAAGCCCAGGGCCACCAACATCATCACCAAGCGGCTGCGCCACAGCTGGGTTTTGTGCGCCAGCAAGGGGCTGCTGCCATAAGAAACGCTGCGCATGCCTATTGCCCCACCCCACGGTCATCGCGCACATAGGTGGTCAGCGCTGGGGTGGCCGTTTCCATGCCCAGCTCTTGGGCCAATTTTTCAATGCGCACCGGCGCCGATTGGGCCCGCTGCTCCACCTGCAGGCGCTCGCGCTCTTCTTCCAGCTGCCGGTTTTTGGCAATGGCTTGGTCCAGCTCGGTAAACAAGCGCCGCGCTGCGTACTGGGTTTGCACCAAGTACAAGGCACTGGCAATCACGGCCAGCAGCAACAAAATATGCATGCGCAGCAGCACCCGTTCCATGCTTACACCACGTCGGTACGCTGGGCAACGCGCATCACCGCACTGCGCGCGCGCGGGTTGGCCGCCACCTCGGCGGCGCTGGGCTTGATGCGCTGCACCGCCGTCAGGCGCATGGGCTGGGGCGGGGCCAGCGGCATGCGCCGGTCGTACACCTCTTTGGAGTGCTCGGCCATGAATTGCTTGACGATGCGGTCTTCCAGCGAGTGAAAGCTAATCACCACCAGCCAGCCGCCCGGCTGCAGCACCTGCAGGCTGGCGGCCAGGGCCTGCTCCAGCTCTTGCAGCTCGGCGTTGATAAAAATGCGCAGCGCTTGAAACGTGCGCGTGGCCGGGTTCTGGCCCGCTTCGCGGGTTTTGACCACGCGGGCCACCAGGCTGGCCAGCTCAGCGGTGGTCTGCAGCGGCCCTTGTGCCTCGCGCTGGGCGACGATGGCCTTGGCAATGGGAAAGGCAAAGCGCTCTTCGCCATAGTTGCGAATGACATCGGTGATCTGCTGCACCTCGGCCTCCGCCAGCCACTGGGCCACGCTCATGCCGCGCGTGGTGTCCATGCGCATGTCCAGCGGGCCATCAAAACGGAAGCTGAAACCGCGCTCTGGCGTGTCGATTTGCGGGGAACTGACCCCTAAATCCAAGAGTACGCCTGCGGTGCTAGCTATTGGTAATTCGGCCAGATGGCAAAAGCCCTGGTGGCGAATGCTAAAGCGCGGGTCATGGATGGTGGCCGCCTCGGCAATGGCTTGCGGGTCTTTGTCAAAGGCAATCAAGCGCCCCTGCGGCCCCAGCCGACTAAGCAGCAGCCGCGCATGGCCGCCGCGCCCAAAGGTGCCATCCACCCAGGTGCCAGCGGGCTGCTCGCCATGTCCTGCCAGCAAAGCGTGTACCGCTTCTTGGCGCAAAACCGTAATGTGTTCGGGCGAGGTGGAGGTCAAAGCAGCAGCCTTCAGCGGGTAGAGAAAAACAGAAAACCCTCTGGGACCAGTGCCGCCAGAGGGGAAAGATTTTAAGCGACCGGCCCAGGGCCACCGCGCTGCGGGACTTTACAAGATGTAGCGTGACAAATCTTCATCTTTGCTCAGCTGCTCCAGCCGGGCATCGACGTAAGCGGCATCAATCACAATGGTCTGGCCCTGGTGCTTGACCGCATCAAAGCTGACCTCGTCCAGCAGCCGCTCCATCACCGTCGATAAACGGCGCGCGCCAATGTTTTCGGTGCGCTCGTTCACCGTAAACGCGGTGTGCGCCAGGCGGGTGATGCCCTCGGGGGTGAACTCCAGCGTGACACCTTCGGTGGCCAGCAGGGCCTGGTATTGCTTGGTCAAGCTGGCGTGGGTTTGGGTGAGGATAGCCTCAAAGTCTTGCACCGACAGGCTGTCGAGTTCGACGCGAATCGGAAAACGCCCTTGCAGCTCAGGAATCAAATCGCTGGGCTTGGACAGGTGAAACGCCCCCGAGGCGATGAACAAAATATGGTCGGTTTTCACCATGCCGTATTTGGTATTCACCGTGGTGCCCTCGACCAGCGGCAGCAAATCGCGCTGCACGCCCTGGCGGGAGACTTCGGCCCCGCCGCTGTCTTGGCGCGAGGCGACTTTGTCGATTTCGTCCAAAAAGACGATGCCGTTTTGCTCCAAATTGTGCAGGGCGCGGGCTCTGAGCTCTTCTTCGTTCACCAGCTTGGCCGCCTCTTCATCGACCAAGAGCTTGAGCGCCTCCTTGATCTTGAGTTTGCGGGTTTTGCGCCGCTCTGCGCCCATGTGACTGAACATGCCGCGCAGCTGTTCGGCCATTTCCTCCATGCCCTGGGGGCCCATGATTTCTACCTGGGGGCGGGCATCGAGCAGGTCGATTTCGATTTCCTTGTCATCGAGCTGCCCCTCGCGCAATTTTTTACGAAAAACTTGGCGCGTGGCGTTGTCGGTGGCCGGGGTATCGCCGTGCGTGCGGGCCGAGGGCAGCAGCACCTCCAGCACCCGCTCTTCGGCCGCGTCTTCGGCGCGCATGCGCTGCTTTTTCATGTCCGCTTCGCGGGCCTGTTTCACCGCCACTTCGGCCAAGTCACGGATGATGGCATCCACATCCTTGCCCACATAGCCCACCTCGGTGAACTTGGTGGCTTCAATTTTGATGAAGGGCGCATCGGCCAGCCGCGCCAAGCGGCGGGCAATTTCGGTTTTGCCTACGCCGGTGGGGCCAATCATCAAAATATTTTTCGGCGTAATCTCCGGGCGCAGCGCCTCATCGACCTGCTGGCGGCGCCAGCGGTTGCGCAGGGCAATGGCCACGGCCCGCTTGGCACCGGTTTGCCCAACGATGTGGCGATCGAGTTCACTGACAATTTCTTGGGGAGTCATGGACGACATGTTTTATCCATTCAAATGGTCATTTACGCTTATGTAGCAAGCGTAAACAGCTCTTATTTTTAAGAATCCGCCTGGACAGGCAGGGTTTCAATGGTGTGGTGCATGTTGGTGTAAATGCACAGCTCGCCGGCAATTTCGAGCGATTTTTTTACGATGGCCTCGGCCCCCAGCTCGGTATTGTTCAAAAGCGCTTTGGCCGCTGAGTGCGCATACGCCCCGCCCGAGCCAATGGCGACAATGCCCTGCTCGGGCTCCAGCACGTCGCCATTGCCGGTGATGATGAGCGAGGCCGAGTGATCGGCTACGGCCAGCATGGCCTCCAGTTTGCGCAGCACGCGGTCGGTGCGCCAGTCTTTGGTCAGCTCGATGGCCGCGCGCATGAGGTGGCCCTGGTGCTTTTCCAGCTTGGCTTCAAAGCGTTCAAACAGGGTAAACGCATCGGCGGTGGCGCCGGCAAAACCGGCCAGAACCTTGCCGTGGTAGAGCTTGCGCACTTTGCGGGCGCTGCCTTTGACAACGATGTGCCCCAGGGTGACTTGCCCGTCGCCGCCGATGGCGACTTCTAGGCCCTGCGGCGTTTGCCGCCGTACGCTGATGATGGTGGTGCCGTGAAATTGTTCCATAGCGCCAACAAGTGGCACCGCTGCCCCCAATTACAAGGGGGTTTGTCTGGAGAAAAACAAAAATTTATACCGGGCTCAGGTACAGCTTGGCGTGCTCTTGCACCCCCAGCACGGTCATGAAGGCCGCCACCAAGTGGTGCAAATGGGTAAAACGCAGCGCAACCCCTTGGCTTTGGGCCTGGGCTGCCCAGTTGAGCAAGCTGCCGGCGGCGACAAAATCCAGCCGCACCAGCAAGCTGCAATCGACTTCCAAGGGCTGGCCGGGCACCAGCTTGGCGCTCACGGCGTTCAATTGCGCGTCAATATCGCCATCCAAAATTCCCCACAAGCCCTCGCCCTTCACCGGGGTCATCGCGGTAGTGGCGGCGGCGGTGGAACCTGGCTGGCGGGTCTGCTGCTCCAACGAATCGAGCACGGTGCTGGGGTCTAAATCGCCCTCCAGTTCAACCAGGCACTGGTGCAAGGGCGGCACCCACGACGGCGGTGAAACCTCGTAGGTGATGCAGTACTCCAGCGCCACCTCATCGTATTCCTCCATCCGGTGCAAAAAGCGCAGCACCGCCAGGCGCAGCATCCACCACTGGGGGTTGGCCTGCTTGTCTTCAACCACGGTATGGCGCTGCAGCAATTGCAGCAATGTCCCGGCGTACGACCAGGCGTAGTCGCCAGGGGCATCGGCCCAGCACTGCAGCAAGGCCGTCAAATGGGGCAAGGCCGCTTCATCCACCGTGTGCAGGCGTTGCCAGGACATGCACCACGGCGGCAGCGCGCGGCTGACGGTGGCGTTCAAGGCGGCCACCGTGCTGGTGGTCACCGCCGCCGGGCTTTGCCACGGCCCCTTGCGCCCAGCAGGCGTGGCAGCGGCGCTGTGCATGGCACCATCCAGCAAAGGGGCCAAGCCCAGCTGCCCAGGCAGCGAAGTCCACAAGGGGGCCGATTTGCCAAAATGGGCGGCGTAATCAATCGCCAAGGGTTCGAAGGTTGCTTCATCCCCCGTCGCACGGCACAAATCCAAGACAGCGTGCCACAGCCGGGCCACCGTTTCAGGCTCTGCCGCAGGGTTGCTTAAGGATTGAGAAAGCTGCTCCAGCAGATGCGTGCGTGCGGCCTGCGCATCGCCGTGGGCAAACAAAATGGCAGGCTCTTCCAGATCGGCATGGGGAACAAACTCCACTGCGCAACGCTCCTGTGCGGGCTGAATCGGTGGAGCAGACGCAGGCGCAGACGCAGTCCCTGGAGGGACCCCAGCGGCCGCTTGCGCCGCCCGCAAAGACGCGCCCTCCTGCACAGAATCAGCGATTTTTGAGCTTGCACCGGCTTTGTCGCCCCACCATTGGCGGGACATTTGAGCCTCAATCACATCAATCTTGCGCAAGGTTTGCGTGCTTTTCAGCGCCCCCTGCTCATACCCCAAAGCTTGCGAAGACAGCTGGCTGGAGACGGGCGAGGGCAGGTTTTCCGCCGTCACGCCCGCTTGGCGCAACTGGCGCAGCTGGGCAAATTCTTGGTGGCGCACCGCCAGGTTGCGGCGCTTGCGCGCCACGAGGTCACGCAGCTCTTGGCGGCTGTCTGGGGACAAGGTGCTTTCGCCAGGGCTGGCATCGTCCTTGCCGCGCACCAAGCCGATCACTTTTGAAAGCAGTCCAGTGGGTTTGTTTGCCTGTGTCACCATGCCAAACATCCTAGCCGCTTGCCAGCCTGCTTAACGCTCAATCACCAAACATTTTCTGTTTCAATTCGCGTCGCTGCTGCGCTTCCAGCGACAAAGTTGCGGTTGGACGGGCCAGCAGACGCGGCACGCCAATGGGCTCGCCGGTTTCATCGCAATAGCCGTATTCACCCGCGTCGATGCTGGCAATCGATTGCTCAATTTTTTTCAGCAGCTTGCGCTCGCGGTCGCGGGTGCGCAGCTCCAGGGCGTGCTCTTCTTCGATCGTGGCACGGTCGGCCGGGTCGGGCACCACCACGGTGTCTTCGCGCAGGTTTTCTGCGGTTTCACCGGCGTTGGCGTGCATATCTTGCTTGAGCTTGACCAGCTTCAGGCGAAAGTACGCCAGCTGGGTGTCATTCATGTATTCGCTCTCGGGCATGGCGATGATTTCGGCATCGCTCAATTCCTCAACAGGTTTGCTTTTCCAGTTATTGGCCAGCTTGGGATCGCGTTTGGTCGCTGCAGTGGTCGTAATCATGATGTTCTGAATCGCAACAATGGCAGCTTGGCAGCTGCCGGGGTTGAGGGGAAACACACTCTTGGCGGGCGGGGCCGGCAAAGAGGTGCTTTGGCCTATGCGCTAGGCCAGCGCTTGCGGGGCGCGATTGTATCGACCTCTATTGCAAGGCTGGCTTTATATCGCACACCAGCACACGGGCAAGGCTTGATCTCCTAGGGATCACCCTAGGGTGACCATGTGCCGCGTCGGCCCACCGGGCTAGCTCAGGGTTTGGTCCAGGCCTTGGCGCAGGATGTCTTGCGGCAGGTCAATACCGATGAATACCATGCGGCTTTCGCGCTTTTCATCGGCAGCCCATTCGGGGCCCAAATCGCTGCCCATCAGCTGGTGTACGCCTTGAAAGATCACTTTGCGGCTGGTGCCTTGCATGTCCAGCACGCCCTTGTAGCGCAGCATGCGCGGGCCGTAGATGTTCACAATCGCACCCAAAAAGTCTTCCAGCTTGGCCGGATTGAATGGGCGGGTGGCACGGTACACAAAGCTTTTCACATCGTCATCGTGGTGATGGTGGTGCGGGTGGTGGCAGTGCTCGCCATGCTCATGGTCGTGGTGGTGGTCATGGCCATGCGAACAGTGGCCGTGGTCATGGTCGCAGTGGCTGTGGTCGTCGTCCTGCAAAAAATCGGGATCGACTTCGAGTTTGGCGTTCAGATTAAAGCCGCGCAGATCGAGCACCTGTTTTAAATCGACTTGGCCAAAATGCACCGCTTCAATGGGCGCACGCGGATTCATGTGCTTTAGGCGGTGGATGAGCGCATCTTTTTCTTCGGCGCTGATTAAGTCGGTTTTGCTTAAAAAGATTTGGTCGGCAAAACCCACCTGGCGACGCGCTTCCTGGCGCTCATCGAGCTGCTGCGGGGCGTGTTTGGCATCGACCACGGTGAGGATGGAATCGACCAGGTAGGTCTCGGCAATCTCATCGTCCATAAAAAAGGTTTGCACCACCGGGCCGGGGTCGGCTAGGCCCGTGGTTTCAATCACAATGCGCTCAAAATCGACCAGCCCTTTGCGCCGCTTGGCCGCCAGCAGTTGCAGGGTTTCGCGCAGGTCTTCGCGGATGGTGCAGCAGATGCAGCCGTTGCTCATCTGCAGGATTTGTTCTTTGGATTCGGTGCGCAAAATATCGGTGTCGATGTTTTCTTCGCCAAATTCATTTTCAATAACGGCAATCTTCATGCCGTGGGCTTCGCTCAGGATGCGTTTGAGCAGCGTGGTTTTGCCTGCGCCCAAAAAGCCCGTCAGGATGGTGGTGGGGATCAAAGCCATAAAAGTACCTTCAAGAACGACTGACCAAACGTAAAACCGCTGTACCTGCGCAGGCATAGCGGAAAAAAATAATAGCTATTTGCGCCTGTTAAATAAGAGTTAAAGTATCTTTTATACAAAAATACCTTATCAATACAACGGAAACAGCTCCTTTTAAAAAATTTCTGTCACGGCTCCTGCACTTCGGTGCTGGCGGCCGCCAGCGGCGCAGCGCCCGCTGGCCCCCGGTGCGCCCGAGGGTGGGCCTGATCGTACACCTGTGCCAAATGCTGAAAATCCAGGCGTGTATAGACTTGCGTGGTGCGGATGCTGCTGTGGCCCAGCAGCTCTTGCACGGCCCGCAAATCGCCGCTCGATTGCAGCACATGGCTGGCAAACGAGTGTCGCAGCATGTGCGGATGCACCGGCTGCGCCAGCCCCGCCTGCTGGCTGCGCTGGCGCACGCTGTGCCACACCTGGGCCGCACTGATGCGCCGCCCGCGCACGCCCACGAACAAGGCCGGCTCCTGCCACTGCGGCCCAAAGGGCTGCGCCCGCAGCGCCAGCCACTGCCGCAGGGCCGCCAGTGCGGGCGGGCCCACCGGCACGCTGCGGCGCTTGCCGCCTTTGCCCAGCACATGCACCAGGGCGGACGCTTCATCCACCCAGCCCAGGGCCTGCGCACTGGGCTGGGCATCCAGCCCGACCAGTTCACTCACGCGCAAGCCGCTGCTGTAGAGCAGCTCGGTCAGCGCTGCGGCGCGCGCTTCTTGCCAGGGGCTGCTGGAAGTTTCGCCTGCAAATGCCGCCAGTTGCACCGCCGCATCCACCGGCAAGGCCTTGGGCAAGCGCTGCGCGGCCTTGGGCGGGCGAATGCCTTGTACCGGGTTGCGCTGCACCCGGTGCTGCCCCGCCAGCCAGTGAAAAAACCCCCGCCAGCACGACAGGCCCAAAGCGATGCTGGCGCTGCTGCCCCCTTGGCTGTGCCACTGGGCCACGCTGCGGCGGATGTGCTGCGGCTGCAAGGCACACAGCGGCACGGCAAGCGCTTGCCCCAGGGCCAATAAGCGCTGCAGCCCGTGGGCATACAAGGCGACGGTGCGGGGTGCGAGGCGTTTTTCCAGCGCCACATGCTGCAGGTAGGCGGCAACCAAGGCGGCATCTGCAGGTGCTGCAGAAGCTACCGGTGCCGCCTGCACAGGCTGGGCCGATGCGGGCGCTGTGGCCAAGTCTGCGGGGAGGTCAGGCGTTGCCACCGACACCACCGCGCAGCCGGCCCAGGGCGGCGCTGGCCTGCTCGGCGATGTGCGATAAAAAGTCGGTGCCCATGGTGGCATCAAAGCGCAGTGGGTCGGGCGAGCCCAGCACCAGCAGGCCAAAGGCCGGGGTTTGGCTGTCGTTGGGGCCTTCGCGCAAGGTCAGCAGTGCCAGGGATTGCACCTCGTCAGGCCGGGGCAACCAGGTGGTGGGCTCAAAGCCCAAATTGGGCCCGCAAAACGGCATGGTCAGCGAGGAGGCAAAGGCTTTCGCATCGTCACTCACCCCCAAGGTAAACGGCAGGCCCATAAACGGCCCGGCCACCTGCCACATGCGCACGGCCACCTGGGGCACGTCAAACTCTTTTTGCAAGCCTTCGCTGATCACATGGGGCAAGGAGCGGGCGTCGGGCACCCCGGCCAGGGCGCAGCTCCAGCGGTGGATTTTGTGGGCGATGCTGGCGTTTTCGCTGCTGTGGCGCACCATTTCGGCCACCCGGCCTTCGAGGTTGCGGATTTTTTCGCGCAGCAACTCGGCCTGGCGCTCTTGCAAACTGACCGCTTGCGGGCCATGGGCGCTGCGCAATTGCACGCGGGTCAGTAACTCGGCATGGTGTTCAAAAAAAGTGGGGTGGCGCAGCAGGTAGTCGGCCACCTGTTGATCGTCAAAAACGGGGGATTCGTTGGCGTGCATGGGCAAAAAATAAAGGGGAGAAAGGGCGATACAAGGCAATACCAGGCAATACGGATTCGGCGTGATTATGGCCAATCCACCACTTGGCTGAACTTAAAACCGTTCCCAGGGCTGCAAATAGCGCCAATGGCCCTCGGCCAGCCCAGCCAGGGCAATGCGCCCAATGCGCAGGCGTTTTAAACCCACCAGTTCCAAGCCCACACCGGCGCACATGGCCTCGATTTCGTGCGGAAAAATTCCTTGCAGGGCAAAGCGCAAATGCCCCTCGCTTTGCCAGCTGACCTTGATACGCGGCAAGCGCTTGCCAGCAATGGCGGTGCCGTCGCACAGGCGCTGCAGGCCCTCTGGCGCGATGCGCCCTTGCACCTGGGCAATGCATTCTTGCTCCATGAACAGGGCATCTTCCGTCAGCTTGCGCCGAATGCGGCCATCTTGCGTCAGCACGGTGAGCCCGCTGGCCGGAATCGGGATGGTGAGCAGGGGCTCTTGGTTTTGAAAATGCTTGCTCAACATTTTCAGCGGCGCGGGGGTGTTGCCTTGCTGCCAACGCTCGGGGGTGAGCAAATCCCAGGCACTGGGCTGCCCATCGCCAACCGTAAACCCTGCCGGTTTATGCAACAGCAAGGTGACGGGGGGCACAGGCTCGGCCCGGGCCCCCGGCGCCACCGCCACCGTCTGCCCAGGGTGTACCCGCGTTGAGAGCACCTCGACCACGGCTCCATCGACCAATACGGCACCGTTTTCAATGTACAGCTCCGCCTCCCGGCGTGAGCAATTGAGTTGCCGGGCCAAGCGCTTGGCCAAGCGTTCGCCCGCATCCGGGGGCGTGTTTTCGGGGAAGGTTTTTTCTGTCATGACCGAAGATTAAAGCAATCCCAGTGCCTCAATGCGCTCTGCATGGGCCAGCAAGCTTCTTTGTGCCAGCGGCCATAAGGCCTGGGGCGTGTCGGCGTAGGCCAGCGCCACCCAGTCGGTCGGCGTGCCGTGGGGCACTTGGCGCATGGCGGCCAATACTTTGGCCTCGCGGGCCAAACGGTGGGCCGTAAGCTGGGCAATCACCTGCCGCGCCTGGCCCAGCACGTAGCCATGGGCCGGCAGGAGGAACTGCACCTGGTGCTCAGCACACACCGCATCCAAATACGCCAGGCTTTGCAGGTACTGGGCCATATTGCCATCGGGCGGATTGATGATGGTGGTGCTGCCATTGAGGATGTGATCCCCCGTAAAGAGCAGGCCATCTTCAACCAACAGCAAGCACAGATGGTTGCTGGCATGGCCCGGGGTGTGCAAGGCTTGTAAAGTATGGGTTATTTTGGCATTTTCGCCTTTACCAGCAAGCGTAAGCAGCTCTTTATTTTGCAAAACTTGATCGGGCACGAAGTGGCTGTGCGCCGGGGCTCCCGGCCCGCTGGGCAGGCCGTACACCCTGGGTTTGACCCCGGTTTTCTCCTCGCACAGGGCCTGCAGCAACCACGCCCCTGGGGCATGGTCGGGGTGCGAATGGGTACACACAATGGCGCGAATATCTGCGCCTGCGGCCACCAACAGCCGCTCAATGTGCTGGGCATCGCTGGGCCCGGGATCAATGGCGATAAAACCGGTGGCCGCTTCACCGATCAGGTAGCTGTTGGTGCCCGGGCCGGTCATCACGCCCTCATTCGGAGCAGTCAGGCGCAGCACGTTTTTGCGCAGCGCCACCACCTGCGTCGATTGCCAGTCCAGCACATGCTGCGCTTGCCCATCGGGGCAGAGCAAGGCCAGCTCGCCATAGGCCGCTTCGTTTTCCATGCAGCGGTATTCCTTGCCCCCCAGACGGCCCGAACGCGGCATGCTGCGCCACAGCGGGCCCGTTTGCACGGCCGCCAGCAGCGCTGCCGTCTCGGGGTAGGCCGCCAAGCGCTCCAAGGTGCGCAAGGTGGGATAAATCATGGGCATGTGCCCATCCGCATGCTGCTGCAGCGCTTGCTGGGGCGCGACCCAGACCGGCTCGAACTGTTCGCTC
The DNA here is from genome assembly GCF_017368815.1 of Comamonas denitrificans. Taxonomy (GTDB): domain Bacteria; phylum Pseudomonadota; class Gammaproteobacteria; order Burkholderiales; family Burkholderiaceae_C; genus Comamonas; species Comamonas denitrificans. Next base: position 29,732 of record NZ_JAFNME010000016.1, on the reverse strand, counting down.
TCATCGGCCACAGCCATTTGCCCCTGCGGGGCCAGAGCGATAAAAAAGGGCACCGCAAAGCGTTTGGGCACGCACGGGTCCGCCGTCCAATGGGCCAGCAGCCACACCCCGCGCAAGTCCAGTTGCAGGCCCCGGGCCAGCAGTTGGGGCCACAGGGCAGCACGGCGGTCCAGCGCATCCACATCGGCCTGGGTGGCCGGGCGGCCATCGGCATGCACGGCCAGCAGCAGGCCCATCTCTTCAAACGTTTCCCGCACCGCGGCAATGGCCGCCTGGCGCTGGGCCGCAGGCATGGCCGGACGGGTCAGCACGGGCAGGCCCTCTTGCGCATCCTGCGCCTCCAGCCCACCGCCGGGGAACACGTAGCCGCCAGGCACAAAGCTGGCTTGGGCAGAGCGGCGCGTCATCAGCAGCTCCCATCCTTGGGAGGGGGTGCTGCGCACCAAAAGCAAGGTGGCGGCATCCAGCAAAGGCGCTGGCGCGCGGGCAGGGTAAATATCGTATTGGGCTCGCATGGGAGGATTATTTGCCCAACCCAGGCACAAAAGCTGCCTGGGCAGTCACCTGTGCTTCAGCCGTCAGTAAAAATGTGAAGCCCACCGATAAGCCGGATTCTGTGCGCTTGGTTGCCCAAACGTGACCGCCATTACTCTGGGCCGGGGGTCGCCCCACCGGCTCGATGCCACCTACCCGCACACTCCGGGGGCCCCGTCAGCGTGTGCCTACTTGGTGTTGCTGCGCGTAGAGATTGCCCGTTTCACCTCGGGCGCGAAGCGCCCGAGGTGGCTGCGTCGTGCCGGGCTAATCGCCCGTCACCGTCTGGCTTGCGCCAGCCGCGCCGACTTGCGTCAGCGAACCGCAGAACACCCATGATGGACACTTCTACGCTCGAACTCGTCTCTGTTGCTCTGATCCTCACCTCACGGTGGACAGCCGTTAGCTGCTACGCTGCCCTGTGCAGTCCGGACGTTCCTCCAGTGCGGCTTTTCAGCACTTGCACCGGCGGCGGTCTGGTGGGCTTCACAGGCGGGATTATCGTTGGGAAACCGCTTGGCTTTATCCACGCAAAGCATATTCATATGGTTGCCAAGAGGAATGACTGCGCCACAATGCGCACCATTGACTTTGCCCCCTTCTTTGGAGCCCCCATGAAAGCTGACAACATTCTGCAAACCATTGGCAACACCCCCGCCATTCGCATCAACCGCATCCTGGGTGCCAATGCCCAGGTCTGGATCAAGTCCGAGCGCGGCAATCCTGGCGGCTCCATCAAAGACCGGATCGCTTTGGCGATGGTCGAGGCGGCAGAAAAATCCGGAGTGCTCAAGCCCGGCGGCACCATCATCGAGCCGACCAGTGGCAATACCGGCGTGGGCCTGGCCCTGGTGGCGGCGGTCAAAGGCTACAAACTGATTTTGGTGATGCCCGACAGCATGAGCATCGAACGCCGCCGCCTGATGCTGGCCTACGGGGCATCGTTTGACCTCACCCCCAAAGAAAAAGGCATGAAAGGTGCCATCGCCCGCGCTGAAGAATTGGCCGCACAAGTGCCCAATGCCTGGATTCCCCAGCAATTTGACAACCCGGCCAACGCCGACATCCACGCCAGCACCACCGCACAAGAAGTGCTGGCCGATTTTCCCGATGGGCTGGACGCGCTGATTACCGGCGTGGGCACAGGCGGGCACCTGACCGGCGTGGCCCGCGTGCTCAAGGCCAAGTTTCCCCAGCTCAAAGTGTTTGCGGTCGAGCCCAAAGAATCGGCGGTGATTTCTGGCGGTGCTCCAGGCCCCCATGCCATTCAAGGTCTGGGCGCAGGCTTTATCCCCAAGAACCTGGACACCAGCCTGCTGGACGGCACCATCCAAGTGGAGGCCGAAGCCGCCCGCGAATACGCCCGCCGCGCCGCCGCGCAAGAGGGGTTGTTGGTCGGAATTTCCTCGGGTGCCACGCTGGCCGCCATTGCCCAAAAATTGCCGGAGTTACCAGCCGGCAGCCGGGTGCTGGGCTTTGCCTACGACACGGGCGAGCGCTACTTGTCCGTACCAGGCTTTTTGCCTACCGAATAAGCCCTCAGGCGCAATGGTGCAAGCATTGCCCTCCGCCTGCCACCGCCCCCATGGGCGGTTTTTTTTATTGAGGCTGGCACGCCCGGCCCGCTTAAAACGCGTGCTGTGCCAGCCACTGCTCCAACTCCGGCAGCGGCAAAGGCTTGGCAAACCAATAGCCTTGGGCTTCCTCACAGCCATCCGCGCGCAGCAACTGCCAATGGGCCTGGGTCTCCACCCCTTCGGCCAAGACCCGCAACCCCATGCTCCGGCCCAAGGCAATGACCGAGCGACAAATGGTCCGATCGTTCTTGTCCGTCAAAATATCGCGCACAAACGATTGGTCGATTTTCAACTGGGTTAATGGCAGGCGTTTTAAATACGCCAGCGATGAATATCCAGTGCCAAAGTCATCCAGCGAGAATTGCAAGCCCAATTTCTGCAAAGCTCGTATTTTTCCAATCACCTCATTAATATCTTGCAACAAAATGCTTTCGGTCAGTTCCAGCAAAATTCTTTCGGGATTGGCACCTGTTTCTTGGAGGCATTGCTGAATTTCGGTCACAAAATTATTATCATGAAATTGCCGCGCACTCACATTGACCGCGATTTCTAACTGCGCCTTGCTTTCTGACTGCTGCCACAACACCTGCTGCTGACACGCCTGCAAAAATACCCTGCGACCAATCTCTAAAATTTGTCCGGTAGCCTCTGCAATAGGAATAAATTTACCCGGTGGAATCAAACCCTGCGTAGGATGCTGCCAGCGCAGCAAGGCCTCCACCCCAATGCAGCGCCCATAAGCATCCACCTGCGGCTGGTAAAACAGCGTAAATTCTTGATTTTCTAGCGCTGAATACAGCCCTCTTTCCATTTTTGCATGGGCATTGATTTTATCCTGCATTTTCGGATCAAAAAAGCGCGTGGTATTGCGCCCAGCTTCTTTCGCTTGGTACATTGCCAAATCAGCACGCTTCAATAATTCATCAGCCGATATCTCATGACCAAAAAACAGCGCCACCCCCAAACTGGGGGTAATTCGAATGGTGTTTTTATTAAACTTATAAAATGGATTTAAATTTTTATTTATTTTTTCTGCAATATTCTTCGCCAAATGAACCGCCGTCGATTCATCGGTATCCAAATGATTGAGCAACACAATAAATTCATCCCCACCCAGCCGGGCCACCGTATCTTCCTCGCGCACACAGTCCTGCAAGCGTTGCGCCACGGTGACCAATAGCTCATCCCCTACATCGTGCCCCAGGGTGTCATTGAGTGTCTTAAAGTTGTCTAAATCGAGAAAAATTAACGCGCCGTAAGTCCCCTTGCGGGCGGAGCTGGCCATCCCCTGCTGCAACCGATCGCGCAATAGACGGCGATTGGGTAAACCAGTTAAGGGATCATAAAAAGCCAAGGTACTGGCTTCTTGCTCCGCTTGTTTGCGCGTGGTGATATCCAAAATAACACCCAGCAAACCTTTGTCTTGCCCTTGGGTATCGTGAAACCGGCGGCCGCTTAAATTGCCCCAAAACTGGCTGCCATCCTCACGCCAATACAAGCGTTCCAGATCAACATTATCAATATCACTTGCTAGTAAAGCCAACATTTTTTGATGGCTAATGGCCCGCTCTTCAGGGGCCACCAAGCTTACATAAGGAGTTCCTACCATGCCACGGACTGTGCGGCCAAACATTTCTGCCATGCGCTTATTGGCAAGAACGATGTTGCCATCTTGATTCACCAAAAAAATGCCAGCGGTTGAAGTATCAAAAATTTGCTGCAACAGCGATTCACTTTTTTTGATACGGGCATCGGCTAATTTACGCTCGGTAATATCTTCAATGAAGCCGTGGTACACGACTTTTCCATTTGATAATTCAAAAGGGGAAGAATTCGCATAAAGCCAATGCAGTGAATTATCTGACGTATAAAATCGAAATTCCAAAGAAAAATCCGTTTTGGTTTCCCAGGATTTTTGATCGGCTGCAATAAATTCAGATAAATCGTCAGGATGAATGCGTTGAAAAAAAATTTGCGGATTATCCATCACCGCTTGGGCTGTGCTGCCGGTCAAGCGCTCTACCGCTTCGCTGATGTAGAGCATGTGCGGCCGATGCCCCGGCAGCAATTGGTAGCGGTACACCACCACGGGCAAATGATCGGTCAGGTCTTTCAACGCCAGGCGCAGACCTTGGCGCATGCTGCGCTGCACTAAGTAGAGCGCTACACACAAGAGCAGCAAGCCAAACACCGGAAAAACCCACAAGTAATCCAGTTTGGCACCCAAGGTTTTTTGCTCACTGTGGTAAAGCCAAAAACTGCCCAAGACAATCAACAGGCAAGCGCCAATCAACCCCCACAACAGCCCCGTTGTCTGCACCGCTGTTTGTTTTATTTTTTTAATCCCCACCATCACTCCCCAAAATGCTTGGCCCGCTTGCGCCATGGACCATGGCAAGGGGTTGAGGGTATGCACTATGCACGGTACGTGGCAAGTGCTTTTCCCCTCAATGTGGATTTACTGGGCTGAAAATTTTTCAGCCAACGCAGCCAGCAACTGCGTATGCACACCACCAAAACCACCATTGCTCATGCACACGATGGTGTCGTTGGGTTGCACAGCCGCCATCACTTGCTGCACCAAGGTGGGGATATTGTCGGCCGTCAGCCCAGCGGCCCCCAAAGGCTCCAGCGCCTGGGCCGCATCCCAATCCAGCCCCGCCGTGTGGCAAAAGGCCAGATCAGCCTCTTTCAAGGCCCAGGGCAGCTGGGCCTTCATGGTGCCCAGCTTCATGGTGTTGCTGCGCGGCTCAAAGACCGCCAAGATGCGCTTTTGCTGGCCAATTTGCTGGCGCAGCCCATCCAAGGTTGTCCGAATGGCGGTGGGGTGGTGGGCAAAATCGTCGTACAGCGCAATACCAGCCACCGTGCCACGCAACTCCATCCGACGGCGCACATTTTGAAAGTCCGCCAAGGCGGCACAGGCTGTGGCGGGAGGCACGCCCACATGCTCTGCCGCCGCAATGGCCGCCAGGGCATTGAGCTGGTTGTGCTCACCACTCAAGCCCCATTGCACCTGCCCCACCACCTGGCCGGCATGCAACACGGCAAAAGCGTGGTGCGGGCCCTGGGCCGTAAAGTCGCTGACGGCACTGCCAAAGCTGCGCACCTGGCTCCAACAGCCTTGGTGCAAGACGCGGGCCAGGGCCTCTTCCAGACCGTTGCTGACCACGCGCCCAGAGGCGGGCACGGTGCGCAGCAGGTGTTGAAACTGCCGCTCAATGGCCGCCAAATCGGGAAAGATGTCGGCGTGGTCAAACTCCAGGTTGTTCAGCACCGCCGTGCGGGGGCGGTAGTGCACAAACTTGCTGCGTTTGTCGAAAAAAGCGGTGTCGTACTCGTCCGCCTCAATCACAAACAAGGGGCGTTGCTGCCCGGGTGCCACATCCCCCAGCCGCGCGGAAACACCGAAATTGAGCGGCACACCGCCGACTAAAAATCCTGGTGTCAATCCTGCCGACTCCAAAATCCACGCCAGCATGGATGTGGTGGTGGTTTTGCCATGGGTGCCCGCAACCGCCAGCACATGGCGGCCTTGCAGCACATGCTCTGCCAGCCACTGGGGGCCGCTGGTGTACGGCAGGCCTTGGTCAAGAATCGCCTCCATCAGCGGAAATTTGGGCGAGCCATCGGCCAAGCGAGCCCGGCTCACTACGTTGCCCACCACAAACATATCGGGCTGCAGCTGCACTTGGCCAGCGTCGTAGCCCTCGATCAACTCAATCCCCAAGGCCCGCAATTGATCGCTCATGGGTGGATACACCCCGGCATCACACCCCGTCACCTTATGTCCTGCTTCGCGGGCCAGCGCAGCAACGCCACCCATAAAGGTGCCGCAAATGCCCAAAATATGAATATGCATGGGCGCAGATTCTACGGGGCGGCTCTAGTGGATTTGGCCAGCCCCTGGGCGGCCTGCCAGACCAGCACCAACCCAGGGAAAACACTGAGATCCACGCTTTTATTGCCGCAGGGCAATAATCAAGCGCTTTACTTGGTTCTTGACCCGTCTTATGCACCCCCACGCTGAAACCCTGTGGCGCGGCCCGCGCTGGACACTGGCTATTTTGCTGGCCGTGTTGGGCATGCTGGGGCCGTTCTCGATTGACACCTACCTGCCCGCGTTCTCAGGCATTGCCAGCTCGCTGAATGCTTCGCCCGTGCACATGCAGCAAACGCTGTCGGCGTATTTATTCGGCTTTGCTTTTATGAACTTGTTTCACGGGGCACTGGCCGACAGCTTTGGCCGCCGCCCCGTGATTTTGTGGGGCTTGATGGCTTTTACCTTGGCCAGCCTGGGCTGCGCATTGGCACAAAACGTCACCCAGCTGATCGTTTTTCGCGCCATGCAGGGCCTGTCGTGCGGAGCCGGGGTGGTCGTTTCACGGGCGATTGTGCGTGACATATTCCCCCCCACCCAGGCGCAAAAGGTGATGAGCCAAATCACCATCTTCTTTGGCCTGGCCCCGGCCATTGCACCGATTATGGGCGGCTGGCTATTCGTCAGCCTGGGTTGGCACAGTATTTTTTGGCTGCTCACCGCCATTGGTTTAGCGCTGTGGGCGGTGAATTTCAAAATGCTGCCCGAGTCGCTGCACGCCAGCCAGCGCCAGCCATTCAGCATCCCCCACCTGATGCGCGGCTATTGGCAGCTGTGTACCGATCCGCGCTTTTTGCTTTTGGCCCTGGCCAGTGGCATACCGTTTAACGGCATGTTTTTGTACGTGCTCTCGGCCCCGGCATTTTTGGGGGAGTTGCTGCAACTGCAGCCCACCCAGTTCTTCTGGCTGTTTGTGCTGAACATCGGCGGCATCATGGGCGGTGCCTGGGCCAGTGGCCGCTTGGCGGGCAAGATGGTGCCTAAAAAGCAAGTGCGCCATGGCCTGCTGATCATGCTGGTGATTTCTCTGATCAACTTGACGGCCAACCTGCTCTTTCCCGCGCATGCGCTGTGGGCCATGCTGCCGATTGCGATTTATTCCTTTGGCTGGGCGCTGATGGTGCCGGTGGTGACCTTGCAGCTGCTGGACTTGTTCCCCGAGCGCCGGGGCATGGCTTCGTCGCTGCAGGCCGTGGTGGGCTCCACGGCCAATGGGCTGGTGGCTGGCTTGGTGGCCCCGCTGGTGATGCACTCGGCCATTGCCTTGGCCACCGCTTCACTGGGGTTGATGCTGGTGGGGCTGGTGTCGTGGATGGTGCTGCACCAGCGCTGGCCCGAAATTGGCCGAGAAAATTAAAAACAATAGCTGTTTGCGCTTTAAATACGGGCGTTTAAAAGATAAGCAATCTTTTAAACAAGCCTTTTCAAGCGCAAAGTGCTTTTTTATTTATCGGCCAAGCCCAGCAGCAGCTTGGCATCCGTGGCCAGGGCCTGCGCCCCTTGGCCGTAGCGGTGGTACACGCGCAGCTGGCCTTGGGTGTCGTACATGTACATGCCGGCAGAGTGGTCGATGGTGTAGCTGTTGGGGGTGCTGCCGGGCACTTTTTTATAAAACACCTTAAAGCTGCGGGCCACTTCGGCAATTTGGTCGGGGGTGCCGCTCAGCCCGACAAAGTCGGGGGAGAAGGCTTGGGTGTAGGCCTGCAACACCTCGGGCGTATCGCGCTCAGGGTCCACGGTGATGAAAACGCCTTTTAAGCGTTCCCCCAGGGGGCCCAGCAGGGCTTTGGCTTCGACCAGCTCTTGCAGCGTGGTCGGGCAGACATCGGGGCACTGGGTATAGCCAAAAAACACCACAACAACGTTGCCGGCAAAGTCTTTGACCGAGCGCTGCTGCCCTTGGGCATCGAACAGCGCAAAGTCTTTGCCATGCTCGGCCCCGGTTAAATCCATGCCTTCAACCGGCAGGCTGCTTTGGCTATCGCAACCGAGCAAACTCAAACCGGCGATGGCGGCGGCGCTCAAGGCCCATTGACGACGGTGCATCATTTTTCTCTCCCTCGCGCACTAACGCAGATCGGCGCGATTTTTTTTCCATTGGCGGGCGCTGCGTGGTGCCGCCTTGAAGGCATGACCATACACAATTTCAAAGCTGATTCCCAACGCCCCATCGGGCAGGCGCAGGTGCTGGTCTATAGCGTGCAAAAGCCGATCGCGCCATTGTGGGCCCCGCAAGCCGGCAAAGCGCTGGGGGTGCAGATTGCGCCCCAGCTCGCGCAGCTCTTGCAGCAGGCGCTCGGGGGTGGCAAAGCTCAGGGTGATGGTTTCCATGTCCATCACCGGCTCGGCAAAACCGGTTTGGATCAGCATATCGCCCCAGTCATGCATATCGGTAAAGCTGTGCCCTGCGGGGGGCCAGCCCAGGGCGGCGTACAGCTGGTGCAAGGTCTGCACCGTCTGCGGCCCCAGGCACGAGAACATGACAAAGCCATCCACCGCCACGGCCGCATGCCAGCGGCGCAGCAGCGCCAAAGGGTTGGCCTGCGTGTGCAGCAGCATATTGGCCCAGAGCATGTTGGCCCCCAGCTCCGGCGGCATGGCCACCTGCAGCTTGCCCGCACGCCAGGGCTGCCACCAGGGGCTGGCCCAGCGGGCCTGGGCCGCTTGCTGGGCGGCGGCGGTCTCTTCCACCACATAGCACTGCGCTTGCGGGTAGCGCTGGGCGATTAAATCGTGGGTCTGCACCCCGCCGCGCAAGGCGTGCCAATGGCACCAGACGGCGGGCGGCGCAGCCATCCACTGCAGCCGCTCTTGCATGCGCCGCCCCACTTCTTCGTGCAGCCAGGGGGCCACAGGGGGGGCCGCCTGCTGCCAGCGTTGCGCGGCAATGGGGTCGATGGTGGGGGGAAGAAAGTCAGACATGGTCAGGGCAAGGCTCAAGCGCCGCGCAGTATATTGGCTCCATGCTTTCAAGCGCCGCCCTGTGGCTATCTGCCCGCCTGCCCCAACAATGCTTGGCCTGCCATACCTGGGCCCAAGGCGGGCCGCTGTGCGCGGCGTGTTGGGCCACGTTTGCGCCCCATGGCCCATCGGCCCCACCGCGCTGCACCGGCTGCGGCTTGGCCCTGCCCCAGGGGTACAGCGGCCCGCGCTGCGGTGCCTGCCTGCGCCAACCGCCGCCGTGGCAGGCGTGCCATGTGTGGGTGGATTACGCCTACCCCTGGGCCGATCTGCTCACGCGCTGGAAACTGCACCAGCAGCCCGCGCTGGCCCGGCCCATTGCCCACTGGCTGGGCGCTGACGCGGCCATTGCCGCCGCCGTGGCCCAGGCCGATGTGCTGGTGCCCATCCCCCTGTCGCGCCAGCGGTTGCGCCAGCGCGGCTTTAACCAGGCCGCCCAACTCACCGCGTTGCTGGCCCCGGCCAAATCCCACCCCATGGCCTTACAGCGCCAGCAAGAGGCCCCCAGCCAACGCGGCCTGACACGGGCGCAGCGGCAGCGCAATTTGCGCCAAGCGTTTCATGTGCCCGCACCAGCAGTCCTCCAAGGCCAGCGCGTTTTGCTGGTCGATGATGTGCTGACCACCGGGGCCACCTTGCAGGCGGCGTGCCTGGCTTTGCAAGCAGCAGGCGTGCAAGAGGTCGCGGTTGTGGCCGTGGCGCGCACGCCAAACAGTTGAGCCGGTGCCAAACCCGTAAAGAACAGGCGCACAATCGCTCCCTATGTTTCATATCGTGCTGGTTCACCCCGAAATTCCGCCCAATACGGGCAATATCATCCGCCTGGCGGCCAATACGGGCTGCCATCTGCATCTGATTGAGCCGCTGGGCTTTTCCATGGAAGACCGCCACATGCGCCGCGCTGGGCTGGATTACCACGAGTACGCCCGCGTGCGCCGCCATGCCGATTGGTCGGCATTTTTGGCCAGTGAGCAGCCCCATCCCCAGCGCATGTTTGCCCTGACCACGCACGGCAGCGGCAATGCTTTTGCGCTGCAGTTTCAGCCGGGCGATTGCTTCATCTTTGGGTGCGAAACCAAGGGCTTGCCGGTCGAGATTCGCGAGGGCTTTTTCCCACCGGCGCAGCGCCTGCGCCTGCCCATGTGCCCTGAGCAGCGCAGTTTGAATTTATCGAACGCGGTGGCCGTCACTGTTTTTGAAGCCTGGCGGCAAAACGGCTTTGGGGGAGCAAGCGGCCTTTAGCCGGTCTTTAACTGGTCTTTAACCGGGCTGGCGGCGCACAAAAAACAGCCCGGCCCCGATCAGCATCAGCAGGCCGCCAAACACCCGGTTCTGCCCACGCTGGGCGCTGGCGCTGCGCATCCAGCGGCGCAAGGCGCTGGCCCCCAGGGCGTAGCCGTGCATGCCCACCACATCCACGCCGATCATGGTGGCGGCCATCACCACCAATTGCACCCACAGCGGGTGGCTGTGGCTAATGAATTGCGGCAGCACGGCCACCATGAAGATGATGCCTTTGGGGTTGGTGGCGTTGGTCAAAAACCCCATCAACACCCGCCGCTGCCAAGGCAGGTGCGCCTGGCCCTGCAGATGGGCCACATCCAGCGCATTGCCCGCGCTGCGCCACTGGCACCAGCCCAGATAAATTAAATAGCAGGCCCCGAGCACTTTGACTACGGTAAAAGCAAGTTCTGATGCGATAAGCACCGCACCAACACCGCCACCCGCTATCAATAAGATAAGAATCAAGCCCAGCTGCAGCCCAAAGATGGTTGCCGTCGTCTGGCGCACGCCATAGGCCAGGCCATGGCTCATGGACAGCACGGCCCCCGAACCGGGCGACAGGGTAATAAAAATACTGGCCATTAAAAAAGCCACCCAAGCATGAAACTCCATCGCACCCACCACCTTGTTGGAAAAAGCTGAATTTTAGGGCGGCCCCCAGGCAGATAATGGCCCGTCCGCTGCGCAAGGTGCCGAACAAAGTGATGGCTGCCGTCGCCATCAAATGCCCCACGCACATGCTCCACGCATCCCCCATCGCCATGAGTACGCTGCCACCCTCCACCCCCCCTTCTCCTTCCACGGCCAGCACCCGCACTGCCTGGCACAGCCTGGACAGCGCCACCGCTGTGCAGCGGCAAGGCAGCCACGCCACCCACGGACTCACCCCCGCTGAGGCCGCCCAGCGCCTGGCCACGCACGGCCCCAATCGCCTGGCGCAGCAGGGCAAACGCCCGGTGTGGCTGCGGTTGCTGCTGCAATTTCACAACGTCTTGATTTACGTGATGCTGGTGGCTGCCGTGGTCACCGCCGCGCTGGGGCACTGGCTGGATACGGGCGTGCTGCTGGGGGCGGTGGTGATCAATGCACTGATTGGCTTTTTGCAAGAAGGCAAGGCCGAGTCCTCGCTCGATGCCATCCGGCGCATGCTGTCGCTGCAGGCCACGGTGCTGCGCGGCGGCGTGCGCACGGTGGTGGATGCCCAAACCCTGGTGCCGGGCGATGTGGTGCTGCTGGCCTCGGGCGACAAGGTGCCCGCCGATCTGCGCATCCTGCACGCCAAGGGCCTGCGGGCCAATGAGGCGGTGCTGACCGGCGAATCCCTGCCCTGCGACAAGCACGCGGGCGCGGTGGCCGAGGATGCCCCCCTGGGCGACCGGCACGGCATGCTGTACTCGGGCACGCTGGTGGCCTCGGGCACGGCCACGGGGCTGGTCGTGGCCACGGGCAGCGCCACGGAGCTGGGCCGCATCAGCGCCCTGCTGGCCACGGTGCAGTCCACCACCACGCCGCTGCTGCGCCAAATGGCCCGCTTTAGCCACTGGCTGGCGCTGGTCATCGTCGGCTTTGTTGTGCTCACCTTCGCCATTGGCGTGCTGTGGCGCGGCCAGCCCCTGGCCGAGATGTTCATGATGGCCGTGGCCCTGGCCGCCTCGGCCATCCCCGAGGGGCTGCCCGCCCTGATGACCATCACCCTGGCGCTGGGCGTGCGGCGCATGGCGCAGCACAAGGCCATCATTCGCCAGCTCTCGGCGGTGGAGACGCTGGGCTCGGTCACCGTCATCTGCTCGGACAAAACCGGCACCCTCACCTGCAACGAAATGACGGTGCAGCGCGTGGTCACGGCCAACCAGGTGTACGAAGTCAGCGGCAGCGGCTACCGCCCCGAAGGCGGGCTGCACCGCAGCGGCCACAGCGCAACACACAATGTGGCGCTGGACGACCACCCCGCCCTGCCCGGCATCACCCGCGCCGCCTTGCTGTGCAACGATGCGGCGCTGCATGAAAGCGACGGCAGCTGGGTGCTGACCGGCGACCCCACCGAGGGCGCACTGCTCACCCTGGCCCTGAAAGCCGGGCTGGATGCGCCCGCCGAACACGCCCGCCTGCCCCGCACCGATGCGATTCCGTTTGAGTCCGCGCACCGCTTCATGGCCACGCTGCACCACGAGCACACGGGCCAGGCCCTGGTGTTTGTCAAAGGTGCGCCCGAGTGCGTGCTGGACATGTGCCACGCCCAGCACGATCGGCACCACCCAGCCGCACCGCTGGATACCGACTACTGGCGCCGCGCCGCCAACGACTGCGCCGCCCGCGCCCTGCGCGTCCTGGCCATTGCCGTCAAAACCGTGCCTGCGCAGCAGCAAACGCTGCAGTTTTCTGACATGCAAGGCGGCTTTACCCTGCTTGGCCTGCTGGGCAGTATGGACCCACCCCGCCCCGAGGCCATGGCGGCCGTGGCCGAATGCCACGCAGCGGGCATTCGCGTGAAGATGATCACCGGCGACCACGGCGAAACCGCCCGCGCCATTGGTGCCCAGCTGGGCATCGGCCTGGGCAAACCGGCGCTGACAGGGGCCGAAATCGAACTGCTGGACGATGCCGCCTTGCGCCACGTGGTGACCGATGTCGATGTCTTTGCCCGCGCCAGCCCCGAGCACAAGCTGCGCCTGGTGCAAGCCCTGCAAGCCAACGGCGAAGTGGTCGCCATGACCGGCGACGGCGTAAACGATGCCCCGGCCCTGAAACGCGCCGACGTGGGCGTGGCCATGGGCAAAAACGGCACCGAAGCGGCCAAAGATGCCGCCGCCATGGTGCTGGCCGACGACAACTTCGCCACCCTGGGCCACGCCGTGCGCGAGGGCCGGGGCATTTACGACAACGTGCGCAAGTTCATCCTGTTCATGCTGCCCACCAACGGCGGCGAGTCGCTGATCGTCTTCAGCGCCATCGCCTTTGGCCTGGTGCTGCCGCTCACCCCGGCGCAGGTGCTGTGGATCAACCTGGTCACCTCCAGCACCCTGGGCGTGGCCCTGGCCTTTGAGCCGACCGAGGGCGATGTCATGCGCCGCCGCCCGCGCAACCCACGGCAATCGCTGCTGTCGGGCCTGTTCGTCTGGCGTGTGGTGATGGTGTCGGTGCTCATGGCCTGCGCCGCGCTGGGCCTGTTTTTGTGGGAGCTGGGCCACGGCTCCAGCCTCGAAACCGCCCGCACCATGGCCGTAAGCACCGTGGTGCTGGTCGAAATGTTCTACCTCTACAACAGCCGCCACGTGCTGCACAGCGTCCTCAGCCGCGAAGGCCTGCTGGGCAACCCCAAAATACCCGCCACCATCGCCCTGTGCGCCGTGCTGCAACTGGCCTTTGTGTACACCCCCTGGCTGCAAGCGGTATTTGGCTCGACCAACCTCAGCGCCGCCGAATGGCTGCGCGTGGTGCTGGCTGGGGCCTCGGTATTTGCCATCGCCGAGCTAGAAAAAGCCATCCAGCGGTGGCGCATGGGGCGCGCTGCGCCAGCGGCATAAAAATGCCCCCCATACTCCCATCCATACCCCCAGCCTGTTCTATTTTTCAAATTTGTACGTTTTGATTCGCTCCCGCATGTCCCGTTTTCTTACCCCCCTTTCCTCCCCCGCCCTCCAATCGGCCCAGCGCGGCCTGCGGCTGGCGGTTCACCGCACCGGCCCAGTGTGGTTGGGCATGTTCGCACTGGGGCTGGGCCTGGGGGTGCTGGTCACCAGCAACGGCTTGCCGTGGTGGCTGGCACCGATTCTTTCAGGGGCGGTGTATGCCGGGTCGGTGGAGTTTTTGCTGGTGGGCATGATCACCACCGCAGCCCCGCTGTCGGCCATTGCTTTGACCACGCTGCTGGTGAACGCGCGGCATATTTTTTACGGCCTCTCATTTCCACTGCAACAGGTGCGCAGCGGGTGGCGCAAGCTGTACAGCATGTACGCACTGACGGATGAGGCCTACGTGCTGATTGCCAACCTGCCCACATCGGCGCAGACCAGCCGCCAGATTGTGTGGATTCAAGCGGGGCTGAACCTGTCGTGGGTATCGGGCTCGGTTGCCGGGGCCTGGGCCGGCGCAACGTGGCTGCAGGATGTGGCGGGGCTGGATTTTGTTTTAACCGCCTTGTTCATCGTGCTGGCCATGGATGCCTACCGCACCCGGCCCGATAAAACCATTGCCCTGGCCGCCCTGGGGGCCGGAGGCACCGCCGCTGTGCTGGCCGGTGATGCCATGCTGCTGGTGGCAATGGGGGCTTTTCTTATCTTTTGCCTAGCACGCCACGCATTAAAACAAAGGATATTCAATAAAAACAACGATAAAAAGGCTTAAAACATGGCGCTGAATGCTCCTTATATTGCACTGGCCATTGGCTGTGCCGCCATCATCACCTTTGCCCTGCGGGCGCTGCCCTTTGCCATTCGCGAGGCCATCAAGGATTCGCCCCTGCTGGCCCACCTCAACGCCTGGATGCCGCTGGGCGTGACCGCCATCCTGGTGGTCTATTGCCTGCGCATGATTGACCTGCACGACACCTCCCTGGCCAGCGCCAAACTGGCGGGCATCGCCGCCACGGTGGCCGTGCATTTGTGGCGGGGCAATCTGTTCCTCAGCCTGTTTGTCGGCACCGGGGTGTGCGTGGTGTTGGCCAACGGGTGGTTGGCCCATTTTTTATAAACACGTTCTGAGAACGTGTTCACGATTTCCGCGCGAAGGGGTGCGGGATGCGGATCGGGATGGGCTGCAAGGCGCAAACCACAGACATAGCGCTAGCTATGGCGAGGATTTGCAACGCCGCAGACCGCCCGAGGCCGCGACTGCACACCCGCGAGGAGATTGTGAACACGTTCTTAGCTGGCGCGGCACCCCGCCATGGCATCCAGCGGGCGCTGGTAGTAGGGGCTGGCGATGTCCAACATGCCCAGCACGGTGTGAAAGTAAGCATCGTGCGTCAGCGGCCGGTTGAGCTGGGCGCGGCTGCACGCCTCACTCCAGCCGGTGCGCTGCTGCAGCTGGCCGGGCCACAGCACCCAGGGCACGTGTTTTTGCGCCTGGGGGGCAATGCGGTAGGGCAGGCCGTGCAGGTACAGGCCGTTTTCCCCTAAAGATTCACCGTGGTCACCCACATACAGCATGGCCGGGGCGAAATCCCGTTCCTGGGTGCGCAACCAGGCGATGGTCTGGGCCAGAAAGGCATCCGTCTCGACAATGCTGTTGTCGTACACATTCACCAAGTCTTGCTGCTCGCAATCGGAGGTGACATGGGTGGCACATTCCGGCCCAAAATGCTTGCTGTCTGGGGCCGAACGGCGGTAGTACGCCGGGCCGTGGCTGCCCATCTGGTGCAGCACCAGCACCACGCCCTGCTGGCGCTGCGCGGCAGGAATGGCGGCCAATTCGCCGTCCAGCTCGTCAAGCATCAGGCGGTCCAGGCATTCACCCTCGCGGCACCACGGCTGGCGCTGGGCGGGCGTGGCAATGGCCTGGGCATCGGCACTGGGGATGCGCGCGCACACGCCTTTGCAGCCCGCTTGGTTGTCCAGCCAGCGCACCCCCAACCCAGCGGCCTGCACGATGTCCAGCAGGTTGCCGTACTCCACCTTGCGGCCTTCGTAGCCTTCTTTGCCCACGGGCGAGAACATGCACGGCACCGAGGCAATGGTGTTGGTGCCGCAGGACTGCACCTGCTGCCAGCTCAGCACGGGCTGCTGGGCCAGCTGCGGCGTGGTGTTGCGCGCATAGCCATTCAGACCAAAGTGGTCACCGCGTGCCGTCTCGCCCACCACCAGTACCAGCAGCGGCGGCTTGACCTGACCGGCCGCCTGCGCCGCATAGCTGGCCCCCAGGGAAGCACCGGCCGTCACCGGCTGAAAAGGTTTTTTCGGCTTCAAAATAGGTTTCAGCGTGACATTGGCCCACGACACCACCGTGGCCAGCGGATTAACCAAATAGCGAATTTCCGTGTGGTTGCGCAGCAGCGGGGCCAAATCACGGTACAGGCGCAGACCGCCGCCAACCAGCACGCCCAGCGCGGCCAGCAGCCACAAGGCCGAGCGCAGCCAGCCCCGGCGCTGGCGCGGCATCTGCACCCCCCAGTACAGCCAAGCCATGGGCAGCCCGGCCAACAACAACACCTGCACCAGCAGCGCAGGCGTGAGCAGCGCCCAGGCCTCCGTCCAGTTGGTGTGCAGGCTGTTGGCCAGCATGGAGCTGTCCATCACCACCCCATAGCTGCGCATGAAATGCTGCACGCTGGCGGCCAGCAGCAGGTTGGCGCTCCAGGCCGGACGGCGCACCCCGGGCCACGACCACAGCATCAGCCACAGAAACGTGGCCGCAGCGATCAAGCCGCCCAGGGCCAGGCGTTTAAGGGCCCAGGGATCGGCAAAATCCTCCAGGGCGGACAGTTTTTGCCACAGCGCCAGATTCAGCGGCCCAGCGCACCACAGCGCCAGCAGCAGCGCCACGGCGCGCGTGGACAAAGAGATGGGGGCCGGGCGGCGCAGCCAGTGCGGGCGGGACGTTTGGGCGGGGGACGAAGAAAGAGCAGTCGCAGTCATAGGCCGCCAATGTGCGCTGCTGCTCTGAACGCTGCCTGAAACCCAGATTCAGACAGCGTTCAGCTTGTGCGCTCAGCATGGCGGCCCCCTACACTGCACCCACCATGCACATCCTGCTTTTAGAAGACGATCGCACCCTGGCCACTGCCGTGTTGGCGTACCTGCACACCAAGCACTACCAGGTGGACTGGGCCGACAGCCTGGCCCAGGCCCGACCCTTGATTGGGGTGAACCACTATTGGGCCGTGCTGCTCGATTTAAACCTGCCCGATGGCGACGGCCTCACGCTGCTGCCGCAACTGCGCACTGCGCCCGACCGCCCCACCGTGATTGCCGTCACCGCACGCGACCAGGTCAGCGACCGCATTCGGGGGCTGGACGCTGGGGCCGATGACTACCTGGTCAAACCCTACGACCCCGAAGAACTGCTGGCCCGGCTGCGGGCCATCGAGCGGCGGCGCAGCCAACAGGCCGCCGCCCAGGTCGTGCGCGGCAGCGTCCATATCGACCTGGTGCGCGAGGGGGTGCAGGTGGCGGGCCTACCCGTCGTGCTGACCCCAAAAGAATGGGCCTTGCTGCGCGTACTGGCCAGCCGCCCTGGACAAATTTTTACCCGCGAGCGCCTGCAAGAAGCCCTCTACCAATGGGATGCCAGCAGCGACAGCAACACGCTGGAAGTGTTCATCAGCCGCCTGCGCCGCAAGCTGGGCAGCAGCCTGATCCAAACCGTGCGCGGCGTGGGCTACCGGCTGGAGGCCGCATGAAGCCGCCTGCACACCCGCCTGGCCCCACCCGCAGCCTGGCCTCGCGCTTGGCGCGTCCACTGGTCGCCGCCGTGGTGCTGGTCTGGAGCATCAGCACGGCCCTGGTGGCCTGGTATGTGGATACGCAAATTCAGCACAACTTCGATACCGAACTGGTCGAAAGCGCCCACCGCCAGCTCTACCCCGCGCTGCTTGATGCCGCCACCCCCGAACCAGCGCAGGCGCAGGCGCAGGCGCAGGCGGTGCGCATCCTGGGCGAAGTGCCCGGCTCCGACTACACCGAGCCGCTCTCGCTGCAACTGCGCAATGCCCAGGGCCGCTTGCTGCTGCGCTCGCGCGCTGCGCCTGAGGAGGCCTTTGCCGCCCCCCTGCAAGAAGGCTTTTACGACACCGCGCAGCACCGCATCTACACCCTGGAAGAACCCGAAAGCGGTGTCTGGCTGCAACTGGCCGACCCGCTGGACGAGCGCACCGAGGCCCGCTGGCGCACCGCCAGCGGCCTGATTGCCGTGCTACTGCTCATGCTGCCGGTGCTGCTGTGGCTAATTCACTGGATTGCCCGGCGCGAGCTGCACTCCCTGCGCTGGCTGCAAGCGCAAATTCAGCAGCGCAGCGGTGACCATTTGCAACCGCTGGCCCTGACCGACCTGCCACACGAACTGCACCAAGTGGGGCAAGACGTAAACCAGCTGCTGCACCGCCTGCACCTGGCCCTGGACGTGGAACGCGCCCTGGCCGCCAACGCCGCGCACGAGCTGCGCACGCCCCTGGCCTCGGTACGGCTGCGCCTGCACACCGCCATCGAGCAGGCCGAAGCCGACGGCAGCGGGCAAATTGCCCTGGCGCAAATCCAGCCCATCCTGCACGCCCTGCACACCTTGAGCCACCGCACCGAGCGGCTGCTGCAACTGTCCCGCGCCGAAGCGGCCAGCCAAGCACGCAGCACCGTCGATTTAGTCGCACTGTGTACCACCTTGGCGCAAGAATTTTGGCAACAGCCCCAGGCCCAAAAGCGCCTCGATTGGGATGCGCCAACCATCACCCTCCCCGTGCAAGGCGACATCGACACCCTGGCCATTGCCCTGCGCAACCTGATTGACAACGCCCTGACCTACAGCAGCGGCCCGGTCGAACTGGCCGTGCAGGCACAGCCCCCGGCCATCATCGTGCGCGACAGCGGCCCGGGCATTGCCGCCCACGATTTATCCACCGTGCAGCAGCGCCACGTGCGGGCCGACGCTTCGCGCCTGGGCTACGGGCTGGGCCTGTCCATCGTGGGCAGCATTGCCCGCCAGCATGGGGCCAGCTTCAGCCTGACCAGCCCGGTGCCAGGGCGCAGCAGCGGGCTGCAGGCCATGCTGGTGTTTGCGGCCACCGATCAAGCTGATCGCACTGACCAAGCCGACTAAGGCAAAGCGCGCCCCAGCCTTTTGGCTACATTAGCCGTTTTGTCTTTGCTTGCTGCCCCATGCCCCTGTCCTGGAACGAAATCAAATCCCGCGCCCTGGCCTTTTCCCGCACTTGGGCCGATGCCGCCAATGAAGATGCGCAGGCCAAACCCTTTTGGATCGACTTTTTTGAAATCTTCGGCATCACCAACAAGCGCGTGGCCAGCTTCGAGCACAACGTGAAAAAGCACGGCGGCGGCCAAGGCTTTGTCGATTTGTTCTGGCCCGGAATGCTCTTGGTCGAGCAAAAGTCGCGCGGCAAAAACCTTGATGCCGCGTTTGACCAGGCCCTGGGCTACTTCCCCGGCATTGCCGAGCGCGACTTGCCCCAGCTCATCGTGGTGTGCGACTTTGCCCGCTTTCGCGTACACGACCTGGCCAATGGGCAGGTCACCGAATTTGCCCTGGCCGACCTGCACCAGCACGTGCGCCTGTTTGGCTTTATCGCCGGGTACAAGGTGCAAACCATCCAGGCGCAAGACCCGGTAAACATTCGCGCTGCCGAGCGCATGGGCCGCCTGCACGATGCCCTGCACGCCAGCGGCTACGACGGCCACCCCCTGCAAGTGCTGCTGGTGCGCCTGCTGTTTTGCTTGTTTGCGGACGACACCGGCATCTTCCAGCCCGCGCAAGCGCTGCGCCAATTCATTGAAGAGCGCACCAGCGAAGACGGCAGCGACCTGGGCCCACGCCTGGCCCAGCTGTTTCAAGTGCTCAACACCCCCGAGGACAAGCGCAGCAAAAACCTCGATGAGCAACTGGCCGCCTTTCCCTACATCAACGGCAAGCTGTTTGAAGAGCCCCTGCCCCTGGCCGACTTCAACGCCACCATGCGCACCGCCTTGCTCGATGCCTGTGCGCTGGACTGGTCGGCGATTTCGCCCGCCATCTTCGGCAGCCTGTTCCAAAGCATCATGGACGAGAAGGCCCGGCGCAATCTGGGGGCGCATTACACCAGTGAGGAAAACATCCTCAAGCTCATCCGCCCGCTGTTTCTGGATGCGCTGTGGGCCGAGTTTCACAAAGTCAAAAACAACAAAAACCGCCTGTTCGACTTTCATAAAAAGCTGCGCCACCTGACGTTTTTTGACCCAGCCTGCGGCTGTGGCAACTTCCTGGTGATGAGCTACCGCGAGCTGCGCCTGCTGGAGCTGGAGGTGCTGCGTGCCAGCCACAAACTTTCAGGGCAAGGCGGCCAGCAAGCGCTGGATGTCCACCAGCTCATCAGCCTGAACGTCGATCAGTTTTACGGCATCGAGATTGAAGAGTTCCCGGCGCAAATCGCCCAGGTGGCCCTGTGGCTGGTCGATCACCAGATGAATTTGCGTGTGAGCGAAGAGTTTGGCCTGTACTTTGCTCGCATTCCCTTGAAAAACAGCCCGCACATCGTCCACGGCAATGCACTGACGCTGGATTGGGAAGAGGTGCTGCCCGCCCAGCGCTGTAGCTATGTGCTGGGCAATCCGCCGTTCCTGGGCAAAAAAGAACAAAGCGCTGCACAAAAAGCCGATTTCGAGTGCGTCATGGGCCACATCAAAGGCTTTGGCGTGTTGGATTTTGTCGCAGCCTGGTACGTGAAAGCCACGCGCTATATGCAGGGGGCCGGGGCATGGCAGGCACAGGCCGGGCCTCATACGGTGCCTGCGGCCCCCAAATCGGCCCAACCTGCACCTGCCACGCCCCTGCGGGTGGCGTTTGTCTCTACCAACAGCATTACCCAGGGGGAACAAGTGGGCGTGCTGTGGGGCTGGATGCTGGCGCAAGGTGTCCATATTCACTTTGCCCACCGCACGTTTTCATGGACAAACGAGGCCAAGGGCAAGGCCGCTGTGCATTGCGTGATTGTGGGTTTTGGCCTGCAGGACGTGGCGGAAAAGACGATTTTTGAATATGAAGATATCAAGGGCGAGGCGCTGGCAGTGCCGGCGACGCATATCAATCCGTATCTAATCGACGGGCCTGATCTGCTAATCACTGCACAAAAAAATGCGTTCCCCAACGTTCCGCCCGTGTCCTACGGCAGTTTTGCATTGGACGGTGGGCACTTCACTATCAATGCCGAAGAACGCGCAGAACTGCTTTCAGCCGATCCGAAAGCTGCTGACTATTTGCGCCCATTTATTGGAGGCGAAGAATTTTTGCATAGCACACCCCGTTGGTGCCTCTGGTTACTCAATGCGCCACCTGCAACGCTCAAATCAATGCCTTCTGTCATAAAGCGCATTGAAGCCGTTCGCCATTGGCGAACATCACGTGACCGCGAGACAACCAAAAAATTAGCGCTTACACCCACAGTATTTGCTGAAATCAGGCAGCCAGGGACCCACTACGTCGCGATTCCCACAGTAAGTTCGGAACGCAGACATTTCATACCTATGGGGTTTTTGGAGCCTAGCATCGTTGCATCCAATCAGCTCTACATTGTCCCCAGCGCCACGCTCTACCACTTCGGCATCCTCTCAAGCACCATGCACAACGCCTGGGTGCGTGCTGTCTGCGGGCGACTGGAGAGCCGCTACCGCTACTCCGCCGCCATCGTTTACAACACCTTCCCCTGGCCCGATCTCCCAGAAAAATTAGAGCCAAATCAGCCTCAAACGCCCGCCCATAAAGCGCAAACAGCTATAGAAAAAGCCGCGCAAGCCGTGCTCGATGCCCGCGCCCAGTTCCCCGGCAGCAGCTTGGCCGACCTGTACGACCCGCTGACCATGCCGCCCGCCCTGCTCAAGGCGCACCAAAAGCTCGACGCGGCCGTCGATGCCGCGTATGCCCTGGTAGGTGGCAAAAAAACCTGGAAAAACGATGCCGAGCGCGTGGCATTTTTGTTTGAGCGCTACCAGCACCTGACCAGCTTGCTGCCAGCGGTGAAGGGCAAAGGTAAAGAGAAGACCAAAGGGAAGGCGGGCAGAAAGCAGGCCTAAATTCTGCGGAATTTACGTTGATCAATTCCGAGATTTACGGAACTACATTCCGAGATTTACGGCGCTAAATTCCGAGATTTACGATACCATTTCTGCATGAACATGGCATCCCTTTTCCCACGCCGAATCGAACCGCGCATTGCTGAAGCGATGCTGGACACGCCCGTGGTGTTGCTGGCAGGCCCGCGTCAGGCGGGCAAGACAACGCTGGTGCGGCAAATTGCAGAACAACAAGGATTGCGCTACCTGACCATGGACGATGGGCTGACCTTGCTGTCAGCACGGGAGGACCCGGTCGGGATGGTGCGCAGCCTAGATCGCGCCGTGCTGGATGAAATCCAACGTGCGCCTGAGCTGCTGCTGGCCATTAAAAAGAGTGTGGACGAAGACCGCCGCCCTGGCCGCTTTCTGCTGACCGGTTCCGCCAATTTGATGGCGCTGCCCACGGTGGCCGACTCACTGGCGGGGCGGATGGAAACGCTATCGTTGCTGCCTCTGGCGCAGAGCGAAATCGAAACGCATGCGGCGAACTGGATCGATAGCGCCTTCGCAGGTCGAATACTGAAGGTGGACCAGCCCGCACTGGGCAATGATCTGGTCGAACGTGTGCTGCGGGGCGGCTACCCCGAAGCCATTGCGCGCCCCTCGGCCAGGCGGCGTATCGCGTGGGCGCGGCAGTACATCGACGCAATCATTCAACGAGATGTGCGGGAGGTGGCGGGCATCGAGAAGCTCGATCAGTTACCGCGATTTCTGCGTGCCTTGGCGCAGACAGCAGGCCAGATGTGCAATTACACCCAGCTTGGCGGTCAGGTCGGCCTGGATGGTAAGACCGCTGCACGCTACGTTGGCGTATTCGAGCAGATGTACCTGCTCAAGCGGATCGATGTCTGGGCACGCAACCGCCTGAACCGCGTGGTGAAGACATCCAAATTGCAGTTCATCGACTCCGGCCTGTTGGCGGCGCTGCTGGATGTGAACCTGGAAGAAGTGCAGCAAGACCGCACGCGGTTTGGCAACGTGCTGGAGACGTTTGTCTTTGGTGAGCTGCTCAAGCACACGACCACAGCGGATGGCGACTACCGCCTGATGTACTACCGGGACGCGGACAAGTTCGAGGTCGATGTCGTGCTCGAGAATGCAGCCGGGCAACTGGTCGGTGTGGAGGTGAAAGCGGCAGCCTCCGTCAGGGAGGGCGATCTTCGCGGACTGAAGAAGCTGGCCAGCCTGGCGGGCAGCCAATTAAAAATGGGCGTGCTGCTGTATGACGGCACCGAGACGATGCCCCTGGGGAACGGAATCTGGGCAGCGCCACTGTCGAGTTTGTGGGGCACGTAGAAGCAGCTCCTTGGCCCGGTCAGGATGCTTTGCATGCTACGCTGACGAACTATGTTCCAACCTTCCCAAGCCGATGTGCGCCGCTTCTTCTGCGGCGTGCGCTCCAAAATGCTCACCCAGGCCCCGATGGAAGCCATCGAAACGCTGGCCAGCCTGTGGATTGAAGAGCACCCCGAATACTTTGCCGATCTGGCCGATGCCGAGGCGGCGATTGCCCGCAACTACGACCTCACGCCCGAGCGCACCAATCCGTTTCTGCACCTGTCCATGCACCTGTCCATCAGCGAGCAGTGCAGCATCGACCAACCGCGCGGCATTCGCCAGGCGGTGGAGCTGCTTTCCAAGCGGCTCGATGGTGGCCTGCACGATGCCCACCACGCAGCGATGGAGTGCCTGGGCCAGATGCTGGCCGACAGCCAGCGCAGCGGCCTGCCGCCGGATGGCGCGACCTATGTCGCTGCCGTGCAACGCCGCGCAACGCGAGATTGAGACGATTGCGTTTTTTCACCTTTCTTGACTTTTTGCACTATGAAATTCCAAGGTTCTGAGAATTACGTCGCCACCCCCGATCTGATGCTGGCCGTCAATGCCGCCATCCAGCTGCAGCGCCCCTTGCTGGTCAAGGGCGAACCGGGCACCGGCAAAACCATGCTGGCCGAAGAGGCCGCCCAGGCGCTGGGCCTGCCACTCTTGCAGTGGCACATCAAATCCACCACCAAGGCCCAGCAGGGGCTGTACGAATACGACGCGGTAAACCGCCTGCGCGACAGCCAACTGGGCGATGCCCGCTCGCAGGTGATCGACAACTACATCGTGCAAGGCGTGCTGTGGCAGGCGTTTACGGCCGATCAGCCGGTGGCGCTGCTGATCGACGAGATCGACAAGGCGGACATCGAGTTTCCCAACGACCTGCTGCGCGAGCTGGATCGCATGGAGTTTTATTGCTACGAGACGCGCCAGCTCATCCGCGCCAAGCACCGGCCGCTGGTGTTCATCACCTCGAACAATGAAAAAGAATTACCGGATGCGTTTTTGCGCCGCTGCTTCTTCCACTACATCAAGTTCCCCGAGGCGGACACCATGCGCCAGATCGTGGATGTGCACTTTCCTGGCCTCAAGGGCGAGCTGCTCAGCGCCGCGATGCAGGTGTTCTACGAAATCCGCAAACTGCCGGGGCTGAAGAAAAAGCCCTCGACCAGCGAGCTGATCGACTGGCTCAAACTGCTGCTGGCTGAAGAAATCCCGGCCGAGGCGCTGCACAGCGGCGACAACAAAATCAGCGTGCCGCCGCTGGTGGGGGCGCTACTCAAGAACGAGCAGGATATTTCGCTGTTTGAAAAACTGGTGTTTATGAACCAGCGCAACCGCTAAAGGAACACCGCTATGGCTTTTGTGCAGCCTGTCGTCCTGAGCCGCCATGGCGTGCGCCTGGAGCCGTTGGCGTTGGAACATGAGGACGGCCTGCGTGCCGCCGCTGCCGACGGGCAATTGTGGAAGCTGCGCGTAACCAGCGTACCCGAGCCCGAGAACACCCGCGCCTACATCGAAACCGCGCTGCAAATGCGCCAGGAGGGCAGTCGCTTTGCCTTTGCCGTCATCGACGAGGCGACAGGCCGCGTGCTGGGCACCACCAGCTACCACGACATCCTGGCACCCGTGCGCCGCGTGGAAATCGGCTACACCTGGTACGCCCGGAGCGTGCAGCGCAGCCACGTCAATACCACCTGCAAGCTGTTGCTGCTGGCGCATGCTTTCGAGGCGCTGGGCTGCAACGTGGTGGGCTGGCGCACGGACAATTTCAACCACGCCAGCCAGCGGGCGATTGAACGCCTGGGGGCCAAAAAAGACGGTGTCATTCGCGGCCACGCGCTGCGCCGCGATGGCACGATTCGCGATACGGTGATGTACAGCCTGCACCAGGGTGAATGGCCCGAAGTGCGTGCCCATTTGCTTCATCTTTTAGAGCTGCATCCGCTGGCTACATAAGTGCTAAAGGCCAATTTCATGCTGATTGATTTTTTCTACACCTTGCGGGCGGCCAAGCTGCCGGTTTCGGTCAAAGAATTTCTGGCTCTGCTCGAAGCCCTGCAGGTGGGCGTGGTCGGCCCCAAATCCGAGCCGGGCGGGGACGGCTGGAGCCTGGACGATTTTTACTACCTGGCCCGCACCATTTTGGTGAAGGACGAGAAGCACTTCGACAAGTTCGACCGCGCCTTTGCGGCGTACTTCAAGGGCGTGGAGATGCTCACCGACCTGACGCAAGAAATCCCGCAAGACTGGCTGCGCAAGCTGCTGGAGCGGGAACTGTCCCCGGAAGAAAAAGCCGCCATCGAGGCCATGGGCTGGGACGAGTTGATGGAGACGCTGAAAAAACGCCTGGAAGAGCAAAAAGAGCGCCACCAGGGCGGCAACAAATGGATTGGCACCGGCGGTACCAGCCCCTTTGGCCATGGCGGCTACAACCCGGCGGGCATTCGCATTGGCGGGGCGGGGAAAAACCGCAGCGCGGTGAAGGTGTGGGAGCAGCGGGCCTACCGCGATTACGACGACACGCAGGAGCTGGGCACGCGCAATATCAAGGTGGCGCTGCGCCGCCTGCGCAAATTTGCCCGCCAGGGCGGCGAGCTGGAGCTGGACTTACCCGACACCATCCGCAGCACGGCGGCCAACGCCGGTTGGCTGGACATCAAGATGGTGCCCGAGCGCCACAACAACGTGAAGGTGCTGCTGCTGATGGACGTGGGCGGCACCATGGACGACCACATCCAGCGTGTGGAAGAGTTGTTTTCAGCCGCCAAGGCCGAATTCAAGCACCTGGAGTTTTATTACTTCCACAACTGCGTGTACGACTTTGTCTGGAAGAACAACCACCGCCGCTTTGCCGAAAAATTTGACACCTGGGACATCATCCGCAAGTACAACCAAGACTACAAACTGATCTTTGTGGGCGATGCCACCATGAGCCCCTACGAAATCTTGCAGCCCGGCGGCAGCGTGGAATACATGAACGAAGAGCCCGGCGCGGTCTGGTTGCAGCGCCTGACCGAGGCCTTTGCCCAGCACGCCTGGATCAACCCCGAGCCGCAAGGCGTGTGGCAGTACCGCCAGAGCATTGACATCATCCACCAGCTGATGGGCGGCAAGATGTACCCGCTGACCGTGCAGGGGCTGGAACAATGCATGCGCCAGTTGTCTAAGTAAGCCTTATGCGCTGGACTTCCTTTCTCCTTGCCCTGCTAACCAGCGTGCTGCTGGCCGGTTGCGGCCTGCTGGGCAAAGCCAAAAACCTGGGCACCGCCAAAGGCAAACCGAATTTTGAACTGGTCATTCGCGCCCAGCCTGAGGCCGCACAAGACTTGCTGCAAGCGCACCTGGAACTCAACCGCTACCGCCACTTGGAAGGTTTGCGCCGCCAAGAACTGACCCGCCTGGTGAGTGTGGCCGATGCCGACATTCGCAAACTCTTGGGCACCTTGGGCTATTTCGCCCCGACGGTGGAGCTGGTCCTGGAGGCCCCGCCCCGTGACTCTGAGGTGCTGCCCACGGTGCGCATTACCGTCGATGCGGGCGTGCAAACCACGGTGGCGCAGGCCGATATCCAGGTCACCAGCCCGCAAGAGGGCGAAAAAGCCGGCAGCTGGCAACGCCAAAGCATTGGCCGCAATTGGCCCCTGGAGGTGGGGCAGCCGTTTTCCCAAGCGGCCTGGGCCAGCGCCAAGGCCGAAGGGCTGCGCAGCCTGCAAGCGCGGCGCTACCCCACCGCAGCGCTGACCAGCAGCCGGGCCGAGATTGATGCCGACACCCACCAAGCCCACCTGCAGGCGCATTACGCTACCGGTCCCCTGGTGCGCTTTGGGGCGCTCACCATTGAAGGCGGCGAGCGTTACGACAACGCCGGGGTGGCCCGCGCGGCCCGCCTGCCCGTGGGGGCGGAATACCGGCAAACCACCTTGCTCGATGTGCAGCAGCGCATGGCGGCCACGGGCTTGTACGACTCGGTCTTTTTAACACTGCAGACAGACAACATCCCCCCCGATGCCACCGAAGTGCAGGTGCCCGTGCTGGCCCAGGTGCGCGAAGCGCCTTTGCGCAAATGGGTGTACGGCGCGGGCATGAGCACCGACATTGGGCCGCGCCTGTCGCTGGATTACACCCACCACCGCATTCCGGGCCTGGGCTGGCAGGCGCACAACAAGCTGCAGCTCAACGCCAAAAATCCACTGCTCTCAACCCGCCTGTATTCCTTGCCCGATGCAACCGGCTGGAACTGGTTTGCCAGCGCCAGCGCCGAACGCGCCGAACTGGCCGATTACGACACCAACAGCATCTCCCTGGCCGCCGGGCGCGGCAAGGATGAGGACAGCATCGACCGCCAGTACTTTCTGCGCTACGACCTGGCCAACCCGCAAGGCGACAAAGCCCCGCCCAAAAGCTCGGCCATCAGCGCCAACT
Organism: Comamonas denitrificans; assembly: GCF_017368815.1. GTDB lineage: Bacteria > Pseudomonadota > Gammaproteobacteria > Burkholderiales > Burkholderiaceae_C > Comamonas > Comamonas denitrificans. The sequence continues at coordinate 2,001 of NZ_JAFNME010000016.1, read as the reverse complement.
ACAGCTGGACAGGGCGCTACTTCAACAACGCCAGCAACCCCACCCGGGGCCATGGGCTGGCGTTTGAGCTGGGCCTGGGCAGCACGCTGACCCCTGAGCGCACCCCCTTCACCCGCGTGCTGGGCCGCTGGCAATACTTCAAACCCATGGGCGAGCGCGATGCGGCCACCAAGCGCCGCGCCCGCCTGATGCTGCGCAGCCAACTGGGCGCGGTGGTGGCCCGCAAAGGCACGGATATCCCGCTGACCCTGCTCTTCTTATCGGGCGGCGACACCACCGTGCGCGGCTACAGCTACCAAAGCATTGGCACCCGGCGCAATGGCGATGACATGATTGGCGGGCGCTATATGCTGGCCGCTTCGGCCGAATGGCAGCGCCCCATCGTGCTGGCCGGTAACCGCAAAGACTGGGAGCACACGGTGTTTCTGGATGCCGGCTCCGTCACCGATGAGCCCGGCAACAACGTGCAAATCTTTGTTGGTGCCGGCTCCGGCATCCGTTGGAACAGCCCCGTCGGCCCCTTGCAAGCCGACATCGCCTATGGCTTTAAAACCCAACAACTGCGCCTGCACCTGCGCTTAGGCTTTACCTTCTAAACCTGCCATGCCTGAACGCCAAGACCCCGTGTTCGACACCCCGGCGGGGGCCCCAGCGGCCGCCCCTGCTGCCCCCAAACACCGCCCTAGGCGCCGCCGCCTGGGCTGGCTGGGCCTGGCCTTGCTGCTGGTGCTGGCCACGGGCCTGGCCAGCCTGTGGTGGTGGAGCGGGCGAGAACAATCCCTGGCGCAAACCCTGGCCGTGGCACAGCGCTGGCTGCCTGCGGGCATGCAGCTTGAGGTAGAAAACGCCCAAGGCAGCTTGCGTTTTGGGGGTGAAATTGACCGTTTACGCATATCCAACCAGCGGTTTACGCTACAAATAAAAAATCTAACGCTGGCCTGGAACCTGGGCCAGCTGCTGCAGCGGCGCTTGGCCGTTGAGCGCCTGCACGCCGCCCGCGTCGATTACCGCGCCCAGCCCGAGGCCCCGCCGGACGACACCCCCAGCCAGCCCCTGCGCAGCCTGCAACTGCCCCTGGCCATTGACCTGCCGGTGCAGATCGACACCTTCACCTGGGCCGACGGCCCCAGCGCCCAGCTTGACCACCTGGCTGCCACCTACCGCTACGACCGCGATCAACACCGTCTGCAACTAAGCAGCCTGCGCTACGGCCCCCAGCAGGCCCAGCTCAGCGCCAGCGTGCAACTGGGCGGCCAAGCGCCCCTGCAGCTGACGGCCCAGGCCCAGGCCAGCGCCACCCCGGCGTTGGAACTGGCCCAGCCCTTGGCGCTGCAAGCGCAAGTGGACATCAGCGGCCAGCTCTTTGGCCCCCAGGCCCAACTGCAAGTGACCGCCCAGGTGCAGCCCCAGGCCACCGATGCCGATGCGCCCACCACTGGGGCAAACAGCGCCCTGCCCCCTTTATCCGCCCGCCTGCACGCCACCGTCACCCCATGGCAAGCCCAGCCGCTGCCGCAGGCCCAGCTGGAGTTGCAGCACGTCAATCTCGCCCTCTTTGCCCCGCAGCTGCCGCCCAGCGATCTCACCGGGCAGCTGCACATCACCACCGATGCCGACGGCGTTTGGCGCTTTCGCACCGACATCGCCAACCCCCAAGCCGGCCCCGGGGATGCCCCCGCCCTGCCCCTGCAGCAACTGCAAGCCCAAGCGCAATTCGATGGCCAGGTGTGGACGCTCGACCAGCTCCAGCTGCAATTGCCCCATGGCCAAAAAGAGTCAAAAGGGTCAAAAAAGGGCAAAGGAACAAAAGAGACGACGCAGGAAGATCCAGGCACCCCCGGCGGCCAGCTCCAAGCCCAAGGCCAATGGACTGTGGCCACCCAGGCATTGAACGCCCAGGTGCAGCTGCAAGGCATCAACCCCGCCCATGTCTTGACCAGCCTGCCCAGCCAACGCATCAGCGGCAGCGCGAGCGCCGAAACGCTGCCCCCCGCTGACTCC
>NZ_JAFNME010000015.1 GCF_017368815.1 Comamonas denitrificans | reverse complement strand
GGCAATCGGGGCGGGGGGCACGCCCCCTGTCACGGTCATTTTGTAAACCCCGGGAACCTCGTGCTGGTACGAGGTGGACGCAAACTGCATATGGTCATTGGTGCGCAAATGGGCACCCTTGACCGCCCCTTGGCCCAGGCTGAAAGCACTGCCCGTGGGGGTGCTCATCAGCATCATCTTGCCTGCGGGGCGGTCTTCCATGGCCAGCACATGCCCGCCAGGGGTGCTTAAGCCACTTTGGGTCACATTGCGCTCATTGACCCGATTTGGGTTGGCAGAGTTGGGCACGCTGCCCACGATCACGGGGCGATCTGGATCGCCGCCAAGGAAGGACACCAAGACTTCTGCCCCTTTCAGCAGCGGGAAATTCATGCCGTGCCCACTGCCGCTGGAGGGGGTTGCCATGCGCACCCAGGCCGAACCGCGCGTGGCATTTTTGGAGCCGCGAATAAATGGGAAGCTCACTTTGTAGCAGCCATGCTCATTGAGTAAGGGCATGTCGCTGTGCTCATCGCCTTCGACAATGGCACTGAGCAGGCCTTGCACCCAGGGTTTGGGGGTGGTGCAAGCAGGGCGAAATTGCACATCCACAGGCAGGGCCACAAAGCGCGTTGCCACATTGGCCGCCATTTCGCCGCCCTGGCCTAAGCCAGGCAAGGGTTGGTAGCCTTGGTGGCTCACCTCAATCACGTGGTAGGTGGTGTTCAGCAGCAACCGGGGGTGGCCCGCCAGCAGCACCGGGTAGCCGGCCCGCACCTGGCCCGCCCGGCCTGCCCCATGAAACTCACGGTGCCGGCAACCAATGGCCTGCGCCCGCCGCGTGGCCAGCCATTGGCCCGCTTCGGTGCTGCCAAAGTGCTCGCCATACACCCCGCGCACCCCGATAAATCCGGCGGACTGGGCCAGTTGCTGGTGCTGTTCAAGCGGGGCATCGGCGGCCAAACTTGCGGCCGCGACAGAGGCGCTGCAGTGCAGTTGCACATCGGCCTTGCTGGCGGAGAAATCTTGCAAATGGATCTGGGCCACTTGCTGGACGAGTTTGCGCTCAAAGCTGCGCACCACCGCCAGCCCTTGCCCAACTTCCAGCTCCGAATCCTGTCGGCGATAGGTCAAAACGCTGGGGGTTTGGGGTTGGTACTGCCGATCGCCACAGAACACCAAAGCCTCGCCTTGCGCACCTTGCTCAAAAAAATAATAGATGCCAAAGTATTCCAGCAAGCGCGAGAGAAAGGCAAAGCTTGACTCCTCAAACTGGCAGGTAAATGGCGCTTGGGTCAGTGCAATATCTTTCAGGGGGATGCGGATATCAAAGTCGTAGGCATCCACTGGCGCACCACTCAGACCTGGCCCTTCGACCTTCAAATCAGCCAGCAGCAGAACGTCGCGAATCAGTTCGGGCAGGCTTTTATCCAGCCAGATTTCAGAAAAATAAAAGTGCCGCAGCTTGGTCACCCGTGGCTCGAGAATGACCTGGTAATAGTGGTAAATCGCATCTGAATCAAGGTAGGCCACTTCGGTCACCACACCGTGGTAGGTATGTGGCGCTGCGAGTTCTTCAAAAAAAGTGAGCACTCCACGCTCGCCTAATAAAGATTCATCATTTAAAAGGCTATTTTTCGTTGCTAATCGAAGCGTAAAGCGATATGGTTTTGATAGCTTATCTTCGCCCTGCCATTGCTGCACCCAGAATTTTTCCAGCAGCAAGGAGGGGGCAAGGCTAGAAAACGTACACAGCGGTGAATCAGAAAGAGACATGGGGCCATCCTTATGGAATAAAAAAAAGGGGGGGAGTGCGTCCCCCTTTCACAGGCAGTGGGTGCTACCGGGGCGAGGCCGCCTGGCCATCAAACAGCGGTGCGCTGGACAGGGGGTTCTGCCGCCGCCTCCTCGGCGCGAATGATCCACTCCCCCTGGGCATCTACGGCAACGTGCAGCGCGCTCAGTGGGCGCTGGTCGGCCACTGCGGCGAGCAAGAGATCGGAGAGGCGGGGGGTGAGGCTTTTGCGCAAGATGAAATCAATATTGCGTGCCCCGCTTTCCACCTCGGTGCAGCGGGCGGCAATGGTCGTGGCCACTTCGGGCGCAAAGTGCAAGCAGACCTTGGACGAGGCCCACAAACGCTCGCTCAGGCGTTCAAGCTTGAGGCGCACAATCCCCGCTAATTGTTCATTGCCCAGGGTAAAGAACGGCACGATGGTCATGCGTGCAAGCAACGCTGGCTTGAAGTGGCGTGACAAGATGGGCCGGATTTTTTCCAACAAGACATCGCCATCAGGCCGACCCGAGGCGCACAGATTTTGAATTTCTTCGGTGGCCAGGTTGCTCGTCAGTAGCACCACGGTGTTGCTGAAGTCGATCTGCCGCCCTTCGCCGTCGGACAAGCTGCCCTTGTCAAACACTTGGTAGAAGATATTCACCACATCCAAATGGGCTTTCTCCACTTCATCAAGCAGCACCACCGAGTATGGGCGCTTGCGCACCGCCTCGGTCAGCATCCCGCCTTCGCCAAAGCCAACGTACCCGGCGGGCGCACCCACCAGCCTGCTGACGGTGTGCTTTTCCTGGTATTCGCTCATGTTCACCGAAATCATGGCCTGCTCGCCACCAAACAGGTGCTCGGCCACCGCCAAGGCGGTTTCCGTTTTGCCCACGCCGGACGGCCCGACCAGCAAAAACACCCCCAGCGGCTGCTGTGGATCACGCAGCCCCGATTGCGCTGCTTTCAGGACTTCGGCGATTTGCTCCACGGCGGCATCTTGGCCCCGAATGCGGGCCTTGATGTTGTCTGCCAAGGCCAGCACACCGCCAGCGGCATCGCGCAGCACCTTGCCCAGTGGAACGCCCGTCCAATCGGAAACCACCTTGGCAATGGCATCGGGATTGACCTCGGTGAACAACAGTGGCTGCTCTCCTTGCAGCTCCGCCAAGGCTTGACGGGCTTGCTCCAAGGCGGCTTGGCGCTCACTGAGCGGTGCCAGTGGCGCAGTGGGGTGCGCATCTCCTGGCGCGGCTGGCGGCACGTCTTGCTCTGTCAGCGCCAGTTGCCGACGGGCATCGAGCACGCGCATGGCCGCTTGGCGCTCTTGCGTCCACCGGGCTTCTAGCGCGGCACGATCCGCTTCGATGGCATCTAAGGCTTGCGTAATGGCCACCAAGCGCTCGCTATCCACTGGGAAACCGTTATCACGGTCGCGCAATAAGGCGCTTTGCTCTCGCCCCAGGGCGGACAACTGGCGCTCCATCTGCTCCAACTCTGCTGGCTTAATTCCTAGTCCAATGCGCACCCGGGCACTGGCGGTGTCGAGCAAATCAACGGCCTTGTCCGGCAGCAAGCGTCCGGTGATGTAGCGGGCCGACAGCTCGGCGGCGCTCACGATGGCATCGTCGCGCACACTGACCCCGTGAACTTTTTCGTAATGCTCTTTTAAACCACGCAAAATCAACACGGCGGTTGGCACACTCGGCTCATCGAGTTTGACCAACTGAAAACGCCGTGCCAAGGCAGGGTCTTTCTCAAAATATTTTTTGTATTCTGACCAGGTTGTGGCGGCAATGGTGCGCAGCTCGCCCCGCGCCAAGGCGGGCTTGAGCAGGTTGGCGGCATCTGAACCACCTGCAGCGCCGCCCGCACCAATCAGCATGTGGGCCTCATCAATGAAGAGGATAACCGGCGCAGTGGAGGCCTTAATCTCTTCAATCACCCCGCGCAAGCGATTCTCAAACTCGCCTTTCACGCTGGCTCCGGCCTCCAGGGCCCCTAAATCCAAACTCAACAGGCGGGTGTTTTGTAAGAAATCGGGCACTTCATTCTGACTCATCAGCAAAGCCAGGCCTTCAACGACGGCAGATTTACCCACCCCCGGCTCCCCAACCGCAATGGGATTGTTTTTTCGACGGCGGGCGAGAATATCGATCATCTGCCGAATTTCGTTATCACGACCAAAAACCGGGTCAATGCGGCCAGCTGCCGCCTTGGCCGTCAGGTCTTCACAGAACCGAGCAATATTGTCTTCCGCAGCAGTCCCCGAGCTGCCAAGGCTTGACCCCGATGGCTTGGCCGAGGCTTGTAAACTGTCTGAAGGCCCTTCGCTAGAGTCTGCGAGCAATTGGGCAAACTCTGCGGTTAATGCATCCTTGGAAATAGGCTTGAGTATGTCCCCATACCGGGTGCCCGCCGTGTAATACCCCAAGCGCGATACCAAGGCCAGCAACAATGCGCCCCCCCGAATACGGCTTGCGCCTACGACCAGCGAAGCCATGAGCCACGCATCCTGAACCCACTCGGTTAAAAGGCTGGAAAATACGGGCCGTCCAGGGTTTCCGTTTTTTAATTGCGCCAGAGTTTCGTCAAGCATCGCGCCCAATCGAATCGGATCAATCTCAAAGCGCACCAAAATACGTGCTACATCCGCATGGGGATCATCCAATAACTGGCGCAAAAAATGCTCCAGAGAAATCTCATAATGTGTGCGTGCCAGCGTCAGTCCGGCAGCATTTTCCAGGGCTTTGGTACTAAAAGCATTAAGCCGTGCAAACAGCGGCTTGAGTTCTACTTGAATCATCGGGGAAAATCTCCTTGGACATTATTGGACTACTCACTTCAAAATGAAAAGCTTGACGACGTGTTTAATGTGTTGCTTGAATGCTCAGATGCCATCGCCAGCATGAATACCACCTCAACCGGATCGGTACTTGTGTGCTGGCCGCCAGCTTCACCCAGCCAAGTATCCATCCCTAAACGCTGCCAGCCTTGCCCCAAGGCTGCGCACTGTCGCTGGTCCCGTGCCAACCGCACCACCAAACGGCAGCGCAGTGGTGTTTGCAAATACAGCGTGACCAGCCGCTCAAGCTTGGCATACAACTTGTGTCCAGGAATGAGGGCCTGAAAACGCTCTGCGCACAATGGCCCAATACAAATATCAACCGCACCACTGCGGTCCATGACTTCGCGTCCTAGCAGGCTGTCTTCCCCCAGCACACCACACTGAATGCCCAGGTAAGTTCGCGCCGAATGGTCAATATCCAAGCGCGTTTCCACGCAAGGCACCACTTCGACCGGGTCGCCATGGAGTGCGGCACCCACCAGCTGTTGTAAGCCTTGGGCCGAACGCGGATATTGATTAAACAGTCCAGCGTAACGCAACAACTCCTTGCTACTGTCGCGCTCCTTGGCATGGGTGTCGGCCATTCCAATAAGGGCTTGGAGATGGCGTAAACTTTTTGTTTCTCGTCGCTCGGTAATATCAAGCCAGATTCTGTGCTTTTCCCAGGCCCGAAATAACAGCGGATAGAGCGCAGCATGCAAAATATCGAGAAAATCACGGCCCGCTGAATAACCCTGTAATTGCTCCTCGATTAGATCTTCGGTGTAAAACGTGGGCAGTGGCGAGGTGACCCCGTATAAACCAAAAAAATTGGCTTCAATCCGATAGCGGCCACTGGCATCACGTTCAATATGATTGATATCCCGCTGGGGAAAACCCAAGCCTAAATGTGGCCGAATGCGGACATTGTCAGTAAACGCTTTCTCGTTGGGAAAACGCAAGCGCAGCAAGCGCAAGGCCTGAAAAAATGCATACTCTCTGCTATCAGTGCGCAACGGATCCATTACAGCAGACGTTGTTGCCCAATTTTCGCTGGCCATTTCAAAGTCTCATGATTAACAGTGTCAAAAAGTATGAAAGCCGTGAAACTATTGATTGCCGTACAGCCAGCAAAAAACTCATCAAGTACACAGCCAAACATATAAAAATTGCCAGGACTCAGAAAATGATCCCCCCGACAATCCACGCGCACAACGTTCCCCTCGACGGGAAGTCCACGAATAAATCTTCGCTCTGGCGTAACCGTCACCTTTTCGATAGCATCAATGCGCCGTTGATTCGCATCGTGCGCCCCTTCGCCGATGGTGGGTAAGTATAAGGAAAGCAGGTTTCGCAAATAATTGCAATCAGCCAATCGAAAATGGTTGGCATTGAGCTGCGAAAGCATCCGCCACAGCAGTTTGTCATCAAATTTAGGCGGTTGGCATGGGGTAATACCACGGATATTTTTAAATTCTACCCTAGGTGGCGTATTATCGGATGGCTGGTTCAAGTCACCCAGACGCAAACTCTCCGGAAGTTTGCCATTGGTGCATAGCAAATCAATCGATAAAGTCATCTCGCTGGGTATTTTTCCTTCACTATAGGGTAGACTGATATAGTGATCGTACCCGTGCATATCAATACTTGATGCGCGAATTCTCAGGTTATAGGTATCATGCTGAGAAAATGTGTTGAATTGTTTTAATGGTCTTTCGCCATCGCCCGCTACATAGGCGCTGACATTCAATATCGAATGAATGCGAATACTCATGCGCTGACCGTGGTCAGCAGGCTGAATGCGGTAATCTGTTTGTTTGTGGTCAATCCGCAATGGATGGGCTTGCTGATTAAATAAATTAATAACCGGTGTTACCCCTAGCATAAAGCTATTGCTTGATAACTCCATGGTCCAATCAGGTAAGTTTTCAAACATCAGCCGGACGCTAAACTGTCCTCCTGCTTCGCGGGCATGCCACTGTTGAAAACCAGATAATTCAACAAAAAGAAATTTCTCTGGTAGCGCAAAATATTCCTGCAAACAACGATAGGCGGGGTGTGCATTATTAGGAAAAGGCAAGAGCTGGTTATTGGTATCAAAACCGACACTGCGCAAGTACTTGGCAGGCAAGAGTGTTACCGGCTGACCAGGTGCAGCAATGCGAATTTCTCGCAAATTAAGCTGCAGTAGGCGCATGAGTTTGGATGCATCGGCTAAACCCCCCCCGAGGTAAAAGCGCAGGCTGTCAGATTTCCAATCGTTGGGATTGGCGACAGTCAAAGAAAAATTCAACACAATACTGCGCTCTTGGCCACTGCCCCCTTCCCATTGCGAGGACAGTAGCTGCAGTGGCTCCAGATCCACGGGTGCGGTACTGCGAAAGCGTACCCGTTGGCCATCCACGGGCACGGAGAAGACTTCGCAGCCTGCCTCTATGTGCACAGGGGCTTGCAACGCTGCACGTGGTTGAAATTGCAGCAAGGTCATGCACGGCAGCGGCTGCAAATAATGGGGGTAGAGCAGTTGGGCGAGCTCTTGAATAAATTCTGGAAATTCATCATCAAGTCGCTGCCGCACCATTCCTGTCAGAAACGCCACCCCTTCGAGCAAGCGCTCAACATCCGGGTCACTGGCAGAATCAATCCCTAGCAGTGGTGCCAGTGCAGGATTGGTTTGTGCGAATTCATTGGCCAAGCGGCGCAGTTGCGCCAGCTCATTTTGATAATGACTATTGAGCATGATTACTGCATGGCGAGCGAAACATGACCATCTGAAGATACCCGTGTTGCTAAATGAATTGGAATATCTCGGTTATCAATCGCTACCAGTCCTTCCAAGGAAAAACTAAGCGATAAAACCTCTTGGGCACCTTCTACAACCTGGATGCGTGGTGACTTTAAACGTGGCTCATACCGGGCAATCATGCGGGTCATGTTTTCAATGATTTGTGTTGTTTGTCCGACTGCAAATGAGCCCGCTAAATTAGTGAAATCTGGAACGCCAAATTCATTATCAATGGGTACACTACCCTGCCGTGTATTAAGAATGCGCTGTAAATGAGCGACGATTGACTGTGTCAGTGCCTCAGCTTGGGTTACGTGTGTGCGACTGTTATCGGCCTGAAGCAGCATGACGCGCTCTAGTAATCGCCTTTCTTTCAAAGCTCACCACTTTCTTTAAAAAACAACCTGCATTTATTATTTAATATTAATTTTTTTATAATGCGGTTAAATAAAATAAGTGCCATAAAAAACACCACTTAGCCACAGTGTCCAAGTGGTGTTCTGATGAAAACAATTAAGCTTTTGGAGCCAGCCAGGAATCTTCGGCTTCAATACCATCTGGCACCCAAGTCCAAACGATTTTTTCGTATGTAATGCCAATATCTTCCATGTGACCCATCTGTTTGAAATTTGGGTCAAGGGTATTCGGCACCCAGGTCCGGGCTGAAACAATTACAGCATTGCTCAAGGTGATGGTGTAGTATTTTTCTTCAGTGCCTTTTGGGGAAATGCGGTAAAACTCCAGCACGACAGATTTCATTTGCTCGCCGGAAGTCAGTGCTTGAAACAGCTTGGGCGAGGATTTGTCTACCTCTTTAGTTAAGGTTATGCCTTGGTGGACGCGTTTACCCGCAGGCAAGCCTGTTTGGGGATTTTTTGGAATATCAACCAGATGTTCAACCGCTTGAACCAAGATTTTGCCGTCGTGGCCTTGAATTTTAGTGGAACCTTCAATTTTGCCTTGGTTTTGGCCTTCCAGCATCAGGTAGCATGGCATTGGCATAGTGTGTACTCCGAATTAAAATAATAAATCAATAACACAATGAAGAATAAAATTTCATCGCAGTGTGTTACGCTATTTTATGATTACCCAATAAAAACTATTATTAGGCAATCACTTGCACAAATAAAATCAAAAAGACTTTATTCATTTTTTAATAAATCAACTTGGTGAAATTACGCAAGCAGTGTGATTAGCTCTTGTCCAGCTTGCCCACCAAGGACAGCGTGAACGAAGCGCCCATGTACTTAAAGTGGGGGCGCACCTTCAGTCCTACACGGTACCAGCCCGGATCGCCATCGACATCGCTGACGGTAATCTCTGCTTGGCGCAGCGGTCGGCGACTGCGTACACCTGCCGCAGGGTTGTCCATATCCGCCACATATTGGCGAATCCACGTGTTCAGTTCACTCTCTAGATCGCCGCGCTCTTTCCACGTGCCAATATTTTCACGCTGGATGACTTTGATGTAATGTGCCAAGCGGCTAACCACAAAGATATAAGGCAGTTGGGTGCCGAGCTTGTAATTGAGCTCTGCGTCCTTGCCTTCCTTGTCATTGCCAAAGAACTTGGGTTTCTGGCAGGAATTGGCAGAGAAAAAAGCGGCGTTGTCTGTGTTTTTGCGCATGGTCAAGGCAATAAAGCCTTGCTCAGCCAGCTCAAACTCACGGCGTTCTGAAATCAGAACTTCGGTCGGGATTTTGGTTTGGATTTCGCCCATTGCCTCGTAGTTGTAGATGGGCAAATCATCCACCGTACCCCCGCCTTGCGGACCAATGACGTTGGCACACCAACGGTACTGGGCAAAGCTATCGGACAAGCGGCTGGCAAAGGCAAACGCGGCGTTACCCCAAAGGAAGTTTTGATTGCCACCACTTACGCCTTCGTTGTACCGGAAGGTTTTGGCCGGCACGGTATCTTCTCCATACGGGGTGCGCAGCAGAAAATGTGGCAGCGTCAGCCCGACAAACCGTGCATCCTCGGTTTCGCGAAAGCCATTCCACTTTGTGAACTGGGGGCCTTCAAAAACGGCCTGCAAATCTTTCAAATTGGGCAGATCAGCAAAGCTATCGACCCCGAAAAATTGGGGGCCAGCGGCAGCGATAAATGGGGCATGGGCCATGGCCGAGACGGCCGCAATCGATTGCAACAGCTTGATATCTTGGCTGCCAGGATTGAATTCGTAGTTGCCAATGATGGTGCCAAAAGGTTGGCCGCCAAATTGGCCAAATTCGGCGGTATAGACCGCTTTGTATAAGCCTGAACGGGTGATTTCGGGGGCATCTTCAAAGTCTTCCAGCAGCTTTTGCTTGGAGACGCTGAGAATTTCAAGTTTGTTGTTCTCCCGAAAATCGGTGCGGTCCACCAAAAATTTCAGCGATCGCCACGCTGACTCCAGCTTCTGGAAGCGCTCGTTGTGCATGATCTCATCGACTTGGCGGCACAGCTTGGCATCCAAGTTGGCGATCATGTCGTCAATCACCCCCGCGCCCACTTTTTCTGTCTGGCGTGCTGGCTCCAGCAGTTCGGCAACAAAGGCTTCCAAGCCCTGGCGCGTGATTGAATAGGCTTCATCCCCTGGTTTAACGCGCGTGGCATCAATGAGTTGGTCCAGCAGAGAGACGTTTTCGAGGGTTTGCGTGGCGCTATCGGCAACGTGGCTTTTTTCTTCACTCATGGGCTTACTCCTTGTCTTTGACACCCAGCTCAGCAAGCAGACGCTCCCGAGCGCCTTCGTCATTCATCAATGACTGCAATTGCTTGCGAAATTCTGGAAGATTGCCCATTGGGCCTTTCAGCGCTTTAAGGGCATCACGCAGTGCTATTAATTTTTGTAGTTCAGGAACCTGATTGACAATGGCATCCGGCTCAAAATCACGCAGCGATTGGAAGCGCATCGTGATGGGCAGTTGCTCATCTTCGGCTGCGTTTTCGCTCAGGCGGTTGGCAACGTTCAATTGCAGGCTCAAGTTTTGGCCCTTGAGTACGTCCGAGAAATTATCTTTATCGACGCGGATAGGCTTGATATCTTCAAGCGGGGTGTCGTCTTCACGCAAAGTGAAATCGCCCAGAACCAATTGTTTGAGCGGCAGTTCAACTTGCTCTTGTGCGCCCCCGGTGTCTGATGTGTAAACAATATTGACGCGCTCTTTGGGCGCGACAGAACCATCACTAGCCATTTTTTTACTCCTAGTTACTAGGCTCAGTAGCCATTCATGACCCCAAAATTTTTCTAATTTCGGCGGATCTTTAATGTAGTGGTTCTTTGTGGTTTTAACCAGATTTTGAGCTACATAGATACCAGTAGGCCGACAAATCCAACGCGGCCAATTGCTCGGCCCACGCTGTGGTGGCATCGCTGCTTGGGTAGCCCAGCGCGGATTCCAAGAGCGGTTGCACCAGCGCAGGCTCCCAGTGTGCAAGCCGCTGCTCCTGGGCTTGGCGCAACAGCCCGGCCAGCGCAACTTGCAACTGTGGGGAGGGGGCAAAGCGGTCTAAAAGCTCGTACTGCGCCTTGCGCAGCCGAAAGCGATCACGGCCATTGCCTGCTGTGGGCAGGCTGGCTTGCAGGTGGGTGAGGGCTTCTTTGAGCTGCCCATTGGCAGCGCTTTGCTGGGCTTGGTCAATCACCGTCTGAATGGTGTCAGCGGCGGTGGTGGTGCTGCTGCTGGCAACGGGGTTCAAGCCCTGCAGCCAGCTGCGTGTTGCGCCATCGGCAAACGGCTGGCCATTGGCAAAACTGAGCTCCACCAGCACGGGCAGCCGAGCCAGCAGCTGGCGCACCTCCCCGGCCAAGCTGGCCGCCGCGTTGGCGGCAGACTCCCCCAGCCGCCCTAAAGCCGCATGGCTCACTCGGTTCAGGTCCAGCCAAAACGGGTAGGCCACTAAGCGCCGCTCGCAAAAACGCACGATGTCCAATGGCTCGCCCACGCTTTGCAGGCGTGCCAGCGTCTCGACTTCGCTATCGGGCGGCGGGGGCAGGCGCGTGGTCATGGAATGGCCTTGTGCGGGCGGTGGCTGCTCCAAGGTCAGCCAGGCCATTTGGCGGGTGAGGCGAAAGAGCAGCGGCAAGCCGGTGCGCGATTCAAGGCAGAACTCAACCAGCGGAGAAAGCGTAGCCAGCGTGCCAGTGACGGCGTTTTCAATGGCTTCGTCACTGTCCACGGCCCCAATGGCGGGCGCTGGGCTGAGCAGCGGCAGCTGTGGGCGGGGCGTGCCGGTGGCTAAGGCGGAGTTGGGGGAGGACGGCGCATCCACCGCAGGCGTGTCCATTGGCGGCGCACTGGCGGCCATGGCGGGGGTTGGAGGCGGCAGCTCAGGGGCCGGCTCGGCGCTGGCTTCGACGGGCAATTGCGCAAGGCGGCGGCGCAAGCGAAAGAATGCCGGGCCATCATCGTCATGCTCACGCCAAAAGGCATCAATGGCATCCCAATCTTCGAGCACGCTGTGTAGCTGCTCCTGTGTCAAAGGGGTGAAGCTGTCTTCCAACTTGGCTTCCAGCCACTCCAGCATCCATGCGGCCCGATTGCGCCGGGCACGCAGGCGCGATGGGGGTGGGGTCATGCTGGGCCAGAAATGCTCGAGCAACTCGCGTACCACATGGATGCCCGTGGCCAGCCCCAGCAGGCCACGCGTTTGGGTCCAGGCACACAGCAGCCAAACGGCGGCGTTGAAATCTTTGCCCTCATCGCGCAATACGGTGGCGCATGCTTGGGCTAGTTTTTCCCATTCCACGCTGGACGGGGTGTGGATATTGGTCAGTTTGTCGATCTCTGCCTGTGCCAGCGCAAAAGCGGCGCTCTCGCGCGGGTCGGTACCGACGGGGTTTGCGTCGGTGATGGGGAAGGCACCCAGCGCCTCATCAGGACAACTCATAGATCAATTCCTCGGCGTATGACAATGACCCGGCCCACTGCGCTGGAGCGGCCTGCAGTGAGCAGCGCGGTTGCAAAGCACCATAAATTATTTAAAAAACAATAGCATTTTGCGCTTTATTTATATAAAAATTTTATGTTTTTAATCTATAAATTATTTGTATAAAGCAGCTACAGCTATCAAATTAGGCGCGCACCTGGGCATCGTAAGCATCAATGATCCGCGCCACCAGGGGGTGGCGCACCACGTCCTGGCTGCCAAAGTGCGAGATGGCAATGCCGCGCACGCGCCTGAGCACGCGCTCGGCATCAATCAGGCCGCTGGCCGTGCCTTTGGGCAGGTCGATTTGGCTGACATCGCCGGTGATCACTGCCTTGGCACCAAAGCCGATGCGCGTTAAGAACATCTTCATCTGCTCGGGGGTGGTGTTTTGCGCCTCGTCCAGAATCACAAACGCATTGTTCAGCGTGCGCCCGCGCATGAAGGCCAGCGGCGCAATTTCCAGCACATTGCGCTCAAAGGCTTTTTGCACCTTCTCGTAGCCCATCAGGTCGTACAGCGCGTCGTACAGCGGGCGCAGGTAGGGATCGACTTTTTGCGTCAAATCGCCGGGCAAAAAGCCCAGGCGCTCGCCCGCCTCCACCGCCGGGCGCGTCAGCACGATGCGCTGCACGGCGCTTTTCTCCAGCGCATCCACCGCGCAGGCCACGGCCAGGTAGGTCTTGCCCGTGCCCGCTGGGCCAATGCCTAAGGTGATGTCGTGCTGGGCAATGTTGTCCAGGTAAATGGCTTGGTTGGGCGTGCGCGCGCGCAGGCTGCCACGGCGGGTGTGCAGGCTGGGGGCATCGGGGTCGGCCTGCAGCATGTCCTTGTCGCCGGCCAGCAGCAGTTGCACGGCATCTTCGATGATCGGGTCATCGGCCATTTCGTACAGGGCCTGCAATACGTCCAGCGCTTGGTGCGCCTTGGCCTTCACGCCATCAATTTTGAACTGCTCGTGGCGGTGGGCGATTTTCACCTGCAAGCCGTTTTCGATGGTGCGCAGGTGCTGGTCGGACGGGCCGCACAGGTGCGCCAGACGGGTGTTGTTGTGCGGGGTAAAGGTGTGGCGCAAGATCACGCGGATAATTCCAAGACAGTAAGAACGTGCAAAGCTTGCCCCGCACGCTCCAGAAAACAAAGAAGGACGAATCCGCCATGATAGGCAAATTAACCGGCACCCTGACCGATAAACATCCCCCCGAGGTCATCATCGACTGCCACGGCGTGGGCTACGAGGTGCAGGTGCCCATGAGCACCTTCTACCACCTGCCCGCGCTGGGCCAACCCGTTAGCCTGCTCACCCACTTCATCGTGCGCGAAGATGCGCAGCTGCTCTATGGCTTTGCCACGCTGCAAGAGCGCCACACCTTTCGCCAGCTGATCAAGGTCAGCGGCGTGGGGCCGCGCACCGCCCTGTCCATCCTCTCGGGCCTGAGCGCGGATGATTTGGCCCAGGCCGTCAGCCTGCAGGAGGTGGGCCGCCTGGTGAAGGTGCCCGGTATCGGCAAAAAAACCGCCGAGCGCTTGCTGCTGGAACTCAAAGGCAAACTCGGCGATGCCCTCACGGCCAATCTGCCCCTGCAAGCCAGCACTGCCGAACGCGCCGACATTCTGCAAGCACTGCTGGCCCTGGGCTATAACGATAAAGAGGCCAGCGCCGCCCTCAAAGCCCTGCCCGCCGACGTGGGCGTGAGCGAAGGCATCAAACTGGCGCTCAAAGCTCTGGCTAAATAATTTCAGCCAAATCGCCACTTAACCCTTGTGCAGCAAGCGCTAGCAGCTATTGATTTAGAAAACCATGAGCATCCACACCGAAGATTTCGGCCTGGGCAACGCCGCAGCGGCCACCACCGCCGCACCCGCCCCGCGCCTGATTGCCGCCACCAGTGCTTCGCGCAGTGAGGAGGCGCAGGAGCGGGCCCTGCGCCCCAAGCTGCTGGATGAATACGTCGGCCAGGCCAAGGCGCGCGAGCAGCTGGAAATCTTTATCGGTGCCGCCAAAAAGCGCAGCGAGGCGCTGGACCATGTGCTGCTGTTTGGCCCGCCCGGCTTGGGCAAAACCACGCTGTCGCACATCATCGCCGCCGAACTGGGCGTAAACCTGCGCCAAACCAGCGGCCCGGTGCTGGAAAAGCCCAAGGATCTGGCCGCCCTGCTCACCGGGCTGGAGGCGGGGGATGTGCTGTTCATTGACGAGATTCACCGCCTCTCGCCCGTGGTGGAAGAAATTCTCTACCCCGCGCTGGAGGATTACCAGATCGACATCATGATTGGCGAAGGGCCGGCGGCCCGCTCCATCAAGCTGGATTTGCAGCCCTTCACCTTGGTGGGTGCTACCACCCGTGCCGGGATGCTGACCAACCCGCTGCGCGACCGCTTCGGCATCGTGGCGCGGCTGGAGTTTTATACGCCGCAGGAGCTGGAGCGCATCGTCACCCGCAGCGCCAGCTTGCTCCACGCCCCGATAGATGCCGCCGGCGCGATGGAAATCGCCCGCCGCTCGCGCGGTACGCCCCGCATCGCCAACCGGCTGCTGCGCCGCGTGCGCGACTTTGCCGATGTGAAGGCCGATGGCACGATCACGCAGACCATCGCCGCGCAGGCGCTGGCGATGCTCGACGTTGATCCGGAAGGCTTTGACGTGATGGACCGCAAGCTGCTCGAAGCCGTCATTCATCGCTTTGACGGCGGCCCGGTGGGCGTGGACAACATTGCCGCCAGCATTGGCGAAGATGCCGGCACGATTGAGGATGTGATTGAGCCGTACCTGATCCAGCAAGGCTTTTTGCAGCGCACCCCACGCGGGCGCATGGCCACCCAAGCAGCATGGCGGCATTTGGGATTGCAGGCACCGCCGCAGGGCAGCTAGCCAACCAAACAAAGAAAAAGCCGCCACCTTTTGACAGGTTGCGGCTTTCGGTGGTTTAGTCGAGGAAGGATTACTTCATCGACAAAATCCAGGTCACCAATTGCTTGGCTTCGGCTTCGGTCACTTTGTTCGGCGGCATGGGCACGGGGCCCCAAACGCCTTTGCTACCTTCGATGATGGCTTTTACCAAAGTGGCTTCAGCGTCTTTTTGACCGCCAAATTTGGCCGCTACGTCTTTATAGGCGGGGCCAACCATTTTTTTATCGACGGCGTGGCAGGCCATGCAGTTTTTGGCCTTGGCCAAAGCCTCGTCGGCCATGGCGGGGGCTGTAGCCAAAATACCAGCAGCCACAGCGGCAAGCAGAGCAAGTTTTTTCATGGAAAAACTCCTGAAGTTAAAAAGTGAAAAGGACGGGGTAAGACAAAACCTGCCCTCCCCATCCTGAACGTTTACGGTTAGCTACCGTTTACGCGACGCTTAGTAAACGTCGTGTTGGGTGTTGTAAACGTTGAACTTGCCGGTGGGGGTGATCAGACGTTTGTCTTTGATCACAGTCTTGCAAGCGCGGGTTTTGTCATCCACAACAACGATAGCAGATTCTTTGTCTTTGGCGCTCCAAACCGAGAACCAGACTTCGTCACCGGCCTTGTTGTATTCCGGCTGCACTACGCGCTTGGCACCGTCGTCTTTCAGGCCAGCGCAGGCGGCGATATCGATCACTTGGTAGCCTTTGTCCAAGTTGTTGATATCAAACACGGCAATGCTTTGGCTGATCTTGGCATCGGGGTTCAGCGTGGTATCGACCCACAGGTTGGTGGACTTGGGGTGGGTTTTGATGAACAGCGAACCACCACCCTGGCCTTTGAGGGTTTGAACCACTTTCCAGGCGTGGTCTTTGTTTTTCTTTGGATCGGTGCCGATCAGAGAAATGCCCTCGTCACCCAGGTCAGACGTTGCCCACACCGGGCCAAATTTGGGGTGCTTGAAGTTGGCACCGCGCCCAGGGTGGGGGATTTTGCCGACATCGACGATGGCTTCAAGCTTGCTTTCCTTGGTGTCGATCACCACGATCTTGTCCGAAGCGTTGGCAGCGGTCATGAAGTAGCGGCCCGAAGCGTCAAAACCGCCGTCGTGCAGGTACTTGGCCGTATCGATTTGCTTGGTCTTCAAGTTGGTCAAGTCGGTGTAATCGACCATCCACACTTTGCCGGTTTCTTTGGCGTTGACCAAGAACTCAGGCTTGTTGTGGCTGGAAACGATGGCCGCCACCCGGGGCTCGGGGTGGTACTCGTTGTTGATGTCCATGCCGCGCGTGCCGACCACTTTTTTGGGCTTCAGGGTGTCGCCATCCATCAGCACGAACTGGGGCGGCCAGTAGGTGCCGGCAATGGCAATCTTGTCTTCCCAGCCTTTGAACTTGGAGGTTTCCACCGAGCGGGCTTCCAGACCGACTTTGATCTCAGCGACGTTGTCGGGTTTTTCCATCCACAAGTCGATCAGGTTCAAGCGGGCATCGCGGCCAATCACGTACAGGTAGCGGCCCGAAGCGGACAGGCGCGAGATGTGCACGGCGTAGCCGGTTTTGATGATGCTGATGATTTCCTTGGTATCACCGTCGATCAGGGCGATCGTGCCGTCGTCACGCAAGGTCACCGAGAAAATGTTCTCGATGTTGTAGTTGTTCATCTTTTTGGTGGGGCGCTTGTCCACAGGGATGTATTCCTTGCGGGTTGCTTCCATGTCCGCTAAGGAGAACTCGGGCGGTGTCGGGGCATCGTGCTGGATGTAGCGGGCCATCAGATCCACGGTGGCCTCGTCGAACTCACCCGAGGTTAGCCAGTTGGGCATCCCGGCGGGGGAGCCGTAAGCGATGAAGGTCTTGAGGTACTCGGTGCCTTTGTCGTTGGTCAGATCAGGGGTCAAAGGCTTGCCGGTTGCGCCTTTGCGCAGCACACCGTGGCAACCGGCGCAGCGCTCAAAATAAATTTGACGGGCGCGGGCAAATTCCTCCTCGGTCATGGGCGGGGCTTTGGGGTTGCTCGACTGGTGCATAGCGGCACCGGCCAAGGGCGATGCAGCGCCTTGGTACTGGGCTTCTGCCGCAGTGGTTGGGGTGGTGGCTGCGCCAGGTTTGGCTGGCTGGGCCACGGCGGCCAACGCCATCGAGGACAGGGCCAGAGCGATAAGACTCGTTAGTTTGCGGGTTTTCATGCAGGAAACTCCTTGTTATGCCGCCGCCCGAAACTCCCTCCCGTCCTAGGGGATACCCCGCTGTGGGCCGCGACAAAGCAGCAGGGTTTTCCAGTTATTGTGGAGAGCACAGAAGGGTTTTTATTTGATTTATCTCAAATACGAATGCAGTGTCTATCTTTTCTTGGCATTGCGGGAAAGTACTCCATAATCAACGCGAAACTCCTTGTTTCTTGAATCGTTCTTGCTATGGCTTTTACCCTGTTGCCTTCTAATCTTGTGCTTGTTCAACGGCTTAACCCCGTCTGCCTTGGTGTGGTTTTGGCCTGTAACGTCTTATCGCTCGCCCAAGCCCAGGTCGCCACGCCGACGGCCCATGCCACCTTGCCCACCGTCGTCGTCAGCGGCGCGCGCATGGAACAGGCTAATGACGACCTGCCCCTGTCGGCGGACATCGTCAGCGAAGAAGGCCTGCGCGACCAGCAAAGCCGCAATCTGCGCCAGGCGCTGCAAGACCTGCCCAATACCGAGGTGCGCAGCAGCCCGGCGCGGCTGGCCGTGGGCGCAGGCTCGGCCGCTTTCGCGCGGGACGGCAACATGGGTATCCAGATTCGCGGCCTGGGCGGCAACCGCGTGTTGATGACGGTTGATGGCATTCGCATGCCACGCAGCTACGTCTCGCGCTCGGCCATGTTCGATCGGGAATACCTCACGCTGGAGACGTTCAAGCGCATCGAGCTGGTGCGCGGCCCAGCCTCGGCCCAATACGGTGGCGACGGCATGGCGGGGGTGGTGAACTTTGTCACCCACGACCCTAGCGACTTTCTAAAAGCCGCTGACGGCAGCAGCAAAACCATGGGCGGGCGCATTGCCACTGCCTGGAGCGAGGAAGACCACAGCACCAGCCTGACCGGCACCGTGGCCGCCCAGGCGGGCGAGCAGGTGCAATGGATGCTCACCGCCTCGGGCCGCCAGGGGCATGCAATGCAGACCATGGGCACCGATGGCGCAGCCAACAGCAACCGCACCAAGGCCGACCCCTTGGATACCAACGACCAGGCCGTGCTGGGCAAGCTGGTGTGGAAACCCAATGGCCTGCAACGCCATACCTTTACCGTGGAACATTCGCGCAAAAAGTTGGATGCCGATTTGCTCTCCAGCCGCATTGCCACCCCCAGCAAACCCAACGATGTGGTGAACGAGTTCACCACCAGCACCATTGAGCGCAATCGTTTGGCGTGGGATGGGCGCTTTGGTCTGCACACCGCCGGGGCCGACCATGTGCGGGCCATTGTTTCGGTACAGCATGCGCAGTCGCACCGCCTTGGCCAGAGCTTTTTAAACAGCGGCGTACACCGTGTGCGCGACAACCGCTACGAAGAGCAGACATGGCAACTGGGCCTGCAAGCGGACAAGGTGCTGCGCTACCCAAGCTGGTCATCCCGCTTTGTCTATGGGCTGGATTGGGTGCGCAACAGCATCAGCAACCTGTACACCGGCCAAGCCCCCCTGGCCCCAGAAGTTTTCCCGCTCAAACGCTTCCCCGATACCCATGAAACCAGCGCGGGCCTGTTTGTGCAAAACGAAACCGTGCTGGGCGATTGGACGATTACGCCCGGGCTGCGCATCGACCACTTCCGCATTGATGTGCAAAACCAGGATTTGTACTTTCCGCCGGCCCCCCAACCCGCTAAGAACATGAGTGGCACAGCCGTGCTGCCCAAGCTGGGGCTGCTCTACCGCGCCACGCCCGAGTGGAGCGTTTTTGGCCAGTACGCCACCGGCTACCGCGCCCCCGAGGCGGGGCAGGTCAATGACCGCTTTCGCGCCCAAGCCCTGCTACCCGGCGTGGGCATGGTGGACAACTACATCATCGCCAACCCCCACTTAAAACCGGAACGCAGCCGGGGCATGGAGCTGGGCGTGCGGGGCCGCATGGAGCGCTTGAACCTGGACGTGGTGGGCTTCTACAACCGCTACAGCAACTTGATTGAAGATGCCCGCCTGATTGAGCGCACCCCGTTAAAGCAAGTCTTCCAGACTGTGAACATCACGCGCGCCAAGATTTACGGCTTTGAAGTCAAAGGTATTTACGACTGGGGCCACGTGGGTAGCAACACCGACGGGCGCTTGCGCAGCTCTTTTTCGTATGGCCAAACGCGGGGCAAGGATGTGACCAGCAACAGTCCGCTGAACTCGGTCTCACCCGCCCAGCTGTCGGTGGGGCTGCGCTACGACACACCGCATTGGGGCGTGTACGCCAACGCCCGCCATTACGCCGCAAAGCGCGATCAAGACATTGATTTGGTCTCGATTGGCAACAACAAGGCCGGAACCACCCAATTTGCTACGCCCTCAGCCACCACCTTGGATGTGGGCATGCAATGGCGGCCCCGCAGCAATGTGCGGCTGAATCTGGCGCTGAACAACCTCACCAACCAAAAATACTGGCGCTGGGCTGATGTGTATGGGCAAGCGGCCAATTCCCCCACCATTGACGCTTACACGCAACCGGGGCGCAATATAAAAATAGCACTAACCGCTGATTTTTAAACGCGTATCGGTCAAATACTTCCCAAACCTGACAGGCCGGCCAAATCCACTTGCATGCAGATTTTGCGGGCGACTTGGGTGGGATTGTTGCGCTGGGTATCCAGTACGTAATGCGCCACTTCACGGTACAGCGGGCCGCGCACTTTTTGCAAGGCTTGCAGGCGTTGCAAGGCATCGACGCCTTGCAGCAACGGGCGCACAGTATCACCACGCAGCCGCCGGGCGATATCCTCTGGCGCAGCGTGCAGGTAAAACACCGTGCAGCCTTCACGCAAGGCCACCCGATTTTCTGGTTTGAGCACCGCGCCGCCGCCCGTGGCAATCACCGTGGGTTGGGGCGCTTGCAGCAAGGTGCGCAGCACCTGTGCCTCAATCTCCCGAAAAGCGGCCTCGCCGTGCTGGGCAAAATAATCTTTGATGCTGCAGCCCAGGCGCTCTTCAATGGCGTGGTCGGCATCGACAAACACCCAGCCGCCTTGGCGCGCCACCTGCCGCCCAATGGTCGATTTGCCCGAGCCGGGCAGTCCCACCAGTGCCAAATGCTTTGCCATAACGCTTGCCTTGATAAAAAAACCGCAAGGCCGCAATTGCGGCCTTGAGGGGTTAATGAAATTTTTGATTAACGGTTGGCGATGGCATCGGTGACCATGCGTGGGGTAATGAACACCAACATTTCCCGTTTTTCGGTTTCACGGGTTTTGTTTTTAAATAGATTGCCCATCACAGGAATATCTCCCAGCACGGGGACTTTATTCGTTTGATTGATTTCTTCCATTTCAAAAATACCACCAATCACCACCGTGCCACCATTTTCAACCAATACCTGGGTCCTAATACTTTTGGTATCAATCGCGGGGCCGTCATCCGTGCGGGCACCCACCGAATCCTTATGCACCTCCAAATCCATAATAATGTCGCCATCTGGGGTGATTTGAGGAATCACTTTTAACCGAAGAACGGCATCTTTGAATTCAACTTTTGGAATAGCACTGGCACCGGCCCCTGAGGAAGATTTATAAGGAATTTGGGTCCCTTGTTTAATTTCTGCCTCTGACTTGTCGGCGGTCATCAACCGGGGGCTGGAAACAATCTTGCCTACCCCTTCTGATTCCATGGCTGACAACTCCAAGCTCAAAAACCGTGTCATGCTGGAGTTGAATACACTCAATCCTATGCTTGCGGCAGCGGCACCGCTGGAAAGTGCGGCAGCTGGAAGGTTAATGAAGGGATTGTTAGAAATGGTACTGGATTGATTGGTTTCCCAGCCTCTATCTAAGCTGTTATTCCCTTGGTTTGAATTAATGCTTCCGCTATTGACATTGTTGTTATTAGCCCATCCAGGCCTGTATTCATATGCACCGGTATCATCATTTTTTATCCATTGCCCCGATTGTTTTTGTGCTGAGCTCCCGCCGTTGAAACTGGGGCCAATACTGCCGCGTCCAGGACGGTTATAACCTCCACCAAACTTTACCCCCAGTGCGCGACCAAAGGTATCGCGGGCCTCGACAATCCGTGCTTCAATGAGCACTTGTCGAACGGGTACGTCGAGTTTTTTCAGCAGTTCAGTAATTTCTTCCAGCTTGGTCGGCGTGTCGGTAATAAATAACTGGTTGGTGCGTTCTTCAGCAATCGCCGAGCCACGTTCTGATAAAAATCGTGTGTTATTGGTATTGGTGCCGGCAGTGCCTCCAGTATTTTGGGATTCAGTGAATTTCTTCACCAATTCTTCCGCTTTGGCGTAATTGATTTGAAAACCTTGGGTGCGCAGGGTTTCCAGCTGCTCAATGGAGCGGGCCGCTTCTAAATCCTTTTTCGTGCGCTCATCGATTTCTTCTCGAGGTGCAATCCACAGCACGTTGCCATTTTTCTTCATGCCCAGGCCCTTGGCCTCCATGATGATGTTCAAGGCTTGGTCCCAGGGCACGTCTTTGAGGCGCAGGGTTAAAGCGCCACCAACGGTGTCGGAGGTGACGATATTGAAATTGGTGAAGTCGGCAATCACCTGCAGCAGGGCTCGCACTTCAATGTTCTGGAAATTCAGCGACAGGCGCTCGCCAGAGAAACCTGGGCCCTGCGTTAGCTTGGTGGGATCGATTTTCTTTTCACGCACTTCCAGCACAAACTGGTCGTCGCTTTGGTAGGCGCTGTGCTCCCACTCGCCTTTCAGATCGACTTTCAAGCGCACCTTGTCGCCTTTTTGGGAGCTGGAAATCAGCTGTACTGGGGTGCCAAAATCCACCACATCCAGGCGACGCATCAGTGCGTCAGGCAGGCTGGAGCGCGAGAGTTCTACCACCAGACCCTTGCCTTCGTTGCGCACATCGGCGCTGGCACCGGCCGAGCCCAGGGCTACCACCAGGCGGCCTGCGCCGTCGCTAGTGCGGCGAAAATCTACATCGCGAATGCTTTTGGGCGATGCCACCGGGGCCGGTGCTGGCGTTACTTGCACGGGGGTGGAGATGGGGGCCACGGCCGAGGCGGTTTTTACCGGGTCGAGGTAAACCAAAACGGCATTGCCATCCAATTCGGTGCGGTAGTTGGTGGCCGATTTCAAGTTCAGCACCACGCGGGTGCGGCCCGAGGCCTCGACCACGTTGGCGGTATTGAGATTGCCTTGGTTGAGTTCGACCAGGGATTGGGGCAGGCCATTGGTCGTACTCAAAAAATCCAATGCAATGCGTGCCGGTGATTGCACGGCAAAGCCGGTGGGGGCTTGGCTGAGGGGCTCATCCAGCACAATGCGCACCACTTCGCCACCGCCTTGCACCGAGCCAGTGACCGATTGAATGCTCCCTGCCCAGGAAAAAACGGGGAGTAGAAAAGCCATCCCAACACTATAGGCCAGGGTATTTTTCATTGGTTTTTTTTGACGCAGCAGCATTATTTGGTTTCCTCTTGCAGTTCCAGGATGGTGGTTTTCTCTACCCAATCTCCCGCTGGGTCTTGAACAATTTCACGTAAACGAATGGCGCTTTCTGAAATTTTTTCTATGCGGCCATAGTTTTGCCCCATATATCCTCCAGCCTTGACTTGATAAACCTGCTTGTTCACCCGTACTAAAGCAGTTTCGCTGCCATTTTGGTGCATGCTTCCAACCATCGAGATGGCATCCAGGGGGAAGCTTTCCAGTTCTTGTTTGCGACGATTGAGCTCTTGTTCCAGCAAGTTGGTATTGGCTGTGTTTTTTTCGCTATCCAGGCGCAAAGCCGAAGTGAGCTTGAGAACGTTGAAGGGATCCATCAAGTCCGCGGTGGTATAGGGCTGAGGGGTGAAGGCCTTGGGCTCGCTCAAGGGTTGAATATTGGGCTTGGCATTTTTGCGTTCTTGGCGTACCCATTCACGCAAATCGCCGGTGGTGTCGCTCATACAGCCAGAAAGGGTCAGCACGGCCAGCACGCTGGCGAGCCATGGAAGGAGTTGATGGTTGCGCATCATTTTTTACCTCCTTTTTTCTTTTTGCTGGCTTCAGCCTGCTGTGCTTGTATCTCTTCAGGATCCAGGTAGCGATAGGTGCGGGCCTGCGCGTCCATGACCAAGCTTGTGCCTTTAGGGGTTGAAGTCAGGGCGATGTCGTTGATCGTGACAATGCGCGAAAGGTGTGCCACATCCGAAACAAAAGAACCCATGTCGTGAAAACGACCAGAAATGCGCAAAGTAATCGGCAACTCTGCATAGTAATCGCGAATGGATTCGGAGCCTGGACGGAATAAGTCAAATTGCAAGCCCCGCCCCATGCCAGCATGGTTCACATCTGACAGCAGCGCTGCCATCTCCGCTTTGTTGGGAAGTTGTTTTTCTAACTGGGTGACGTATTGTTGTACTAATTCGCGCTGGGCTTTGAGGGCTTCCAATCCAGCAGCTTTGCGCATTTTGGTGGAAAACTCTTGTTGCAGTGTGGTTTCTTTTTGCTGTTCTGCCTTCAGGTCTTCTTCTAAGGTGTTGAGATACGCAAACCAAGCACCAATCAAAACGCCTACGGCAATGGCGATAAACAAAAAGACTCTAGGGATCAGAGGCCACAGAGAAGGGTCTTTTGGGTCCAGATTTCGAAACTGATTTTTAAAGACTTCAAATTTCTCAGAAAGATCAGAAGCCGTATTGTTTTTGCTTTTATTGCGCATATCAGGGCTTTCTCTCTTGGTTTTGCTGCTTCACCTCGGTGGAGCGGACCAAGGTAAAAGACATGGTAAAAGTGACTACTTTACGCAAGTCTTTTGGAGCAACTTCGACGGTGCCAGAAACAATTTCCTTCAGAATAGGCTTGGTAAACCATGGCGACCCATTCGAGATGTTGCGCAGCACTTCAGAGACGCGTTCATTGGATTGCGCCGAGCCTTTTACCTCAACATTCATTCCTGTTTGCTTCATAGAAGTGATGTAAACCCCCTCAGGCAGGAGCTGGGTAATGTCGCTCAACAGATAGACTGGTAAATTACGATCAGCCTGTAAATCCTCTACTGATTTTTGCCGTGCTTTTAATGAGTTGATTTCTTCTTCAAGACCTTTAATGTCTTTAATTTGATTGTCTAGCTGAGATATTTCTGATTTTAAATAGCTGTTGCGCTCTTGTTGGCTATCAATCAAGGCTTGGTAGATAGAAAATACAACCGCCGCTGCCAGCAAACCGGCAAGCAAGGCGCCGAACATTGCCATTTGAAAAACTTCTTTGCGGCGTTTGTTCGCGATTTCTCGGTGCGGTAAGAGATTGATGAGAATCACTGGTAGAACCTCCGCAGTGCTAAGCCGCATGCGGTTAAGTAGGCGGGGGCCGCTTTGCGTATTTTTGATTTATTAATCGACGAACCCAGCTCCATGCCAAGGAAGGGGTCGAGTACCAAGGTTGAAACCTTGGTTTCATTTTGAATGGCTGAGGTCAGCCCTTCCAAAATCGCGGAGCCACCAAACAGCAAGATGTGCTGCACGTTGTGGTAGGGGGTACTGGTAAAGAAAAATTGCAGCGAGCGGCCGATGTCCAAGGCCAGGTTTTTGACAAAGGGTGCCAATACGGCGGTGGCGTAATCGTCCGGCAGATTGTCGTTGCGCTTTTTTTGTTCGGCTTCTTCGGGGGGGATGCTGTAGTAGCGGGCAATCGCTTGGGTCAGCTGCGCGCCTCCCATGCCTTGCTCGTGATCGAACAAAATTTCCTCACCGCGCAAAACTTGCATGGTGTACCCGCGATCGCCCACGTTGATCAGGACGGCCAAGTCGGCTTCGCCAACATGGGTGGGGGCTTGGGGATGGTCCAGCACGCGTTGTACGGCCAAGAGTGCAGCGTAGGATTCAATATCCAAGACGGTTGGTTTTAAACCAGCGATTTCGGCGGCCTCTTGGCGTTCGTGTGCTTTTTCTTTGCGGGTTGCGGCCAAGAGAACATCCACATCGCCTGGGTTTTTGGCATTGGGCCCAATGACGCAAAAATCCAGGCGCACTTCTTCCAATGCAAAGGGCAGGTATTGACTGGCTTCAGATTCAACCTGAATCTCCATTTCCTGATCAGAAAGGGCCCCGGGCAGAATAACTTTTTTGGTGATGACGGCCGATGCCGGCAGGGCCAGGGCAACGTTTTTCGTGCGCGTGCCACTTTTGGCCAATAGACGGTGGATGGTCGTGCTGACTTCATCCATGTTTGTGATGCTGCCATCCACAATACAGCCGGGGGGCAGCGGAACCATGGTGCAGCGCTCCAGCGTCCAGCCATCTTGGCCGTGACGCGCCAACTCCACCAACTTCACAGCCGTGGCGCTAATGTCCAGGCCAATGAGCGGCTCTGGCTGGCGTTGGAAAAGTGACTTCAGGGAAAGCAAGACAACTCCTATTTGCTGGCATCTACTGGTGTTTGCGGTATGTGGCGGAATGTAAGCCGGGCCGAATGATGCTAGCAGCAAGAAGTGATGTCGCTTTCCCGCGCAGTTCACAATTTCAAAGGAGTGTTGCCAAAACCGCACGTTTCAAGGGT
Source organism: Comamonas denitrificans (assembly GCF_017368815.1). Classification (GTDB taxonomy): domain Bacteria; phylum Pseudomonadota; class Gammaproteobacteria; order Burkholderiales; family Burkholderiaceae_C; genus Comamonas; species Comamonas denitrificans. The sequence continues at coordinate 50,883 of NZ_JAFNME010000015.1, read as the reverse complement.
TTTTGGTGACATCTGGTCGCACTCTGTGACACGTGTAGTTTGGCGGTGGCTTTCTATAATGCGCCTCTTGCCTGGTAGCCCTTTATGCCCACTTCGACACCTTCTTCTCATGGCGCAGCGTCGCCCAATCCCAAACAAACACCCCCGAAAAAAAAGCGTTTGCCGTGGCCCGTTCGGGCTATTTTTTGGGTGCTTGGTCTGGCGGTGGCTGGCATGGTGGCCGGGGCCTTTGTGGTGGCGATTGCTTTGTCGCAGGCCTACCCGAATTTGCCGGATATTTCAGATTTGGTTGATTACCAGCCTAAGCTGCCGCTGCGGGTCTACTCCTCAGAAGGGGTGTTGATTGGGGAGTTTGGTGAAGAGCGGCGCACGCTGACACCGATCCGCGAGATTCCCAAAGTAATGGTGGATGCGGTGCTGGCGATTGAAGATACGCGCTTTTTTGAGCACAACGGGGTGGACTACAAGGGTATTTTGCGGGCGGCCTTGGCCAATTTGGGCAAGGTCAAAAGCCAGGGGGCTTCCACCATCACCATGCAGGTGGCACGCAATGTGTACTTGTCGTCAGAGAAAACGTACACCCGCAAAATTTACGAAGTGCTGCTGACGTTCAAGTTAGAGCATTTGCTGACCAAAGAGAAAATTCTGGAGGTTTATATGAACCAGATTTTCTTGGGTCACCGGGCTTACGGTTTTGCCGCTGCCAGTGAGGTGTACTTTGGCAAGCCATTGAAGAACATCACCATTGCGGAGGCTGCCATGCTGGCCGGCCTGCCCAAAGCGCCATCGGCGTACAACCCGATCAGCAACCTCAAGCGGGCCCGTGTGCGCCAGCTGCACATCATTGACCGGATGGAGGAAAACGGCTTTATTACCGCCGAACAAGCCGAAGAAGCCCGTAACGAGCCCCTGCGGTTGCGCCGCGATAGGCCGCGCGAGAATGCGGCCCATGCGGACTACGTTGCAGAAATGGCCCGGCAGCTGATTTTTGACCAGTATGGGGAAGCGGCTTACACCAAAGGGCTGAATGTGTACACCACGCTCAAGCTCGATGAGCAAAACGTGGCCTATAAGGCCCTGCGCGAAGGCATCATGGCCTATGAGCGTCGCCAGCGCTTTCGCGGGCCGGAGCGCTTTGTTGCCTTGCCAACGGATGCGCAGGCGTTGGAGGATGTCGTAGATGATGCCCTGGCCCAACACCCGGACAACGGCGATGTGCTGGCCGCTGTGGTGTTGGAAGCTTCACCGAAAAAACTGGTCGTGGTGCGGGCCAATGGGGACAAGATTGAAATCACCGGCCAAGGACTCAAACCCGTTGAGTCGGGTTTGGCCGCCAAAGCGCCGCCGCAGATCAAGATTGTTCCGGGTGCGATCATCCGCATCATCCAGACGGGCACTACCTGGGCGGCCACGCAGTTGCCGGAAGTGGAAGGGGCCTTTGTTGCTTTGGACCCCAATACCGGGGCCATTCGGGCCTTGGTGGGGGGCTTTGACTTTGCGAAAAACAAATTCAACCACGTCACCCAAGCTTGGCGCCAGCCCGGCTCGGCGTTCAAGCCGTTTATCTACTCTGCTGCGCTGGAGAAAGGCATTGTTCCTTCCACCATCGTCAATGACGCTCCTTTGGTGTATGGCGCGGGGGTGACGGGGGGGCAACCTTGGACACCGAAAAACTACGATGGCCGCTTTGAAGGCCCCATGACGGCGCGCGTGGCCATGGCAAAGTCAAGAAATATTCCCGCCATTCGCATTCTGGAGGCAGCCACGCCGGCCTTTACCCAGCAGTGGATCACGCGCTTTGGTTTTGAGGCCAGCAAACACCCGGCATACCTCACCATGGCTTTGGGCGCGGGCTCGGTCACGCCGATGCAAATGGCGGTGGGCTTTGCCACTTTTGCCAATACCGGCTACCGCATTACGCCGTGGCTGATTACCAAAATCACCGACCAGCGTGGTGTGGCCTTGGCCGAGTACCAGCCCAAGCCCCTGGCCCAGCAGCAGCGGGTGATTGAGCCGCGCAATGCCTTCATCATGGACAGCATGTTGCAGACGGTGGCCAGCTCGGGCACCGCCGCGCGCGCGCAAGCCACCTTGAAGCGGCCCGATTTGTACGGCAAAACCGGCACCACCAACGATGCCATGGATGCCTGGTTTGCTGGCTTTCAGCCCAATCTGGTGGCCGTCACCTGGATTGGTTACGACACGCCGCGCAACCTTGGCTCGCGCGAGACTGGCGGGGGCTTGAGCCTGCCGATCTGGATTCAATACATGCAGTACGCATTAAAGGATGAGCCTGTGGCCAGCTACACCGTGCCGCCGGGTGTCACCAATGCCAATGGCGAATGGTTTTATACCGAGAACGTGGAATCGAGCGTGCGCGGTTTGGGCATGAGTGATGTCCCCCTGGAGGGAGGGGAGGATGCCATTCCTACGCCCAATGCTGAAGAGCGCAAAAACATTCTGGATTTGTTCCGCAACAATTAAATCATCTACGGCTATGCGTTTTACCTATTTGCTTCGTACTTTGGCGCTTGTGATGGCCGTGGCTGCTTTGGGCGGCTGCGGCCAAAGCGGCCCGCTTTACCTTCCTGGGGCGCAGGCTTCAGCCCCCCAGGCAGCGCCCGCTGCATAGCCATGACCCTGCTGGCCGAAGGCGTGCTGAATGCGCACTGGGATCACAAGCTTCCGGTGAATTTAGCCCGCATCGCCAAGGGCATGGAGGTGGTGGTGGCCTTTGCCCCGTTGGGCCGGGTGTGTGCCCTGGTGGAGCTGGCCGCCAAGCGCAAGCCGCGCATTGTGATTGATCGCCAGCACCCTTTAGAGCGCCAGCGCTATGGTGTGGCCCATGCGCTGGGGCACATTGCCTTGCACCATTTGCGCCCAGGTCAGACGCGCGCGATTGAGGTGTCAGACAGCTACCACTGCAACGTGCAGGAGCGCATCGACAACGAGGCCAATGACTTTGCCCTGCGCCTGCTGCTGCCCGAGGCGGCGCTGCGTGCGCAGGTACAGCCCTTGACCCCGGTAGCAGCCTTGGCCCAGGTGTTTCAAGTGGCACCGATTTTGATCAAGCAGCGCATGGCCGACTTGAATTTGCCCTGGCCGCGCACCCTGGCACAACAATTGCGCCCAGAGACCACCTGGGATGACTAAAGAATTGTCAAAATAAATAGCGGTTTGCGCTTATTCAGCAAAGAAAACGCGGTTCTTTCCTGCTTTTTTCGCCATATAAACAGCCTTGTCAGCTCTGATTAATGCGTGTTGGTAGTCCTCGTTGGCTTGCAGCTGCGCCACGCCAGCGCTGAAGGTGATCAGCACCCGTTCGTTGTCTTGCAAAAAGTACTGCGCAGTGAGCGTGCGCTGTAGGCGCTTCATGATTTCAACGGCCTGGGTGGCGGTCGTGCCGGGCAGGAGGAAAACGAATTCTTCTCCGCCATAGCGGGCCAGCTGGTCTTGGGTGCGCATGACTTTTTTGGCCACATGGACCAGATGCTCCAGGGCTTTGTCGCCGGCATCGTGGCCCAAGCGGTCGTTGAGGTTTTTAAAGTCATCCAAATCCAACAAGGCAACGCACAAGGGGGCACCGGTCTTTTGCGCGGCTTGGACTTCTTGCTCCAGTGCCTCGTCCATGCCCCGGCGGTTGAGTGCCCCGGTTTGGGCATCGGTGCGGGCTTGGGCCGAGGTCTCCACCAGGGCATCGCGCAGGCGGTTGATTTCCTGCATCCCTTGTTCGCTTTGCATGCGCAAGGTGTGCAGCTCATGGCGGGCCAGATCGCAGCGATCGGCCATGGCGCGGGTGGCACCGATGACATCTTCGAGCAGCGGGGTGATTTCGTGCAGCTGCGAGACTTTGGAGAGCTTGGCGGCGCACTGCTCCAGATGGTCGTGATAGCTGCTGTTGGTGTCCCCTATGTCGGCCAAACGGTCAATAAACGTAGCGAGCAAATCACGCACTTGGTTTTGCGCTTGCACCAGGCGCTCTTTGGCCTCGGTTTGCTTGAAGATCACCTCTTGCAGGCGCTGCTCCATCTCTTGCAGGCGTGGCAGCGTCAGCGGTGGCTCGGTGGCTGTTTGCAGCGCGCTCAACTGCCCCTCCAGCCACTGGTCGTCCAAACACAGCACGGCCATGTTTTGCAGGATCAGCCCCAGCAAGCGCAGCAAACCCTCGTGCAGCTGCACCTGGTCGGGCACCGCAAACGACAGGCGGTGGCTAAAGTTTTGCAGCAGCAAGAGTGCGGTGCTCAGCTCGGGCTGGGGTTGGCGCAAAAAATGCACCAGCTGCTCGGACATTTCGCGCAAGCGCGCATCGCTGTGTGCAAAGGCAGGCTGTGCAAACTCACACAAGCGTGCCAATTGGTGGGCCAGGCCGGGCGGGACCACGATGGCATCAATCGTCCCAGCGGCTTCGTAGTAAGCCGCTTGGTAGTTTTCGGGAGTAGGTGGTTGCTCCCGTGAAAACAACAGCCTAAGCGCTTCGCGGGCAAGAGTAGAGGGGGATTTTTCGACCATGACAGGCTAAAGCGTAGGCAGCATAAAAAAGGAGCACAGCCTTTTCATTCTAAAGAGTCCCCTAGGTAACGCCAAAACGATATCTTTAAATGCCACAATAATAGAACGGCCGTGCATTTTTGCCGGTATTTGCTGCGCATTTTCATTTGCCAAGGACATTCCATGACCGCTACTGCTGCCATTGCATCCACTGCATCCCCTTACCCTCACTTGCTGGCCCCGCTGAACCTGGGCTTTACCACGTTGAAAAACCGCGTACTCATGGGCTCCATGCACGTGGGGCTGGAAGAAGCACCCAATGGCTTTGAGCGCATGGCGGCGTTTTACGCCGAGCGGGTCAAGGGCGGCGTGGGCCTGATCGTGACCGGCGGCATTGCCCCCAACGAAGCGGGCCGGCCCATGCCCGGCGGCGCGGCCATGACTTCGCAAGCCGAGGCCGACAAGCACCGGGTGGTAACGCAGGCCGTGCATGACGCAGGCGGCAAGATTTGCATGCAAATCCTGCACTTTGGCCGCTACGCCTACCACCCGCAGCTGGTGGCACCCAGCGCCCTCAAAGCCCCCATCAGCCCGTTTGCCCCCAAGGCATTGACCACCCAAGAAGTGCAACAAACGGTGGAGGACTACGCCAACGCCGCCGCCCTGGCGCAAAGCGCGGGCTACGACGGTGTGGAAATCATGGGCTCCGAGGGCTACCTGATCAACGAATTCATCGCCGCACAGACCAACCAGCGCGACGACGAGTACGGCGGCAGCTACGAGAACCGCATCCGCTTTGCGTTGGAGATCGTGCGCCGCACGCGCGCGCGGGTGGGCCAGCACTTCATCATCATCTTCCGCCTGTCGATGCTTGACCTGGTCGAAGGCGGCTCCACGCAGGACGAAGTGGTGCAACTGGCGCAGGCGCTGGAAGCGGCGGGCGTGACGATTTTGAACACCGGCATTGGCTGGCACGAGGCCCGCATTCCCACCATCGCCACCAAGGTGCCGCGCGCCGCCTTTGCCTGGGTGACCGAGCAGCTCAAGGGCAAGGTCGGCATTCCACTGGTGGCCACCAACCGCATCAACACCCCTGACGTGGCAGAAAACATCCTCGCCAGCGGCCAGGCCGACATGGTGAGCATGGCGCGGCCCTTCTTGGCCGACCCGGAATTTGTGAACAAGGCGGCTGCCGGGCGCGCGCAGGACATCAACACCTGCATTGGCTGCAACCAGGCCTGCCTGGACCACACCTTTGCGGGCAAGATCACCTCCTGTCTGGTGAACCCCCGCGCTTGCCATGAAACCATTCTGGTGCCGCAGCCCCTGCCAGCGGCCGCGCAAAAAGAGCGCATTGCCGTGGTTGGCGCTGGCCCAGCGGGTCTGGCCTTTGCCACCGAAGCGGCCCAGCGTGGGCTGGAGGTGACGCTGTTGGACGCTGGTCACGAGATTGGCGGCCAATTCAACATTGCCAAGCAAATTCCGGGCAAGGAAGAGTTTTACGAAACCCTGCGCTACTTTGGCGAGCGCCTTAAGCACAGCGGCGTGACCGTCAAATTGGGGCAGCACGTGGCGGCAGACGATTTGGTGCAGGCGGGCTTCAAGCACGTGGTGCTGGCCACCGGCATTCGCCCGCGCCTGCCGCAGATTGAGGGCATGGACCACCCCAAGGTACTGGGCTATCTGGACGTGCTGCGCGACAAAAAGCCCGTGGGCCAGACCGTGGCCGTGATTGGTGCAGGCGGCATTGGCTTTGACGTGAGCGAATACCTGCTGCACGAGGGTGAGAGCACCAGCCTCAACCCAGCCCAATTTTTTGCCGAATGGGGCGTGGACACCACGGGCGCGAAGCGCGGCGGGGTTCAGCCTGGGCAGATTCCCGCTGCGCCACGCCAGATTTACCTGCTGCAGCGCAAGAGCAGCAAGGTGGGCGCGGGCCTGGGCAAAACCACGGGCTGGATTCACCGCACGGGGCTGAAAAACCGGGGCGTGCAGATGCTGGCCGGCGTGACGTACCGCAAGATTGACGATGCGGGCCTGCACATCACGGTGGAGGGCCAAGACCGGTTGCTGGCGGTGGACAACGTCATCGTCTGCGCTGGCCAAGACCCCAACCGTGAACTGCAGGTCGCGCTGCAGGCCCAGGGCGTGACCGTGCACCTGATTGGCGGGGCCGACAAGGCCGCCGAGCTCGATGCCAAACGCGCCATCCAGCAGGGCACGGAGCTGGCGCTGCGCCTGGACCCCTGCGATCAATCTAAAACCGTAGCTGCTAACGCAGATGCACAAAGCGCTAATGGCCAAAATGATGCCAAAAACAATACCGCAGATGCGGCCTTGGAGCTGAGCACCCTGCGCGTCACGCTGGAGCAGCACATTGCCACCGTCACCCTGAACCGTGCCGACAAGGCCAACGCCATGAACGCCGCCATGTGGCAGGAAATTCGCCAGGCCTTTGAGTGGGTGGACCGCACGCCCGAGGTGCGCGTGGCCGTGCTGCAGGCCGAGGGCAAGCTGTTTTGCTCCGGCATTGACCTGCAAATGATGATGTCCATGCCCGCGCAGATTGCCGACGACTGCGAAGGCCGCCAGCGCGAAAAGCTGCGCCGCGTGATTTTGGACTTGCAAGACACCCTGACCAGCCTGGAGCGCTGCCGTAAACCCGTGCTGGCCGCCATCCACGGCCCCTGCATTGGCGGCGGGGTTGATCTGGTGGTGTGCGCCGACATGCGCTACGCCAGCAGCGAGGCCAGCTTTTGCATCAAAGAAATTGACCTGGGCATGGTGGCCGATGTGGGCACCTTGCAGCGCCTGCCCAAGCTGGTGGGCCAGGGCATCACCCGCGAGCTGGCCTACACCGGCCGCACCCTGGGCGCGGCCGAGGCGCAGCAGATCGGCCTGGTCAATCGCGTGTTTGACAGCCGCGCGGCGCTGTACGCGGGCGTGCAGGAGATTGCCCGGCAGATTGCCGCCAAGTCGCCCTTGTCGATTCGCGGCAGCAAGGAAATGCTCAACTACGCCCGCGACCACAGCGTGGCCGATGGCCTGAACCATGTGGCCACCTGGAACGCCGCCATGCTGCAAAGCGACGACCTGATGGCCGCCATGGTGGCGGGCATGAGCAAGCAAACGCCGGAATTTAAAAATTAAGCATCGCTTGGCGCACATGCCACGGAAAACGCCCCGCAAGTTGCGGGGCGTTTTGCTGGGGACGCAGCGCCTGCGGCTGCGCGGGGCGTGTCGTTACGCCAGGCCGCGCTGGATGATGATTTTTTGCACGTCGCTGGTGCCTTCGTAGATTTGGCACACGCGCACATCGCGGTAGATGCGCTCGACTGGGAAGTCATTCACCACGCCGTAGCCGCCCAGCGTTTGGATGGCGGCGCTGCACACGCGCTCGGCCATTTCGCTGGCAAACAGCTTGGCCATGGCCGCTTCTTGCAGGCAGGGCAGGCCGGCATCGCGCAGGCTGGCCGCGTGCCAAATCAGCTGGCGCGCCGCCTCAAGCTGCGTGGCGCAGTCGGCCAGGCGAAAGCCCACGGCCTGGTGGTTGAAGATGGGCTGGCCAAAGCTCTCGCGCTCTTTGCTGTAGTGCAGGGCGCATTCAAAGGCCGCGCGGGCCATGCCCACGCTTTGCGCGGCGATGCCGATGCGCCCACCCTCCAGGGCCGAGAGGGCAATTTTGTAGCCATCGCCCTCGGCACCGATCAGGTTCTCGGCCGGGATGCGGCAGTCGTCCAAATTGATTTGCGCGGTATCGCTGCTGTGCTGGCCCAGCTTTTCTTCCAGCCGCGCCACCTGGTAGCCGGGGTTGTTGGTAGGCACGATAAAGGCGCTCATGCCCTTTTTGCCTGCGGTTTTATCCGTGACGGCAATGACGATGGCCACCTGGCCGTTCTTGCCGCTGGTGATGAATTGCTTCACCCCGTTGAGCACATACTCCTTGCCCTCTTTCACCGCCGTGGTGCGCAGGGCCGAAGCGTCCGAGCCCACGTGCGGCTCGGTCAGGCAGAACGCGCCCAGCATTTCGCCGCGCGCCAGGGGGGTGAGCCATTGCTGCTTTTGCGCCGCATTGCCGTAGCGCATGAGGATGGCGTTCACCGGGCAGTTGGTCACGCTGATGGCGGTGCTGGTGCCGCCGTCACCGGCCGCGATTTCTTCCAGCACCAGCGCCAAGCTGAGGTAGTCCAGCCCCGCGCCGCCGTATTCCTCGGGCACGCAGATGCCGTAAGCGCCCAGCGCGGCCAGGCCCTGGTGGACATCTTTGGGGAAGTGGTGCTCTTTGTCCCAGCGGGCGGCGTGGGGGGTGATTTCGGACTGCACAAACTCGCGCATGGCATCGCGCACCATGTGTTGGTCTGGGGTCAGTAGCATCTGGCTCTCCTGAAGGTAAATGGGCTGCCCGCTAGGCAAATATTTTGGTGAGCTGTTTCCGCTTGAAAACAAAGCATTTCAAAGTGAAAACACAGTAAAACTGTTTATTTAAAAGCGGAAACAGCTATTTTTTTAGATTAACTCGACTGCCATGGCCGTGGCCTCGCCGCCGCCGATGCACAGCGTGGCCAGGCCTTTTTTCAGGCCCCGGGCCTGCAAGGCGTGCAGCAGGGTGACGATGATGCGGGCACCGCTGGCCCCAATCGGGTGGCCCAGGGCGCAGGCACCGCCATTGACGTTTACCTTTTCGTGCGGCACGTTCAGGTCGGCCATCAGCGCCATGGGGACGACGGCGAAGGCTTCGTTGATTTCCCACAGGTCGACGTCCTCGACCTTCCAGCCGGCTTTTTTCAGCACTTTTTCCGTCGCACCGACGGGGGCGGTGCTGAACCATTCCGGCGCTTGTGCGTGGGTGGCGTGGGCGACGATCTTGGCCAGCGGCTTGCAGCCCAGTTGCTGCGCGGTGGACTGGCGCATCAGCACCAGGGCGGCGGCACCGTCGTTGATGCTGGAACTGGCGGCGGCGGTGATGGTGCCGTCCTTTTTGAACGCGGGGCGCAGGGTGGGGATTTTGTCGGTGCGGATTTTCAAAGGGCCTTCGTCTTGGTCGATGGTCACTTCGCCCTTGCGCGTCTGGAAGGTCACAGGGGTGATTTCGGCCTTGAACGCGCCCGATTCAATCGCCTGCTGGGCCCGCGTCACGCTGGCGATGGCAAAGGCATCTTGTTGCTCGCGGGTGAATTGGTATTTGGCGGCGCAGTCTTCGCCAAAGGTGCCCATGCTGCGGCCCGCTTCGTAAGCGTCTTCCAGACCGTCAAGCATCATGTGGTCAAACACCTTGTCGTGGCCCATGCGGTAGCCGCCCCGGCCTTTTTTCAGCAAATAGGGGGCGTTGGTCATGCTCTCCATGCCGCCTGCAACCATGACCTCGCGGCTGCCGGCCACGATCTGGTCGTGCGCCAGGATGGTCGCCTCCATGCCCGCACCGCACATTTTCGACAGGGTGACGGCACCGGTGCTTTGCGGCAGGCCGCCTTTGAAACCGGCTTGGCGGGCGGGGGCTTGGCCCTGGCCGGCCATCAGGCAGTTGCCAAACAGCACTTCTTCGACTTTTTCCGGGGCGATGCCGGCGCGCTCGACGGCGGCCTTGATCGCAGCGCCGCCCAGGTCGTGCGCGGCCAGGTCGGAAAAACCGCCCTGGAAGGCACCCATGGGGGTGCGCACGGCGCTGACGATGACGACGGGGTCTTGCTGGTGGGACATGTTGTGTTCTCCTGGGTGTAGAAAAACCAGCGCCGGGGCGCTGGTTGAGGGGGGAAATTCAGGGGGTTAGCTGCGCTCGCGGGTAGCGACCAGTTCCACGGCCCGTTCATGCACGTCGTACAGGCCGCCCACGCCGGGCAGGGTGATTTCCAGGTTGGTGATCAAGCCGTTTTTCAGGCTGTAGCACCAGCCGTGCAGGGTGACTTTTTGGCCACGGGCCCAAGCATCTTGCATGACGGTGCTTTGCGCGACGTTCATCACCTGCTCAATCACGTTCAGCTCGCACAGCACATCGTGGCGGTGCTGCACGGCGGTGTTTTTGATCAGGTGGTAGTGCTTGACGCGCACGTCTTTGACGTGGCGAATCCAGTTGTCGGCCAGGCCCACGCGCAATTCTTCCAGGGCCGCCAGCACGCCGCCGCAGCCGTAGTGGCCCACGACCATCAAGTGCTCGACCTTGAGCTGGTCAATGGCGTATTGAATGGTCGAGAGGCAGTTCAAGTCGCTGGGCACGACGACGTTGGCCACGTTGCGGTGCACAAACACCTCGCCCGGCTCCAGTCCACTGATCTGGTTGGCGGGCACCCGGCTGTCCGAGCAACCAATCCACATGTATTTGGGGTTTTGTTGCTCGGTCAGTTTGGTGAAAAAGCCGGGACGCTCGCATTCGACGCGCTGGGCCCATTCGCGGTTATTGGCTAAGAGGTCGTCGATGGTCGTCGTGGGCATAGGGCTCCTTTAAGAGGGTTTCGGGGTTTAAATCAACAAGTTTCGGCGAAGAGCTCGCGGCCGATCAGCATGCGGCGGATCTCGCTGGTGCCTGCGCCGATTTCGTAGAGTTTCGCATCGCGCCACAGGCGGCCCAGGGGGTACTCGTTGATATAACCGTTGCCGCCATGGATTTGGATGCCCTCGCCGGCCATCCAGGTGGCTTTTTCGGCGGTCCACAAAATCACGCTAGCGCAGTCTTTGCGCACCTGGCGCACGTGCTCCTGGCCCAGCATGTCCAGGTTTTTGGCCACCGTGTAGGCAAAGCTGCGGCCCGCCTGCAGCACGGTGTACATGTCGGCCACCTTGCCCTGGATGAGCTGGAACTCGCCAATGCTTTGGCCAAACTGCTTGCGGTCGTGGATGTAGGGCACCACGTTGTCCATCACCGCCTGCATGATGCCCAGCGGGCCGCCGGTGAGCACGGCGCGTTCGTAGTCCAGCCCGCTCATCAGCACCTTGGCCCCGCCATTGACGGTGCCCAGAACGTTCTCAGCGGGCACTTCTACGTTTTGGAACACCAGCTCGCCGGTGTGGCTGCCGCGCATGCCCAGCTTGTCCAGCTTTTGCGCGACGGAAAAGCCCTTCATGCCTTTTTCGATCAAAAAGGCGGTCACGCCGCGCGCGCCCAGTTCGGGCTCGGTTTTGGCATAGACCACCAGGGTGTCGGCATCGGGGCCGTTGGTGATCCACATTTTGTTGCCGTTGAGCAGGTAGTAGCCGCCCTTGTCCTCGGCTTTGAGCTTCATGCTGATGACATCCGAGCCTGCGCCGGGCTCGCTCATGGCCAGCGCGCCGATGTGCTCGCCGGAAATCAGCTTGGGCAGGTATTTGGCTTTTTGCGCGGCGTTGCCGTTGCGGTTGATTTGGTTCACGCACAGGTTGGAGTGCGCCCCGTAGGACAGGCCGATCGAGGCGCTGGCACGCGAGATTTCCTCCATCGCCACCATGTGCGCCAGGTAGCCCATGTTGGCACCGCCGTATTCCTCGCCCACGGTGATGCCCAGCACGCCCAGGTCACCAAACTTTTGCCACAGGTCCATGGGGAATTGGTCGGTGTGGTCGGCCTCGGCGGCGCGGGGGGCGATCTCGGCCTGGGCAAAGTCGCGCACGGCATCGCGCAGGGCATCAATGTCTTCACCAAGCTGGAAGTTCAGGCCGGGCAGGTTGGTCATGATTATCTCCTTGAAAAATATTGAGAATTTTAAAAATTTCAGCGCTTTGGCTTACACCGCAGCAATGCCGGGGCGGTTTTCGAGCGCCATCAGGGTGCAGTTCATGGTGGCGACCAGTTTTTCTTGGTCGCCATCGATGGCGTAGGCGCGGCCTTCGGTGACGACGATGGTGCGCCCAGGTTTGAGCACCACCCCTTCGCAGCGAAAGCTTTGCCCCTTGGCCGGAGCCAGCAGGTTGATCTTGAATTCAATGGACAGCACGCCGGCCTCCAGCGGCATCACCGACAGGCCCGCATAGCCGCAGGCCGAGTCCAGCACCGTGGCCATCATCCCGGCGTGGATGAAACCATGCTGCTGCGTCAGCGCCGGGGCCCAGTCGAAGCACAGATGCACCTGCCCTCGGGCCAGATGCGTCAGCCGTGCCCCTAAAGTGGTCATGGCACCCTGCTTGGCAAAGCTGGCGTGAATGCGCTCGGTGGCAGCGGCCTCCAAAGGGGGGAAGTGGTCCATGGTGTCTCCTCGATTTGCTAAGTTTTATTTACCTTTACGTAAACGTCAATTACGTAGATTCCCGTGTGCCAAGCTTGCGCAGCAGTTGTTGCGCTTCTTTTTCTTGGGCGCGTACTTCATCCAGGGTCAGTTGAATGTCTTGCATGCGCTCTTCCAGCTGCTGGCGGTGTTCGGCCAAGACTTGCAAAAATTTTTGCAGCTGCGCCCCTGAGTCGCGCGGGCTTTCGTACAAGTCAATGATTTCTTTGGCCTCGGTCAGCGACAGGCCCAGGCGCTTGGCCCGCAGCGTGAGCTTGAGCCGCGCGCGATCACGGGCGCTGTAGGTGCGCGTGCGGCCCCCGGTGCCCTCGCGCTGGGGTTCGAGCAGGCCCATGTCTTCATAAAACCGAATAGCGCGGGTGGTCAGGTCAAATTCCTTGGCCAAATCGCCAATCGAATAGGTCGGTTGGGGTGCAGAGTCTTTGTGATTTTTGTGCATCTCGCCATTATTGACGTTTACGTAAACTTCCCATGCGCTTTCATCCCTAGGACTTGTCCTAGTTTTTCGTGCTGCGCCGCCTGTCCGTGACAATCGGCTGATGTCTCGCTCTGCACTTGTTTCTGATTTTTGCCCTTGTGGCCGCACCCACACCCAAGGCCGCCAAACCCAGCCCATCGCTTACGCCGCCTGCTGTGGCCGTTTTATTGACCACTACGCCGACACCGCAGCGCCAGATGCCGAGCATTTAATGCGCTCGCGCTACAGCGCCTTTGTGCGGGAAGATGCCGCCTACCTGCTCGCCACGTGGCACCCCGATACCCGTCCGGCGGCGTTGGAATTTGGCCCGGCCACCCAATGGCTGGGCCTGGAAGTGAAATCTTTCACTGCCATGGATGCGCACCACGCCAGCGTAGAGTTCGTTGCCCGCTACCGCCAACAAGGCCGCGCTGTGCGCCTGCACGAGCGCAGCCGTTTTGTGCGCGAAATGGTCGATGGCCTGCTGCGCTGGCGCTATGTGGATGGGACGCTTTCCTGAGGCCGGCCGCCCGCCCGCAGCGCCTTGCTTGATTGCTTCTCCGCCACCGGGCACCAGCACAATCGCGGTGCCTCTGCCCCTCTGTACACAACCCCACCATCATTCCCTTATGCCTGCACCAACACCTACCCCATTGCACCCCGTTATCGCCTTTATCGGTGGCGGCAACATGGCCAGCGCCATCATTGGCGGGCTGACCAGCCAGGGCCATCCAGCCAGCCGGATTGAAGTGGTCGAACCCTGGGACCAGGCCCGCGCGGCGTTGCGCGAACGCTTTGGCATCGAAGCAGCGGCCACCCCCGGCCCCCAACTGGCGCGTGCGGCGCTCATCGTCTGGGCCGTTAAACCGCAAACGTTTAAAGAGGCTGCCTTGGCGGCCGCGCCCCACACGGGGGCAGCGTTGCACCTGAGTGTGGCCGCCGGCATCACCACCGCCAGCATTGCCGCGTGGCTGGGCAGTGAGCGCATCATTCGCGCCATGCCCAACACGCCCGCGCTGGTGGGGCGGGGCATGACGGGCCTGTTTGCCGGCGAAGCGGTGGCTGCCGAGGGCCGCGCCCTGGCAGAGCGCATTGTGGCCACCACGGGCCAATGGCTTTGGGTGGACACCGAGGACAAGCTGGATGCGGTGACGGCGCTTTCGGGCTCTGGCCCCGCGTATGTGTTTTTATTCCTAGAGGCCATGATTCAGGCCGGCACCGACATGGGCCTCACCCCCGCACAAGCGCACCAGCTGGCGGTGGCCACCTTTCAGGGCGCTGCCGAATTGGCGGCCCGCTCTGGGGAAGCGCCCGAGGTCATGCGCCAGCGCGTGACCAGCCAGGGCGGCACCACCCACGCGGCCATTACCCACCTGCAGGCGCAACAGGTGCCCGCGCACTTTGTGGCCGCCATGCGCCAAGCCCAGGCCCGTGCGCAAGCCCTGGCGGCGGAGTTTGGCGGCTGAATGGAATGGATAAAGCACATCAGATAAAGCAGATCGGGTAAAGCAACATGTTGTTTGAAGCCATTTTGTTCGATTGCGACGGCGTGCTCGTCGATAGCGAACACATCACCAATCGGGCCCTGCACACCATGCTCAACGCCTCGGGCTGGGCTATTTCTGAGGCCGAGTGCCTGCAAATCTTCATTGGCAAAACCGTGCGCAGCGAAACCGAGCGCATCGAACGCGAAACCGGCCAGCCGCTCACCGATGCCTGGATGGCCGCCTTCTACGCCCTGCGCGACCAAGGGCTGCACGCCCACCTGCAGGCCATCCCTGGCGCAGTCGCCGCCGTGCAGCAATGCCATGCCCTGCTGGGCGGCAAAATCGCCGTGGCCAGCGGCGCGGACAAGGCCAAGGTGCTGATGCAGCTGGACAAAGTGGGCCTGCTGCCGCTGTTCGATCCGCACATCTTCAGCGGCCACGACCTGCCGCGCACCAAACCCTTTCCGGATGTGTACTTGGCCGCCGCAGCATCCCTGCAACGCGACCCGCACCACTGCCTGGTGATTGAAGATGCCTTGCCCGGCTTGCAAGCGGGCCTGGCCGCCGGGGCCACCGTCTGGGGCTATTGCCCTTGGGAGGGGGGCCACACCACCCCCGAAGCGCTGCTGGCCGCCGGTGCCCAGCGGGTGTTGCGCGATATGGCAGAGCTGCCGGGGCTGCTGCGGCATTGAATGTCATAAAATGCTGTTTATCGGTCAATTATTGGCATTTTGAGGTGAGAAATGAGCGTTATTCGTACAACGGTAGATGAAAATCTATTTCTTGCTGCCAGCGATATTCTGGCTACGCTGGGGCTGGATATGAACAGCGCCGTTCGCATGTTTTTGCAAGGCGTGGTGCTGCACAACGGCATTCCGTTTGACCTGCGCCTGACAGAGGCGCAAGCCCAGGCCCTGCGCCAGCGCAAGCAAACCAATCGCCAAGCCACCCTGGAAGCCCGCGACATTGCCCGCACGGGCGGCCCCAGCCATGCCAGCGTACAGGCCATGCTGGCAGCGATGGAGCACGAAACGCACCAGGACGAAGCCTGATGGCTGGCAAAAAAGGGCGCAAGCTGCGCACCATTGCCTACACGAAGACTTTTAAAAAAGACTACCAGCGCATGGCCGCTGCCGGACGGTATGACATGACGCTGGTGAACGAAGTAGGTGGTCTGTTGATTGCCCACACGGCTCAGCAGGTGCTGGCCGAGCAGTGGAGCGACCACGGCCTGACCGCAGACGATGAATGGGACGCGGGCGACCGCGACATTCATCTGGGTGGCGACTTTCTGCTGATCTACCGCATTGATCCCCACCCCGAAGACAAAGCGCTGGAGATCATCATCTTCAAACGCCTGGGGACACACAGCGACCTGTTCGGGTAAGCGGGTGCAGCGCAAGGCCAGGGGCGGCTTCCTACAATAAAGCCCCCTGATTTTTGCCCCCTGCCATGTCGTCATCTTCGTCCTCTGATTCCCCCCACGGTCTTATCCGCATCCACGGCGCGCGCCAGCACAATTTGAAGAATCTGGATGTGGACATCCGCACCGGGGAGCTGACCGTGGTCACTGGCCCCAGTGGCTCGGGCAAATCCAGCCTGGTGTTCGATACGCTGTATGCCGAGGGGCAGCGCCGCTATGTCGAAACCTTCAGCGCCTACGCGCGCCAGTTTCTTGATCGCATGGACAAACCCGCCGTCGATAAGGTCGAAGGCGTGCCGCCAGCGATTGCCATCGACCAGACCAACCCGGTGCGCAATTCCCGCTCCACCGTGGGCACGATGACGGAGCTGAACGATCACCTGAAGCTGTTGTTCGCCCGTGCGGGGGCCTTGTTCGACCGCCAGACCGCGCAGCCGGTGCAGCACGACACGGCCGAGAGCATCTACCAGCAACTGCAAGCACGCGCCCAGGCGGCGGGCGACCCGCGCTTGGTCGTCACCTTTGCCGTGGAGCTGCCCGCCAGCACCAGCGCCGACGAGGTGCAGCAGTGGCTGCTGGCCAGCGGCTTTACCAAGATTCAGGCCGATCGCACGCTGGAAAAACCCGCCCCTGCGCCCGAAAAAGGCAAAAAAGCCGCCAAACCCACCAGCGTGAAAGTGCTGGACGTGGTGGCCGACCGCTTTCGCATGGGCAACGTCGAACGCGCCCGCGCCATGGAAGCGATTGAGCTGGCGCTGCTGCGCGGCCAGGGGCTGATGCAGGTGTATGCGCTGACTGATGCCCCGGAACCCGAAATCTGGAAATTTGCCCTGGGCCTGCATTGCCCCGAGAGCGCCATCAGCTACCAAGCGCCGCTGCCGGCGTTGTTCTCCTTCAACTCCGCTGCCGGTGCCTGCCCGGAATGCCGGGGCTTTGGCCGGGTGATTGGGGTGGATTGGAATTTGGTCGTGCCCAACGACAAACTCACGCTGCGCACCGGCGCCATCAAGGCCATCCAAACCCCAGCGTGGAAAGAAATCCAAGACGACTTGCTGCGCCACGCCGAGGCCGAGGGCATTCCGCGCGACATTGCCTGGGGCAAGCTCACGCCCGCGCAGCGCGATTGGGTGCTGGACGGCTCGCCGCGCTGGAACGGCAAGTGGGAGCAGACGTGGTACGGCATCCGCCGCTTTTTTGCGTATTTGGAGAGCAAGTTCTACAAGATGCACATTCGCGTGCTGCTCTCCAAATACCGCAGCTACACGCCCTGCCCATGCTGCGGCGGCGCGCGCCTGGGGCTGGAAAGCCTGCTGTGGCGCGTGGGCAGCAAGGCGCAGGCCGATGCGGTGCTACCGCCCGCGCAGCGCTTCATGCCCCACGGTGTGGCCTGGAGCCGCGCACAGCTGGAAGCCCTGCCTGGCCTGTGCCTGCACGATGTGATGCAGCTGCCCTTGGTGCGGCTGCAAACATTTTTTCAAGCTCTTAAAAAAGAAGCTGTTCCCGCTGAACCAGAAAACATTCCAGCAACTAAACCTGCTGAAAACCAAGCAGAACAAGCGGCACAAGCTTTGATTTTGGAAGAGATCGAAACCCGCTTGCGCTACCTGTGCGATGTGGGCATTGGCTACCTAACACTCGATCGGCAAAGCCGCACGCTTTCGGGCGGCGAGGTGCAGCGCATCAACCTGACCACCGCGCTGGGCACCAGCTTGGTGAACACCTTGTTTGTGCTGGACGAGCCCAGCATTGGCCTGCACCCGCGCGATATGCAGCGTATCAACTTGGCCATGCAGCGCCTAAAAAACGCCGGCAACACCCTGGTGGTGGTGGAGCACGACCCGGCCGTGATGCTGGCGGCTGACCGCATCATCGACATGGGCCCCGGCCCCGGCGTGCGCGGCGGGCAGATTGTGTTTGATGGCCCACCCGCGCAACTGCGCCAGGCCGATACTTTGACCGGGGCCTACCTGGGCGGGCGCAAGCAGGTGGGCTTTGGCTTTAAGCGCCCGGTGCAGGCCAACACGCCCAAATTGATTTTGGAAGGGGCCAGCGCCCACAACCTGCAGGGCATTGACGTGGCCTTTCCCCTGCAGCGGCTGGTGACGGTGACGGGCGTTTCTGGCTCCGGCAAATCCAGCCTGATTCAAGATGTGCTGGTGCCCGCGCTGCTGCGCCACTTTGGCAAGCCCACGGAAAGCGCCGGGGCCTTTACCCGCCTGCTGGGCGCCGAGCAACTGGCCGATGTGCTGTGGGTGGATCAATCGCCCATTGGCAAAACCGCGCGCTCCAACCCCGTGAGCTACGTCGGCGCCTGGGACAGCCTGCGCGAGCTGTTCGCCTGCGCCCCGCTGTCGCAGCAGCGCGGCTACACGGCGGGCAAGTTCAGCTTTAACACCGGCGATGGGCGCTGCCCGACCTGCGGCGGCTCGGGCTTTGAGCATGTGGAGATGCAGTTCTTGTCGGACGTGTACCTGCGCTGCCCCGATTGCAACGGCCAGCGCTACCGCCCCGAGGTGCTGGAGGTGCGCCTGGAGCGCGGCGGGCGGCTGCTGAATGTGGCCGACGTGCTGGCGCTGACCGTAGCCGAGGCCGCGCAGCTGTTCGCCCAAGATGCCGAAGTGATTCGCGCCCTGCAGCCCATCGTGGATGTGGGGCTGGACTATGTGCAACTGGGCCAAAGCGTGCCCACCCTGTCCGGCGGCGAGGCGCAGCGCCTCAAACTGGCCGGTTTTCTGGCCGAAGCGGCCAAAACCCAGGCCAAATCGCGCCAAAGCCTGGCGCGCAAAGGCACGCTGTTTTTGTTTGACGAGCCGACCACCGGCCTGCACTTTGAAGACATCGCCAAGCTGATGCGGGCGCTGAGGAAGCTGCTGGAGGCCGGGCACAGCCTGATCGTCATTGAGCACAACCTGGATGTGATCCGCGCCAGCGATTGGCTGATTGACCTGGGGCCGGAAGGCGGCGATGGCGGCGGCCACATCGTCGCCCAGGGCACGCCCGAAGAGCTGCGGCAAATGACCGGCTCGCACACCGCGCAGGCGCTGCGCGACTATGAGCAGGCCCTGGGCCTGGACGGGCACAGCGTGGCCGAGGCGGGGGCAAAATTTCAAACCAAATCGGCAAAAAAGCACGCCCCTGTTGCGCCCCGTGCTATCGAAGTGATTAACGCCAAAGAGCACAACCTGAAAAACCTCAGCGTGCAGATTCCGCACGGCAAGTTCAACGTGATTACCGGCGTGAGCGGCTCGGGCAAATCCACCCTGGCGTTTGACATTGTGTTCAACGAAGGCCAGCGCCGTTACCTAGAGTCGCTCAACGCCTACGCCCGCAGCATCGTCCAGCCCGCCGGGCGGCCCGAGGTGGATGCCGTGTATGGCATCCCGCCCACCGTGGCCATTGAGCAGCGCCTGTCGCGCGGAGGGCGCAAATCCACCGTGGGCACCACCACCGAGGTCTGGCACTTTCTGCGCCTGCTCTACGTCAAGCTGGGCACCCAGCATTGCGTGCATGACGATGCGCCGGTGCAACCGCAAAGCCTGGACAGCATTGCCGCGCAGCTCATCACCCAGTTCAGCGGCCAGGTGATTGGCCTGCTGGCCCCGCTGGTCAGCCACCGCAAGGGCGTTTACACCGAACTGGCCGACTGGGCCCGCCCGCGCGGCTACACGCATTTGCGCGTGGATGGGGCGTTTCTGCCCACCACCGGATTCCCCCGGCTGGATCGGTTTAAAGAGCACAGCATTGAGCTGCCCGTGGCCAGCGTCTTGGTCAGTGCCGCTGACGAGGCCACGCTGCGCCAGCACCTGGCCCAGGCGCTGGAGCTGGGCAAGGGCGTGGTGCAGGTGCTGCACGGCATCGACGATCTGGCCGCCGCGCTGGGGGCGGGTGGCGACGGCAGTGGCATGGGCAGCGTGCAAGCCTTCTCCACCCAACGCGCCTGCCCGGTGTGCGCCACCAGCTATGCCGAGCTGGACCCGCGCCTGTTCAGCTACAACAGCAAGCACGGCTGGTGCCCGGACTGCGTGGGCACGGGCGTGCAGCTCAACAAAGACCAGCGCAAGGTGTACGACGACAGCCAACTGGCCGAAGACAACCGGGGCCGCGAAATCGGCTTTGCCAGCCAAGAGGTGGAAGACCTGGCCGAAGTGGCCTGCCCCAGCTGCCACGGCACGCGCCTGAACGCCACCGCCCGCGCCGTGCGTTTTGCCGGGCAGCGCATCACCGATCTGGCCCATTTGAGTGTGGACGACCTGCGCCAGTGGGCCGCGCACTTGGCGCAGGCCGGGCGCTTGACGCAACGCGAAAGCGACATCGCCCGCGACCTGCTGCCCGAAATCGCCAGCCGTCTGGAGTTTTTGCAGGAGGTGGGCTTGGGCTACCTCACCCTCGACCGGGGCGCTCCGACGCTCTCTGGCGGCGAAGCCCAGCGCATTCGCCTGGCCGCGCAGCTGGGCAGCAATTTGCAGGGCGTGTGCTATGTGCTGGATGAACCGACCATCGGCCTGCACGCGCGCGACAACCGCATCCTGCTGGGCGCTTTGCACAAGCTCAGCACCAAAGGCAACACCCTGGTGGTGGTGGAGCACGACGAGGACACCATCCGCCGTGCCGAGCACATCATCGACATTGGCCCCAGCGCCGGGCGGCGCGGCGGCCAGCTTATTGCCCAGGGCAGCGTGGCCGATATTGAAAGCGCCGCCGATTCGCAAACCGGCCGCTACCTGCTGCACGCCATGCGCCACCCGCTGCAGGCCCGGCGCAGTGTGGGTGATCCTGAAAACAAAGCTTCTACCGCTGGAAATAAAAAGGTTTCAGCATCAAAACAATCTGAAAACAATAAAAAATCAGCGCAAACAGCTCCTGAAACAGAAGCAGCCCCCGCAGTACTGCGCTGGCTTACCGTGCATGATGCGCAGCTGCACAACCTGCAAACCGTCACCGCCCGCGTGCCGCTGCAGCGGCTGGTGGCAATCACCGGCGTGAGTGGCTCGGGCAAATCCACCCTGGCGCGGGATGTGCTCTTGACCAACGTGGCCGCCTGGGTTGGCCAGCGCCAAACCAAGGCCGGGCGCGATGCCATGGATGCGGGCCAGGCCCCGGCGCTGGTGGGCTGCACGGGCTTGAGCGGCTTTGAAAGCATCGACCGCGTGCTGGAGGTGGATCAAACCCCCATCGGCAAAACCCCGCGCAGCTGCCCGGCCACCTACATCGGCTTTTGGGACACCATCCGCAAACTGTTTGCCGGCACCCTCGAAGCGCAGGCGCGCGGCTACGCCGCCGGGCGCTTTTCCTTCAACACCGGCGCGGGCCGCTGCCCGGCGTGCGAAGGCCAGGGCCTGCGCACCATCGCCATGAGCTTTCTGCCCGATGTGAAACTGCCCTGCGATGCCTGCCACGGTGCCCGCTTCAACCCCGAAACCTTGGCGGTGACGTGGCGCGGTAAAAACATTGGCCAGGTGCTGCAAATGGAAGTGGCCGAGGCCGTGGAGTTTTTTGCCGCCATGCCCGCCATCGCCCACCCGCTGCAACTGTTGCAAGACGTTGGGCTGGGCTACCTCACGCTGGGCCAGCCCAGCCCCACGCTCTCGGGCGGCGAAGCGCAGCGCATCAAGTTGGTCACCGAACTGACCAAGGTGCGCGACGACATTGGCCGGCGCGGCCAGAAAGCCCCGCACACCCTGTACGTGCTGGACGAGCCCACCGTGGGCCTGCACATGGCTGACGTGGACAAACTCATCCGCGTGCTGCACCGCTTGGTCGATGCCGGGCACAGCGTCATCGTCATCGAACACGACCTGGACGTGATTGCCGAGGCCGACTGGGTGCTCGACCTCGGCCCCGAAGGCGGCGCTGGCGGCGGCCGCATCGTCGCCCAGGGCACGCCCGAGGATTTGGTTCAGGCGGGCACGCATACGGGCGTGGCGCTGCAGGGCGTGCTGGGGCGCTGAAAAGCAAAAAAGGGGGGCACCCCCCTTTGGACGGCTGTGCCCAGCAGTGGGCCGATCAGTCGTCCAGCTTTTCGGAAATGATGGTGGCCGTGTCAGGGTCCAGCTTCAGATCCACACGCTGTTTTTGTGCGTTGGTGGCTTCGGCCTCCCACACCCCATCGTCAAAAGACACATCGGTAATGCGGGTGTAGCCTGCGCGCTGCAGCACGTCCACGATGTGCGCAGCCGTCACCGTTGTGGACTGCGTTGGCTGCACGATCTCCAAAGTCACGGGATGCAGCAGCAACTCTTGCTTGTAGGCCTGACGGTTGGGACGCACCTCGACGTGCCAGAAGCCATCGTCAAACTCCACTTCTTGGATTTGGGCATAGCCCAGAGCCCGCAGATGCGCCATCACCTGCGCCGCACCCGGGTAGCGGGTGCCCAGATCGGACTTGCTCACGGCGGTGAACTGACCATCGACATCGTTCACCACCACGTATGCTTTTTTGCCATCCGGGGTCGTGGCTTGCGCTTGCCAATAATGGCCGGTCTTTTCCAGGTCATAGGGAGCCAGCAGACCATTGGCGGCAATGTTCTCCACGACCTGCTGGGCATTCAAGGCATACGCCGCCTGGGGCAGTGCAGCGGCTAGGCCACAAGCGGCCAGAACGTAAGTGATTGCAGATTTTTTCATTGGGTACTCCATAGTGCGACGTTGTGACTGGCCCAATGGCGCAGTCGGTCCGCGAAGTATTCGCCCCTCTGCCTAAACCAAATATTAAGTGCCGGTTCACTGAACATTTAAGAAAGGCTCGGACAATAGGCCGGATGTCCCTCCCCCACTGTCTTTCTCGCCTAGCTTGGCTGGTGCTGCTGCCTTTGGCCGCTGACCTGGCCCATGGCGCGGCGCAGGAGCAAGAGGCCGTACGCACCGGGGTGGCCAGCGGGCAATACCAGCCGCTGTCGGCCATCCTGAGCCAGGTGACGGCGCGCCACGGTGGCCGGGTGCTGGACATTGCGAGCAAGCGCGGCCCGTTCGACGAACTGCGCTATGAAATCAAACTGCTGGATGCCCAGGGCCACAAGCAGCGCCTGTTGGTGGATGCCGCCAGTGGCCGCACCATCGAGCACCGCCGCGAGGACCATGCCCAGGCAGTGTCCATGACCGCGCTGGCCGCGTATCTGGCACAGCTCAAGCTGCCTGCGGGGCAGTACATCAGCGATGTCAAATTTGACCGCGACAGCGCCGGGCAGGGCGTGTACCAAATCCATGTCAACACCAGCTACACCCCCAGCACGCGGCTGGTCATGGGTGCGGCCACGGGCCAGCTGCTGGCGCAGTCGCCCCACCATGCGATTGCCAGCGATGGCATTCAGCGCATTGAGCACATCCTGCCCGGTTTGGCGCCCCGCTTTCAGGGCCAGGTGCTGGAGATTGAGCTGGAGCATGGCAAGCACCACCGCCCGTACTACGAGATTGAGTTGCTGCAGGGCAACGGCAGCACGCTGGAGCTGAAAATCGACGCCGTGACGCTGGAGCTGCTGTCGCAAAAGCTCGAAGATTGAAGCCGCTGGGCTGCAGCACACAAGGAAAGAAAGAAGGCAATCATGCGGATCCTGGTGGTTGAAGACGACACCACACTGGCCGCGCAACTGCGCGCAGCGCTGGAAGGCGCAGGGTTTGCGGTGGACGTAGAGCACGACGGCGCCGCCGCCGCCTTTGCCGGCACGACCGAGCGCTACGACGCGGCGGTGCTCGACCTGGGCCTGCCCGTGCGCGATGGCCTGAGCGTGCTGCGCGAGTGGCGCGAGGCGGGCCACCAGTGGCCGGTGCTGATCCTGACGGCACGCAATCGCTGGAGCGACAAGCTGGCAGGCTTTCAAGCCGGGGCCGACGATTACCTGACCAAGCCGTTCATTCTGGATGAGGTCGTCTTGCGGCTGCGCGCCATGCTGCGCCGTCTGGCAGGCTGCGCCAACCCGGTGCTGCAAGCCGGGCCACTGGAGTACGACGTGACCGCCGCACGCTTTCGCCTGCACGGCCAGCCGCTGACGCTGACGGCACAAGAACACAAAATCTTGGCCTATCTGATGCACCACCCCAATCGGGTGCTGACGCGCACCGAGATCAGCGAGCATGTGTACGCGCGCGATCTGGACCCGGACTCAAACACGCTGGATGTGCTGATTGGCCGCATTCGGCGCAAACTGGGCCAGCCGCAACTGCTGGTCACCGAGCGCGGGCAAGGCTTTCGGCTGCACAGCGCGCCCACCACCGATGACCGGCCTTGACCGGCACCCGCGCCACTGGTCGCTGGCCGAACGGCTGGTGCTGCTGACGGTGCTGCCCGCCCTGGTGGTGCTGGCATTGGGCGGCTGGTGGCTGCGCCATGAAATGCAGGCCAGCCTGTATGCGGGCATGGCGCACATGCTGGAAGACAAAGCGCTGCGCATTGCCGCCCGCCTGGAGGTACAGGACGGTGACACCCTGCAAGACCTGCCCAGCAGCGGCGACGAGTTCAGCGCGATTTTCTCCGGCTGGTACTGGCAGGTGCTGCGGGCCGATCGGGTGGTCGTGGCCCGCTCGCGCTCGCTGTGGGACCAGCCCGACCTGCGCCCCAACCCCCTGCCGATCTCTGCCCGTGCCCAGCTGTATGCAGCCACCGGGCCACAACAGGAAGCACTGCTGGCCAAAACCTTTACCTTTCAGACCCGGCTCGCACCCCAGATTCGCGGGCAACTCGGAACCGCTGCCCGCCATGCGCCACTGGCCACCACCGCAGCCACCCATTGGCAGCTGCAGGTTTTTGGCCCCGCCGATCCGTTGTACGCCAACCTGCGCAGCATCGATCGGGTGCTGCTGGCCACCGGCGGGGCGCTGCTGGGGCTGCTGCTGTGCCTGACGGTGGTGCAGGTGCGCATCGGGCTGGAGCCACTGCGGCGCCTGGTGGCCGCGATGGCGCAGCTGCGCCAGCCCACAGCAGGCACCCTACCCGCCCAGGTGCAGCTGGAGCGCTTGCCCGTGGGCGCCGATCTGGAGGCGCTCAAGCAAGAGCTGCTGGCGCTGCTGCAGCGCAACACCCAGATCGTGGCGCGCGCGCGCAGCCATGCCGCCGATCTGAACCATGCGCTGAAAAAACCGCTCTCGGTGCTGGTGGCCGCAGCCAGTGCGCAGCCCACCGTCTGCGCCAGCACGGTGCTCAAGCAAACGCACGCCATGTCGCGCTTGATCGACCGCTACCAGGCACGCACGCACAGCGACGCACTGCAGACCGAGTGGACGCAGGCGGGGCAATGGGTCGATGTGCAGGACTGCATCGGCCAGCTGCTGGCCCTGATGCGCCAGCTGCACCACGCGGCAGAGCTGGATTGGCAGCTGGTCTGGAACGCGCCCGCCGACACCGTGCTGCTGTGGCGCGGCGAGCGCGCCGATCTGGATGAGGCTCTGGGCAACCTGCTGGACAACGCGGGCAAATGGGCTGCATCCGTCGCGCGCGTGACCGTATCGATCGATGCCCCAGGGTCGGCGCAGCCCATGCTGCACATTTGCATAGCAGACGATGGCCCGGGCCTGAGCCAGCAGCAGCTGCACAGCGCCGGTGCGCGTGGGCTGCGCTTTGATGAGAGCGTGGAAGGCTCGGGGCTGGGGTTGTGCATCACCCAGCAAATTGCCCAGAGCTATGGCGGCACGCTCACCCTGGGCAAAAGCCCTGCACTCAAGGGGCTGCAGGCCTGCTTGGTGCTGGGCGGGCTGGTGGTCAGCCGATGATGCCGTTCGAGGCCTCCAGATAGGGCAGCAACCCCACCAAATCGATACCTATGGTGGATTCGCCCTCGGCCACGCGCGTCCAGACCTGGTCGGCGTTGTCGTTGCGAAAGACTTCAAACTCCAGACCATCGTGCTCTTGCTCGGTCTTGAGCACGTACTGCGTGCCGTTCAGCGTGAACTGGGTGTAGCTTTCGTTGGCATCGATGTGCTCCCATTTCCACTGGCCGTTTTTCAGCTCCCAATCGGCGCTGATCTGGCCTTGGGCATCCCAACTGAACTGGTGCTTTTCCAGATGCCGGGCGGCCACGCTGGCGCTAAAGACCTCCAACTCCACCGCCTCGGTGAACAGGCCATCGCCATCCAGATCGGTGAAAAGCGTGGACTCGAACTTGCCCTTGGATTGGCGTGTTTCGATCACGGTCAAGACGCCTTGCTGGCCCTGCGCATTGGCGCCAATATCTAACGTAAAGTGGCTGCCCTGGATGTTTTCGCGTTCCAGTTTTCGCCCCTCCACTTCGTATTTCTGGAGCACGCCGGTGTACGACGGGTTGAAAGTGAATTTGTAGAGCTCTTGGTGGTTCGACATGGTTTTTTCCTGCAAAGTGATGGGGGTGGGCCTGAGCGGCCTCTGTGCCACGACAGCCTCTGTCTGTCGATGGGGGCATCCTAGGACTGCCCCCTTAAACGCAGGATGAACACCGCGTCCGACCACCAAGCAACACCCCCTAGGAGTTTTTCCATGCCCTACCTCTTGCAAGTCGATTTCCCCATGCCCGGCCCCTTTGGCGCAGCCATGGCCCAGGCCTTCACCGAGCTGGCGCACAGCATCAACCAAGAACCCGGCATGCGCTGGAAAATCTGGACGGAAAACGCCCAGGCCCAAGAGGCCGGCGGCGTGTACCTGTTCGACACGCAGGAGCAGGCCCAAGCGTATCTGAACATGCACAGCCAGCGTTTGACGCAGGCCGGGGTGCGCGACATCCGCAGCCGTATTTTTGCGGTGAATGAAGCGCTCACGGCCATCAATCACGGGCCGGTGACCACCGCATAAAAGCGCTGCGCCCGCCTTATGCGCCACACCACCTTGGCCCATATCCACCCCGATGCACCGCCCCAACCGGCGCTGGGGGCACCCTGCAACGGCTGCGGGCTGTGCTGCCTGCTGGAGCCGTGTCCGCTGGGCATGGTGCTATCGCGCAAGCGCATCGGTGCCTGTGTGGCATTGCGCTGGAGTGAGGCGCAGCAGCGCTACTTGTGTGGGGCCATCAGCGATGCCCCCACGGGCAGGCTGGGGCAGTTGCGTCAATGGCTGGCGCGGCGCTGGATTGCGGCGGGGGTGGGGTGTGATGCGGCCCTGGTGGCGCAGCTTGGGGAGAAAGAATAAAAAAAGGGCTGCTGCAGCAACCCTTTTTACAGTGCGCGTGCGGGTGGTTCAGCTTTTGAGGCGGTGTCCGCATTCCCCGCAGAACATATCGTCATGGCCCACGGTGTGCTGGCACTGCGGGCAGGTGGCTGTGGCGGCCGACGCGGGTGGCAGGTCGGTGCTGGGCGCGGGCTTGGCCAGGAGGGGTGGCTCTTGGGGGGCTGCATCTGGCGGGGCAGCTTGTGCTGCGGCTGCTTCGGTGGCTGACCGGTCAGCAGCAGCCTGTTGCTCGGCTTGCTCTGCTGCCAACACTGCGGCCGCTTGGGCTTGGGCTGCGGTTTGCTCTGCGGCGGCAGCCTGGGCAGCGGCCTGCTCGGCCGCGCGTTGGCGGGCGCGTTCTTTTGCCTCTTCGGCCATTTGGCGGGCTTTTTCCTGGGCTTGTTCGGCGGCCAGGCGGGCTTTTTCTTGGGCTTCGCGGGCGCGGCGTTTCATTTCGTCCAGGCCGGCATTCAAAGCGTTTTCGGTATCGGCGGTATCCAGCCCGTCGGTGGCCGAGAGATAGACCAGGTTCACCCCCATCAGGGCCACTTGCATCATCAAGGTAAAGGCCAAGCCGAAAATCAGGGCTGTGGCCAGAATGCCAGCGTACATCAGGCCGCTACTGCCGCCGCCATAGCCGTTCATGAGGGCGGTGATGGCGGCCAAGCCATTGCCGGTCATTCCGACACCAAGGATGGAGGTGGCCAGCCCGCTCATAAAGAAATAACCCGGCAGCAAGGCTCCAAAGACCACCATGCCGATCACCGAGACCACGACATACAACGCCAAAAACAGCAGTACGGTGGGCACCAGGCGCTGGCGGCTCACGGCGATGACCAGGGACAAGGATTCTTTAAACCCGCGTCCTTCCCAGACCGCCGGGGTGAACAGCGGAAATCCGACCCACAACAAAGAAGTGAGCACCGCTGCGGCCACGATCACCAAAACCGGGTGCAGGACAAAGAAAAACAGGGGGCCAATCCCAGGAATCTTGGCCAGAAAATAGCCGATGGCACCGACCACGGCCAGTGCCACCAGCACCAGCGCCACCACCACGTAAAAGCCCAAAAATTTTGGGATGCACCACAGACCCGCTAAAAAGGCATCCATCATCGAGCGCGGCGCAATATTCTTGGCCTTGTCCATGAGCAAAATGCCTGCGCCAGACATGCCGGCGGCAATCAAAATCATGGCCAAGAGCCCGAACAACCCCATCAGCCCCACGCCAGCCGCACCACCGAGGCTGCTGCTTAAAAACCCACCAACGGCCAGCAGGAGCGCGACGACCACCCAGGTTAAAAATCCCAAGGCCATTGGCCGCCATTGGGTCAGCCCCTCGCTGGCGCGGAGCAAGGGCGCAAAACTGACCTGGCGCATGGTTTCGGAAGGCTGCATTGGATACGTTCTTTCTATGAATGAAGGGTGCGGGAACGGGCAGCCTGCAACTGCCCGTGGTGTTTGAGCCAGCGCTGTTTAGCGCCCGTAGTGCGCGGTAAAGCTTGCCGTGGCAATGGCGTTGGCGTTGATCATGAAGCCGGCCAGGGCGGCGGTCGCATCGTCCGGAACGTCCAGTTTGGGCACGGACAGGGCGTGGACGGTGAACACGTAGCGGTGCGGCTTGTCCCCCGGCGGCGGGCAGACGCCGCCCCAGGCAAAGCTGCCGTAGTCGTTGCGGATCTGGCGGGCACCGGTGGGCAGGGTGGCGCTGCCTGCGGCGCCTGCGTTGGCTTGCAGTTCGGTGGCCGTGGGTGGGAGGTCGACCACCATCCAGTGCCACCAGCCGCTGCCGCTGGGCGCATCCGGGTCGTACACCGTCAGCGCCAGGCTTTGCGTGCCCGCCGGTGCGCCCTGCCAGCGCAGCACGGGCGATTCGTTGCGGCCCGTGCAGCCAAAGCTGTTGAATTCAAACTCCTGCGGGATGGTGCCGCCGGCCGGGATGTCGGGGCTGCTTAAAACAAAATCGGTCATGTTCGTCCATCTCCTGTGAAAAAAGCGAAGTATGCGTCAGCTTGCCCCGAACTGTTTCAGGGGGATGGCTTGAAATCCAGCCCCTTGCGCACGGCCTCCTGCATCCGCTGGTCGCGCTCCTCGATGGGCGTGGGCTTGCGGTTGCGGTCTTCGATGGGGGCATCCGAAGGGGTGAAGGCGGGCACGGGGCTGCGTTCCACCGTCCCTTTGGGCAGGTAGGACGGCTGCACCACCGCATAGACGGCGGCCAGCAGCACGACGCCGATCAGGCCCGCCCGGCTTTTCTTCCACACGGCCCAGGCGGCCAGCGCCAGCAGGGCCAGCGGGATCAGGTTCAGCGCGGCGATCATTTCAGTGTCACCATGGGCACGGCGTCGCCCAGGACGGTGGTGGGCAGCTGGCCGTCCCACTTCTCGATCCAGGCGCGTTGGTTTTCCAGCTTGCGCAGCTCCAGCACGCGGGAATCGACCGAGGCGGCCAGGGTGGCCTGGGCCAGGGCTTCGGTTTCGGCCTTCTCTTTTTCAATGGCGCGTTGCAGGCGGGCTTCGCGCAGTTCGCGCTCCAGGCGGGCGGCGGATACCTGTGTCTGCGCCTCTTCCTGCTGGATGGCTTCGCGGCGCTCGGCGGCGGCTTCCTGCGCCTTGGTGATGATGTCGGGGTATTTCAGGTTGGTGATGCCGACGTGGCGCACCGAGAACGGCGTGCGGGCCTCGATCGCCTTGCCCAGGCGCAGGCCCAGGTCGGCATTGATTTTCTCGTTGCTGGAGGCGATCTGGCTGATGCTGTACTGGCTCAAATACTCGCGCACCTCGGCCTGGATGATCTGGCTGGCATAGGTGCGGTAGACCTGCTCGTTGGCAATGATCGAGGTGCTGCCGCGCCCGTCCGTCGGGGAGATGGTGTTGAACAGCTCGGCGGTTTTCTTGGGGTTGATGCTCAGGGTGGCCCGCACGGAGACGTCCAGGTTCAGCTTGTCTTCGGGGATGAAGATGCTCAGGTTTTCCTGGTAGGCCTTGTCCGCCACGTCCAGCATCACCAGCCGGTCGCAGTAGGCCCAGCACGGCGAGAGGCGGAACTTGGAGGTGGGAATCAGCGCCTCCTGGTAGCCGTCCTTGGTCATGATCTTGCCGACGTGGGCGGGCGGAATCTCCACGCGCTCGCCCGCCAGTACCAGCGCCAGCAGGGTGGCCACCACGGCGCCGACGATGAGCAGGATGGTTTTCTTGAACGAGGAAGCTGTGACGGTGGGTTTGATCAGTTTTGTCATCGGGGTGCCCCCTCCTTGCGGGCCGGAAAAGCCCGGATTATCAAGAAAAAAAGCACGGCCTCCTTTGCAGGGAGGCAGTGTTTCTTATGAGGAGACAGGTGCTTACAGTTCGCCGTAGCTGTGCAGGCCCGAGAGGAACATGTTCACCCCCAGGAAGGCAAAGGTGGTGACTGCCAGACCCACCAGCGCCCACCAGGCCGACACCGTGCCGCGCAAGCCTTTCATGAGGCGCATGTGCAGCCAGGCGGCGTAGTTCAGCCAGACGATCAGCGCCCACGTTTCCTTGGGGTCCCAGCTCCAGTAGCCGCCCCAGGCATCGGCAGCCCACAGTGCGCCCAACACGGTGGCAATGGTGAAGAAGGCAAAACCCACAGCGATGGATTTGTACATCACGTTGTCGAGGATTTCAAACGAGGGCAAGCGCTCGGCAATGGGCTTGCGCAGCGCCAAGATGCCGCCAACGATCAAGGCCGAGATACCGGCATACACAATCCAGTAGCTGCTGCCGCCCGCTTGTGACTGGCGGAAGGCCAGCGGCTCAAAGCACAGCGCCACGCCCAGCAGCCACAGGGGGGCCAGTTTGTACCATTTGGTCTCGGTGGCCTGCTGTTTGATCAAGTAGGCAAAGGCGACCATGGCGGCAATGGCAAAAGTGCCATAGCCGATAAAGTTGGCCGGTACGTGCAGCTTCATCCACCAGCTTTGCAAAGCGGGGATGAGGGGCTGGATCTCTTGGCCTTCACGGGCCACGGTGTACCAGAGCAAAAAGCCCACAGCAGCGCTGACCACCAGCATCACAAAGCCACCCAGTGCGCGGGTGGCGTACTGGTCTTCGTAGTACAGGTAGAACAGGGCCGTCATCCAGATGAACATGACGAAAACTTCGTACAGGTTGCTCACCGGAATGTGGCCGATGTCCGGGCCCATGAGGTGGCTTTCGTACCAGCGCACCATGGTGCCGACCAGTGCCAGGGTGACCGCAACCCAGACCATGGTGCTGGCAATGCGGCCAAAGGCGTTTTGTTCGCCTTTGGCAAACAAGGCCACCCAGTAAAACGCGGTGGCGATAAAGCACAAAACGCCCATCCACAAGATGGCCGATTGGCTGGAAAGAAAGTACTTCAGGCCAAACACGGCTTCGGCTCGGTCTAGGTGCGCCACGCCATCGGGCCCGTGGTAAAGCCAAATGGCCAGCAGCGACAGGCCGCCGACAGTGAGCATGAGTTTTTGCAGCGGCCGCCAAAACCAGCCCATGGCGATCAGGCTGGGGGTGGTCAGCAGCAAAATGCCTTTTTCGTACACATCCATGGCACTGTCGTATTGCACCCAGGCGAAGACTGTGCCGGCCAGCAAAATCAGGGCAAAAAGCCAATCCCAAACATTGCGTCGGGCCATAAAACCAGGATTGAGGTCCATGGTTTTAGGAGCGGTGCTAGAGGGGGGTGCGGGGGTGGCAGTGATGGTGTTCATTCAAACCTCTGAGGCCGTAGGAGCCGTTGTCGGGGCCGCAGCCCCGAGCAGCTGGTGGTTCAATTGCGCAAATTCGCGGTCAATATCGATAAGCTTACGGTTACACGACATGGCCATGGTGGCATGGGTGTTTTGGGCGGCCTCGGCTTGAGGGGCCAGCCAGACCCACAAGCGCCGATCGCGCACGTAGAGCATGCCAAAAATGCCAACGATTAGGAAGAAGCAGCCCAAGTACACCACCTTCTTTCCCGGTGCGCGGGCCACTTGGAAGACGCTGGCTTGCACTTGGTCAAAGTCCTCCAGCATAAAGGCGGCCGGGGCCGGGTAGTACTGGGCATCGCTCAAGGCAAACACCGCTTGGGCCATAAAGCGCTGGGTTTCCGGAGTGACTTGCAGCGGGGGAAGTTGCGCCTGGCTGCGCAGTTGCTGGGTCAGCTCAAACAGGATGCCGTTCAAAATGCGCAGCAGCACTTCGCTGGCGCGTTCGCGCTCAGACTCGGGGACGCTGTCTTCGAGGTATTTACCCAGTGCCTGCAGGCCGCCGTCGGGTTTTTCGCGGTTACCGGTGCCGGCGTACAAAATGGCAATGCGCAAGGCTGATTCGGCCAGGGCATCGCGCAGGTCGGGGCGTTCGGTGGGGGTCGCGTTGTTGGCATAGCTGCGCACAGCGGCCTCACGCTGGGCCGGGTCCAGCAGGGCCAGGCGCAGGCGCAAGAAGGTGTCCATCTTGCCCTCGGGATCGGCGGGTACACGCAGATAGCGAAATGGCTCGGCTTCGGTCTCACGCACGCCCAACAGAAAGACAGAGTTGCCTTCTTCTTCCATATCGGTGGGCAGCATGTAATTTTGGTATTCGCGCGCCTGGCCGGCGCTGTCGCGCAGTTTGTAGCCAATGCTGGGGCCGATATTGCGCAGCTTTTTCTCGGTGCCGGTTTTGTGACCGGCCCCAGTGCGGCTATCGAGCATGCTGCGCAGGTCCACCTTGCGGACATCGACGGCTGCGCCTTCGCGGTTGCTGAAGTTTTCTACGTTGATGGTGCGCAGCTGGGTGAATTCCAGCGTGACCGGGCTGCCATCAAAATCGGCCAACGTGGTGCTTTCGCCGACGATGCCATGGATTTCAAACGGCTTCGTGGTGGCACTGAAGGGCACCGCGCTGAGTTTGATCTTCGAGCCACCGTCGTCAAAGCTGGATTGGTAAATCTCGATCCCTCGGTGGCTGGCGGGGTGATTGACCTCGATGCGCTTGGGGATGGCTTCACCGGTTTCGTAATCGTGCAGGATGACTTCGCTGGCAAACAACTTGGGCATGCCGGTGTCGTAATACTCAACGATGAATTTTTTCAGCTCGACCGAGAAGGGCAGGGGCTGCAGCAGCACGCCGTCGGACTGGCTCAAGATGGCGGTGTCGGCCTGGGTGCCTTCGGCCACGGGCAGATTGCCCCGAAAGGTGGGATTGGTCACCGACAGGCGGTGCTGGTCGATGACTTCAGAAATACGGCCCGAGCCATTAAAAGGCGTTTTGCCGCCCAGCCACATTTGGGCACGAACGATTAAATCGCCATCGAGCAGGCCGCCCAGGCAAATCAGCACAATGGCGGTGTGGGCGGCGATATAGCCCAGCTTGTTGGCCGCACCTTTTTTGGCGGCGACCATGAAGCCAGTGCCGTTGGCCGTGGTGCGCTCTTGCACTTTGACGCGCCAGCCCAGTTGTACCAAGCCTTGGCCAATGCGCTGGGCTGCCGCTTGGCTTGATTCTGGCAAATCAGCCTGCGCCTTGAGGTTGAAGGCTTGCAGGCTTTTTTCGCGGATGTCTTCCTTGAAGTTGCGCAGGTCCGCCAAGTATTTGGGCGTGTGCCGTGTCAAGCACAAGCTGGTGCTGATGACCAAGAAAGCCAGAATGATCAAAAACCACCAAGCGCTGTAAACGGCGTTGAGTTTCAGCGCCAAAAACAGTTGCGACCAAAAAGGGCCGAATTGATTGACGTAGTTGTTGATCGGTTGATGCTGCTGCAGCACTGTGCCAATCACCGAGGCGATGCAAATCACGGTGAGCAGCGCGATGGCAAAGCGCATGGACGATATCAGCTCAAAAAAGCTGCGCAACCGTTGGCGAAGGGGGGAGTCAGGCATGGACAGGCAGTACGGAAAACGGGCGGGGCCTTGCAAAATTAAGGCGCCGCCCGTGTTGAGTTTATTGTGCTGACGAAGTTCCCCGTGGTGGGCGGGGCTTTGCCAATGGCTTATTTCAAGCCAGCGATGTATTCGCCCAGGGCTTTGATTTCTTTGTCGTTGAGCTTGGCCGCGACATCGGTCATTTGCTGGTTGTTGTCGCGGGTGCCATCACGGAATTGGTTCAGCTGCGTGACGATGTATTGGGCGTGTTGGCCCGAGAGGCGCGGATATTGCGCAGGAATGCCGGCCCCGTTGGGGCTGTGGCAGCCGGCGCAGGAGGCGATGTTGCGATCCTGGATGCCGCCTCGGTAGATTTTCTCGCCCAAGGCAACCAAGTCTTTGTCGGTGGCTGCGCCGGGATCGGCTTTTTGCTGGGCCAGGTAGGCGCTGACGTTTTTCATGTCCTCGTCAGAGAGCATGGCGGCCATGCCCAGCATGATGGCGTTGTTGCGTTTGCCGCTTTTGTATTCGCTCAATTGCTTGACCAGGTACTCGGGATGCTGCTGGGCCAGCACCGGGTTTTCCGGCAGCACGGATTTACCAGCTTCGCCGTGGCAGGCGATGCACACGCCGCCGTAGGTTTCTTGGCCTTTGGCCAAGTCTGCAGCGGCGGCGGAGAAAGCGGGTGCTGCCACAACGGCAGCGGTCAGCAGGGAGGCAAGCAGCTTCATAGTAAATAGTCTGGTTATGTCAGCAAAAACGGCCGGATTCTACAATGAGGCTCCTGGATATTCCTAATACCCTATGACAACAAACACCCCCACCTTTGCCGCTGGTCAAGAATTTGACCCGGTAACCCCCAAGACAGCCATGGGTTGGATGCACACAGCACGGTTTTTAACCACTGCTGCGCAATTACAACAATTGCCCCCAGTCACTGTGCCAGAAATCGCCTTTGTGGGTCGCTCCAATGCGGGCAAATCGACCTCGATCAATACGCTGACGCAGCAAAAACAGCTGGCTTTTGCCTCGAAGAAACCGGGGCGCACACAGCACATCAACCTGTTTTCTTTGGGCAAGCAGGGGGTGACCGATGCGGTGCTGGCCGACCTGCCCGGCTATGGCTACGCGGCCGTTTCGCGCAGCGATAAAGAGCGCTGGCAGCGCGTGATGCTGAACTACCTGATGGAGCGCGAGAGCCTGACGGCGGTGGTGCTGCTGTGCGATCCGCGCCTGGGCCTGACCGAGTTGGACGAGGCGCTGCTCGATGCCCTGCGCCCCCGGGTGGAGCAGGGGCTGAAGTTTTTGGTGCTGCTGACCAAGGCCGACAAGCTCACGCGCGCTGAGCAGGCCAAGGCACTGTCCATCATGCGGCTCAATGCCGGCGGTGGTGAGGTGCGCCTGTTTTCGGCGCTGAAAAAGCAGGGTGTGGACGAGGTGGCGCAACTGCTGTGGCAGTGGTGCCACCCGCAAGGTGGCGCTGCCGTGGACGCGCAGGCGGCGGACGATGAGCAAGAGCCGCCGGCGCTGGATGAAGCCCCGTTAGATCAGAATGAATAGCTGTTTGCGCTGATAGATAGTGATTTTTAAGCTGTTTTTAATCTAAAAACCAATAAATCAAAGCGCTAACAGCTCACTTGTACAAAGAATCCTGCCCCGCAGGGCGGGTTTTAAAGCGCTTGTGTACCCAGTAGTACTGCGCGGGCATGGTGCGAATGGCGGCTTGCAGCTCGCGGTTCATGCGGGCGGTGTCGGCCACATGGTCGTCGGTGGGGAAGTTGTCCCATGCGGGGGTCAGTTCGGCCACATAGCCCTGGGGGGTCATGCGGCTGTACAGGGCGACGACCTTGGCTTTGCCCAGGCGGGCAAAGCGCGACAGCGAGGGGATGGTGGCCGCATCGGGCACGGCAAAAAAGGGCACAAAAACCGAATCGCTGGGGCCGTAGTCCATGTCCGGCAGCAGGTACAGCAAGCCGCCTTTGCGCAGGCATTGGATGATGGGTTTGACACCATCGGCGCGGTTGAGCATGCGCACCTTGCCAAAGCGCTGGCGACCGGCCATGAACCAGGCATCGAGCACGGGATCGGGGTTGGTGGCGAAGATGGAGGTGAACTCGCGCGGCGTGTTCAGCGGCAGCGCCAGGCCGCCTGCGTCCATGCTGTAAAAGTGCGGCGCAAAGACGATGGTGGCGGTGTCGCCCTCCAGCTCGTGCAGGGCACCGGTCAGTTGCACGCGGCTGCGCACCAGGGCTTCGCTGCCAAGCCACAGCCAGCTGCGGTCGATAAAGGTTTGGCAAAACACCACAAATGTTTCTTTGGCCCAGGCGCGGCGCTGGGCAGCGGGCACCTCGGGAAAGCACAGCTCCAGATTGCGCAGCGCAATCTTGCGCCGGGGGGCGGCCAGAATAAACAGCAGGCGGCCAACCCCCCAGCCGATGCCGCGCAGCACGGGCAGCGGCAGTTTGGCCAACAGGTGCATCAGGGCCAGGCCCAGGCGGCTGGTGTTCATGCGCCCTCTCCCGGTGTGGCGGGGGCCGCTTGGCGTGGTTGTTTGTAGCGGCCATAGCCCCACAGGTATTGCTGCGGGCATTGGCGGATGAGGTGTTCCATGGCTTGGTTCAGGTGCAGTACGGCCGCGTCCATCTCGGCGGGCAGGGGGCTGGGCAGGTCTTCAAAATACAGGTCAAAGCCCCGGCCCCAGGACAGGCGCTCGCAGCGCGCCAGCACCACCGTGGCGCCGGTTTGCAGGGCCAGGCGGGCGGCCAGGGTCATGGTGTAGGCCGGTTGGCCAAAGAAGGGCACCCACTGGCCTTGGCCGTCGGGCGGCACCTGGTCGGGCAGCAGGCCCACGGCCTGGCCTTTGCGCAGGGCCTTGATCATTTGGCGCACGCCCGAGAGGGTGGTGGGCACGGCCTCGATGCCGCTGCGGTTGCGGGCGCTGAGCATCATCTGCGCCAGCCAGGGCTGCTTGGCCGGGCGGTAAAGGATGGTGATTGGCCCATGCTGCGCCGACCAGCGCGCGGCCGCGCCTTGCACCGACAGCTCAAAGCAGCCCAGGTGCGGGGTTAAAAACACGATGCCTTTGCCACGGGCCCAGGCGGCCTCGACCACCTCGGCACCATGGGTGTGATTGACCGGGGTGTCTTTGAGCCACAGGCGCGGCAGCTCGGTGACCATGCGCCCGGCATGGCCAATGGCGGGGCTGACCTCGTCAAAGGCATAGCCCGCCTGGGCGCTGTTGGCGGCAAAGCGGCGCCGGTAGGTGGGCGAGAGCAACCAGGCCAACCAGCCCAGTAGCGCACCGATGCCGTGCGCCAGCCCCAAAGGCAATACAGAAAAAAAGCGAAACAGGGTGTGCATTAGAATGGCCGCCGTCGCTGAGTTAATAGAGCAACTTGCAGAGCGACGTTAAATAAAACTGCTAAAGCGTTCGCCAAGCTTTCCAGCCTCGGCAACGCGATTGCCCAAGCATAGGAGTTTATTCAATGGCGAACGACTTTCTCTTCACCTCGGAATCCGTTTCCGAAGGCCATCCCGACAAAGTAGCAGACCAAATCTCGGATGCCATCCTCGATGCCATCCTGGCCCAAGACCCCGTCTCGCGCGTGGCCGCGGAGACGCTGACCAACACCGGGTTGGTGGTGCTGGCCGGTGAAATCACCACCAACGCGCATGTCGATTACATCCAAGTGGCGCGCGACACCATCCAGCGCATTGGCTACGACAACACCGAGTACGGCATCGACCACAAAGGCTGCGCTGTGCTGGTGGCCTACGACAAGCAAAGCAACGACATTGCCCAGGGTGTGGACCACGCCAGCGACGACCACCTGAACACCGGCGCGGGCGACCAGGGCCTGATGTTTGGCTACGCCTGCGACGAGACCGACACGCTGATGCCTGCGCCCATCTACTACGCGCACCGCCTGGTCGAGCGCCAGGCCCAGCTGCGCAAAGATGGCCGCCTGCCTTTTCTGCGCCCCGATGCCAAATCGCAAGTGACCATGCGCTACGTCGATGGCAAGCCGCACAGCATCGACACCGTGGTGCTGTCCACCCAGCACAGCCCGGACCAGTCGGAGTCGGCCACCAAGATGAAGGTCTCGTTCACCGAAGCCATCATTGAAGAAATCATCAAGCCCGTGCTGCCCAAAGAGTGGTTGCAAAACACCCAATACCTGATCAACCCCACTGGCCGTTTTGTGGTCGGTGGCCCGCAGGGCGACTGCGGTTTGACCGGGCGCAAGATCATCGTCGATACCTACGGCGGCGCTTGCCCGCACGGCGGTGGCGCGTTCAGCGGTAAAGACCCGACCAAGGTCGATCGCAGCGCCGCCTACGCCGCCCGCTATGTGGCGAAAAACGTGGTGGCTGCCGGCTTGGCGCGCCAGTGCCAGGTGCAGGTGGCCTACGCCATTGGCGTGGCGCGGCCCATGAACATCACCGTCTATACCGAAGGCACGGGGGTGATTCCGGATGAGCAGATCGCCAAGCTGGTGCACGAGCACTTTGACCTGCGCCCCAAAGGCATCATCCAGATGCTTGACCTGCTGCGCCCCATTTACGCCAAAACCGCCGCCTACGGCCACTTCGGCCGCGAAGAGCCCGAATTCACCTGGGAGCGCACCGACAAAGCGGCTGCGCTGCGTGCAGCGGCTGGTTTGTAAATAGTGCGCAGCAATGTGAACGCAGACCACAAGGCTCCAGTGCTGCGTGCAGCGGCGGGGTTGTAAAACCTCTTCATTCATAGCTTTTTCCGCTTGTTAATAAAGGATTTCATGGTTAAAAAACGGTGAAATTGTTATTTAACCAGCGGAGAAAGCTATTCTTATTTTCAGGGTTTGACGATGTATCAAGTGCACACTGCGGTGCTAATTGGCCGCTTTCAACCGTTTCACAATGGGCACCTGGCCTTGCTGGAGCAGGCGCTGCAAGTGGCCCAGCAGGTCATTGTGGTGCTGGGCAGCGCCCACCAGGCCCGCAGCCCCAAGAACCCGTGGGTGTGGGAAGAGCGGCGCAAGATGATCGACGACTGCCTGCCCACCCGCATGAAGGGCCGGGTGCAGTTTGTGCCCATCCGCGATTACTACGATCTGCCCCAGTGGGTGGCCGAAGTGCAGCGCTGGGTGGAAGCCTTGGTGCCGCCCATGGGGGTCAGCATGGGCCTGATCAGCCACGAAAAAGATGCCAGCAGTGCGTATTTGCGCCACTTCCCGAAGTGGAAAGCCATTGAACTGCCCCGCCAGGGCGCGGTGGATGCCACGCCGCTGCGTGAGCTGCTGTGGAATTTGGACGAACAGCCGGCCGAGCAGGTGCAGGCCGCCTTGGCCGCCGCCCTGCCCGAGCCGGTGTTGCAAGCGCTGACCACCTGGCGCGAGACCCCCGCCTACGCTGCGGTGCGCGAAGAAGCCCAGGCCCTGGCCGCCTACCGCGCAGCCTGGGCGGGGGCCCCGTTTGCGCCGGTGTTTGTCACCGTGGATACCCTGGTGGTGTGCGCCAAGCATGTGCTGCTGGTGCAGCGCGGTCACAGCCCTGGCAAAGGCTTGCTGGCCCTGCCCGGTGGTTTTTTAGAGCAGAGCGATACCCTGCAGGCCTCGGCCCAGCGCGAGCTGCAGGAAGAAACCGGCCTGGCCCTGAGCGCCGAGGACTGGCAAGCGGCCTTGCAAGGCGTGCGCGTTTTTGACCACCCCGAGCGCAGCCTGCGCGGGCGCACCATTACCCACGTTTACGTGCTGCACCTGCCGGGCGACACCCTGCCCGAAGTCAATGGCGGCGACGATGCAGCGGCGGCCGATTGGGTGCCGCTTCAAGAGCTGTGGCAGCTGGAGCCGCAGTTCTTTGAAGACCACTTTCACATTCTGCGTACCTGTTTTGCACAGTTTGGCGGTGGGCCGCTGCCGGTGCTGCCGTAAGCGGCGAAAAGTTTTTAAAACCCGCAAAAAGCCACTAAAAGTTGCCGAAAGTTGCAAAAAGCCAGTTTCGGTCTCAATGAAAAGCCCTGCCATCAACAACGGCAGGGCTTTTTTATGGGGGCAGAGGGCTTACCGGTACACCCTGGGGACGCGCTGGATGTGGCACATCAGCTCGTAGGCGATGGTGTTGTTCGCAGCCGCGATGGTGTTGATGTCCACCTGTGGGCCCCACAGCTGCACTTCTGCGCCCAGGCCAACGCCCGGTAGATCGGTCAAGTCCACCGTCATCATGTCCATGGAGACGCGGCCAATGGTGCGGCTGAGGTGGCCGTCAATGGCCACGGGCGTGCCATTGGGCGTGGTGCGCGGGTAGCCGTCGGCGTAGCCCATGGCCACCAGGCCCACGCGGGTGCGCTGGGTGGCGGTGAAGGCAGCGCCATAGCCCAGGCTGTCGCCCACTTCCAGCCAGCGCTGGGCAAAAATGCGGCTTTTCAGCGCCATGACCGGTTGCAGCGCGGTGCTGCTGGCGCACGGCGCGGCACCGTACAGCATGATGCCTGCGCGCCCCCAGTCCTGGTGCGCTTGGGGCCAGGCCAGGATGGCGGCCGAGTTGCTGATGCTGCGCCAGCCGGCCAGATTGGCGGTGGCGGTGTGAAAAGCGTGCAATTGCGCCTCGGTGGGCGCGGGGGTGTCCAGCTCATCGGCCCGGGCCAGGTGGGTGAGAAAGCTCACCTTTTCCACCTGGGGCAGCGCCGCCAAACGGGCATGGGCGGCGGCAATGTCGTGCGGTGCAAAGCCTACGCGGTGCATACCGCTATCCACTTTGAGCCAAATGTGCAGCGGGGCCCCGGCATGCTGCTCGATCAGCTGCAGTTGCTGCGCTTGGTGGGCCACCAGCCACAGCTGGTGCTGGGCGGCCAGCTGGACATCGTCGGCCGCAAAAGCCCCTTCCAGCACCAGGATGGGCTGGGTGATGCCGGCGGCGCGCAGCGGCAGGGCTTCTTCGACAAAGGCCACGGCAAAGGCATCGGCAGGGGGGCTGGCTGTGGCCAGCGCCTGGGCACAGGCCAGGGCACCGTGGCCGTAGGCGTTGGCTTTGAGCACGGCAAACACCCGCCCGCCATGGGCTTTTTTGGCGGCGGCGTAGTTCGCTTGCAGGGCGGCAAGGTCGATCTCGACCCAGGCCGGGCGGCTCATGCAGCGCGGGTGCAGACTTTGCCTGCACGCATATAGCGTTCGACCGAGAGCCCCTCGGTGCTGATGTCGGCGGCGCGCTCCAGCACGATGTCGGCCACCAGCTTGCCGCTGCCGCAGGACATGGTCCAGCCCAGGGTGCCGTGGCCGGTGTTGAGGTAGAGGTTGGCAATCGGGGTTTTGCCGATGATGGGGGTGCTGTCCGGGGTCATGGGGCGCA
This sequence comes from Comamonas denitrificans, assembly GCF_017368815.1. Taxonomy (GTDB): domain Bacteria; phylum Pseudomonadota; class Gammaproteobacteria; order Burkholderiales; family Burkholderiaceae_C; genus Comamonas; species Comamonas denitrificans. The sequence goes on along the minus strand of NZ_JAFNME010000015.1, from coordinate 9,592 downwards.
GGCCCGTCCAGAACTCGGCCTTGGGCAGGTCGCCGCCGGGGAAGAGTTGGCCGACCACCATCTCCAGCGTGGCACGGCGCTGGGGGCGCAGCTGGCGGTCAAAGCCGCCCAGCTCGGCCATGCCACCGACGCGGATGCGCTGGTCAAAGCGGGTGACGGCGATTTTGTACGTCTCGTCCAGCACGGTGGAGACCGGGGCCAGGGCTTCGTTCACGATGGGAATCGTCAGCGAATAGCCCTTGACCGGGTAAATCGGCAAATCCAGCCCGGTCGATTGCAGCAGCGGGCGCGAGAAGCTGCCCAGGGCCAGCACATAGCGATCGGCCTGCAGGGTTTCGGCCGCGCTGCCGTCTGCGTTGTGGATGCGCACGCCGCTGATGCGGCCATCGGGGCCTTGCGTCAGCTGGTCGATTTCGGTGTTCCAGCGAAACTGCACCCCCAGGCCTTCGGCCAGCTTGGCCAAGGCGTTGGTGAACAAAAAGCAGTCGCCCGTTTCATCTTCGGGCAGGCGCAGGCCACCGGCGATGGGGGCGGGCGATTGCGCCAGGGCGGGTTCGGCGCGGCAGACCCCGGCTTTGTCCAGCAGCTCGTAGGCGATGCCGCATTCTTTGAGCACCTCCATGTCACGCTGGGCTTGCTCCACCTGCTTTTGCGAGCGAAACAGCTGCAGCGTGCCGGCGCTGCGCCCTTCGAACTGGATGCCGGTGTCCGCCCGCAGCTGCGCCAGGCACTGGCGGCTGTAGTTGGAGACGCGCAGCATGCGCTCTTTGTTGATGGCGTAGCGCTCGGGCGAGCAGTTGTAGAGCATGGCACTCATCCAGCTCAATTGAAACGCGCTGCCATCGAGGCGAATGGCCAGCGGCGCGTGCTGTTCAAACATCCATTTGATGGCCTTGGTCGGAATGCCCGGGGCCCCCCAAGGCGTGGAATAGCCGTAAGAAATTTGCCCTGCGTTGGCAAAGCTGGTGTCCAGCGCCGGGCCGGCATTGCGGTCAATGACCGTGACTTCAGCCCCCGCACGGGCCAGGTAATACGCGGTGGTTACGCCGACTACGCCTGCGCCGAGTACGACAACTTTCATTTTGGAGGTCTCCAGTAACATTAAAACGGCTGCAACTGTAGCCAAATCGTCGGTTATATTTTTCTGTTTTTAGGGTTTATTGCAGAAATAATTTCTGTTTATGATGGGTTTTGGAGTGAATACCGGCAATGTATGAATTGGACACCATAGATCTTCGCATTCTGGACTTGCTGCAGCAGCAAGGGCGCTTGACGATGACCGAGCTGGGAGAAACTGTCGGCCTTTCCACTTCTCCCTGTTCCCAACGGGTGAAACGGCTGGAGCAGCTGGGGGTGATTACAGGCTATTACGCGCGCATCAATCCGCAGGCGCTGGGGCGGTCGTTGCTGGTGTTTGTGGAAATTACCCTGACCGAAAAATCCGAGCAGATTTTTAAAAAAGTGCGCGATGCCCTGGCGCACATCCCCGAGGTGCAAGAGTGCCATTTGATTGCCGGGCGTTTTGACTACCTGATAAAGGCCCGCTTGGGCGGCATGAACGAATACCGCCGCTTGCTGGGCACCATCTTGGCGCAAATGCCGGTGCCCGCCCAATCCAACAGTTATGTGGTGATGGAAGAGGTCAAGGAGAGCACCGCCTTGCGCGTGGTGGCGGTGAAAAAGTAAACGCCGCAGGGCGGCGTTCTGGGGCACCGGCAGCTTATGCGCTTTTTATGCGTTTAATGAGAGCGCTTGGCGGTTGCTATTACTGCGTTCTAGATGAAAAAAGCCCACAGTTCGTTGCAGCTCTTGCGCCTGCTGCTCTAATGCTTGCGCAGCAGCGGCCGCTTCCTCGACCAAGGCGGCGTTCGATTGCGTGACCTGGTCCATTTGCTCGACGGCTTGGTTGATCTGCTCAATGCCATCGGTTTGCTCTTTGCTGGCGGTGGTGATCTCGCCCATGATGTCGGCGACGCGGCGCACGCTCACCACAATTTCATCCATGGTGGAGCCCGCTGTTTCCACGTGCTTTACGCCTTCCGAGACATTGCCCACAGAGGTGGCAATCAAGCCCTTGATCTCTTTGGCCGCCTCGGCCGAGCGCTGGGCCAGGTGGCGCACCTCGCTGGCCACCACGGCAAAGCCGCGCCCCGCTTCACCGGCACGCGCAGCTTCAACCGCAGCATTCAGGGCCAAGATATTGGTTTGAAAGGCAATGCCGTCAATCACGCCAATGATGTCGGCAATTTGGCGCGAGGAGGCATTGATTGCCTCCATGGTCTGCACCATTTGCGTGACCACTTGGCCTCCGCGCACGGCCACCTCCGAGGCCTCGTTCGAGACTTGGTGGGCCAGCTCGCCATGCTCAAAGTTTTGCCGCGTGGTGGTGGCCAGTTGGTGCATGGAGGCGGCTGTTTCTTCCAGCGAGGCGGCCTGCTCTTCGGTGCGCGAGGACAAATCGGCATTGCCCATGGCAATTTGCGCTGTGGCCGAGGCAATCGATTGGCTGCCGCGCTGCACCTCACTGACGATGTTGCGCAAGCTGGTGTGCATGGCGGCCAAGGCGGTGAGCAACTCGGCCGTTTCATCCTTGCCCTGCACCGTGATGGTCTGGCTTAAATCGCCTTGGGCCACGGTTTGCGCCGTCTGCACTGCTTGGCGCAGCGGCACGATGATGGAGCGGGTCATAGCCACGCCCAAGGCTGCGCCCAACACAATCGCCGTCAAGCCAATGCCCAGCATCCACCAGCGGGCGCGGGCAATGTCCTGCAGGGCCTGCTGGCCGCTGTCGTGCGCCATTTTTTTCTGGAAGGTATTGAGCTGGGCCATGGGCTCGCGCAGTGCATCCAGGGCGGGCAGGGTTTGGCGGGTCAGCAATTCCAGGGCTGCGGCCTGGTCACCGGCATCGGCCAGCTCGGCCGTTTCGTTATAAGCCTGCACATAGGGCACGCGCAGCCGAAGGAGTTCGGCCAGCAGGGCCTTGCCTTCCGTGGAATGAATTTTGGCATCCAGCACGGCCAAGGCCGCTTCAATGGCTTGGCGGTTTTGGGCCAGCAGCGCTTTGCTCTGGGCGCGTTGCGCTGGGTCGGTGTAAAGGATGGTTTCCATCACCCGCAGGGGCAATCTCTGCAATCTTGCCGCTGCAGGGCTCTTGAAACCCTATTTTTCGCCCTTATCATTAGCACTCGTTGGGGTTGAGTGCTAACAAACCATCCCCAAGTACAGCAGCATCGACCCCGGAGTCGATACTTTTTTGTTCTGTTAAGCATTATTTGAGGAGTTCTCTTATGAACCTGCGTCCCCTGCACGATCGCGTGATCGTCAAGCGCCTGGAAAACGAAACCAAGACCGCTTCTGGCATCGTCCTGCCCGACAACGCCGCCGAAAAGCCCGATCAAGGTGAAGTGCTGGCGGTGGGCCCTGGCAAGAAGAACGACCAAGGCGTGGTCTCGCCCCTGAACGTGAAGGTGGGCGACCGCGTGCTGTTCGGCAAATACAGCGGCCAAACCGTGAAGATGAACGGCGAAGAGCTGTTGGTCATGAAAGAAGACGACCTGTTTGCCGTCGTCGAGAAGTAAGCTTTCATTACTCGAATAAATTAATAGCTGTTAGCGCTTATGTATAAAGCGCCAACAAGGTATTTCACTGATATTTAGGAGCCAAACATGGCAGCAAAAGACGTAGTTTTCGGTACTGATGCCCGCACCCGTATGGTCGAAGGCGTGAACATTCTGGCCAACGCTGTGAAAGTGACCCTGGGCCCCAAAGGCCGCAACGTGGTGCTGGAGCGCTCGTTCGGTGCCCCCACCGTGACCAAAGACGGTGTGTCGGTCGCCAAAGAAATTGAGCTGAAAGACAAGCTGCAGAACATGGGTGCGCAGCTGGTCAAGGAAGTTGCTTCCAAGACCAACGACATCGCCGGTGACGGCACCACCACCGCCACCGTGCTGGCCCAGGCCATCGTGCGCGAAGGCATCAAGTACGTGGCCGCTGGCCTGAACCCCATGGACCTGAAGCGCGGCATCGACAAGGCCGTGATTGCCCTGGTGGAAGAGCTGAAAAAGCAATCCAAAGCCACCACCACCAGCAAAGAGATCGCCCAAGTGGGCTCCATCTCGGCCAACTCGGACGAGTCGGTGGGCACCATCATTGCCGAAGCCATGGACAAAGTGGGCAAAGAAGGCGTGATCACCGTGGAAGAAGGCAAATCGCTGCAAAACGAACTGGATGTCGTGGAAGGCATGCAGTTTGACCGTGGCTACCTGTCGCCCTACTTCATCAACAACCCCGAGAAGCAGTCCGCCATCCTGGACAACCCCTTCGTGCTGTTGTTTGACAAGAAAATCAGCAACATCCGCGACCTGCTGCCCACGCTGGAAGCCGTGGCCAAGGCCGGCCGCCCCCTGCTGATCGTGGCCGAAGACGTGGAAGGCGAAGCCCTGGCCACCCTGGTGGTGAACACCATCCGCGGCATCCTGAAAGTGGTGGCTGTCAAGGCTCCGGGCTTTGGCGACCGTCGCAAAGCCATGCTGGAAGACATCGCCATCCTGACCGGTGGCAAGGTCATCGCTGAAGAAGTGGGCCTGTCGCTGGAAAAAGTGACCCTGGAAGACCTGGGCCAAGCTGCCCGCGTGGAAATCGGCAAAGAAAACACCACCATCATCGACGGTGCTGGCAAGGCCGAAGAAATCGAAGCGCGCGTCAAGCAAATCCGCATCCAGATCGAAGAAGCCACCAGCGACTACGACCGCGAGAAGCTGCAAGAGCGCGTGGCCAAGCTGGCTGGCGGCGTGGCCGTGATCAAGGTGGGCGCTGCCACTGAGGTCGAGATGAAAGAGAAGAAAGCCCGCGTGGAAGATGCTCTGCACGCCACCCGCGCTGCTGTGGAAGAAGGCATCGTCGCTGGCGGCGGTGTGGCCCTGCTGCGTGCCAAGCAAGCCGTGGGCAGCCTGGTGACCGGCCATGCCGAGCAAGACGCTGGTATCCAGCTGGTGCTCAAAGCCATTGAAGCGCCCCTGCGCGAAATCGTGGCCAACGCCGGTGGCGAGCCTTCGGTGGTTGTGAACAAGGTGCTGGAAGGCCAGGGCAACTACGGCTTCAACGCGGCCAACGACACCTACGGCGACATGCTGGAAATGGGCATTTTGGACCCCACCAAGGTGACCCGCACCGCGCTGCAAAACGCCGCTTCGGTTGCTTCGCTGCTGCTGACCACCGAGTGCATGGTCGCTGAAGCCCCCAAGGCTGACGCAGCCCCTGCCATGCCCGACATGGGCGGTATGGGTGGCATGGGCGGCATGGGCATGTAATTGCCGCTGCAGTCAGGCTCTGGTACTGCCGGGGCCTGTCCTCTGCCAAAACGACAAAGGCCGCGCAAGCGGCCTTTGTTATTGGTGCGCCAGGGAGCGCACCTTTTTAATCTATGGGGTCGTCGGTCACCAAGCGGGCTTTGACGCTTTTGCCTTTGACGCGACCGGCGTTCAGGCGCTGCACCACTTGCGGCGCAATGGCACGCTCGACGGCGACGTAGGTTGAGAAGTCATTCACGTTGATTTTGCCGACCTGCTCGCGCACATAGCCCATGTCGCCGGTCAGCGCGCCCAGCACGTCGCCGGCGCGGATTTTCTCTTTGCGCCCGCCAATGATTTGAATGGTCGCCATCGGCGGCACCAGGGGGCCGTGGCCGGTGGGGGTCAGCTCGCTGACTTGGCTCCACTGCGATTCGCGCCCTTGCAGCACTTCAATTTTGCCGACGCTGCCCATCTCGTCCAGGCTGACCAAGTTGAGCGCCAGCCCTTGCGCGTCGCCCCGGCCGGTGCGGCCAATGCGGTGGATGTGCACTTCTGGGTCGGGCGTGACATCGACGTTGATGACGGCGGCCAGGTCGGCAATGTCCAGCCCGCGCGCCGCCACATCGGTGGCCACCAGCACCGAGCAACTGCGGTTGGCAAACTGCACCAGCACTTGGTCGCGCTCGCGCTGCTCCAGCTCGCCAAACAACGCCAGTGCGCTTACGCCCCGCGCTTGCAGCACAGCCACCAGGTCGCGGCACTGCTGTTTGGTGTTGCAAAAGGCAATCGACGACTCAGGGCGAAAGTGCTCCAGCAGCAGGCCGACGGTGTGCAGGCGCTCGCTGTTTTGAATCTCGTACCAACGCTGCTCAATCTTGTCGGCGCTGTGCTGGGCCTGGACGGTGATTTGCTGCGGGTGCTGCATGAACTGCTGGCTGAGCTTGGCGATGCCGTCCGGGTAGGTGGCCGAGAACAGCAGCGTTTGGCGGTTTGGCGGGCACTGGCGCGCCACGGTGGCGATGTCGTTAAAAAAGCCCATGTCCAGCATCCGGTCGGCCTCGTCCAGCACCAAGGTGTTGAGCTGGTCGAGCGCCAGGGTCGAGCGCTCCAAGTGGTCCATCACGCGCCCCGGTGTGCCGACAACGATGTGCGCGCCGTGTGAGAGGCTTTGCGCCTGCCCGCGCAGCGGCACGCCGCCGCACAGGGTGACGACTTTGACGTTGTCGCTGACGCGTGCCAGGCGGCGAATCTCTGCGCTGACTTGGTCGGCCAGCTCGCGCGTGGGGCACAGCACCAGCGCTTGCACGCCAAAGCAGCGCGGGTTCAGGCGCGCCAGCAGTGCCAGGCCAAAGGCGGCCGTCTTGCCGCTGCCGGTGCTGGCTTGGGCAATCAGGTCGTGGCCCTGCAAGGCCAGGGGCAAGCTGGCGGCTTGGATGGGGGTCATGTGCAGATAGCCCAGTTGCTGCAAATTGGCCAAAGTGGCCGGGCTGAGCGCCAGAGCGCTGAAGTCTTGGGCGCTGTGCGCGGGTGTGGAAGTCATGCGCCGATTATCGGGGGCTGGGCAGGGGCCGAGGGCAGCACTGGCAATAAGTTAGCACCGACTGGCCTGCGCCCCCAAGGCCGCTAAGGCCGGGCCATGCGGGCATGGTTTATGGAGCTGCTACCCCGGACAAGGGATAGCGGTGCGCCAACGCTGCTTGCAGACCAAATTGCTCCAACAGCTCGCGCAGGCGCTGGGCGCTGCTGCGTTTTTTCTGGCCGGTGTAGCGGGCGATGATGAGCTCGTTTTTCATGCTGTGCTCCCAGCCCACCAGCTCGGTCACCGTCACTTGGTAGCCGCAAGCTTCCAGGTACAGGCAGCGCAGCACGTTGGTCAGGTGGCTGCCAATTTCGCGCGTGTGGATGGGGTGGCGCCACAGTTCGGCCAGCGGGGTGCGCGCCAGGTGCAGGGCTTTGTTTTGGCGCATGGCAGCCGCCAGCTCGGCTTGGCAACAGGGCACCAGCACCAGGGCCTGGGCGTGTTTTTCCAGGCCGAAGGCAATGGCATCGTCCGTGGCGGTGTCGCAGGCGTGCAGGGCAGTGACGATGTCGAACTGCGCGGGCATGAAGTCGGCCTGCGTGGAGTCGGCCACGGACATGTTCAGAAACTGCATCCGGTCAAAGCCCAGGTCGGCCGCCAGTTGCTGTGAGGCCTGCACCAGTGGGGCGCGGGTTTCGATGCCGTAGATGCTGCCCCGGCCCAGGGGTTTGAAGAACAGGTCGTACAGGATGAAGCCCAGGTAGGACTTGCCCGCGCCGTGGTCGGCCAGGGTGACGGGGTGGTCGTTGGCGCTGAGTTCTTCCAAGAGGGGCGCAATGAACTGGTACAGGTGATAGACCTGCTTGAGCTTGCGCCGCGAGTCTTGGTTGAGCTTGCCCTCGCGGGTGAGGATGTGCAGCGCCTTGAGCAGTTCCAGGCTTTGACCGGGCCGCAGGCCAAGCTGGGCGGCCACATCCTGTTGCGCGGGAGCGGCCGGTTTGGCAGGTTTATTTTTCTTCATGCGGAGTGTTCAGGGTGCGGCCGGTGATGGGGCAGCGCGGGCTCAGGTCAAGATCAAGCCAGGCCTCCAGGCCCATGTCTTCCAGGGTTTGCATGTTGCGCTCGTAGATCATTTCGGCCTCAGGGTAGGCTTCCACGGCTTTGTCGATGCTGTCTTCACGCAGCAGGTGCAGCGTGGGGTAGGGGGCGCGGTTGGTGCAGTTGGTCACGTCGTCCACCTCGGTGCCCTCAAACTGAAAGCGCGGGTGAAAAGAGGCCACCTGCAGGATGCCGCCCAGCTCCAGCTCGTCCACCATGGCATCGGCAACGGCGAGGAAGTCGTTGAAATCTAAGAAGTCTTCAAACGCCTGCGGCAGGATCAGCAAGGTGGTGTCGCGCTTGTCGGGGTTGGATTCGGCCAGGGCTTCGAGCTCGCGGTGCAAGTCCAGCACCACCCCTTCGGCATCCTGGGCTTGGCTGACGGCGTAGTGAATCTGCCCCTTGGTGTGTACACCTTTGGCAAAGGGGCACAGGTTCAGGCCGATCACCGCCTTTTCCAGCCAGCGCACGGTGTCGGCGATGACGATGTCTTCCGGGTAGGACAGTGTTTCGGGGCCAGGGGTGGGGGTGTTCATGGGTGGGGCTTCTCCAACGCAAAGGGGGGTGCAAAGGCGGTATTGTCAGGCCAACAGGCGTTGCCCGGTTAGGCGCTGGTGTTCGCTGGCGGCGTAGCGGTCGGTCATGCCGGCGACAAAGTCGGCCACGGCCCGGGCGCGGGCGGCGGTGTCTTGGGCGGCTGCGGCCTGTTGGGCACGCTGGGCAAAGCGTGGCTTCATGGTCTGGGGATGTTCCAGGTAGTGGGCGAACAGCTCGCGCACCACTTGCTGCGCCGCTGTCATGGTCTGCATGACCTGGGGGTGGCGGTACAGGTGGTGCAGCAAAAACGTTTTCAGCGCTTGGCTGTTGTAGTGCATGGAAGGGCTGAAGGCCACCAGCCGCTGGCCCGATTGGCGCACATCCTGCACGCTGGCCACGCCTGCGGCGGCAATGTTGGCCTGGGTGGTGGCGATGACATCGTAAACCTGCGCCGAGAGCATGCGGCGAATGCTTTCGTAGAGCAAACGGCGGCTTTGGTCCGCAGCCTGCAAATGGGGGTGGTCGTGCAGTACCTGCTGGTAATGCCCGGCAAACAACGGGATGCTTTGCAGCTGCTCCAGCGTGATGAGGCCCGAGCGCACGCCATCGTCCACATCGTGGGCGTTGTAGGCGATGGCATCGGCCAGGTTGGCCAATTGGGCCTCCAGCGAGGGTTGTTGCTTGAGAAGAAAACGCTGGGCCACGCCCCCAGGCTCTTGCTGCTCCAGCAAGTGCGCGTTGGTGGCCGAGCAGTGTTTGAGTACGCCTTCGCGGGTTTCAAAGGTGAGGTTCAGGCCGTCAAAGTCGGGGTAGCGCTCTTCCAGCCGATCGACCACGCGCAGGCTTTGCAGGTTGTGCTCAAAACCGCCCCAGTCGTGCATGCATTCGTTCAAAGCATCTTGTCCAGCGTGGCCAAACGGGGTGTGGCCCAGGTCGTGTGCCAGGCAGATGGCTTCGACCAAGTCTTCATTCAGTCCCAGGGGGCGGGCAATGCTGCGGCCCATCTGCGCCACTTCCAGCGAGTGCGTCAGGCGCGTGCGAAACAGGTCGCCCTCATGGTTTACGAACACCTGGGTTTTATAGACCAGGCGGCGAAAAGCGCTGCTGTGCACGATGCGGTCGCGGTCGCGCTGGTGGTCGTTGCGGG